>CAZKHG010000030.1:0-38272 GCA_964552655.1 uncultured Rikenellaceae bacterium
CTCTAACAGCCAATCCTGCAGCAGCAGCTGTCCAGCTAATTGAGAAGGATGGAGATATTACAGTTGTCCCTGCCACCGATTATGCCCAGGATTTCATGGTAAATGTACAGGTATCAGATGGTGTTCTTTCAACCACAAAATCTATCAAGATGAAGTATAAAGTAAGCAATTCAATGCCTTCACTTGATCCGGTAAACAGTATCGTAACTTTAGAGGACGTACCTGTATCAATTAATGTTACTCCTTATGATCCTGATGTTTACGATCCCCTTGCAGTGACAGTTGAATCCAGCAATGAGAAACTTGTTGCTTCAGGTGATATTACAATTACCCCTGTTTCATCAACCACTGGTACGCAACGCAGTATAACCTTTGTTCCGGGGAATAATGAATCCGGATTGACTGACATCACCATTTTTGCTGACGATGGGTTTAAAAAGGCAGCACAGGAATTCACCGTAGAGGTTAAACCGGTCAATGATGATCCCGTGCTTATCCCAGTTGACAATCAAACAATGTGGAATAACGCCACTCTAACATTAACCCTTGGGGCAACAGATATTGATTCCTATGTCTTTACATTCGCTGCCAGCTCAACAAACTCAAATCTGGATATTCAGGTTGCAGACAACATTGTTACCATAAAGGTTCTCAACAGCTATTTTGGGACAACACAGTTTAATATAACGGTTGAGGATGATTCCCTGGGAACAGACACTCAAACAGTGCAACTCGAGGTGCAGGATGCCTCAGCTGTTCATCCGGTTGAATTCAATCAGCTGTCGGTTTTCCCCAACCCGGTTTCCGGTGAACTATACCTGAACTGGACAAATGCTTATAGTGGCAGATCAATGCTTTATATATATAATTCACAGGGGCAGCTCATCAGCACCCAAAAAATTGATCTGGTACAGAATGTTCCAAACAGGATTGATTTTACCCCATACCCGTCAGGATTATACCTGATTAAGCTCCAAACACCGGTTGATTCCTATTTGACTCGGGTTATAAGGAGGTAGCTTATGTTCTTTGAATTTTGAGGGGGATTTTACCCCCTCAATTTTCCACTAATTACCAATTTTATGTGATTGAAATCAATTTTTTAATTGGGTGGGGGAGCATTTTTTTAATAAATTTGTCATGTTTTTGTTTGTATTAAACTTTAAATGATTTTAATTGTTTTTAGATTTAATGTGTAAATCAAGGGTATTTGTTCTTTCTTTTCTGATTATTGGGATGATATTATTTCTCAGTTCTTGTCAAAATAATATTCCATGTCCCGTTTATGCAGAAAAAACGCAGAAACTAGAAAACAAAAGGGCTTAATTTTTTGAAAATTATTTTAAATATTTAATATAGTTGATGGTTAACCAAAAAAACAGTAAAATGAAAAGATTTGTTTCCGTAGTAGTTATAATTGTTGTGGTTGCAGCAATTTTCAGCTCTTGCTCTAAAAAGACTTGTCCTGCTTACAGCCAGGTAAAATCCAACACTACATTTACCAAGGCTTAAAACTTCTTTACCCATAATTCAATCTTTCTCATTCAGGTATATTTGGATGAGAAGTTTTTATTTTGTTTTCTGTAAACCCTGCATCAGTTAAGGTGTAGGGCTTTTTTATTTTAAAAAGTTAGAAAAATGGTTTTTCCTTTGGATTTATTAAAAATTCAATATTTATCAACCTATAAAGTGATTATTATACAATTAAGTTATACTATTCTGGAACTTTTTTTACTTAAATTGCCAGTACAAAATTTCAATTATGAACTTAGACGAGATTTTTGGGAAGTACCCACCAGACAAGGTTTACTTAATTGAGATTCTACATGAGATTCAGGATAGAAATCCAAAGCGTTATATTACCCATGAAGATATTGTAAATGTCTCTAAATACCTTAATATCAGCATTAGTTCTGTTTACGGGGTGATTACCTACTATTCCATGTTCAGTTTAACCCCGCGAAGTGCTAACATAATCAGGGTTTGTCAATCTCCGGTTTGTGAAATGAAGGGTTCATCCGAAATTATTTCTACTTTAAGTTCTATACTTGGAATTGCTTTAGGAGAAACCACTCCCGACGGACTATTCACTTTAGAAACCTCTCAGTGTCTTGGTTACTGTAGTTCAGCCCCTGGCTTTTCCATTAATAATATTTTCTATGGTGATTTAGATAAGGAAAAGATTTCAGCTATAATTAATAGCTATAAAAAATAATAATCATGGTAAAAGAAACCCGGCTGGTTCTTAAGAATGTTGGCAAAATCAACCCGGAATTAGTTGAAGATTATATCCATTCTGGCGGATTTGTGGCTTTAAAGAAAGCGTTGGAAAGAGGGCCTGTCGAAGTAATTGATGAGGTTATCAAATCAGGGTTAAGAGGAAGGGGAGGGGCAGGTTTTTCAACCGGTCTCAAGTTAAAGTTTACACACGATTCCAGCTCTGCAACCAACCAGAAATACCTGATTTGCAATGCCGACGAGGGTGAACCCGGTACCTTCAAAGACAGGATTATTATGGAGAATGATCCTTTTATACTGATCGAAGGGATTATTATCGCAGCATACGCAGTCGGGGCAAGCAAGGCATTTATTTATATCCGTGGTGAGTATTCACTTTCCATTGAGCGGGTTAAAAAGGCGGTAATTGGCTGCTGGAATAAAGGTTTTCTCGGTTCAAATATTTTAGGTTCAACATTTTCGTTGGATATTGAGGTTAAGCCCGGTGCCGGTTCATACTTATGTGGGGAGGAATTAACCTTAATAGAATCTCTGGAAGGGAAAAGAGGTTATCCGCGGATAAAACCACCATTCCCAGCTCAAAAGGGGTTGTTTAATCTACCCACACTGGTAAATAATGTTGAAACCCTGGCTACTTTACCTCTGATTCTTGGTTTAGGCGCTGATAATTTCTTAAAATATGGCACCCAGGAAACACCCGGCACAAAAATCTTCACAATTAGCGGTGATGTAATTAACCCTGGCTATTTTGAGGTAGAGTTGGGAGTAACACTTCGTCAGCTGGTCTTTGAACTTGGGGGCGGTATTAAGAATGGAAAAAAGCTTAAAGCTATACTTATTGGGGGTGCCGCTGGAACTTTTGTCAATGAATCATTGTTGGATATCCCTACAGGTTACGATTCGCTAAGGAATAACAGCGCTATTCTTGGCTCGGGCGCAATAATTGTTTTAGATGAAAACCGCTCAGTTCTTGATATGACCAGATCAATCCTTGAATTTTTCAGGCATGAGTCGTGTGGGAAATGCGTACCATGTAGGGTTGGAACAACCCAACTTGTCAACCTGATTCATGAGGCGAAAAGTAATCAAATTGATAAGCATCTGGTTAGTAGATTAATATACGAGGCTGATTACATGGCTAAAAACTCACTTTGCCCTTTGGGGCAATCCCCTATCATTCCAATTCGGAGCTTACAGATATTTTTCAGTGGAAAACCCTAAAAATGGTCTGACTATGAGTAGCGTTACCCTAACGATTGATGGTAAAAAAGTTCAAGCAGAAAATGGTTTTAACCTCCTACAAGTTGCTAGAAATAATGGCATTGATATTCCCGGTTTGTGCTACCATCATAAGTTAACCCCAACTGGCGCTTGCAGGCTTTGTGTGGTAAAGATTAAAGGGGTAAATGGGCTTGTAATGGCTTGCACTATTCAGGTTAAAGATGGATTGGATGTAATTGCAATTGATGATGAACTGGAGGAAACCAGGAAACATACCCTTGAATACTTGTTGGCTGAACATGATGAAAACGATGATGATACCTATGATGATGAGCTGAGAGAACTAATAACCCGTTACAAACTCGATAAGCCCGAAAACAGGCGTTACCCAAAATTATTTAAGGAATTTGCAGGTGGTATAGATGATACTTCACCGGTACTTACTTATAACCCATTAAAATGCATCAAATGCTTCCGGTGTATCAAAGCTTGTGAGGAGGTTCAGGGTAAGAATGTACTATCGTTTGCCGAACGGGGCATTAAATCGTATATCGTTGCAGGTATGGGGGTTTGGAAGGATAGCGAGTGTGATGGATGTGGCGAATGCATTCAGCTGTGCCCAACCGGTGCCATTGTGGAAAAACCAAACCGAAGTGTAATAAAATTATCAAAAATTGATAAAAAGGTCAAAACAACTTGCCCATACTGCGGAGTTGGCTGTCAAATTGAACTTTTCGTTCAGGATGGTAAAATTATAAGAAGTAACGGGGTTGAAGGGGTTATGCCAAATGATGGCCGGTTATGCGTAAAGGGGAGGTTTGGTTATGAGTTTGTTCATAGCCCGGAAAGGTTGACGAAACCTTTAATTAAAAGGAACGGGAAATTCGAGGAGGCATCATGGGAGGAAGCGTTAAGTTTTATTGCCACAAAATTTTTAGAGATTAAACAAAAGCATGGATCCGATGCATTGGCTGGTTATGCCTCTGCAAAATGCACCAACGAGGATAACTATATCTTTCAGAAATTTATCAGGACTGTTTTTGGCACCAATAATATTGATTATTGCACCCGGCTTTGCCATGCATCAACGGTAACTGCCATGCTCCGTTCAATTGGCGATGGAGCAGGCAGTAATTCCATTGAGGATTTTGAAACCACCGATTGTCTCCTGGTTACTGGGAATAATATTATTGAGACCCACCCGATTACTGCAACCTATGTTAAACGTGGGGCAGCAAAAGGGATGAAAATCATAGTGGTTGATCCCAAATGGACACCTTTGGTTAAATATGCCAACCTGTGGCTTCAGCCTAAGCTGGGAACCGATGTGGCGCTTTACAACGGCTTAATCAACATTATAATTAAAAAAGGTTGGTATAATGTTGATTTTATTAACAACAGGGTTGATGGGGGAATAACTGCATTAAATGAGCTAGCAGTTCTGGTGGAAAAGTATTCGCCCGAATTTGTAGAAAAGATAACAGGTGTCCCACAGGAAAAGCTAACACTGGCTGCTGAACTATACTCAACCTCAGCAACATCAATCATTGCAACAGGAATGGGTATGAGCCAGCAGGTTACCGGTACTCATAATGTTTTCTGCATGCTTAACATGATGCTTATCACAGGGCAGATTGGTCGCGAAAGATGTGGAATTGACCCCCCGCGAGGCCAGAATAATGTTCAGGGAGCAACCGATGTTGGTTGCCATCCGGTTTTTTACCCCGGTTATATCCCGGTTGCAAATGAGGAGAACCGGAAAAAAGTGGCTGAAATCTGGGGCGTTTCTTTTAATTCCCTTTCCGAAAAACCCGGTTTAACCACAGTTGAGATTGTTAAAGGTGCTTACGATGGTAAGATAAAGGGGCTTTACATAATGGGCGAAAACCCGATGATCAGTGATCCAAACCTGAATCATACCGAGGATTCACTTAAAAGGCTTGATTTTTTAGTGGTTCAGGATATCTTTCTCACAGAAACTGCCCAGCTGGCTGATGTAATTCTCCCGGCATCAAGCTGGGCGGAGAAAAACGGCACTTTTGTCAACAGCGACAGAAGGGTACTCAGGGTGAGAAAAGCTATTGAATGCCCTGGCGAAGCCCGTGAGGATTGGAAAATAGTACATGAGCTGGCCAAACGAATGGGAAAACCCATGAAAGAATATTTGGATGAATCGGAAATATTCGATGAGATTGCCCGCGTTACGCCAATATTGGCGGGTATTTCACATAAGCGTATCGAAGAACATGGGATACAGTGGCCTTGCCCAACGCCCACTCATCCGGGCACTTCAACTCTCTACCTCGAGAAGTTTAATACACCCACCGGAAAAGCTAAACTTTTCCCGGTTGAATTTGCCGAACAGGTTGAGAAACCGGATATTAATTACCCCTTTATTCTCAATTCGGGCAGAATTCTTTACCACTACCATACCAGCACAATGTCACGTAAAACTAAAGTACTGCGCGATTTTATTAATGATTCCTATGTACTTATGCACCAAAATGATGCGATAAAATACGGTTTTACTGACGGCGATCAGGTGTTCATCGAATCCAGAAATGGAAAGCTTACCACTACACTTAAAGTAAGCGATCAGGTTTTGGAGGGAGAACTTTTTATGCCATGGCATTTCAACGAATCGCAGGTGAACAGGCTAACCCGAGATGAGTTAGATCCTTACAGTAAGATTGCCCCGTTTAAACTTTCAGCGGTTAAGGTTGAGAAGGTTTAAATCAAATTAGAATATAAATGCTCCCTGGGTTGCGACATTGTGTAGTGTAATTCCTCTTTGCAAACATTGTATTTTAAGATTCTCAACCTTCCGGTAGCTCATGGAAGAGCTGATAACAATTCTTTTAGGGTTGAAAAGTTGAAGCAAGTTTTTTGGGAAATTATTATCAACAATCAGAATATCAATGCCTAATGGGAATTTGGTTTTGTAGTTTTCTAACTTATCTCCATAAATATATGCCACTTTGTACCCTTTGAAACTTCTGAAATAAATATCATTTCTTAGGTAATTATTGGAAGATTTTTGTTGCCCTAATGTTTTCGGAAAGAAGGTCTCGAAATTTTTTGTAATCCCAATTGAGTTAAGATAACCTTTAACAAAAAAACCATACTTACTTATAATATCAATACTTGATGAATCGCCCGATATAAAAGTAAGTTTATCGGCTTCTTTAAAGGATAATAGGGTTTGTTTTGGTATGCTGTAAACTACCAGCTCATTTCTTTGCAGAGTTTTATGAGACCTCCAGATTCCGGTAACCTGTAGTGAAATTATCAATGAAAATAATATAAACAGCAGGTATTTATTTCTATTAATGATAAAAATTGCAAAAGTGACGATGGTTAGCAGTATTATTAGTAGTTGTAAGTTATCGATATAAATCCCGCTCGAAACAGAAAAGGGAAGATCTTCAATAAACCGCAGTGAATTGTTTAGTGTAAAAAGTGAAAGGGAAAAAAGTTTACCGATAATTGATGTGACCAATCCTATTGGAGAAAATATGATAAGTGCAACAGCTAGGTATATGGCAATGGTAGAAAGGGGAATTGCAATCAGGTTTGATAGTAAGAAGTAGTTGGGGAACTGGTTGAAGTAAAACAGGCTAAGCGAAAATGTTCCGATTTGTGCCGCTATGCTGACAGCAATAATGGACCATGCGTAGTCTAGTACTTTATACTTCGACCTGAAAAGCTGGTTGATCAAGGGGTAAAAGAACACAATTGAAAGGACTGCAATATAGGAAAGCTGGAACCCGGTGTCAAAAAAACTGTAGGGGTTTATAACGAGTAACAGAAATGCTGATGCTGCCAGTGAGTTATATACAGGAATTTTTCTATCCAGGCTGTCGCCAATCACTATGAATGAGAGCATAAGTGCTGCTCTTTGTACAGAAGGCGAAAGCCCCGTGATGATTGCAAAAAACCAAAGAAATAAAATCAGGATAATGGCTTTAACTATACGTAACGATTTCCTTTTATTGAGAAATACCAGCATAAAGGATAATAGGTAGTATAGAATAGCAACATGCATTCCCGAAACGGCTAGAATATGCATTGTACCCGAGCTGGAATATACCTTTCTCAACTCGTCATCAAGTAGCTCCTTATATCCTATGGTTAAGGCCGAAGCAACTGCCAGCTCATCACTTTTTAAGCCAGAGGTTTTAAAAAGTTCAATCAACTTTTCGCTGAGGATTATTGCCTTTTCTTTTACAACATTCCCTTGATTATCAATTAAGATCCAACTGTTTGGCAAAACAGATGAAGTGTAAGAAATACCCTTGTGGGAAAGGTATTTTTTGAAGTCGAATTGCTTAGGGTTGCTTGGCGAACTTACCTGAACCGGGTTTAATTGTGTGGCAATAATGGAGCCATAAGATAATTTTTCAACCATGGAGTCGGAAGGATTAAAATAGAGCAGCACCTTTGCCTTTTCGGGGTACCATGAGTGGTTAATGTAGATGGATGATACCTCAGAAACCACTCTAAATGATTTTCCTCTTTGATGTGGTTTCTCAAGAAGTTTCACTAAAACACGAGTTCTCTCGTTTGGCTTAATTCCCGGTTGTTCATTGATAGTGAGGCTTGCCCCGGAAATAAAGAGAAATATAGATACAGCCACCCCAAAATACCAACGGAAGGACCATCTATTTGAAATAAAATAGCTGAGCAGAACAAATGACAATGCACCCAAAATAAAAAGGTATGATATGAAAACATTGCTAAAAAGGTTAAGTTGATGCTGGCACAATATACCGGCAACCAAGGGTATCAGGAGTTTTAGAAAAGGCACTTCCTTACTGCTGATGGGTATATTCATGATTGGTAATGCATTTAATTACCAATCATTAAATTACAAAAAGTTTTTCAACTTCAATAGTTAAAATGAAATTTTATGAGAATGTATTTTCTGATTAGAATTTAACCAGTAAGCATTTAACCCTAAATGAATTTTTAGAGTGATAAATTTTCAGTTCAGGTGATGAAATTGAAATTATTACTTTGCGAGTTTGTACTTGTAGTCGATTTCGAACTTTCCTTTTGATATGGCCAGGAGTTTTCCGGAAAGTAATTTCCTGCGAAGCGGGGAAAGCCTGTCGGGGAATAATATTCCATCAAGGTGATCGTACTCGTGCTGAATGATCCTGGAAGCAGTGCCGGTAAAAACCTCATCGTGAAACTGGAAATTTTCATCATAGTATTGAATGCGAACCTGATCCTCCCGCTCAACCTCTTCATGTAAATTCGGTATGCTCAGGCAACCCTCCTTATAAATTTTCATTTCCCCGGTTCTTTCAACAATTTTAGCGTTGATAAATACCTTCTTAAAATTCTTGAGGTTGGGATCATCCTCTTCCAGCGGGGATCCATCAATAACAAATAGCCTGATAGAAAGTCCAATCTGGGGCGCAGCCAGCCCAATGCCATCGGAATTCTGCATTGTTTCACGCATATCCTCAATAAGCTTATTAAGATCAGGGTAGTCAGGTGTAATATCTGATGCTACTTTCCGCAGGACTGGGGAGCCATATATGTAAACTGTTCGGGTCATTAATCTTTCCTATTATAATTTAAACTTTCCAGGTACGATTGTAAAATTATTGTTGCACTCACTGTATCAATCAGCTCTTTGTTTCTTCTGTCGCTTTTCTTTACCCCACTGTCAATCATGGCCTGAAAGGCCATTTTTGATGTAAACCTTTCATCCGCAAGTTCAACGGGCAGGTTTGGGAAAAGTTTTTTTATCCGGTTAACAATCGGATCGATGTATTTAACAGCTTCTGAAGGTTGATTGTTCATTTGTTTTGGGTAGCCAATGACAATCAGTTCCACCGGTTCTTTTGCTAAATAATCTTTAATAAAGTCGGTCAATGCGCTGGTGGGCACTGTAATAAGCCCGTTGGCAATAATCTTTAACGGATCGGTAACGGCAATGCCGCTTCGTTTTCTACCTATATCTAAAGCGAGTATCCGGCTCAATTTTAGCTGTATTTTTTATTTCCGGTGTTGTTGAGAGATGAAATATGTTGTATCAAGCTCTCTTTAACTCCCGGGTTCATTGGTATTTCCTGCCCGTTTACCAGTTCAATGTACTGCTGGTTTCCTTTCGGGATTCTTTTGATATGCTCTACATTAACTATATAGTTGTTGTGGGTTTTGAAGAAATTTTTATCATCCAGCTGTTTATCAATCGCGTTCAGATTATCATCAATATATTGGATTCTTTGGTTAAGGAAATGAACCGTTATTTTATCATTTGATGATTCGAAGTAGAGCACTTCAGGCAGATCAATGTACTCAAAATTCTGGTTTACCTTGACCACCATTTTATTTGGGATTATCGCCTTGAGGTTCTCAAAGAGGGCGTAGTACTTATTTTTGCTGTTGATATTCGCCCGTCTTAGCTGGGCAACCTTATCTACAGCTTTTACAAGTTCATCAATATCAATTGGTTTAAGGATGTAATCAATAGCACTGTACCTGAATGCCTTAAGGGCGTAATTATCGTAAGCGGTAATAAAAATGATTTCAAAATCCCGATCGGGGCACTTCTCAATAAAATCGAAACCCGATCCCCGGGGCATTTCGATATCCAGGAATATTAAATCAGGCTTATGCCTGATCACCAGGCTCAGGGCATCGTCGCCGGAGTTAGCGGTTCCAATTACTTCAACCTCCTTGCAGAACTGGCTAAGCAGGAGCTCAAGCGATCGGATTGCAGCAACTTCGTCATCAACAAGTAGCGCTTTTAACATACCGGCAGATTTATTAGGCAAAAGTATAAAAAGGAATGCTAAATACGAAAGATGTTTGAAGGTTAATGGTCGAGCACTTTCGGGATTGATATCTCAACCCTGGTTCCACTGGCCAATCCTTCATTGAGGTATAGATCGGTATAGCGGATATTGAATTTCTCCTTATATAAGGAGTTAAGTAAATCAATGCGTTGTTGGGTGATTTGGGAACCTCTCGATTTGTGCTCCTTGTTTTTGGTCTGTTTTATTGAATTGGCCATTTCACGGCCTACTCCATTATCCTCAATTGTGCATTGAATAAAGCTGCCCGAGTCCCAAAGTTTAATCTTAACCCATCCGGTTTGTGTTTCCTTGAGCATTATGCCATGCCAGATGGCGTTTTCAACAAACGGCTGAATGAGCAGGGTAGGAATGCTATACTCCAGGACCAACGGGTTAGTAATATCAATCTGAAACTCAAACTTTCCCTCAAGCCTAAGAGCTTCTAATTCAAGGTATATCTTTAGGGCATCAATCTCATCCCGTAAAGGAATGGTGGGGTGAAGCGAGTTATCCAGAGTCATCCGCATCAGCCGGGCGAACTTGGTGAGGTACTTGTGGGAACTGACAGAATCCTTTTCAAGAATAAAAAGCTGGATGGAGTTAAGGGTGTTGAAAATAAAATGAGGATTCATTTGCTGTCGTAACGATTGTTGCTTATATAAGTTGATGTTACTGAGCATCTCGTTACGCTTTCTAATTGAATCAACCCTTAACCTGTAAATCAGTAAAAGAAAAAGAGTAAACATCAGGGAAATTGCAACCAGGAACCAGGTTCGCTGCCAGTAAGGAGGTTTAATGTTAAATTTGATTTGAGTTGGCTGGTAGCTCCAATTGCCAAATGAGTTAAGCACTTCCACCTGGAAAGTATATTTACCATGTGTGAGACCGCTATACAGGCAACTGGTAGAGTAAGTTTGAATCCATGACGAATCTACACCAATCATCCTGTACCGGTATTTTACATGTCCTTCATTCCTGAAGACAAGTCCAAGGAACTCAATATTCAGGTTGTTTTGGGAATAATCCAGAATAATTGGATCTGCATTATGATCAACTACCTGATTATTTACTTTAAACTGAAGGATAGTTGCTTTGGGCGCAATTAACCTTTTTATCTTTCTTTGATCAAACACTGATAATCCTTTACCTGTTCCTGCATACACGGTGTTCCCTTTAACATAAACTGAGGTTACCTCATTTGTTGGCAGCCCGTCAGCTATGGTATAGTTTAGAATGTTTTTGATATTCCCGTTAATCATGATTTTTGACAAACCCTGCCGGGTTGCTGCCCATACCCCATCCGTAGCGTGAAAAAGTTTATGTATTGAGTTTGAGATTAGGCCATCCTTCTCGGTAATCTGGTAAATGGTGTCCTTTCCATAAACAACTATTCCTGAACCGTTGGTTCCCACCCATAAGTTTGAATCTACCTCGTTTATCAGTAAACTATTGCTTATTTGAGATAATAAGGGGATGCTGGAACCCAGATGATTGTAAACACCTTTATCGTATTTCCATAACCCGTTTGAGCTGCTGAACCAGACCGTTCCCTTTTTATCTTCTACCAGGCTATAAATTACCCCGGAAAATTCCTGGGTGATATTTGACTCGTAGGTGACTTTTTTCCCGTCAAACAATTTTAACCCTTTTGCTGTTCCAACCCAGTAATTACCGGTTTTACTCTTTGCAATTGTTCTTGGGAAGAATCCAAAATAGGTTGGTGTACTATAGAATGGGATAACCTCGTCCTTTTTTATTCTGTATAGGTAAAAGTTTGAGCAAACCCAAGCTTCATCGCTAAGCGAATCCCCTACAATAGAATAGATGTTGGTAATTTTGGTAATGTCTTTCTCTATTTTGAAATGTTTAATTTTGTCATTACTGATTAAATCAACAAATCCCATCTCGAAACCTAAGAGTACGCCATTTTTATTTACAATTACTGAGTTCACCCGGTCATCGGCCAGACCAATTTCTTTGGTATAGGTAAGTACATTTATATCGGGGCAATAAAAAACGCCATCATTTAAGGAGGTGAACCAGTACGAGTTTTCTCTGTCCTGAAAAAGGGATGTAATTTGATAATCCTTTAATAAGTTCAGTTGTGGCGGTTTATTGAAGTCGAGATTGTTATAGCATTGAATACCGCCGTTGAGTGGTGCAATCCAAAGGTTATTAGATTTGTCTATACTCATCCATATAATTGACGGCTCAACCCTTTTACGATCAATAATTTTCCCTTTTCTAACTTTATAAAGGAATTGGTTGATTGAAAAGATTAAGGTGCTGTCGGGCGCTATTATAAAAAAGGTGTTTTGCGGGAGGTAACCTCTTTCCATGTATAGCTGGCTGGGGTTGAATCGGAATTTCTGGTTTCGGCCAAGGAAAATGACATCGTAATTAGGAGCATTTAACGGGTTGGATATTATCACTTTACCGGCAGCGATTTCTTCTGCAACAACTTCGCTCTCTGTGTAAATTTCCCCATACTTTTCATATTGACCATTGAACCCCACTTTAATCCGGCCAAATTGTTTGATACCAAGATGTATATTGTCTGAAGAATCAACATAAAAGGAACATTTTATAGGCCCCCGGCTGTAGGGGAGGTGATCTTTAATTTTATTGTTGTGCGGGAAATCATAAACCTGGCCATTCTCGAAGTAAGCCAGCTTACCTGTGAGTGGAATGAACCAGATGCGGTTTTTATAATCTTCATAAATCTCAAAAACGGTGTTGTCAACCAACCCTGTTTCCAGGTCAAAATTTTCAAACCTGTACCCATCGTACCTGCTAACCCCATTGTTGGTGGCAAACCAGATGTACCCGTGCGAATCCTGAAATACATGGAAAACCTCAGACGAGGCCAACCCATCATCAACAGTGTACCTCCTGAAATATGGCTCCGGGGTTTGTGAGATACTGGAGTAACTTAAAGCAAAACTTATTGCAACAAAAAAACCAATTCTTATTATCTGCTTCAATTCTAGCACCAGCTCCAATTTTAATATATTCTATTGCTAAGTTAGCAAAAAGGTTTAAACTTTTTTCAATCTAATAAAAAAAGAGGGCATCTATATACCCTCTTTTTGTTATTGTTTATCATAAACTACTTTGAAAATTCCATGGATGCCATGCGTTGGTAAGATTTATACCTCCACTTGGCATTCTCTTCAGCCGCCTTGAAAAGTTCAACGGCTTCCTCCGGAAAGGAAAGTTGTAGTGAAGTGTATCTTACCTCACCCTTTAAGAAATCCTGGAATGTGCTCCATTCAGGTTCTTTGGAATCGAGCTGGAAGGGATTCTTGCCCTCTGCTTCAAGCATTGGGTTGTATCTGTACAAGTGCCAATAACCTGATTTAACAGCAAGTTTAGCCTCATTTTGAGTAGATCCCATTCCACTCCTTAGCCCATGATTAATACATGGAGAATATGCAATGATTAATGAAGGTCCGGGATAGGCTTCGGCTTCTTTTATCGCTTTAAAGTATTGATTATGATCCGCACCCATGGATACCTGAGCAACATAAACGTACCCATAGCTCATGGCCATCATTCCTAAATCCTTTTTACGAACTCTTTTACCAGATGCCGCAAACTTGGCAACAGCCGCTATCGGGGTTGATTTTGATGCCTGCCCGCCAGTGTTTGAGTAAACTTCAGTATCCAGAACCAGCAAGTTTACGTCCTCGCCTGTCGAAAGAACATGATCCAAACCGCCATAACCAATATCATAAGCCCAACCATCGCCACCAAATATCCATACAGATTTTTTGATGAAGTACTGTTTTAGTGCCAGCAATTCCTTGGCCAGCTCATCGTTTACCTTTTCAAGGGCTGCGATAAGCTTTGGAGATGCAATTTTTGAGGCCTGGGCATTATCTTTACCATCAAGCCATTCTTTCATAATTGCCTTTGTTTCTTCAGGATAGTTGCCATCTATCGCTTTTTTCAGCCGATCAGCAATTCTTTCGCGCAATTTGTGAACTCCGGTTGCAATCCCAAAACCATATTCAGCATTATCCTCGAAAAGGGAATTTGCCCAGGCAACACCTTGTCCATCTTTATTTTTTGTGTATGGTGTAGATGGTGCTGAACCACCGTAAATGGAAGAGCATCCGGTTGCATTAGCAACTATCATTCTATCCCCATAAAGTTGTGTAATAGCTTTGATGTAAGGTGTTTCTCCGCAACCGGCACATGCACCGCTAAATTCAAATAATGGCTGAGCAAACTGGCTATTCTTAACAGATTTTTCTTTACCGAGAATATCCTTATAGCCCACTTTCTCATGCATGTATTTATATCGGGCATCCTCTGCAAGCTGCGTTTCTAAAGGTTTCATCACCAGTGCTTTTTGAGGTGCCGGGCATACATCTGCACAGTTCCCGCAGCCGGTGCAATCCAACACGCTCACCTGAATCCTGAAGTTATACTCCTTGATTCCGCCTTTCCCCTTTTCGGTTTGAGTTCCGGCTGGTGCTTTGGCTAGCTCATCATCAGTAAGCAGGAAAGGACGAATTACAGCATGAGGGCAAACATAGGCACATTGGTTACACTGAATGCAATTGGTAGGAATCCATTCGGGCACATTCACTGCAATACCCCGTTTTTCAAATTCAGTGGTACCAGCAGGGAAAGTTCCGTCCTCAAGGTTAAGAAATGCACTAACAGGCAGATCATCCCCTTTCATGGAGTTGATAGGTATTACTACCTTATTGATGAATTCCGGTGCGCCATCAATCTCAAACGACTTCTCAACAGTAAGATTTGCCCACTCGGATGGAATTTCAACCTTGGTCAGCTCTCCTCCTTTATCTACTGCAGCATAGTTCATTCTGATAATTTCCTCGCCCTTTCGGCCAAATGACTTATCAATGGCTTTTTTCATGTCCTTGATGGCCATTTCGTAAGGAATAACATTGGAAATTTTAAAGAATGCGCTCTGCATGATTGTGTTGGTACGGTTTCCAAGTCCGATTTCCTCAGCGATTTGTGTTGCGTTAATTATGTAAAAGTTGATCTTATTCTCGGCAAGATATTTTTTTATTGAGTTAGGAAGCTTGGTCTTGGTTTCCTCGGCATCCCAAATGCTATTCAATAGAAATGTACCACCCTTGCTCAAACCTTTAAGCATATCGTATTTGCCAAGGTAAGCAGGTACATGGCAAGCCACAAAATCTGGGGTGTTTACCAGATAAGGAGCGCGAATGGGTTGATCGCCAAAACGCAGGTGGGAAACCGTGATACCGCCCGATTTTTTTGAGTCGTACGCAAAGTATGCCTGGCAATATTTATTTGTGTTATCGCCAATAATCTTGATAGAATTTTTATTTGCACCAACAGTTCCATCCGATCCTAAACCATAAAACTTACACTGGAAGGTTCCTTTGGCAGCCAGGTTAACCTCGGCTCCAACAGGAATGGATTTGAATGTTACGTCATCAACTATACCAACAGTGAATTGGTTTTTAGGCTCTTTTAACTTCAGGTTCTCAAATACAGCAATCATTTGGGCAGGAGTTGTATCCTTTGAGCTTAAACCATACCGGCCACCAACAATTAGCGGGGCATTTTCCTTTCCGTAGAAAATATCTTTAACATCAAGGTATAATGGATCACCATTTGCCCCAGGTTCTTTGGTCCTGTCAAGAACGGCAATTCGTTTAACTGATTTCGGGAATACTTTAAAGAAGTATTTTGCTGAGAAAGGGCGGTATAAATGAACGGTAATCAATCCAACCTTTTCCCCTTTATTGTTAAGGTAATCAACAACATCGCAAATGGTGTCGGTAACCGACCCCATAGCAATTATTATATTCTCTGCATTGGGGTTACCATAGTATGTAAATGGGTGATATTCCCTCCCGGTTAGCTTGGCAATTTCATTCATGTAATCTTCTACTACATCAGGTACGGCATCGTAAAATTTATTTGCTGCCTCACGGGTTTGAAAGTAGATATCTGGGTTTTGGGCTGTACCACGGGTCACGGGGTGTTCAGGGTTTAAAGCCCTGTCGCGGAAAGCCTGTAAGGCTTTTCTGTCAAGCAGACCGGAAAGATCTTCAGTTTCAAGAACCTCAACTTTCTGTATTTCGTGTGATGTTCTGAACCCATCAAAAAAGTGAAGGAATGGAATTCTTGTTTTTATAGCGGTAAGGTGAGCTACACCTGCCAAATCCATAACCTCCTGCACACTCCCGGTAGCCAGTAGGGCAAAACCACAAGAGCGGGTACTCATCACATCGCTATGGTCGCCGAAAATGGAAAGAGCTTGTGCGGCAATGCTGCGGGCAGATACATGGAACACACCAGGTAAAAGTTCACCCGCACTTTTGTACATGTTAGGGATCATCAGCAGAAGGCCCTGTGATGCCGTATAGGTAGTAGTTAGCGCACCAGCCTGCAACGAACCATGAACAGCACCTGCAGCACCGGCTTCCGATTGCATTTCGCAAACTTTCACGGTTTCCCCAAAAATGTTTTTCCGACCAAAAGCTGCCCATTCGTCTATGTATTCAGCCATGGTGGATGAGGGGGTGATGGGATATATTGCAGCCACTTCGCTAAACATATATGCTATATGAGATGCAGCATAGTTCCCGTCACAAGTAATGAATTTCTTTTGTTTAGTCATTGTTTAAGAGGATTTTATTGTGTTGTTAACATTCCTAAAATTGAACGGCAAATTTAATATAAAATGACGAATGACAGTATGTTCTTTAGCAATTTGACACGGTGATTTTGATTTTATTTTCTGAAATCGTTTGAAATAGTTCTTTCAGGACACAAATTATATGTTGGTATTAAATTGTAACCATTTTACTCCATTTCGTAATAGATTGCAACAAGGACAGGTTCAGAAAAATCTTTTTTAATAGTTAGGCTGTTATTAGCTTGGAATTTGTTACTTTCGCAAATCAGTAAACAGGAAATTTTTTAGTTTTATGGGAGAGAAATTGAAAATTGGCATATTGAAGGAAACAAAAACTCCACCTGATAAACGAGTTGTTCTACCTCCAAAGCAGGTAATTGAGCTAAAAAATAAATTACCCAACCTGGATATTGTTGTCCAACCCAGTGAATTAAGATGTTTTAAAGACTCTGAGTATCAGGCGCTGGGTATTAAACTGCAGGATAATTTGGAGGACTGTGATCTGTTGGTTGGGGTTAAAGAGGTCAAAATTCAGGAGTTGATTCCCAAGAAAACCTACCTTTTTTTTGCGCATGTTGGTAAGAAACAGCCTCACAATCAACCATTAATTAAAGCAATAGCCGGGAAAGGAATTACCCTGCTGGATCATGAATACCTTACCGATCAGGCTGGTATTAGGCTTGTTGCTTTTGGTCATTGGGCTGGTGTGGTAGGTGCATATAATGCACTTCGCTCCAGAGGGATAAAAACAAACCGATACTACCTTCCTGCTGCACACCAGTGCCATGATTATGCAGAGATGATGACCGATCTGAAAAAAGTTAAACTTGATCCTAAGAAGATTCTCATTACTGGTGGTGGACGCGTTGCAGGCGGAGCAATGGAGATCTTCAGAGAGATTAAGGTTGATGAGGTTTCGCCTGAAGATTTTTTAACCAAAGAGTTTAACAAGCCTGTAGTTTGTCGGATTGATCCATGGCACTATGCCAGAAGAAAAGATGGGAAACCTTTTGAATGGGATCATTGGGTTAAATACCCTATGGAATACGAATCCACTTTTTTACCTTTCACCAAGGTTACCGATGTACTCGTTGCCTGCCACTACTGGGATTACAGATCACCTGTTTTCTTTACCCGGGAAGATATGATCCCCCCCGATTTTAGAATCAGCATCATTGCTGATGTTAGTTGCGACATTCCCGGACCTATTCCTTCAACCATAAAGTCTTCAACAATAGCCGATCCTTTTTTCGATTACAACCCAATTACAGGCAAGGAGGAACCTGCTTTTGCGGGCGGAAGAAACGTTACGGTTATGTCCATTGATAATCTACCGGGCGAATTACCCAGAGATGCCTCCGAGGATTTTGGTAAAACCCTGATCGAAAAAGTTTTTCCCCATTTTGTTGGTAATGATGTTGAAGGCGTAGTTGACAGAGCAACCATTTTAAAAAACGGAAAGCTAACTCCCCGTTTTGAATACCTTAAGGATTACCTGGAAGGTTAATGTGTATCTGATAAATAAATTTAATCAGTTATTTTCTTAGGGATTCTTTAAAAAAAAACTTTGATCACTTAATTAGTGGTTTTTAGGCTGCCTAAAAACTTGATAGTATCAATTCCATCGGCATAGTCATCAATTGCCGGGTTTTGTGATTTGCCAAAGGGAATCGAGCCTTCTATAATCTCATCCCGGGCAACAATACATTGAATTTCCTCTTTATTTTCATGGATGTATGTTTTAACTTCACCTATATCACTATAGGACTTGTAGTGAAGAACGGATACCGGGGACCCTATCGATTCTTCCGGCCTGATGAGTAGAAAACCGTTATCAAAATGTTTCATTCCGTTCATTAGCAATAGCGCTTTATTATACTCATAGTTATTGGCATACTTATAATTTAATGAAAGGAATTGCCACTTTGCAAATGAATCAATCAGGGGTATAAAATCAAATCCAACAGGGGTGAATATTTTTGAGACATTCCGGCAACCCAGGCCAAAATAGGTGAAAATATCATCACCCAGTTTCTGGTACTCATCTCGTGTTTCATCACCTTTTAACACAGCTATGCTATTCCGGTGTTTCCTGATTATAGAGGGAAAATTTTTAAAGTAAAATTCAAAATACCTGAAGGTATTGTTGCTGCCCGTGGCAATCACAGCATCGAAACCAAATATTTTTTCGTTGGTTATACTTATAAAATTTTGAAAATCAGGGTTAATCTCATAAATCAATTTTGTGATTTCAGTCATTAAATCACCATCCTTTGAAGAGGATTTTCCCAAAAAACGATTACCGGTTATCAATACGCATAGCAAATCATGAAAACCAACCAGGGGAATATTCCCGGCCATTATCACCCCGATAGTTTTTGGCGATTCCGGGTTGAAAAAGTTTTCCGGATATTTTTTTACCCAGCGGTAAAGCACCTCCTCCTGTAACCAAGAATTGGCAATGGCATCAATGGCAAAACGAATATTTTCCGGAACAAACCAGGGGTTCTGGTCTTTAGCATTCTCAATTGTTCTATTCAAGGATGAGCTAACACCGGGTTTTGAATCAGCCAATAGCCTGCTACCTAATTCCTTAAATGTATTAATCCGGTCCGAAATATTCATTTTAATTTTTGTTTCAAAGATAGGTGATTAATTATGATTCAGTATTTTAATTCAAGGTTCAATGCGATTTGGTTAAGTAGTTGTTATCAGATTTGAGCAACATCAATCTTTTTCTTTTTTAAGTCTGCTTTCTTTTATGGTTTTTTAGCTTAGCGGTATTAAAAGATAAGCTAATTTTGAAATTTATTATGATTCTTACGCCATGAAATATGCTGCCCTGCTAAAGGAAAACCTACGGATATCTTTCAGTGCAATTCGTTCGAATGCACTTCGTTCAATACTTACCATTGTTATCATTGCCCTGGGGATAATGGCACTGGTGGGAATTCTAACGGCCATTGACTCTATAAAGGATAGTATCAGCAGTAATTTTGCGAGCATGGGGGCAAATACTTTCAGCATCGAAAGCAGGGGGATGAGGGTGCATATTGCCGGTAAACGCTATAAAACCAAAAACTATTCTTATATCAGCAGGAGCCAGGCAGAGGAGTTCAAGGAGAAGTTTAAATTCCCGGGTGTTGTATCGGTTTCGGTTTATGCTTCAGGTGCAAGTACAATAAAGTATAAATCAAAAAAAACAAACCCCAATATTGCTGTAAACGGGGTTGATGAAAATTATCTGCTGACAGCCGGACTTGAAATGGAAACCGGTCGTAACTTTTCTGCCCATGAGATGTATGCCGGGCGGTCAGTTGCCATAATAGGCAAAGAGGTGGCAACCAAGCTGTTTGCTAAAAATGAAGATCCCATTGATAAGTTTATCAATGTTGGCAGCGGGAAGTACCGTGTAGTTGGCGTTTTGAAATCGAAAGGCTCTGGTTTTGGCGGAGGCCCTGATCGTTCTGTGCTTCTGACCTACTCAAATGTAGCCACCTACTTTTCACGCCCAAGCATGAACTATTCAATCAGCGTGATGCCGAATGATCCCAAGCTGCTTGAATATTCAGTTAGCGAAGCAGAAGGCATCTTCAGGATTGTCAGAAACCTGAAAGCAACTGATGAATCGGATTTTAACATCGAAAAGAGCGACAGCCTGGCTCAGCTCCTGATCGAAAACCTGAAATACGTAACCTATGCAGCTACAATTATTGGTATTATTACACTCATTGGGGCAGCTGTAGGTTTGATGAATATTATGCTTGTTGCTGTGGCTGAACGCACCCGCGAAATTGGTACCCGAAAAGCCATTGGGGCCAAATCACAAACCATTAAACAGCAGTTTCTTTTCGAGGCAATACTGATTTGTCAGCTGGGAGGTGTTTTAGGAATAGTGCTTGGAATATTAATTGGAAACATTATGTCCATGTTAACCGACAGCCCTTTTCTGATACCCTGGCTTTGGATACTGGTGGGCTTGATCATTACCTTTATAGTCGGTTTGGCATCAGGCTATATTCCTGCAGTTAAAGCTTCACGCCTCGATCCGATTGAAGCGTTACGGTATGAGTAGTTTATTGATAATCAATATTCTTCATTTAAACATTACTTATACACCGGTTTTTATCAAAAAAATGGGGGTTACACCTTAACATCCATAAAATTAGCCTACATTGCTTATCTAAATCAACTGTTTAAATACCAGCAGTTTATTTCTTTTTTTATTTATATGCCATTTAATCTTTCTAAGTGTCAGATAAATAAAAACATCTAAATGAAAAAACTTCTTGGTTTCCTTTATGGTTTTATGTCCTCCAGAATGAGAGGAAGCTTGATATATGAGGATGTAAGAAAAGTTAACTTAATTAACATATTTGCTCTTTTTGGGATATTTTACTTATCGTTTTATTGTATTAAAGAGTTTTTATCCAGCCAAATCCTTCTCTCTACTATTTATTTTGCTTGTGTTGCAATAATTATCTTACTTCTGGTTTACCTGAGGTACAAGAGAAAAATTAAGATAGTCAGCCATATTTTAGTTTTTGGACTCATGTGTATCGAAGTTTTTTTTCTCTTTCGAAATGGATCTGTTAAATTGAATCTGGAGGATTATTATATCTTCCCAGGGGTATATTGGTATTTTATTTTCCCCCCGTTTAGTATTTTTTTAATGGGGAGGAAGATCGGGTCATTATATAATATCTCACTGGTACTTATTACAATTGTTTTCTTTACTCTTGAAC
Organism: uncultured Rikenellaceae bacterium; assembly: GCA_964552655.1. Classification (GTDB taxonomy): domain Bacteria; phylum Bacteroidota; class Bacteroidia; order Bacteroidales; family Tenuifilaceae; genus CAZKHG01. Next base: position 21,672 of record CAZKHG010000030.1, read on the forward strand.
CTTCAATGAATAATCTGTATGCCAGTGAATTTAAGGTGCGATTCCTATCTATCTTCAGCGCGATTTTTTTCTTTGCATTTTTCTTCGAGTACATAAGATCAATCACCTTCGACGCCTTTCAAATTACGCAAAACAAAAAAGCTAAATTAATTCAGAGGGTTTCCAGCCAAAATGATGAGCTTAAAAAAAAGAGTGTTGAATTATCGTGGCTTGCCGAGGAGAATAGGGTTCAAATGGAGTATTTACAAGATATTGGTGAAGAGCTGAAACAGCAAAACGAAAGGATAACATCACAAAACATCCTTTTAGAGAATCAAAGTAAAGAGATACATGCACAGAGAGATCTGTTATTTCAGCAAAAGCAAAACATAATTGACAGTATTCAGTATGCCAGCTACATTCAAAACGCACTACTTGCAAACCAGAATATTATTAAAAAGTGCTTCAGTGATTACTTCATTATGTATCAACCACGCGATATTATAGGTGGCGATTTTTACTATTTTAACAGGATTGACAACATTTTAGTTTTTGCTGTTGCCGATTGCACCGGACATGGTGTACCAGGTGCACTGCTTAGCATGCTTGGTATAGCTTTTTTAACTGAAATTACACATCAAAAGGAAATAACCAGAACGAATAGCGTTCTGGATGAGATGAGAATCAGGTTAAAAGCCGCTTTAATCCATAATGATAAAAAAATTGAGACCAGGGATGGGATGGATATTGCCCTTTGTGCGCTTAATCTTGATAACCTTCACCTTCAATTTTCCGGGGTTAACCTCCCCGTTAATATTTTAAGGGATTCCAAATTATTGCACTTTGAAACAACAAAAATGCCTGTTGGCATCTTGTATAATGATTTAGATAAATTTTCACTAACCGAATTTCAACTTCAAAAGGAAGATATTATTTATCTGTTCTCAGATGGATTTGAAGATCAAATTGGAGGGGAGGCAAACAGGAAGTTTATGTGCAAAAATTTTCAGGAATACCTTTTATCAATTTCATCTCAAAAAATGGCTGATCAAAAAAAATTATTAGAGGCTAAGTTCTCCGATTGGAAGGGAGGTAACGATCAAACCGATGATATTCTGGTAATTGGTTTAAGAGTTTAATTGGGCATTGCTGGTATAATGAATTAAAAAGCCACCCTTGAGGTGGCTTTCGGATATATGTTCAATAAATTAGAACAGCTTGGGAATCAGGTCAACAACGCGGCAGGAGTAACCCCACTCATTGTCGTACCAGGCAAACACTTTAATCATTGGCCCAATAACCATTGTACTCTGCGCATCAAAAACAGATGAGTGTGTATTGTGAATAACATCAACCGAAACTATTGGGTCCTCGGTGTATTCTAAAATACCTTTCATTGGCCCTTCTGCAGCTTTCTTCATGGCAGCGTTGATCTCATCCTTTGTTGCTTCTTTTTTCAGAACTGCAGTAAAATCTACCAATGAGCCGGTTGGTGTTGGAACGCGAACTGAAGTGCCGTCGATTTTACCCTTAAGTTCAGGGATGATTTTCCCAACTGATTTTGCAGCGCCGGTTGTGGTTGGAATTTGTGAAACAGCGCATGAACGGGCACGGCGCAAATCGCTGTGTGGTGCATCAAGAATGCGTTGATCATTGGTGTAGGAGTGAATGGTGTTCATAAATCCGCGCTCAATACCAAAATTATCATTCAGGATTTTAACGACTGGGGCAAGGCAGTTGGTTGTACAGCTGGCGTTGCTGATACATTTATCTTCGGGCTTCAGGTCAGCATCGTTTACACCAAGAACGATCATACGATCAATCTCATCCTTAGCCGGAACAGTCAGAATAACCTTTTTTGCACCATTCTTCAGGTGATCGCCATATCCGCCTTTTTCGCTTTCGCGCTTGGTAAAAATACCTGTTGATTCTACAACAACATCAGGTGTTTCGCTCCACTTAATATTTAATGGGGATTTATCAGCGTGAACTCTGTATTTTTTACCGTTAACAATAAGATTTTCGGCATCAAACTCAACTTTGCCTTCAAATCTACCCTGGGTAGAATCGTATTTTAGCAGGTGAGCAAGTGTTTTGGTATCGGTCAGGTCGTTAATCCCAACAACTTCCATTTCCGGCCTCTCAAGGGCGATTTTAAAAACGTTTCGTCCGATTCGGCCAAATCCGTTGATAGCAACTTTAATCTTTGACATACTATGAATTAGTTAATAATTGAATATTGATTTAACATTTCCCACCAAAGTTACAGTAAAAATGATTCCATTCAAAACTTAAACAGGGGGTTTGTTTACTTTTCATCGCAATCGGTTGTTAGCTCCACTATTGGGCAGGTTGTTCAAATCTTCGGGTGTGTTCAGGTTGGTGAAGCATTTTTGTACAAGTTTACTGTTTTTTAAAATCAGGTACTGGGTATTGGAAACCTTTATCAGGTCAGTAATTGGTCGGCCTCCTCCTGGACGGATTAATTCCTCAATTTTGCCAATCAGGCTCTTGGAGTAAATTGCGAAGAGAGGTTCAATAAAATCATCAACCCTGGGAATAATTACTTCTTTTTGATCACCTTTTAACATGCTAATAATTGAGCCTGCAATTTTAGCATCAACAAAAGGCATATCGCACGATACAATAAAAACATAGTAGTTGGCTGAATTTACCAATGCAGAGTGAATACCTCCTAAAGGCCCTGCGTTTTGAATAATATCTGAATAAACTTTTACTCCATGTAAACCGTAATCTACAGCAGAATCGCCAATAACAAGGGTTTCATTAAAGTGTGAAGACAATCTTTGATATATCCTTGATATAATTGTTCTGTTCCCTACAGTGATCAATCCTTTGTTAACCCCTCCCATTCTTCTGGCTTTCCCGCCAGCAAGTATTGCAAGGGTAATTTTATTTGTACTCTTCAATCTGCTATAATTGTAAAATTCAAATCATCACGCTATAGCACCAACATTCCTTTTCCTTCTCTTACTATTTCAGGTGCGCCGGTGGTGCAATCTACAATAGTTGAAGGGACAATTTCTCCGTGGCCACCATCAATAACAATATCAACCTGCTCATAATACCTGCTGTAGATTTGTTCGGGATCGGTTGGGTATTCCATAAAATCATCATCATTCTTTATTGAAGTGGTTAGGATTGGATTCCCCAGTTCTCTTACAATCTCCAGCGGTATTCGGTTATCGGGAATTCTAATGCCCACCGTTCGGCGTTTGGTAATAAAATAATCCGGGACTTTGTTAAAACCGGGAAGAATGAATGTAAAAGGCCCGGGAAGATTTTTTTTCATCAACCTAAAAGTAGGATTGTCCACTTTAGCAAAATCGGCAATATGGCTAAGATCATGGCAGATGAAGGAAAAGTTGGCTTCTTTAACTTTCATCCCTTTCATCCTGATTATTCGTTCCACTGCACTCTTGTTGGTAATATCGCACCCAAGTCCATAAACCGTATCAGTAGGGTAAATAATGATACCCCCATCCCTGAGAACATCTACAACCCGGCTTATTTCCCGTGGATTAATATTATTTGGGAAGATTTTAATCAGCATGCTTTTTTAGGTTGTATTTGATTGGGTTTTTTTACTTATTAAAGTGAAGAGGAACTTGTAATTATTGGTGTTCAGGTTACATCTGGCAGGATATTATTTTTCTTCACCCTCCAGATTTTCCGGTTCAAATTCATCCGAATTAAAATCGCTGAATAGATCGCGTATTGATTCGTCCACTTCATTATCACTTTTTCCTGATAACGTTTCGAATTGTAGTGGGGCATCGCCAATGGAAGCAGAACAAATTGGGTAGCGGATACCCTTTTTTTGAGGGTGGATGTCCAACAGTTCAAGGAATAACGATCTGTCGGCAAAGATATCGTAAACGTAGAGCAAACGGTCTTTCCTTTCTTTCAGCAAATCCTCAAGTTTTACACTTTCCATAGGAATAGCAGCTGGCCCGGCATCATTTTGCATATCCAGCAAGGTGAGCTCAAGCCCTTTGTTCCAGTTCTTATCAGCCATGAAAAAAGAGGTTAGCTGACCGGGCTCATAGCCCAGATCCTCCTGAATGAATTTGTGGAAATCTAAAAATGTAGCGCATGAGTCAATCTCATAATCCCTTAAAAATGCCTTTACCTCGGCCGATATCATTCTCAATTTATAGATCATTGTAACCTGGAATTAGTTTTACAAAATAAGTGAAATATTCTTAATGATGACCGTGAAACGTCAAATTAGAGGTAACATTGCAGGTAAGTAATATCTGGTTAATGAGTACCAGGATTTCTTTTATCCTGTTTTATTTGTAAAAAGTGTTTTCAAATGCCTTAAACTCACCTTTACCCAGGATAATCCTTTTCCAGAACGATTTTATAAATCCAGTTCCATAACCCGTTAGCTGAATAAAACTGGCTGGGAGAGAAAGAAATGCAACTTTAAAATCTTTGTTGTGAAAGTAGGAATCAGAAAAAATCATTACAAGGTAAATTAATGGCATAAAAAGAAGTACCGGAAACCACACTGAAAAAATTAAAATTACAACCAATCCAACCACAAAAACCGAAGGGAGCAAGTGAACAATTTTTAGTGACCCAGGGTGAAGAATTTTAAGGTTAACCCTGGCAATACCGGAATTATGAACCTGTTTAAAAAATTTTCCAAAATCTGTCCGGCGTTTATGGTAAACCCAGGCATCAGGGAATAGTTCACTCTTGAAGCCTGACTCCATAAGCCTCATGCTCAAATCAATATCTTCCCCGAAACGCATGGTACCAAACCCACCAACCTTTTCAAAGGCCTCTCTCAAAACACCCAGGTTGAAGCTTCGTGGGTAAAATTTATCTACTTTGCGATCACCGCCTCGAATACCGCCGGTGGTAAGAAATGATGTCATTGCATAGCTGATGGCTTTCTGAATTGGTGAGAATGAGGGATGGGATCGGTCTGGTCCCCCGAATAGTTCAACTTCGTTATTGCTCAGATGAATATCCAATACCTCGAAATAGCCCGGTGGTATGATGCAATCTGAATCAAAAAAAATCAGGTAGGAACCTTTAGCGAACTTAGCGCCATGGTTTCGGGTTAAACCGGGGCCTGTATTCTCCTTGAAATGGTACGTTAAAGGGAGCAGTTTCTGATACTTCTCGAAAACTGTGCTACATGGGATGGATGATCCGTCCTCAACCAGGATTACCTCAAAGTCGTGGCTTGTTTGGTGCACCAGGCTGTGCAGCAGCTCATCTACCTCCTCAGGTCTGTTGTAAACCGGGATTATAACTGAAAAACGCGGAATACTCATGGAATAATCATTTTTCCCTTTGGATGTAAAGATATGAAAAAAACAAGTTTTGAAGATTCCCGACAAAATGAACTAATTTTACAGCTATTGGTTTGTTTTATAAAATCGTAAAAGATGTTCCAGATAATATCACAATGCCCGTTTTTCAGGGGGTTAAAACCTGATGAGATTCAACACCTCTTCAACGGGATTTCATATACAGTTAAATCATTCTCCAAAGGGCAAACCATCGCCCAACGAGAAGAGGAGGTGAAGAATCTTTGTATTGTGCTAGAGGGTATTGTAAAAGGGGAAATGGTGGATTTTTCGGGGAAGATCCTCAAGATTGAAGAGATGATGGCTCCGCAACCAATTGCACATGCCTTTCTATTTGGGGAGCGGAATCGCTTCCCGGTAGATGTAATAGCCGTTGAGAATTGTAAAATTCTTTTTATCCCTAAGGCCGAAGTGATCCGATTGCTCCAGCAGAATGCCACAATGCTTATTAACTATCTTAATGCGATATCCAACCGGGCTCAATTCCTTTCCAACAAGCTTTGGTTTTTATCTTTCAGGACAATAAAAGAGAAGGTGGCACACTACCTGCTAAACATTTCAAGAAGTGAAACCCGCACTCTTATTGTTTTGCCAAAATCGCATCAGGAGCTGGCTGAATTTTTTGGGGTAACCCGGCCATCCCTTGCCAGAGCATTTGCAGAGATGCAGGATGAGGGGATTATTATTGTAAACAGGAGGGAAATTGAAATAGTGAACAAGGCAAAGCTTCTGGCAATGATTAAGTAGGTCGATTATATGTATTTATCGCCCTTTTCAACCATAATATCATTTACAAACTTTTTGATCTCCTGTTCGTCCTGCATTTTGCAGATCAGGAGCACATCACCGGAATCAACTATGATAAAGTTATCCAGGCCATGGGCAACAATCAGCTTATTTTCCGGGGCATTTATATGCGTGTTTTTCGTACTATAGAATTTCACATTTTTGCTTGATGAGGTGTTCCCCGAATTATCCTTATCGGAATACAAGTGCAATGAACCCCAGGTACCCAAATCGGACCAGCCAAATTCAGAACATATAACAAACACATTATCAGCTTTTTCCATGATGCCGTAGTCAATTGAGATGTTCTTGCACTCGGCATAGGCTCCTTCAATTGCCTTTAGCTCGCTTTTAGTGCCAAAATGGCTGGTAATCTCTTTAAAAAGACCATCAACCTCAGGAAGGTATTTATCAAAGGCTTTAAGTATCGAAGGAAGAGACCAGATAAATATACCTGAATTCCAGAAAAATTCGCCGGAGTTCATAAATACCTTGGCCAGTTCGAGGTTAGGTTTCTCTGTAAAGGTTTTAACCTTATAGAGGTTATGCATTTTCTTGTCGGCTCCCTGACCGATCTGGATGTAACCATAGCCGGTTTCAGGTCGGTTGGGCTTTACGCCCAATGTAATCAGCGCATCATTTTCCGAAGCGAATTTTACGGCACTTCCAATCGTTTCAACAAACTGATTCTCGTTGAGGATTAGGTGATCGCTGGGTGCAACTACTATAATGGCATTCGGATTCTTTTGTTTTATCTTGTAGGTGGCAAATGATACACAAGGTGCGGTATTCCTTCGCATTGGTTCCAGGAGCACCTGTTGCTCTAAAATTTGAGGGAGCTGCTGAAGCACCTGATCTTTATATATCTGGCTGGTAACAATAAAAATATTTTCTTCGGGGCAAATTTTGGACATCCGGTTGAAGGTTTGCTGCAGCAAAGTGGAACCAGTGCCAAGAATATCCAGAAATTGTTTGGGTTTTGAGTTACGGCTCAATGGCCAGAAACGACTCCCGATGCCACCTGCCATTATTATGCAGTATATTTCATGTTTTGATACCATAATCAGAATTTAAGTGATTTTCCCCTTTTTTGAAATCCCGCACAAAGATAGTAATCCTTATTTTTTAACCAACAAATTAAAAAAATGCCACTAAAGGGAAAACCTTAATGTAAACCCAGCTGCAAATCAGTGGGTTCAGGTAAAATCATATATCAATTTTTACTCAACATCTACTTTTGCATATTTTATTTTGTAGCATTAACTCAATAAACTACACGCCCCATGCCTTATGCCCTTTGCTTTTTAACACTTTTTTTGTTTTTGATTTTAAACAATACAAAAACTAAAGTAACTTTGTTGCTGTTATGAGATATTTCCACTCCATTGGCATGTATGTAATTCTCCTTTCTAAGGTATTCGCAAAACCTGAGAAAAAACGCATCTACTACAAGCAAACCATTAAGGAGATCGAAAAACTTGGTTTAAATTCTGTGGGGATTATTGCCATCATCTCATTTTTTATGGGTGCGGTAATCACCATTCAAACTGCATATAATACCGAAAACCCATTACTGCCAACTTACCTGATCGGCGTTGCAGCCCGCGACAGTATCCTGCTTGAATTTTCTTCCACCATGGTGGCTTTGATTCTTGCCGGGAAAGTTGGCTCAAACATAGCCTCCGAGATTGGCACAATGAAAGTTTCCCAGCAGATTGATGCCATGGAAATTATGGGGGTGAACTCTGCCAGCTACCTCATTCTGCCCAAAATTATTGCCACCATATTCTTTAACCCATTCCTGACTATGTTGAGCATTGTTGTCGGAATAGTTGGCGGCTGGTCGGTTGGAGTGTTTACCGGAGTGGTAACTACACAGCAATACATTGATGGAATTCAGTACGCATTTATCCCATACTACATCACCTATTCAATCATTAAAACGATTGTTTTTGCTTTTATTATCACCACCATTTCTGCATTTCACGGGTACTATGTTGAGGGTGGTTCAATTGAGGTTGGGCGTGCAAGTACAAAAGCAGTTGTAATGAGTAGTGTGGTTATTCTGCTGTTTAATCTTATCCTCACACAACTGCTACTATCATGATCCGGGTTGAAAATATTTCAAAGTCTTTTGATGAGCACAAGGTATTAAATGATATCAGTGCAACCTTTGAAAAGGGTAAAACCAACCTAATCATCGGGCAAAGCGGATCGGGCAAAACAGTGCTGCTCAAATCAATTGTTGGGCTTTACGATGTTGATGAGGGGAACATTTTTTTTGATGATATTCACTTTAACCGGTTGAATTTTAAGGATAAAAAGGAGATCAGGAAACAAATCGGCATGCTGTTCCAGGGTGGTGCCCTTTTCGATTCCTCCACAGTAGAGGAGAATGTTATCTTTCCATTAGACATGTTTACCACGCTGACTAAATCCGAAAAGCGCGACCGCGCGAATTTTTGCCTGCAACGGGTAAACATCATCAATGCCAATCACCTTTACCCGGCCGAGATTAGCGGCGGCATGCAGAAACGTGTTGCAATTGCCCGGGCAATTGCCCTAAACCCCAGGTACCTCTTCTGCGATGAACCCAACTCCGGTCTCGATCCCAAAACCTCCATACTGATTGATGAGCTGATCCAGGAAATCACCTACGAGTTTGACACTACCACAATAATTAATACCCATGACATGAACTCAGTGATGGGCATTGGCGATAAAATTATATTTATACACGAGGGCGCCAAGTGGTGGGAGGGAACCAAAGAGGATGTTTTGCAAAGCGATAACAAAGAGCTGAACAGCTTTGTCTTTGCTTCGGCGCTGACCAGAAAAATTAAAGGTATAATTTAGAGTTCAGTTTATACAATTACCTGCCGGTTTTCTGCTAATCTCTTTTCCATTCGGGTTTTTACAGTTGAAATATTTAATTTTTAATCCCTATCATTTATTTTGATCTTCCTTTTCTGATATTGAATGGTTACTTCCAAACTTATAATGAATCATTCATCAATACATCTTTCATTTTGAAAGATAATGTTTGGATTGAAAATTTCCATACAATTTCTTTCAATTTTGCTTTTAGCCTCAGATATGCTAAATTGAGGTCGTTTTTATACAACCTATGAAGAGATCAATATTTTTTTTATCATTCTTTTTTGCAACTCTTTCTCTGAATGCTCAGAGCGTTTATCAGCACATTACTAATACGGGCATTTACGAGTTCCTCGATGAATTGGCCAGTATCAGGCTTATTGACCTAAATACATCTGTCAAACCATATTCACGACAGTGCATTGCTGATGCGCTTCAGGTTGCCAATTCAAAAAAAGAGCTGCTTAACTCAAGACAGCAGAAAGAATTGGATTTTTACCTTAAAGATTTTGGTAAAGAGCTGAATCCTGACAGGAATTTTGCCAGAAGATTCGATGCCATTTTCTTTAAAGATTCACTTTTTACCCTTACCATAAACCCGGTGGTTGGCGTTTACAGCAACTTTAACGATAGTGCTTTTGCATACCGGCGTTGGGTTGGTGCGGAGATGTGGGGCTACATTGGGAAAAACTTCGGCTTTTACACCAGCCTTCGCGATTATGACGAGAATTATAGGTTTACCGATCCTCATTACGTTTCCAGAATGATAGGCGGGGCGTACAAGAAACAACAACTGGGCGGGGAATTCAGCGAGATGCGGGGCGGGGTTACCTACTCATGGAAATGGGGTTCGTTCGGGCTGCTTAAAGATCATATTCAATGGGGGAGTGGTTACAATGGCACAAATATTCTTGGCGGGTTAACACCGTCTTTTGCCATGATCAAGCTGCAGATTAAACCCGTGAAATGGTTCGAACTGAATTACATCCACGGCTGGTTGGTATCACAGGTGATTGATAGCAGCAGAACCTATATCGCCGGAACTACAAAAAGAAATGTTTTTCACCCAAAGTATATCGCTGCCAATTTTTTCACTTTTACACCTTGTAAAAACCTGAACATTTCTCTGGGGAATTCAATTATCTATTCCGATATTGAAATACAGCCCGGTTACCTGTCCCCGCTGTTCTTCTACAAATCTATTGACCACCACCTGAACGGGATGAGCAACTATACGGGACAAAACTCGCAGATGTTTTTTGATATCTCATCAAAGCAAATCAAAAACCTGCATCTTTTCTTAACCTTATTCCTCGATGAGCTATCCATGAAGAATGCCTTTGATAAGAATAAACATAGCAACTTTTATAGCCTGAAGTCAGGCTTTAGGCTGTCTGATTTTCCGGTTAAGAACCTTATATTTTCCACTGAATACACCAGGACCAACCCACTGGCTTACCAACACATTATATCCACCACCACCTACGAGAGCAATAAGTATAACCTTGGCCATTACTTAAAGGATAACACCGATGAGATTTACCTGTCATTATCGTTCAAACCGGTTAAAGCCCTAACCTTAACCACTTCATACACACACGCCCGCAAAGGGCCTGATTATACCGCTCTAAATGCTTCGAGGCTGGGTTTGCCATTTATGGAAACCGTGGAGTGGGAACAAAAGGAAATAGCATTTAATGTTCAATGGCAGATAATCAATGATGGTTACATTTTTGTTGGTGCTGCTTTTTCCGATACCTACGATAAAAACAATGTTTATACACCATCATTTCTGCTTGGCAAACTGCTGAATATCCGTAGTGGGATATGCTTTGGATTATAGACAATTTGAGTCAACAAAATTAAAGTTTTACAAATCAAGTTAAATGATGAAACATCAATCTGCCTCTTTTATGCTGGGATCAATAATTGCTTTATTCTTATCGGCTAATGATTTAAGCGCACAGTATAAAATTCCTGCAAAGTTGGATTGGTGGTATCAATCCCGGTTTGGTATGTTTATCCATTTTGGGTCATATTCATACCTGGGTCATGGTGAATGGGCTTATTTTAACGAGAACTGGACAAAGGCAAACTACCAAACCCAGGTTTCTGCTAGCTTCAACCCGAAATATTTTAATGCCGGAACAATTGCACAGCTGGCCAAAAAAGCCGGAATGAGGTACATAGTGATTACAGCAAAGCATCATGAAGGATTTTGCATGTGGAAAACGGCTGTTCCGGGTTTCAAGGATGTTTCGGGATCAAAATTTTATGATTTAAACGATTTTACCGGATTTAAATCCAGGGATATTTTAATGGAGCTGAAAGATTCCTGCGAGGCTCGTAATATCAAGTTCTGCCTGTACTATTCAATTCTGGATTGGAGCCATTCCTCCCAGGAGGTAAACCATTCGAATTACTATTCCACCATGGCATCATTTTCAGACAAGGAACAATATATCAGGGATATGAAGGCTCAACTCCGCGAGCTGGTAACCCGGTACCACCCGGCAATGTTATGGTTCGATGGGGACTGGTGTACTAATCTTCAAAACCCCACACTTTCTGATTGGTGGAACTACAACGATGGGCAGGATTTGTACAAATACTTGTTGGAATTAGATTCAAAACTAATTATAAATGAGCGTGTTAAAAGAGGCGTGGGGCTGGGCGATTTTGAGTGCCCCGAGCAAAACGTGCCTGATGCCCCGCTGGGCAGACCATGGGAAACCTGTCAAACCATGAATGGTTCCTGGGGGTTCAATGCCAGTGATAATAGCTATAAATCAGCCAAAACCCTGATTCGCGAATTGGTTAAAGTGGTATCGCGAGACGGCAACTACCTGTTGAATATTGGTCCCAGGGGCGATGGTACGCTAACACCCCAAACCATTTCTATTCTGGACAGCATTGGCTTATGGATGAGTAAATATGGTGAGAGCATTTATGGTACAACCAGAAGTCCATTTTCAAACGAACTGGATTGGGGATTTTTTACACGGAAAAATGGAAAAATATTTGCCCATATTTTCAGCTGGCCCGCAAACCGGATACTGAAGATACCGATAAATTTAAATAGAATCAGCAAAATCTACCTGATGAATGATCCAGTTACATTGTTAAGCTATACTGCTGATGATGGTTTTTCACTAATTAAGTTGCCAGCTACACCACCCGATCCTGTTAACTCAGTCCTGGTTATTGATTTTGCTGATACTCTGGCTGCTCCTAACCAATATAAAAATTGACACCTGATTTGCGTCCGTTTTTATAAGTTTGCGTTGATTCAATCTTTATGCTTCCGGAGTCAGCAAATTGCACCTCAAGTTCAAAGCACAGGGTTGCGAATTGATGCAATGACTAATAAACGTTCTAAGTTGGTTTTCAATGTTACGTTAATTATTACAATCACACGTAGCCGGATTTATAATACAAAAACCCGCTTAAAAAAGCGGGTTACTAGCTATTTCCCCTCTATCAGCACCATAAAACTGCTACTCTTTTTCTATTTGAATCTTTTTAGCGATAGCCTTACCATTCAGCTGAGCCTGCAGGAAGTAAATGCCGGTTTTAAATTCGTTATATTCCAGCTCGTGCTCTGTTTTTCCCTTTTTATGCTCAAACTCTTCTTTACTGAGGGTTTTACCTTTTTCATCGGTAAGGGTTAACTTCACTTTGCCGGATTCATCGCTCCTGAGAATTAGCTTATATTTCTCCTTACCCTCTTTTTTGCTGATCATAAATCCCAACCCGTCAACTTTACTCTTTTCGTCTGGTTTTTTGAACCCGTTTTTCACCAGCATTTTCATTTCTTCGGCATTGGGATCGGTGAACTGTACCTCGGTTTTTCCCTTATCGTCAGCAACAACAGTAACCATCACATCTTTTTTCCCTTCGGCACCATCTCCCTTTTTAACCTTTATCTTTTGATGTTTCTCACTGCCATCGCCACCTATCACGATCACTTTTTCTACATCCTCTCCATCACCCTCAGCCTCAACAGTCCAGGTCATCTCTTTCCCTTCAGCAGTAGAATCGCATTCTTCATCGCTTGTGATATATACAATCCCGTGTTTACCCTTCCCCTCAATGGTTTTGATCTTAACCCTGGCATTGCCCTTTCCCTTGTCATCTGGACTTACCCAAACCATCTGCTCCGTGTCTTTATCGCAATCGCCCGTGGTGGTAAAGGTATAGGTTTTAAATTTTCCTTTTGATGATGCCGTATCGCTTTCCAAGCGGATTTTTTGTTTCCCCCGTTCCACAATTACCTGCATCTCCTTACCATTCCCATCGCTTCTTGCAGTTACAAATGCAAATCCTTTACTGCCATGTATTTCCTTATCTTTTCCGGCCAATACAAGAAAATTCCCTTTCCCCTTTAAATCTTTCATCTTGTCTTTATCCACCTCTTTCATTTCCCATTTCCGGGGATCAAATGTTCCATTCTCAACCTCTTCAAGCACTTTATCCAGGTCTTTCCTATCGTTAAAATTCTTTTCACGGTAGTACATCCTGGTTGATTTGTCGAGAGAATCGTCGCCAAAGAGCATAAAGTGACTGCCTGATAATAAATCAAATTGAACGGGGAAATCGAAATCAAAATCATTCACATCCGAACTAACCCACAAATGCAGCAGGGAATCATTCCAGGGTAAGACATCATTCATCCGGATTTTAATAACCTTATCGAGGCTATCGATACTAAACGATTTGCCATCAGAAACTATCCTGATTTTTTTATCAACTTCAGGAATAGCAATCTCTTTTACCACCTTTTCCCCTTTATCGTCAACCTCAATTATTCTGATTATTTTTTTCTTTTCCTGCCCTGAGGCTTGGTTTGCAACCAGAAACATCAGTGTTGCTATGCCCAGGAGCAGAATAGTTTTATACATTAGCTCTAAAGTTCTCATAGAATTTTTTTTAGGATTTATGGTGCAAAGCTAACCCCGAACTCTCAACAATTTAGCTAAGATGCAGCTAAAACCGGTTAAGGAAATGTTAATGTTGATATTTTAGGTTTTCTCTTTTTGTACTTTTGGCGTATGAACCGCAGAAAAATTTACGGTATTGTTTTGCTAATGGCCATATCGCTGGCTGGTATAACCTTTATGCAGGTAATATGGCTTAAGAATGCTATAAAGGTTAACGAGGAGAACTTTAACAGGATAGTTAACGAATCGCTCACTTCAGTGGTTGATAAACTTGCACTCGAAAAAAATCTGTATTTTGCCCGGCAGAGCATAGTTAAACCTCAAAACCCACAACCCATTGGTTCAAAAAGGGGGAAAAACAAAATTACCCGAACCTCCGGGATGCAATTTTCTTCAAGTTCGAGCGATCAGAGTGCTCAATTATATAGCTTGATTACTGATGAGAAGGGCAATCGTTTCAGATATGTTAAAATGGAAAGTCCCGATTCTAACCAGCTCGAAAATCACCGCAATATTCAGGATAGATTGCGTATGCTCACAGCAGAGGGGTTGATTGATTCACTTGAGAGTAAGTTGGTAAGGAAAGCAATAAGGGTGCCTTCTTCCCATGGATTCGCAACTTGGTCGTTTGTTGATTCCATTAAACAATCAGTTTATGTATTTGGCAGTGATTCAACAGATTTTATGATCACTTTCTCCGATTCCGATACACCCGTTTTACCCAATGGCGATACTGGCGCTGTCATTTTACAACCCGGTGCAAATAAGCGTACTATTTACCTAAGCAATCGGGGTTATAAATTTGATTCCAGGAATTTAATAAGTACCAAAACAATTGGTAATGCCATAAAGAATGTGGGCAAACTTGAAAACCAGGTTGTTGTTAAAGTTGATAAAAGTGATTTAACCAATAGGGAGAATGAGCACTCAAAAGCCATCGATCAGCTTGTTTTTGAGATGGATGCAAGTAAGATGAAACTTGAGGATCGGGTTGATCCGGCCGGTGTAGGGGCGTTGCTGAAATCAGAGCTGGAAAACCGTGGGCTTATAAACCCCTTTGAGTTCGCACTGGTAACAGCTGATACGGTGAGCCGGATTGCGTTTGCCACACCAAATTATAGCAAAATTAACGATCCAACCCCTTATAAAACCAACCTTTTTCCTAAAAATATCATTCCACTCAATGATTTTCTGGAGGTGAAATTTCCCGATAAGAGCCAGGTAATTTATAAATCGGTGATTTTACCGATTTCAGTTTCCGGCCTCTTTACCCTGATCATCCTGTTAACTTTTACCATAACCCTGGTTGCGATTATCAAACAAAAAAAGCTGGCTGAGATGAAAGCCGATTTCATCAACAACATGACCCATGAGCTGAAAACGCCATTAGCAACCATCAGCCTGGCCACCGACTCCATTGATAACCCCAAAGTGGTTGAGAAACCCGAAACGGTTAAGTATTTTACCTCCATAATCCGTAAGGAAAACTCAAGGATGAACAAGCTGGTGGAGAGCGTATTGCAAACTGCTAGGCTGGAACGTAAGACATTAAAGTTAAACCTTAAAGAGGTTGATTTCAACGCCCTGATTCGCAAAGTAACAAATCAAATGGCTGTTCAGGTGGCAGATAAGGGCGGTGAGGTACACCTTGAACTTCCCGGGGAGCCGGTAATAATCGGGGTTGATGAAAGTCTTATCGAAAATGTAATATTCAACCTGCTCGATAATGCGTTAAAGTATTGTGATAAGGTTCCTTCTATCAGCATTACCTTGAGAATTTTGCCAGGAGGGATTTCCATATCTGTTGAGGATAATGGTATTGGAATGTCACGGAGCGACCAGCAAAAGGTTTTCGATAAGTTTTACAGGGTTTCACAGGGTGATGTTCATAACATTAAAGGGTTTGGCCTTGGGTTGAGCAATGTTAAAGAGATTGTGGAACTTCATGGCGGGATGGTACATGTTAGTAGTGAAATAGGGAAGGGAAGCACCTTTACGCTTTACTTCCCAGTTAAACCGGATAGCAATGAGTAAAGAGGGACGTTTATTCCTGGTGGAGGACGATCAGAACTTTGGCACCGTGCTGAAAGCTTACCTGGAGCTTCAGGATTTCGAGGTGGTTCTGGTTAGCGATGGCGCCCGTGCGCGTTCAGTTTTTAAGCCCAACCAGTACAACCTTTGCATTTTGGATATCATGCTTCCCGGCCTCGATGGGTACGAGCTGGCATCTTTTATCAGGGCAACCGATCACCAGGTTCCTTTTATTTTTCTCACGGCAAAGTCGCTAAAAGAGGATGTAATTAAAGGCTTTGGCCTTGGTGCCGATGATTATATTACCAAACCGTTTGATTCCGAAGTTTTACTGCTGAAGATCAAAGCAATTCTCAGGAGGAACGACAGGGTTACCCTACCGGGCGAGCCTTCTGTTGCCATCAAAATGGGGAAATACCTTTTCAGTACCGAAACAAGAACACTTATAAGCGATAAAAATGAGTTTAAGCTATCACCTAAGGAGACGGAGCTCCTTGAATTGCTTTGGAAGAACCAGAACCGGGTGCTTAGCCGCGATAAAACCCTGGAACGCATCTGGGGCGACAGCAACTACTTTACAGCACGAAGCATGGATGTTTATGTTTCGCGGTTGAGAAAATACCTGGCCGATGACCCT
>CAZKHG010000031.1:0-6850 GCA_964552655.1 uncultured Rikenellaceae bacterium
GCCTGTTGTAATTTCTCATAAACTATTTCCGGGTTATGTGGAATACCTATAAGTTTTTTTTCAACATCCGATAAATCCCCAAGTTCAACCAAATTATTACTGATTGAAAGAGTTTTTATCAACCCATTTTCCACTTGCAACAGGAACTCATAGGTTGAGCCAGAAACGCTGATGGAGTTGGTTACTGAATAAGTAGGGGAATACCCATAATTCCATTCCCATCGGGAATATTTTGTTTCAATCAAATTTTGAATGGTTTGTAAGTCCTCATCATTAAATAAATACGACACAATGTTGGGATAAGTTTTTTTAACAAATACTTGGAGAATGCCAGAAAAATCTTCCAGAGATATATCTTTGGGTAAATGCTCCTTAATGTTGGTAACCGTACTTCTTACCGATTTTACGGAATTGCTCTGGTATGAACCTGGTTTAACTTTTATCGCCTGATTCAACCGGTAAAGGTCAGAATCAAAAAGAAGAGTGCCATGATGCAATACTCTTTTCCTGTAGATATGCTCTGCGTTGCCCGAAATCTTTTTTCCGTCAACCCGTATATCATTTCGACCTTCAAACTTTGCTTTAACACCTATGCTAATCAAAGCATCTACAATTGGTTGGGTGTATCGCTTAAAATCAATCAGTCTTTTGTCAATACCATTTAGAATGAATGTGAAATTCAGGTTGCCCAGATCGTGATAAACAGTTCCCCCGCCTGAAAGACGCCTGACCACCTTAACGTTATTCCTGGTAACAAACTCAATGTTTACCTCCTCCATGGTATTTTGATGCTTGCCAACAACCACAGATGGTTCGTTGCGGTAAAGCATAAAAATATCATCATTAAAATTCTTTAAAAGGTGCTCCTCTGCGGCCAGGTTGAAGTAAGGATCGGTTGAGGGGCTGTTGATTATTAGCATCGGCGAAAAAAAAATTTGGCATTACTTTTCAAATTTACATATTTAATCTTAGCCGAGAACCCCTTAAAACTAAATACCTGGTGATTTCTTAAAAAATCTAAAAATATGACACGCCTTTGTGTTAATCGTCCAGAATATGTAATTTTGTCAGTATCGTATTTTGTAATCATGGATATTCAAGCAATAAAACAACGATTTGGGATTATAGGCAACTCATTTGGGCTTAACCGGGCAATTGACATTGCCAGGCAGGTAGCACCTACCGATCTATCAGTGCTTATTACAGGCGAAAGCGGGACAGGGAAAGAAATTTTTCCACAGATCATTCACCACTTCAGCACCCGCAAACATGGGCAGTATATTGCCGTAAACTGTGGAGCAATTCCTGAAGGCACTATTGATTCCGAACTTTTTGGTCACGAAAAAGGTTCTTTTACCGGTGCAACCGATAGCCGGCAGGGCTACTTTGAAGTGGCTAATGGCGGTACCATCTTTCTTGATGAGGTAGCTGAACTGCCATTGTCAACCCAGGTTCGTTTGCTCAGGGTGTTGGAAACAGGGCAGTTTATTAGGGTTGGATCATCAAAGGTTCACAAAACAGACGTTCGGGTTGTGGCTGCAACAAATATCAACCTGAGCAGAGCCATTGAAGAGAATAAATTCCGGGAGGATCTTTTTTACCGGTTAAATACAGTTCCAATTCATATTCCGCCACTAAGGGAACGTTCAGAGGATATCCCTTTGCTCTTCAGAAAATTTGCAGTTGATTTTGCCGAGAAATACCGAATGCCCGCCATCTCCCTTGATGACGAGGCAAAAAGGCTCTTGGTTTCTTATAAATGGCCAGGGAATATCAGGCAGCTTAAAAACGTCACCGAGCAAATTTCGGTTATTGAGGAAAGCAGATTAGTTACGTCTGATATTCTGATTAAATACCTGCCTGATTTTAATGTAAGCAAATTGCCAGCCCTGCTTAATAAAAGTTTTATTGATGAGAAAACATTCTCATCGGAACGCGAGATTCTTTACAAAATACTTTTCGATATGCGAAATGATGTGAACGATCTTAAGAAATTGGTTGGGGGGCTGATGCAGGATGGTGCTAAAAGCATGAACGTTCAGGAAGAGCAGGCACAAGTAATACATAACCTTTACAAAAAGACTGATGCAATTATTACACAGCCTGATTCAATTCAGGTGGAGAGCAAGCAATTTAAACAAACTGTCCCCGATATTCAGGATACCGAGGAGATAATTGAAGAGTCCCTCTCGCTTGAGGATAAAGAGGTGGAGCTTATCAGGAAGGCACTGGATAAGCATAAGGGAAAACGAAAACTTGCAGCAGGGGAACTAGGAATTTCGGAAAGAACACTTTACAGAAAGATCAAAGAGTATAATATTGATTGATTTTGAACGAACAGATTTATAAATAAAAGCCATGCATTTGTACAATTTAACATCAAAAAAGTTTTTTTCTAAGCTGATATTCATTTCGTTTCTAATATTTTCATTGCTCTTGAATGGGTGTAAAGTTAAATACACTTTTACCGGGGCATCAATTTCACCTGATGTGAAAACGGTTAGCGTTGATTATTTTCAAAACCTCTCCAGCATTGTCAACCCCAAGTTAAGCAATATTCTTACCGAGGAGATCAAAAACAGATTTGTTTCCCAGACCAGCCTTAACCTCACCAACAGCTTTGGCGATCTTCAGTTTTCCGGGCAGATTACATCATATAATGTTGCCCCAATTGCTATACAGGGAAACGAAACAGCTGCCCGTAACCGCCTGTCAATTACTGTTAAGGTCAAGTTTGTAAACACCAAAGATAATAAGTACAACTACGATAGATCTTTTACCCAATACGAGGATTTTGACAGCAATCAAAGTTTTACCCAGCTGGAAGATGGGCTTGTTGCCCTGATTGTTGATAAGCTGGTGGAAGATATTTTTGTAAATGCCGTTGCAAACTGGTAAATTATGGATAAAGAAACTTTTTTTAAACTCCTTGATTCAGCCGAACTACCTAATGCTGATGTTGAATCAAAACTTCATGAGCTGGTAATAAAATACCCTTTTTTTCATGCTGGCAGAATTCTTTATCTCAAAACACTGAAAGAATCGAATTCCACAATTTTCAGCTATCAGCTTCATAGAAATGCTTCACTTATTCCAGATAGAAAAAAGTTATTCATTTACATTCATAAAGCCAATAGTGTTGGCGAAAGAAACGATGAAGTTTTAAGCTCCGAAGCAGATCCTGTAATCCATGCAGAGAAGAATAACGACGAACATTTTATTTTAATTGATGATGTTGGCATAACCGATAACCTGCATGAGAAACCAAACAGCGAGTTTATTAATAAAGTCCCGGCAGATAATGAACTTCTTGAGCTAACAGATAAAGTATCCCAACCAGGAGTAGCAGAAAAAACTTATTACGATCCGCAGCTTTACACTTTGGAAATTCCAAATGATGACAGTAAAGGGTTAGAGTTTGATCAGCTGAAAAAATCAACCCTAAAAAGCAACGGTGATCTGATTGAAGAATTTATTAATCTCAACCCAAGGATTACCCCCAAAGCCGATTTGCCCAAAGAGAACGAGGACATTTCGCTGAAATCTATTTCAGAAACCGATGAAATAATATCTGAAACCCTCGCTCAGATATACCTTGGACAGGATCTTTTAGATAAAGCGATAACTATTTATGAAAAATTAAGTTTGAAATATCCGGAAAAAAGTAGTTACTTTGCCGCTCAAATTCGGGAGATAGAAAACAAAAAGAGTAAGTAATTAAAATTTTAAAACGATGTATAGTCTTATTTCTGTGCTGATTATAATTGTCTGCATCCTGCTAATTCTTATAGTTTTGGTGCAGAATTCAAAAGGTGGAGGTTTAGCAGCCAACTTTGTTTCAACGAATCAGGTTATGGGTGTTCGTCAAACGGCAGATTTCCTTGAAAAAGCCACATGGACTTTGGCGCTTAGTTTACTTGTATTGAGTTTCATTTCAACCATGGCAATGCCTCGTGCAACAGAAAATGCACGTTCCGCTGTGGAACAACAGGTTCAGGATACACAGGATCAAACAGCTTTGCCCAACTTTCCAACTACTCCTGCTAACCAGAACGCATCGCCCGATTCAACCAAATAGGTTTCGCTATTTTAAAATATAGAGGTGTCAGGATGTCATGTTCTGACACCTTTTTTATTGGCCTAAAAATCAGTATTCATGATGTTTAAATAAAATTACGACTTTATTCCGGCAAAATTGGTATCAAAATGACAGGAATTTCATACCAAATAAACCCCAAAATGGGTTTGGCATAACTTGTGAATAAGCCAGAATCGAGTAAAAGAAATCGTTAAACTTTAAAAACTATACCAACTATGTCAGATGTAAAAATTAAACCGTTGGCCGACAGGGTTCTGGTTGAGCCTATGGAAGCTGAAGAAAAAACTGCAAGTGGAATTTATATTCCCGATACCGCCAAGGAAAAACCACAAAAAGGAACTGTTAGGGCCGCTGGTCCCGGAACAAAAGATATTACCATGGAAGTTAAGGTGGGTGATGTAGTTCTTTATGGCAAATACTCCGGCACAGAAATCACAGTTGATGGCAAGGACTACCTGATGATGAAACAATCTGATATTCTCGCCAAGCTTTAACCAGCAACAAAATCATTAATTCCAAATCTGTTTAACAAAAAATCAAAATAAGTATGTCAGCAAAACTTTTAAAATTTGATATTGACGCTCGCGATCAGCTTAAAAAAGGTGTTGATCAGCTAGCAAATGCCGTTAAAATAACACTAGGCCCTAAGGGTCGTAATGTTGTGATTGAAAAGAAATTTGGATCACCTCAAATTACTAAGGATGGCGTTACCGTTGCTAAGGAAATTGAACTTGAGGACGGTTTTGAGAATGTTGGCGCCCAAATGGTTAAAGAGGTTGCTTCCAAAACCGCCGATGATGCCGGTGATGGAACCACCACTGCAACTGTCCTTGCTCAATCAATCGTTCAGGTTGGTTTAAAAAATGTTACCGCAGGTGCAAATCCGATGGATTTGAAACGAGGAATAGACAAGGCTGTGGCCAAGGTTGTAGAAAGTTTGAGAAAACAGAGCATAGCCGTTGGCGATGACTATGTAAAAATCGAACAAGTAGCCACAATTTCTGCCAACAACGATGGTGAGATTGGAAAGCTCATAGCTGAGGCAATGAAGAAAGTAAAGAAGGAAGGTGTTATCACCGTTGAGGAAGCTAAAGGCATTGAAACCACTGTTGAAGTGGTTGAAGGGATGCAGTTCGACCGTGGGTATATTTCCCCTTATTTTATTACTGATCCGGAGAAAATGGAGGCAGTGCTTGAGAACCCCTTCATCCTGATCACCGATCGCAAGATTTCAACCATGAAAGACCTGCTGCCTATACTTGAACCTGTTGCTCAGGCTGGCCGTTCATTATTGATCATTGCTGAGGATGTTGAAGGTGAAGCTTTGGCAACCCTTGTGGTTAATAAGCTGCGCGGTTCTTTGAAAATTGCTGCTATTAAAGCCCCTGGTTTTGGCGATCGCAGAAAAGAAATGTTGGAGGATATTGCAATCCTAACTGGCGGTATCGTTATCAGCGAGGAGAAAGGATTGAAACTGGATGCAGCTAAAATGGATATGCTGGGCAATACAGAAAAGGTTACCATTGATAAAGAGAATACCACAATCGTTAATGGTGCCGGTAAAAAAGACAATATCAACAAGCGCATTGCGCAGATCAAAACCCAGATTGAAAATACTACATCGGATTATGATCGTGAGAAACTTCAGGAGCGTCTTGCCAAGCTGGCCGGAGGAGTTGCCGTTCTGTATGTTGGTGCTGCAACCGAAACTGAAATGAAAGAAAAAAAGGATCGCGTTGATGACGCTCTCAGCGCTACCCGTGCTGCCGTAGAAGAAGGTATTGTTCCAGGTGGTGGTGTGGCTTACGTTCGCGCTATTGAAGGGCTTGAGGATATGAAGGGCTCAAATGATGATGAAACCACAGGTATTAACATCGTGAAAAGGGCAATTGAGGAACCACTTCGTCAGATCGTTGAAAATGCCGGTTTGGAGGGCTCAGTAATTGTACAGAAGGTTAAGGAGGGTAAGAAAGATTATGGCTATAATGCTCATACCAACCAGTACGAAAACCTTTACCAGAGCGGTGTGATTGACCCAACCAAGGTAACTCGTATTGCACTCGAAAATGCAGCATCCATTGCCGGAATGCTTTTAACCACCGAGTGTGTTGTTGTAGAAAAGAAAGAGGAACACCCTGCCCCAATGGGGAACCCCGGAATGGGCGGAATGGGTGGAATGATGTAAAATACCACTACAAGTTAATAGAAAAGGAGAGTATTTGCTCTCCTTTTCTATTATAAAGCAAAACAAAGAACCTTAATATTCAAATTGGTACAGGTATATTCAGCAACAAGTATATGCAGCGTTCGGCAACTGCCGAAACTCGAACATACGTCCGGCAACCGCCGGATATGAGCCCAACGAGCAATTAAGAAGCAGAACAGCATTTTCAGGCCTGTTTCAAAATGATGCTACGGATATAAAGCCTTCCCTGATGGGATTTTAGCTCTTGCTCCCGCTTCAATGCCTCAGCTTTAGATGAGAATTTTTCGGTGTGTAAGAGCTTCCAAGGCTGAAACCTTTTGGTCCAGCCCCTATTCCCCGGATGGTTATGCGCCAATAGACGACCTTCGGGGTTGGAGGAAAAGCCGATGTAAATTTTATCGAAAGGCTCAGAATACAGAACGTAAGCGTGGAACATAGGGCATTGATTAACAGCAAAACCCCCAAGAAATGGGGGTTGTAGTAGCGGGGGTATGCAGCGTTCGGCAACTGCCGAAACTCGAACATACGTCCGGCAACCGCCGGAT
>CAZKHG010000031.1:6950-37736 GCA_964552655.1 uncultured Rikenellaceae bacterium
GCATTGATTAACAGCAAAACCCCCAAGAAATGGGGGTTGTAGTAGCGGGGGTATGACTCGAACATACGACCTTTGGGTTATGAGCCCAACGAGCTACCAACTGCTCCACCCCGCAATATATTTTATGTTCTAAGAACGTTCCTTCAAATGCGGTGCAAATATAATATCAACAATTACAATAAACAATTTTTGGGTGATTTTTTTCAACCATTAAAATACCCGGAAATAAAAAAGCCACCTGTAGGAAGTGGCTTACATTCGTTTACTATCAATTTTATTGCATCTCGATCAAATTGAAATCAACACGGCTGATAAGGGCTTTATAATCGTTACCGGCAAAAAAGATATCCTCATCGTCCTCCTCGTAGTACCAGTTGATAACCACTTTTTGGTTAGTGTCAATAGCCATCTTCTCCAGTTTTTTCATAATGTCGAATATTCTTTTGGATGAGCTGGTATTGAAATATTCAAACCGAAGATGTATCTCGGTTTTTTCGCTGGGGCTTTTGCTGTAATCGTCAATCCAGCGGAGGATTGGGTGGTAAAAATCAATCACATTTTCAGGAATGGATCGCCCTTCAATTTTTAGAATCCCGGTAACAGGATCGAAATTGACGTTAGGTGTAGTTGCGGTTTCCTTTAGCTCAAATTTTACCATCGGAATGCTTTTTTGCAAAAATACTTATAAATGCTGGTTATACCAACTCCTCAAGAATATGATATTCGTCACCGTGGCCATTCCTTACTATTGCATCCCAATAGCGGGCAGTGATTATGGCCTCGTTGCCGGTTTTTTTGCTCTTGATTCGAATTTTCTGAGTTCGTTCAATCTCTAAGCCAACCTCCTCAAACTCGAAGGGTAATGATGATATAGCTTCAAGATCTAACCCAAGCTGATGAATGGATTCGTCATCCTCCTCGTATTTCCATTTAACAACCATGCTGTTGCCCTTGGCATGACACTCCTCCAGCTTTCTTAGAAGTTCGTTGAGGTACTTATTGGAGCTGCTATTGGTGTACTCTAAAAAGATAGTAATTGTAGTCAATTTAGCAGGATGATTACAATACTCCGTTATCCATTCCATTAATGGTTGCCAGAATGAGAACACATCCTCTGTGATGGAACGGCCTTCAATTTCAATTGTTCCTTCCTCAGAAAAGTTTACATAAGGGCTATCAACAGTTTTATCTATAAGCAAACCCATAGTCAATGAAAAATCAGTAATTTTTGATACAGAGGCTAAAGGTATAATTTTAGCCTTAATTTAGCAAGGAAGCAATTTTTTTTTACCAAAACCATTCTATTTGCAATGAATTAAATAATTGAGCAGACAAACGATTTTCTTTATCAAACATTTTTTCAGGATAAACGCTTATTGGTATTTAGCAAATTAATAGACGGAGAAGTTTCTTTTGATTTTATTCTGCCCCATTGTTGTTTTGGGGTATCTGAATGGATTGAAAGGTGTAATTAAGTTAGTTTTTATCCTCAAAAAAAAGTTGAATTAACTCGTTAACCCGAACCAACCTTAAAATCAAGCCAAGCAACCCAATGCTTACCATCGAAATTAAAAAACCGGTAACCCAATTATCAATAAATAATCTTGTTCCATAAGTAATTGCAAGGCTGCAAATAAAGAAGAGAATAAAATTCCGGATGCCTTCATATTTTAGGTTAAAATGGAACAACTTTCTGGTAGCATAAACCTGAAATGCCATTATTATAAGCTGTATAAGCATGTTTGTAAAAGCGGCACCGGATGCTTTGTAAACCGGAATCAATATTACATTAATAGTAATGCTTAATAAAACACCTAAAGCTGAAATCTTATTTAACATCTTGATGTTGCCATTGGCAGTAAGCAGAGTGCCAAATATGTAGTTAATGGAAATGAATGAGAACGAAACCATTAAAAATCCAAGGATGACAGACGACTCCTTTGCATGTTGATGGTAGAAAAGATCCATCAGCTCCACACGGTAAAATATACATGAATTGGTAAAAGCAATGGCGGGTATAATCAGAAGGGAAAAAGCAAATGCAAGCAAAGGCTGAACAGCCTCTTTGTTTTTGATCATTTTTGAAAACATGGGTAAGAGTAATCCTGCAAAAAGGAATGGGACCATTGATGCAGCATCAAGCAGCCTGAATGCCTGTGCATATATTCCGGCTTCGGTACTTCCATTTGGCAGAAAACGTTCGATGAGAACCGAATCAATACGGCTGTAAAGGGTCATCAGAAAAATTAAAATTGCATAAGGATAGCTTTGCTTTAATATCGAGAGAATAAATAACCTGTCGAAGGAGGGTTTGAAAAATTTTGTTTTCGAAACCACCAGGGAAAAAACGAATAGTGCGGTTATCAGATATGAAAAGGTTTGGGCGTAAACGAACCATTCTATTGAGAAATTAAAACCGCGAAGGTTACCCCAGATCATAACGCTGCATAGTAAAATCATTAGGAATCTGTCTAAAACAGAAAGAATGCTATCCGTTTTAAAAAGGTGTAACCCACTTAAGTTCGATCGAAGGTAAAGGATAAATGAGGCTAAAATCTGATTAACCACCAATATTGAAAGGATATAAATTTGTCTGCCATTGTAGCCCATAATCAGGGCAATACATAGGCTGAATATGATATAAACAAAAGCAAGAATAAGCTTTACAACCACTATGTTTGACAGATACTTTGAAAGCAGTTGTGAGTGCCTGCTAATTTCCCGGTTATTGAAGTTGGTCAGGCCAAAGTCAAGAATAATGTTTAAAAGTAACGAGAAGTTAAAGAGGGAGAAAAATAAACCATACTCTGCAGCTCCTAATAAATTCTGCACGTTTCTGTCGATCCCGAATATCCAGACGGGTTTTACCAGCAGGTTAAGCAGGATAAGCAATAAAAGATTTGATGCAAATTTTTTTTTCACAAAAATTGGTTGGTGAAATTCCTTGCTCCGGCTTTTGCAAATAACAGATATTATAACTCAAATTTATTAAAAAATGTATAATTCCCAAAGGTTTTATTTTACGTTGTTTATTTCCGTAAAAATGATGTAATTTGAGGTATTCCAATACTGAAATGCGTATTGCTGTAAATACACGATTATTACTAAAAGGACGGCTCGAGGGAATTGGCTGGTTTACCTATGAAACCATGAAAAGAATTACCCGGTGGCATCCGGAGCATGATTTTTTTTTCCTTTTCGACAGACCTTACGATTCTGAGTTTATCTTTTCCGAAAACGTTAAACCCGTTGTGCTATTTCCTCAATCAAGGCACCCTGTTTTATGGTACATTTGGTTTGAGATGGCTGTAAAAAAATTCATCATTCGCAATAAGATAGATTTATTTATTTCACCGGACGGATACCTTTCATTAAATTCAGAAGTACCACAACTGGCCGTGATTCATGATATTAACTTTCATCACTTTCCTCAGGATGTACCCCCTTTTGCACGATTATATCTTAACCACTTTTTCCCTAAATATGCCACCAACGCTTGCAGAATTGCAACGGTAAGCAAATATTCAAAAGAGGATATTTCCAGGTCATATAAAATAGATAATGAGAAAATTGATGTTGTTTATAACGGGGCAAATGAGCGTTATCAGCCATTAGCCGAAATGGAGAAAATTGAAATCCGGGAAAAATTGACAGATGGAGCCCCCTATTTTATTTTTATCGGCGCTTTTAACCCACGCAAAAACATCCCCAGGCTTCTTTTAGCTTTTGAAAAATTTAAAGAGGTGACCAATTCGGCTATAAAGCTTGTGCTGGTTGGCGAAAAAATGTATAGTACAACCCAGATGCTAAGCGTTTTGAAAAAGATGAAATTTCAGAATGATGTTGTTTTTACCGGGAGGCTTGGGGTTGATCAGCTAAAAGGTGTGATTGGTTCTGCCATGGCAATGACGTACTTCTCATATTACGAGGGGTTTGGCATCCCATTACTTGAAGCGATGAAATGCGGTGTACCGCTTGCCGTTTCAAATTGCACAGCAATTCCGGAGGTGGTTGGTGAAGCCGCGATATTTGCCGATCCTTTCGATATCAACTCAATGGTTGAATGCATGATTAAAATATCATCGGACGACGACCTGCGAAACAGGTTGTCAGCAAATGGATTGGAGCAACAAAAAAAGTTCTCCTGGGATTTAACCGCAACGTGTTTATTTAATAGTATTATGAAATGTATTGATCATCCATGCTAAAGCAATTTTACAAGGAAGGGCAAGTTGAGGTTGGTTGTGACGAAGCAGGGAGAGGATGTTTAGCCGGACCGGTTTTTGCTGCTGCTGTTATATTACCACCGGAGTTCAACCACCCAATCCTAAACGATTCTAAAAAGTTATCCTCTAGGCAAAGGGATCTATTAAGGGAGATTATCATTGCCAATGCCATTGATTACTCAATTCAAAGCGTTTCAAATACTGAAATCGATAAAATTAACATTCTGAATGCATCCATTCTGGCCATGCATAAAGCGATTAAAGAGATCAGAAAAGCACACCCGGATATTATTCTGGTTGATGGAAACCGGTTTAAACCAGTTCGCGGCATAAACCATAAATGCATAATTAAAGGGGATGGTATTTTTACTTCTATTGCAGCTGCATCAGTACTGGCAAAAACCTCGCGGGATCATTATATGAGGCAATTGCATGAAGAATACCCACAGTATGGCTGGAACATCAATAAAGGTTATCCAACTAAGATGCATCGGGAGGCAATTGCTAAGTTTGGGGCATCTCCTTACCATCGGATATCATACAAACTACCTCTAAACCCGTTAAAACTTTTTTGAGTCATTAAACCATTTCACCTCGATATCGTCTTTTAATGTAACTTGCAAACAATACAAATTTTAAAACAATGATTAAAAAAATTCTATCATTCGTTGCTGGAGCTATGCTCCTTATAACGTCCAGCACAAAAGCCGATGAGGGTATGTGGTTGTTGCCGCTCCTTCAACAGCTGAATATTGGTAAGATGCAGGAGATGGGCCTGCAGCTTAGCGCTGAAGATATTTACAGCATTAACCATTCGAGTTTGAAAGATGCAATAATTATCTTCGGCCGTGGGTGTACCGGTGAAATTATCTCCGATCAGGGGCTGATACTTACCAACCACCACTGTGGTTACGGCTCAATTCAACAGCACAGCTCACCTGAACACGATTACTTAAAGGATGGCTTCTGGGCAAAATCATTTGCCGAGGAAATCCCAACCCCAGGTTTAACAGCCACTTTTTTGGTAAAAATAGAGGATGTAACAGATCGGATCAACGCTGTTCTTAAACCCGAGATGAGCGAAAAGGAAAGAGATCAGGTTATTACCAGCGAAGGTGAGAAAATTTCGCAGGAAGCCACCAAGGGTACAAAATATCGTGGAATTGTCCAGAACTACTTTGGTGGCAACCAGTTCTTCTTGCTGGTATATGAAACCTACACAGATGTTAGGATGGTTGGAGCACCGCCCTCATCCATCGGAAAATTTGGTGCCGATACCGATAATTGGATGTGGCCCCGTCATACCGGCGATTTCTCTATTTTCAGGGTTTATGCCGATAAGGACAACAAACCTGCAAAATATTCACCCGACAATGTGCCGTTTAAACCACGCCACTCCCTACCAGTGTCTATCAAAGGAGTTCAGAATGGCGATTTTACAATGATAATGGGATATCCGGGCAGGACACAGCGATATATGACTTCGTGGGGCATCGAAGAAACCATGAAAATAACCAATGCTAACAGGATTTATATCCGTGGTGTACGTCAGGAGATTTTGTTGAAGGACATGCTCGCAGATAGGGTAATCAACATCAAATATGCTTCAAAATACTCAGGATCAACTAACTACTGGAAGAATTCAATTGGCCAGAATAAAGCGCTTAAAAGGCTAAAAGTTTATGAGTACAAGCAGGCCAACGAGCAAAAATTTACAGAATGGGTTAATGCCAACCCGTCAAGAGTAGAGAAGTATGGTGAAGCCTTAGGGCTAATTCAGAAAGCCATTGAGGGAAGAAAAGACTATGCCCATGTTACACAATACATTGGCGAGGCTTTGACCAGGGGAACAGAGCTGATTTCAATTGCAAGCAGTGCAACCAGGTTTGCCGATGCTTTACAATCAGGCAAAGCCGATGAAATTGAAAAGGCAACAGGTAATCTGAAGGATAGGGCCAGGGGTTTTTATAAGGATTATAGCGTTACCACCGACCGTAAAGTTGCTAAAGCCATGTTTAGAATCTTTGCCGAAAATGTGGATAAAAAATATCAGCCTGATATCTACCTGATAATCGAAAAGAAATTCAAGAATGATTACGATAAGTTTGTAGATCAGATGTTCGATAAATCTATGTTTACAGATTCTACCAAGCTGTTTGCCTTCCTTGCAAAACCCGATATTAAAAAACTTGAGAAAGATCCGGCTTATACAACAGCCAAGTCAATCATCGCCAAGAATGAAGAGTTGAATAAATTATCGGAGCCATTCAACGAGATGTTTGCAAAGGGCCAAAGAATCTATATTGCCGGAATTTTAGAAATGAACCAGGGCAAGCCAATGTACCCAGATGCCAATTCTACCATGAGGCTAACCTACGGCCAGGTTAAGGATTATTACCCAATGGATGCCGTACATTATGACTTTTTGACCACACTCGACGGGGTTATGGAAAAAGAAGACCCAGACAACTGGGAATTTGTTGTTCCTGATAAGCTGAAAGAGCTATACAAGAATAAAGATTACGGGAGGTATGGTTATAATGGCAAAATGCCCATAGCATTTATTTCTACCAATGACATTACTGGCGGTAACTCCGGGAGCCCGATAATGAACGCAAAAGGTGAGCTCATCGGGGCTGCTTTTGACGGGAACTGGGAGGCCATGAGCGGCGATATTGTTTTTGAAAATCAGCTGCAGCGATGCATCAACGTTGATGTCAGGTATATTCTTTTCATTATCGACAAGTATGCCGGAGCCACTCGCTTGATCAATGAGATGAAAATAGTGGAGTAAATAAATAATAGAATTAACCTATAATTAGGAGGCTGAATTTTTTTAGCCTCCTAATTGTTTTATTATTAATGACATATAAATTCTTTTATATATACACCTATGAATTTTTTCTCCTGATGTAGTTATAATTAAAAAAATATCTATTTTTCGGGGAACTTTAATATCAACGACTGTTTAATTCCTAATGAGCACTGTGGAAATTGCCAAAGAAGAAATATTAAGACATTTCGGGCCGTTAAGTTACGAAGAGATAGGCTTTTTGCTTAATAAAATGACAGTATTGCTCGAAAGAAAAGGGATGAGCATTACAGTTAAGAAGAAAGTATATGCTGCCATGGTGGAAAGCCTGGAAAATGTGTATAAGCATCAGGATATTATTGAGAAGGATGATGAGTATAAACCCAGGTTTTCATTGTATGTTGATGAACAAAACTTGTCGATGTTTGTTTCCAATTCTGTTCTGAATCATAAAATATCCCCTCTCAGGACTAAGCTGGATAAGGTTAATGCGCTCGACAAAAATGGGCTTAAAGATCTTTACAAGAATACAATTCTGAGCGGGAATGTATCGCCAAAAGGGGGTGCAGGTTTAGGAATTATCAATATTGCCAAGGTTTCTGAAAATAAAATTAATTTCAGCTTTGTTGCAATAAACGATAAATATTCATATTTTACGTTAAATATCC
Source organism: uncultured Rikenellaceae bacterium (assembly GCA_964552655.1). Taxonomy (GTDB): domain Bacteria; phylum Bacteroidota; class Bacteroidia; order Bacteroidales; family Tenuifilaceae; genus CAZKHG01. The sequence goes on from CAZKHG010000031.1 coordinate 14,657, forward strand.
TGATTTCTCATTCAATAAATAAATAGTTGACCATGAGTCCGCTAAATATCGATCCTACAGAGTTTACCCCAAAGGTACAATTTGACCCGGAAAATGGTAAATTTGATATATCAGGATTTTCACGACCGGAGAATGTTATTGGGTTCTATAGACCTATCCTGAAATGGCTTGATGATTATAATGAGAATGTTTTGAGCACCAACCTCGACTACAACAAAACCTTGCTCACCGTTAATCTTAGGATGACTTATTTCAACTCCGCTTCTTCCAAATTCTTACTGGATATCCTTCTTGAGTTCATGAAATTCCACTCTAAAGGGTATGACGTTGAGATCAACTGGTATTACGAAGATGGCGATGACGAAATACAGGAGTCAGGCGAAGAAATTTCCGATATGCTTGGATACCCATTCAATTTTATTTCCTACCAAGCTTAACCAAACCTATGTAACCTGAGCCCCTAATAACCCTAGGGGCTTTTTTTTATTTCAATCAACAATTGTTATCCTTTTATCATCAATAATGATACGTACATAAACTTTTTAGATTGAATTATCTATATTCAGCTGACAACTGGAATTTTAAGGTACCTTTTTGAGTCTCTTTAGCTAAATTGCAACTTGAAATATTATAAATAAATGAAAACCCTGCAGCTGAATGCAACCCAGGTAACCCCTGCCGTAGATTTCAACCCCAAAACCCGAAATCTGGAAATTGTTGGCTATTCAAGGCCGGAAAATGTCCGTGATTTCTTTTTCCCTCTCGTGCAGTGGATAGATGAATATAAAAATTTTATAATGACTTCCAAAACCGTTGGGGTTGATATTGAACCCATTACTTTTAAGTTCAAATTCGAGTACTTCAACTCTTCTTCCGCCAAGTTTATTTATGACATCATCATTCTTCTGAATGAATTCAAGAAAGAGGGCATTCCTCTTAAAATTTACTGGTTTTACGATGAGGATGACGATGAGGTTAGGGAAGCCGGTGAAGAGCTTTCCGATATGGCAAACGTTCCCTTCATTTACGTGGAGACAAAGAGGTAAATCTAAATCAAATTACCCTATTGACTCAGTATTATTTACTGAGTTTTTTTATTCAATCTTAAGGGTTTTTTCTTTTTAATATGTCCCAAAGAGAATATCTTTGCCATTAATTTAGATTAAATCCAATTTAGAGGGTTTAATAAGCACTCATGCTAAACCTAAACACTTTTTTTTTGTTTTTACTTTAAGACCATTTTACATAGAAATGACAACAGATCAGGATAAAATACTCAGCGAAGTAACTGGAAGCGAATATAAATACGGTTTTTTTTCAGATATCGAGACCGACACCATACCGAAAGGACTAAGTGAAGATGTGGTAAGGCTGATTTCGGAAAAGAAGGGAGAACCCGAATGGATGTTAGAGTTCCGGCTTAAGGCATACCGACATTGGGTAACCATGGAAATGCCCCGTTGGGCACACCTCACCATACCCGAAATCAACTATCAGGATATTATTTACTATGCTGCACCAAAACAAAAGGCTAGGCTTAATAGTTTAGACGAGATTGATCCCGAGCTTAAAGAAACTTTTGATAAACTCGGAATTCCACTGGAAGAGCAGAAAATCCTATCCGGTGTTGCCGTTGATGCCGTAATGGACAGCACATCAGTTAAAACAACCTTTCGGGAAACCCTTGCCGAGCAAGGGATAATTTTTTGCTCCATGAGCGAAGCCATCCGTGAGCATCCCGATTTAGTTAGGAAATACCTGGCATCTGTAGTTCCAACTTCAGATAACTATTTTGCCGCATTAAACTCTGCTGTTTTTAGCGACGGTTCGTTTTGTTATATTCCCAAAGGAATTCGCTGTCCTATGGAGCTAAGCACTTATTTCAGAATTAATGCTGCTAACACTGGTCAGTTTGAGCGAACTCTTATCGTTGCCGATGCCGATAGCTACGTTTCATACCTTGAAGGATGCACGGCACCTATGCGAGACGAGAACCAGTTGCATGCAGCTGTTGTGGAAATAGTGGCCATGGATAACGCTGAGGTTAAATATTCTACCGTGCAGAACTGGTATCCGGGCGATAAAAACGGGAAGGGCGGCATTTACAACTTTGTTACCAAGCGGGGAATCTGCAAAGGGAATAACAGCAAGATTTCATGGACTCAGGTAGAGACTGGCTCGGCAATTACATGGAAATACCCCAGTTGTATCCTTTTGGGCGATAATTCCTATGGCGAGTTCTATTCTGTAGCCGTTACAAATAATCATCAACAGGCCGATACGGGAACTAAAATGATTCATATCGGAAAGAACAGCCGTAGCCGGATTGTCTCAAAAGGAATATCTGCAGGGGTAAGCAATAACAGCTACAGGGGGCTGGTAAAAGTGCTTAAAGGTGCTGAAAATTGCCGAAATTTTTCACAATGCGATTCCCTCTTACTTGGCGATAAATGTGGCGCCCATACCTTTCCTTACATTGAGGTTGATAACCCAACAGCAATTGTTGAGCATGAGGCCACCACCTCAAAAATTGGTGAGGATCAGATATTTTATTGTAACCAACGCGGTTTATCAACCGAGGATGCTGTGGGTTTAATCATTAATGGCTATGCCAAGGAGGTACTTAACAAGCTGCCTATGGAATTTGCCGTGGAAGCCCAGAAACTGCTTCAGATAAGCCTGGAGGGAAGTGTAGGGTAAATAAACTAATTTTAATCTACTTTTAAAGTACTGATAATTCGTATTCACAAAGATTATTTTGCAAATAAAATGTTAACTATAAAGAATTTACACGCCTCCATAAATGGCAGGGAGATACTCAAAGGTATAAACCTAGAAATTAAACCGGGCGAAATACATGCAATAATGGGACCCAATGGCTCCGGGAAAAGCACCCTTGCATCAGTTCTAACCGGACGTGAAATTGTTGAGGTTACCCACGGAGAAATCATTTTCAACGGGAAAAATTTGCTTGAAATGGCCCCCGAACTTAGGTCCAGGGAGGGCATGTTTCTAAGTTTTCAGTACCCAATTGAGATCCCTGGTGTTTCTATGGTTAATTTTATGAAAACTGCGGTTAATGAGCACAGAAAATACAAAGGACTTGAACCCCTAAGCGCATCAGATTTTTTAAAGTTGATGCGTGAGCGTAAAGAGCTGGTTGAGATCGATTCCGCATTAACAAATCGTTCCGTTAACGAAGGGTTTTCTGGTGGAGAAAAGAAAAAAAATGAAATTTTTCAGATGGCTATGCTCGAGCCCAGACTTGCCATTCTCGATGAAACAGACTCCGGACTGGACATTGATGCCCTGCGCATTGTAGCAAACGGGGTGAACAAACTTAAACGCCCCGATAATGCTTCTATAATAATTACCCATTACCAGCGGCTACTTGATTATATCATCCCTGACTTTGTTCATATCCTTTATAACGGGAAGATTGTAAAAAGTTCGGGGAAGGAGTTGGCGCTTGAACTTGAGGAGAAGGGATACGATTGGATTAAAAATGATCAATAGGGTTTATACCTGTCAAAGAAAAATGAGATGAGTAAAACTACCATTACATCTGCAAAAGAAGAACTGGTTGAATTGTACCTTGATAACCTCGATCTTATTACCGAGGGTTCTGCAGAGCTAATGAACAACCACCGGGAAGAAGCCATTCAGAACTTCCGGCTGTTGGGTTTACCCGGCATTAAGAACGAGAAATACAAGTACTCACGGATTGATTCCCTTTTTAGCAATGAGTATGAAAAATATTTTGCACCCCGAAATATCACCTTTAAAGTGGATGATATTTTCCGCTGCGAGATACCTGATCTGAATACCTACCTAGCAATTGTTTTAAATGGCTTTTATTTTGGCACTGAAACCAAGTTAAATATCCATGAAAATGGGATAATGATAGGAAGCCTGGCTGAAGCAGCCAGGCTATATCCCAATCTGATCTCAAAGCATTATAATAAATATGCCGATAATACCAATGATGGTCTGGTTTCTCTGAATACTTCTTTTGCCCAGGATGGAATCTTTATTTACATCCCCAGAGGGATTATCCTGGATAAACCGATACAGATTATCAATCTACTCATGTCTGATGAGAATCTTTTGGTTCAATATCGCAACCTAATCATTCTGGAAGAAAATAGCCAGGCCAGTATTGTTATATGCGATCATACCCTTTCTCCCACAAAGTTTTTATCAAATGTCGTTACCGAAGTGGTGACAGCGCCCAATGCTATACTTGATCTGGTGAAAATGCAGAACGAGCACAATGATTCAACCCAACTTTCACACGTATATATACATCAGCAAAAAGACTCAAAAGTTACAACTAACACTGTTTCCCTGCATGGCGGTTTTATCCGAAACAACCTTAATATTGCATTAACCGAAGAGGGTTGTGAAAACAATGCATACGGACTTTATCTTACCGACAGAAACCAGCATATAGATAATTACTCATTTATTGATCATATTAAACCCAACTGCACCAGTAATGAGCTCTATAAGGGCATATTGGATGATCAAGCCACTGGAGCATTTAATGGGAGAATACTGGTAAGAAGGGATGCGCAAAAAACCCAGGCATTTCAGGCTAATAATAATTTGCTGCTAACTGCCGAGGCCAGGATGAACACTAAGCCCCAGCTCGAAATTTATGCGGATGATGTTAAGTGCAGCCATGGGGCTACTGTAGGGCAACTTGATATGGATGCGTTGTTTTATATGCAGGCTCGGGGTATAAGCCAGAAAGAGGCCAGGCTGTTACTAATGTTTGGGTTTGCACACGAGGTGGTTAAACGGATAACTATAGAGTCCCTAAGGGAGAGAATTGATGAATTGGTCAACAAACGCCTGAGAGGTGAACTCTCTCGCTGCTATAGCTGTCCGATGCATTGCTGTTAATGTAACTATTTTAACTTGAAAACATTGGAACAAGAACAGGATATGCCTTATGAATCTTGATATAAAAAAAATCCGCCAGGATTTCCCAATTCTCAACCAGCTGGTTTATGGTAAACCCCTGGTTTATTTTGATAACGGGGCCACAACCCAAAAACCACGGGTAGTTTTAGATACACTGCTCCATTTTTATCAGGGGATAAATGCAAACATACACCGGGGAGTTCACAAGCTTAGCGAAGAATCAACCAAAGCTTACGAGGATGCCCGTGAAACTGTAAAACAGTTTATCAATGCCCAAAATTCTTACGAGATTATTTTCACCTCAGGTGCAACAGCCTCAATAAATCTGGTTGCCTTTTCGTTTGGTGAAGTATTTGTTCATGAGGGGGACGAGATAATTGTTTCAGAAATGGAACACCACTCCAACATTGTACCTTGGCAAATGCTTTGCGAGAGGAAAAATGCGAAACTTGTTGTACTGCCCTTTAATGATGACGGTGAACTTCTAATCGATCAGCTGGATGGGTTGATAACCCCCAAAACCCGGATTATTGCCGTTACCCATGTGTCGAATACGTTAGGAACCGTTAACCCCATCAAAGAAATCATTAATAAAGCGCATAGCAGGAATATTCCAGTGCTTATAGATGGGGCTCAGGGTATAAAGCACGATATTGTTGATGTATCATCACTTGATGTTGATTTTTATGCTTTTTCAGGACATAAAATATATGGTCCAACCGGGATCGGGGTTTTGTATGGCAAGGAAAAATGGCTAAATCAGATGGTGCCCTGGCAAGGCGGTGGCGATATGATATCAATGGTATCTTTTAGTAAAACAACCTATAACGAGTTACCTTTTAAATTTGAGGCTGGTACAGCCAACTACATTGATGCAGCAGGATTGGCTGCTGCCATAAAATACTATCAGTCATTGGGGGTTGAAAATGTAAAAGCTTATGAAGCTGATTTGCTCACCTATGCCACCCAGCAGCTGCTTTCGGTTGAAGGGTTAAAGATTTTTGGCAACGCCCCCCACAAAGCAGCTATTATATCATTCCAGATTGATAATATTCACCCTTATGATACTGGACTGATTCTGGATAAGATGGGAATTGCAGTCCGTACAGGAAATCATTGCACTCAACCGGTCATTGATCATTTCGAAATTGACGGTACAGTCAGGGCTTCGCTGGCTTTTTATAATACATTTGAAGAGGTTGACCGGCTTGTTGATGGCTTAAATAAAGTAAAAGAGATGTTTGGGTGATATTTGAATTCACGATTTTTATGGAGGGATGAAGTTGATTGAAATAAATTTTAAGTAGTTAAAATGACCTTGAACGAAAAGCAGGATCAGATTATTGAAGATTTCAGCGTTTTTGACGATTGGATGGATCGTTACCAGCAGCTCATTGAGCTGGGGAAAGAGCTTCCTCCCATTGATGAGAAGAAAAAGACTGAATCATACCTGATAAAAGGATGCCAGAGCAAAGTCTGGCTTGATGGCCTGCTGGTTGATGGCAAAATATTTTTTACTGCCGACAGCGATGCCATAATTACCAAGGGTATTGTTGCCCTTTTGATAGATGTTTTGTCAGGTAGGACTCCTAAGGAGATCATAGATGCCGATCTGTATTTTATTGATAAAATCGGGCTTAAAGAGAATTTGTCACCCACACGTTCCAATGGTTTGGTCTCAATGATTAAGCAGATGAAACTTTATGCAATTGCTTATCAGGCTAAAGAAAAATCTCAATAGCAACCTGCTTTATTTTTAAATACGATTAAAACTAACAAAAAGCAGAAATGGAAACACAACGCGATATACTGGCAATAGAAGGGGATATTGTTAAAACCCTTAAAAAGATCTATGATCCGGAGATTCCGGTCAACATCTACGACTTGGGTTTAATTTATGAGGTCGATGTTGACGATGAAAGAAAGGTTACCATCACTCTTACGCTAACCGCCCCGAATTGCCCCATGGCAGATGATCTTCTGGAGGAGGTTCACGATCAGGTTGGGAAAATTGAGGGGGTTAAAGATGTTATTGTCAACCTAACTTTCGATCCGCCTTGGGATAAAAGTCGAATGAGCGAGGAGGCCATGCTGGAACTCGGTTTTTTGTAAAGTGATATCTTCAGTTTGATTAACAATATAAATGACAAACGAAACGTGAAGGATCACCTGGCGATAATCCGATCATTGGCATTTGAAGTGGGGTTTGATGCCTGTGGTGTTTCAAAGGCAGATTTCCTTTTTGATGATGAATACTTCCTAAAACAATGGTTATGTAATGATTACAACGGGGAAATGGAATATATGGAGAGGAATCTCCAAAAACGCCTTGATCCGAAACTTTTGTTACCAAATGCAAAATCAGTAATTTCAGTTCTGCTTAATTACTACCCCGGAAACCCCGAAATTTCTACCAAACCCCCAAAAATATCCAGGTATGCTCTGGGTGAGGATTACCATAAGGTATTAAAAAATAAGTTATTACAACTCTTGGATAAAATACGGAAAGAATTTGGAACGGTAAATGGCAAGGCATTTGTTGACTCTGCTCCAATTTTGGAGAAATCCTGGGCTGCTCGTTCCGGATTGGGGTGGATTGGGAAGAACTCATTGCTGGTTCACCCTAAATTGGGATCATTCGTTTTTATCGGGGAGCTGGTAGTTGATCTGGAAATCGAAATGGTTGACCAAAAAGTTCCCGACTTTTGCGGTACCTGCACCCGATGTATTGAAGCCTGTCCAACTGGTGCAATTGTTTCGCCCAGGGTTATTGATGCTCGAAAATGCATTGCATATCTTACTTTAGCCAAGAAAACCCCATTAACCGACAGCGAAACCGAATCTTTAAATGGCTGGCGTTTTGGTTGCGATACCTGTCAGGAGGTTTGCCCATGGAACCAAAAGTTGAAGTTAGCCAGTATCAGGGAGTTTCAGCAAAAAAAAGACCGGGCAAAATTAACTACAGAAGAACTGAAAGCCATTTTCTGATTTGCAGGAATTGCAAATGATTTGTGTCATTTCACCAGAAAACCTATTTTTGACACCAGTTTTTATCAAATATCAACCCATAAAATTATGCAGAAAGTAATCTCGTATTTAGTTTGGTTTTTTATGGGATTATCCGCTTTAATCCTTTTCATCCCCGATTTCATAATATGGCTTTTTACATTCTGGTGGGATCGGAGATTATGGGTTTTGCACCGCTATTCCATTTATTGGGCATTGTTTTATTTATATATCAACCCATTCTGGAAAGTGGAGCTGAAGGGGCGCGAAAATCTTAAAAAAGGAAAAGTGTATGTGATCATCTCGAACCACCAGAGTGCTTACGACATTGTCCTGTTATACAGGCTGATGACCCATTTCAAGTGGGTGGCAAAGAAAGAACTTTTCAGTGTGCCAGTAATAGGGTGGAACTTAATGCTTAACAGGCATGTTAAACTCGATCGAAAAAGCGTGAAGAGTGCTTTAAAAATGATACAAGATTCCATGAATCATTTAAGAACGGGTAGCTCTATGCTGATATTTCCTGAGGGTACAAGATCGGAAGACGGTCAGATTAAACGGTTTAAAGATGGTGCCTTTATGCTGGCAAAGAAAGCGGGCGTTCCGATATTACCTGTGGTGATAAATGGTTCTTTTGAGCTCCTTAAAAAGGATGGAACGGTCAAGTTGAAACAGAAGTTGACTTTACAAATTCTTCCTGAGATATCGGTTGAAGCGATGAACCCGAAAGAGCCAGGCGAGCTGGCTAAAGAGATACAACAACTATTTACAGAGAAACATCGGACGATTGCCCCGGAGTACTACAAAAAAAATCCGATCTGCTAAGATCGGATTTTTGTTTTTCTATATCCCGGTAATTGTAAATTCAACACGTCTGTTCTTCGATCGGCCGCTTGATGTTTTATTATCGTACTTAGGCCTGGTCATCCCGTACCCTTTTGAAACAATGCGTGATTCCTGAACACCCATAGATTTAACGTAATCAGCAACTGCTTTGGCACGTTGTTCAGATATTTTTAAGTTTATTGCTGCAGATCCGATGTTATCGGTATGTCCGCTTATCTCAACCACAACATTCGGGTATTCATTCAGAAATGCCACAAGGGCATTAAGTGATCTGAAGGAGGTTGGTTTAAGGCCGGCCTTCCCTGTTTCAAAGTAAATATTTTCTATATCAACCGATTGGCCTACCTCAATAGGTGTGACATAGAAATTGCGGGCAATTTTAGTTTTTGGTGCTACTTTCTGCAGATCGAAAGGTTCAAATTTATTGTAGAAGTTATAAACAGAGGGGATCAGATCGTATGAATATCCAACCGGTAATTTTAAAGTGAAAGTTGCGTTGGTGGAATCATACTTGAAGGCACTTGAAATAATTCCATTAACTTTCATTTTAACGATAATCCCCGGGTCAACAGGCTTCCCTGTTTTGGTATTCATTACTGTACCGGATACAATTGCCATATTATTATCTTTGCTCTCGGCGTAGATATCGTGTTTGATACTGGCAAATTCAACATAACCAGTTAAATCGAGTGTATTCTCAACCCTTCCGAAATCTTTGACTTCGGCGGATGTCTGGTATTTCTTACCAAACGGCAGTCGTATCTTATATTCTCCTGTTGCGGGGTCAATGTTTATACTATCTATCCGATTCCCATCAATAACAAGTTTTGTTGTAGGATTGGCAAGTATAGGAGTCATGGAGTAATTGTCAATAATATACCCTTTTACTTCAACCCAAGGAACAGAGGTTAGGTATAAATTGAGGTCCTTCTCCATGTAAACTGTTTGATTTAATACATCCACAGTATCGGCTTTACCGGTATAATTTTGTATAAATGGTTTAAACACATATTTTTTACCAAGAGGCAACAGAACGGAATAGCTGGATGAGGCCATATCATACTTGATTGAATCTGCCACTCCGTTTTCCAGTAATACCTTTGGATTTTTCTCTGGGTTTACAGGCATGTTGGTACGGGTGTCAATAATCTTACCTTTAACATAAACAAAGGGTATTGTTTTGATGTATAGGTTGAGTTTCGATTCGGTGTACTCCTTTAATGCGGTTGCATCCAATTCGCTGGCTATGCCAATCCAGTTTTTCAGGTCAGGTGCCAATGAGTACAGACCACCGAGGGGGAGCATAGCCTCATAAGAGGCTGAAGATTTATCCACTTTAAGTCCGGGGAACTCCTTCCCATTTACAAGTACCCTGTAGCTGGTATCGGTAAGCATAAGCGACTGATCGGCCTGGTTAAGAATCAAACCTGTTACCTTTACAAAAGGATTCTCCTCATAAATTTTTACCCGGTAAATATCAGATTTGCTGGTGGAGTTATAATTTGATGAAAAATAGGCCCAGCTTCCTTTGGCGTTTAGCTTATAGTAAGAATCCCAGAAATCGGAGTTGATAACATCTGAAATGGGCATTGGTTTCGACCATTTCTGATACGAATCATCGGCCCTGTTGCAGCTCATAATATTATAACCACCTTTCCCTTCCCCCGAATTAGTGCTGAAGTAGAGAACATTTCCGTCTGATGTAAGAAAGGGGGCTTCGTTACTTTTTCCATCATTTACCCCGCCTTTAAGTGCCTGGGGCTTGGTGTAGCTTAAATCTCTTCTGTGTTTAGAAACGTAAATCTGAAGTCTGGAACTATTGACCTTTTTTGTAAATGAAATAAAAAGGTATTCACGATCCGGGGTCATATAGGCCGTTGTAGCCTTTCCTTTGTTCATTCTGGTATAACCACTGATATTCAGTGCCTGGGGTTTCCCCCAATTATTATCATCAATTTTTTCAATCAGCGACATACCGCGCTCAACCCATCGGGTACCCCGCTTATTAAATTTTCCGTTAATCAGAAATGTTTTCCCATCGTTCAGAGCCGAAAGGATAGCGTTATATCTGCCGATATTAACGGTATTTGGCAGGCGTTTAGCCTGTGACCAGGTACCATCCTCGTTTAATTGGCTGTACCAGATATCCTGGCTGTTTATCCGGCCATAACGATTTTCAGGATGATTGGCCCTGGAGAAATAAAGAGTCTTTCCATCAATGGATATTACTGGGTTAAATTCGGAGTAGTCGGAATTAACAGTTAACCCAACCCCTTGAGGTTTAAAAGAAGATAACTGCGCCATTGCCCCATATCCTATAAGGATAAAACCTAGTGCAATCAGTATTTTATGTTTTAGAAATTTTTCCATATCCTTTTTCATTTAGATGTAGATAATGGTTTACTACCTGAAGGGTAACCCTTCGGCTTGTTTAACTCTTCCAAATACCAGGTTAATCCCAAACCTAACATTGATGTTGGTGGTATATAGTGGGTTAATTGCCGGGTAAACATTATCGGCAATAACAAAGATCTGGAATGGTCCGGGCTTAATCATCAAACCCACACCCAGATTTTTGAATGTACGCTGGTTTGCTGAAAGTGTAGCAATAAGGTTGAAAAACCGGCCCACCCCTTGTTGCAAGCCAATGGTAAAAGCGGGGTACATTTTTTTGTTGTAAACCCCGGAAAATGAAAGACCCACTGTTGTTCTGTTTGTAATATCGTAGGTCGCTGAGAGGTAGAATTTTGGGTTAAGCCATGTTCGATATGTTGTGTAAACTGTATCCTGATTAAATTTGTCCACCATATCATTTAGCACCGAGTCAACATTGGTTTCCCTGTTGTAGAGGTAATCGGATATGATTTTCATCCCGTCAAATGCTGCAGAGCCAGTCATGGAATAATTTTCCACACTATCCTTCCAGTTGATAAAACCCAGGTTGTATAGTGAAGCGGAGAATCGTGTTTTATCATCAAGTTTAAAAGTTGCACCCAGGCTAAGCGAATACCCCTTGTTCTTGAAGTTGGTCAGGTAGTCGGTTATCCACTGAATATTATCAAGGTTTACATGATCCATGTTGATTTCTCCGGCTGCGTTTTTCGGGATGCGGGAGGTGTAAACCGTTGCATTCGATTTTGCGGTAAGTTTATAGGTGCCTGTATCAATGGCAATATTAAACGCTTTCGGATCAAAATGAATGTTGCTTAACCCCTGCAACAGACTGATCCTGCCGCCGAAGGTCCAGCGGGGAAACTCCTTGGCGATGCCAAAAGTGTATTCGTTGTATAACGATACATCCAGCTTCGTATTTCCAAAATTCATTTCTTCCCCCACAAAAGGGGCATTCCCCTTAATTGGAATTGAAAACAGCTCTTTGGGGTAAAAGAAGCTGACGTTTGTATTTTGCCGGATACCAAACCAGTAATACCCATCCTGCACCTTCATTCTTAAGTGGAACAGGTCCATATTTTCCCCGACAAAAATCATATTCTTATCTTTCAGATCATTATAAAAATCTGTAAGGTTGATACGCATGGAATCTTGCCGGAAAGCTAAAAAGTTGTTGGGAACAAACCCGTTGGTAATAACCTGGCCATACAGGGATATGCCAGGAATGCCAATGCTTACAGTGTGTTCGGGTATAATTGTAGGGTTAACATAGGATGATTGGAAAATATCCCGCATGAATGGCAGGGTTAGCTCCGATTGGGCATTAGCACCCAGAACCATTCCTAAACTGAGTATAATTGCTGATAGTTTTTTCACGGCTTCACCATTTAGAATTTAGGTTTCAAAGTAGCACTGATACTTATACCTGCCTGAATGCCCATTTTATTGGTTGATAGTATTTTCACATTCTGGTTAACGGCTCCAAGGGCAAACCGGTAGCGGAGTATCATTTTTGTGGCCTTGGTCATTTGCTCATACTTTGCCTTGGTGATTGTGATGTTGGTTTTCTTATAGGCGGTAGAATTTGAAATCCCGTCTGTACCAACATTAGGGCTGGTAATGAGCTGTTGATCAGCAACGCCATCAAAGAGTTTGGCCTTTTCAACGTAGGCATCATCAACAAATGAAGCCTGTAGGTAAATACCAAAGGGGATCTGGTTTGATATTTTTAAAGTCAGGGTAATTGTGGCATCATTGATGTCAATATTATCAATGGAATCGAGATCCGTGAGATTATTCTCAAGGGTATCAGTCAGGCTGATGGATGCCCACCCGTAAATTGGGATTTCCACCTCGGTATTCAATTTAATAGTGCTGCTTTGATCAACAAAGTAGTCGTGGTTGGTGGTGTTATCGCCCACTTTAAAGGATGACCCGAAGTTAAGCCGGGTAGGTGCAATGTCGAATGCACTAACAATGTCGGAGTTATCCTTACTTAACACAAAATTGGTTGTTGCCGGTTGCTGGCCAACACTAGTGATTCGTGTAATTACATTGGGGGTGCTGGTGTTAACCTGTAAATCACTGGCATTTGCCCTTGTGTTGGCAATGCTATAGGTTACATTGTCCCGGTTGCTTAGCTGGAATTGCGGGAAGGTAACAGACATGGGTACTCCATAGCTGTTTACGAACCCAAGTCGAAATTTAGGATCGGCAAAGTGTTGCTGAACAGATGATGTAGCCTGGAAGAGATCAACATTAAACGATTGGTTGGCCTGATCAAAATTGTAGTTAATCTTTCCGGTTATTCTTGAAAACGCAGGGTTTACGACAGAAATTCGAATATCAACATTATCACCTGCATTAACCGGGCCTCCAGTTGAGGTTACCGTTGCGCTAACTGTAAAGTTGAAATCGTTATAAATATCAAGCGTTGGGTGATAACAATCAAAATAGTAATTTACCAGGTTGATGGAGTTGTTATACTGTGACCCAAACGTAGCCAGGTTGATATTGTTAATTACAAGAGGATTGTTTGAGCTATTCTTAAGCGATGTAATGGTTAAATCAATTTTAACCTGATTATGAAAATTATTTATCAACCGGATTTGCAGGGTACCACTTGAAAAATCGACCCTTTTTAGTTCAACTGTTCCACCCGCTTCTGTTGTAGTTTGAACGACCTCATTGTATTCAGTTGAAAATGGGCCGTAATCACCGGCAGGAAGTGATGGGGTTGGAAGGACTGAAGGTGCTGTGAATGTTCTGGGAAACACCTGATCTGGTATGCTAAACTGGTCAGCTGCAAACCCGGCATCAATGGTGTCGCGGAAAAGTAACGAGTAGGAGTGATCAGCATTTTCCTGAATAAGCGAAATGGAGTCGCTTTGCTCAAGTATTTCCCGTAACGATAAGGTATCGTTGATCAGGGGAAAAACCAGCGATGGGGAGAATGGTTCAATGGAAATGTTGTCGAACCTTGAGTAATCGTAACAACCAACCAATCCGATTACAAGTACCCCAAGCCATTTAAGTTTTCGCATTTTCATATTGCAAATTGTTAATTTACACTTTGATCCTCTATGGTAAAACAAACTTAATTTGTAAAAATCCCTGTAATTTAGCAATTAATTTTAATTCGGACAATTTCTGGATTACCCTTCAAATAAAAAAAGGAGGACAATTGTCCCCCTTTACGTTGATATTTAATTACTTCTGTTAATAGAATTTTGAACGTTTATCCTTTATTTCAGCTTTTTTCTTTAAAGCTTCAAACGCTTCGTAGTAAGCACGGGAACGGTACGAATTCATCATCCGGTTTTTCTCGGTGGTAACATCAGCCAGTTCTCCTTTGTTTATGGCTGTTACACTAAGGGCAAAAATCCCTGAATTCCCTTTTACCGGACCTACCATTTTTCCTTCTGGGGCGCTGGTTGCTGTGGCAATTACCGCAGGTTCAATTCCGGCATTGGGTAATGAGAACGAGCTGAAATACACCTGGTTTGCCTTGTCAACGTTTACCCCAAGCTTTTGGGCAACCTCATCTATTGATTTTGCCCCAGCAATTGCATCCTGCATCTTTTTGGTAAGTATCTCGGCTTTTTTCTCCTTAATAACATTTAATGCCACATCATTTTTAACCTGAGTTAAAGGGGAAGTGCCTTCTTCCCTGATCTCGGTTAGAGTTGCAACAACAAAATTGTTACCCAGGGTGAAAACTGAAGATACATCACCTTTTTTTGCCTTATAAGCCCATCGGATTAGTTCCCTTGGGCTTTCGAGACCGGCAATTTTCCTGTCGTTTTCCAGGAGGTTGGAAGCGATTCGTGGGGTTAACTTTTTCTCTTCGGCAGCTTTTTTAAAGAGGTTATAGTTGGTATTATTCCCAGCAAAAGAGGAAGCCTCAGTGTAAATTACCTGTTCGGTTTTTGAGCTGGCTACCACTTTTCGTTCAAGAATGGCCACCTGAACCTTTTTGGCCTCTTTCCCTTTTTCCAGAACTTCGATTATATGAAATCCATAAGGAGTTTCTGTAAGAACAATTTCGCCGCGTTTATTCTGGAAACAAGCATCGTTAAAGCTCTTTTCCATAACTCCTTCCTTGAACCATCCCAGGTCGCCGCCCTTATTGGCTGAGCCTGGATCGGCAGAGAATTGTTTTGCAATGAGTGCAAAATTGCCACCCTTCCTAAGAACTTTCAAAAGACTATCAGCAGTGGTCTTGGCCTTATTATAATCCTGCTGGGTTTTATTTTTTGGGGCGATTAAAATATGCCGTGCTTTCACTGAGTCGGGTAGGGATAGTATTTCTGCAACCCTGGCCAGCTTATAGGAGTTATCCTCGAAATAGGGGCCAATCATCTCGCCTTTTTTGGCTTTAAATGCCCAATCATTAATGGATGCAGGAAGTTCGCCATTTTTATAATTCTTTGAATCGAGCGGTGAATCGGAGTTTTGGGTTACGTACAGCTTGGGATCCTCAGCATTCTGAAATTCGTCCTTCACCTTGTTAATCCACTCCTCAGCAGCCTTATTATCATCATTCGATGGGCTGATAGGGAAAATTACATACTCAATATCCCTTGATGCCGTTTGCTGGTAATCCTGCTCGTGCTCCTTGTAGTACTTTTCCAGATCACTTTTTGAGTAGGTAATGGTTGAGTCCGGAATTGAAGTAAAACGAAGATTTACATAGCTGAAATCAACTTTTTTATCACGGTCGGCGAATGATTGTTTTGCCTGAAGGCTGGTTACATACATTCCTTTGCGAACCAGGTTCAGGTATTTGGTAAAATACCTGTCAGAATTAATTTCCTTCTCAACGTATAGCCAATAAAGTTTTTGCCTCCCGGATGGATCGGCATCCAGGTTTTTCAGGAATTGTATAATTGTAGCGCGATTTACTTCGCCTGTTTGCGGATTGCCAAACAGCTGCTGAACTATTGGATGGATGTTCCTTCCCTGAATCATATCGAAAAGCTCGTCAGGGTGAACGGCAACTCCAAGTTTTTCATACTCCTTATCCATTACATTCTCCCGAACAATCTGCTGCCATATTTGCTCACGGAACCGCTCAGCGGTTTGCTCATCTATCGCGTTATCCCCAGAAAAAAGCTTGTTAATTTCGGTGATTTCATCCACCTTACCCTGAAAATCCTGGTATGAAATGGATTTACCGGATATTTCAGCAAGTTCAAGTTGTGAGCGGTTCATTAATGATCCCCCTGAATCAAGAAAATCTCCAAGTATAAATGCAAAAAGTGATATCCCGATTATTACGGCTAGCAGCACACCGGCACGAGTTCTAAGTTTTTCTAATGTAGCCATTTATCTTATTGTTAGGTTCTAATTTTAAAATTTTTTGAAGCTACGAATATAGCAATTTTAGTTTTTGACTTTCAAAACATCCCCTCAATTTTTTTTAAATGGCGGGAATTAGGGTTTTTTTGGGCAAAACAACTTGAATAATCTTATAGCAGGATTGAGGTTAATCGTTAAGTGACTTTATTTGACCTCAGGGTTGTTCTGCTTCAACCTTCTGTTCCTCCGGAGCAGGTACATTAGAAGTGAGGTAATAAAAAGGATAAAAAGCATATAGCTCTTCCCGATGCCCTGCAAGTAGGTGTTATAAATACCCATGGTAAAGAAAAATATTGCCAGAATCAGCCATATTATTTCAAGTATCAGAGGGAATATTTTCATGGGCTTACAGCTATAAATGATGTTTACTCATCAATGTTATATTCACCGGTGGGCCTTTTGATTATCCATTCCTCAAACCGTTCATCAGACTCAAAACCTTGCCCGTAAGTTACCCCATCCTTGGTAGTAATTTTAACCATTACGTTTGAGTAAATGGTTTTCTTTTTCTCATCCCAAAACAGCTCCTCGGTATTTAATATCTCCCCTTTCCTGTTTTTAGCCACCACATTATTCCGAACCATCCAAAGTTCCTTTTTCTCATAGTAAATGGCAAATTTGGCTGTCAGATTAGACTCCTCCTCGTTTTTATCATCGTAGGTAAAAACAGTTATCCCATCGGGAAACTCGGTATGAGGTTCTTCTGCAAACTGAAACCTTTTGGTGGTTGGGGCCATCACTTTTAGCTTAACGATTCCGTTTTCGGTGTAAATAACCTCGGAGTTTTTAGCCACAATCCCGGGTGTGTTCTCCTCCTCCGTTAATGAATTTACCACTTGCATATCGTTTTTACATGCGGTAAATACCAAGGCAATGGCAATTATTAAAATCTGGTTAATATATTTCTTGTAAATGCAGGGCATTATTCAAATTTTTGCTTGATAAACCAGAAATCGTAGAAAGTTATGCTCAGGTTAAATATTCCATAAGTCTCACGTATCAAGCCATTTGATGTAGTGCCGCGCCGACCCAGCTCGAATGAGAAGTTGAAATGGGTGTTATTACGGAAAGGGAACCCCGCACCAACACTTAGCCCGATATCATTTATCTGCTTGTTGCCAATTTGCAGGTAGGAGTTATTGATGTGGCCACCAACCCTGTAATGGATCCGCTTGTAATAGTACCTGAGCTCTTTGGGATTTGGGGTATATTCCAACCCAAATTTATAAGTCTCAGATTTAACCAGCGAGTCGGAAGCATTGAAGAATTTAGCCTTGGACCAGTCCTGCTGGGAATAATCAAATCCTGCAAGGATTTTATTCCTGTAGTTGAAAATACCGCCAAAACTTAAGTTTTTGGGGAAATCCAGAGTGCCCTCGTTAAACTCACTATACGAAACAGTATCTGTAAAACTACTGTAATCAATCAGGCTGAGGGTTTTCCTTTTGGCATTTATTTTTGTTTCATTATCAAGCGTTGCTCCTAGTGTCAGGCTGGTATTATTCTCTTTGCTGAATATGGCTGTGTATTGCATCCCAAAGCTAAAGGCAACATCGCTTACGATAATATTTTTGGTTTCCGAAAGGTTGTAATACCCGGAAGGTGCACTTGGTGGAAAAATCAACTCATTTTTGTAGTCAATACTCCCAAAAATATAGGAGAGATTGAAGCCAAGCGAGAGGTTTTTAAAAGGTTCAACTGCATTCCCGAAAAAAACCTGAGACAAGCCCCCGCTCCCCGAGTTATAATACCTGATCCTGCCAATAGAGCTGAGGATAACTGGGTTTGTTTCGTAGTGCCTGATTTTATAACCTACATTGCTAAAAGGCACGATGCCAAAACCAGCACCCCACCATTTAGTAACCGGGAATGATATGGCTACATGATGCAACCCACCGGCGCTTGAGGAATTAGATTGACCCTCTGATTTTAACGCCGTAGTATTGGTTTCCAACCCAAAATCAAGAATGAATGACATGGTATCCTGTGAGGTGTAGGACGCGGGGTTTAGGTAGTTTATCCCAAATGGGTTTCTTATTCCCTGCGAGAGGCCTCCCATTGCTTTAGTGGCAGCAAATCCTTTTGATGGTATCTGCCCTATGCCAAACCGCGAATACGGGGAATAGGTGTTGATACTCTGTGCCTGAACAAAAAACGAAATGATGATTAGTGCTCCTGAAACTGAAATTTTTCTGATGTTATGCATTGAATTCTAGTATTCTGTTTAAACCTGTTATTACCAAATTTTGAACCACAAAGATGCTATTTTTTAGTTTATCCGCAAAAAAATTTGTATCACCACCCGTAATCAGGACTTTCACTTTCGGGAATTGTTCTTTTACCCTGTTGATATAGCCATCAACCTCCCCTGCTACTCCGTTTAACACTCCTGACATGATACATTCCTTTGTACTGCCGCCCAAGAGGGGGTAGCCCTGATCTGGTTCTACCAGCGGTAGTTTTTCGGTTTGATTGTAGAGCGATTCAAACCTCAGCCGGATGCCCGGTGAAATGGCACCACCTAAATACTCCTGATTTCTGTTGATAAAATCATAGGTAATTGCCGTTCCGCAGTCAATAACCAACGAGTCGGTTTTGGGGTAGAGGTAAGCCGCACCCACAGCCACGGCTAAACGGTCGAGCCCAAGAGTTTCAGGGGTTTTATATAAATTTTTAATAGGAATCTTAGTGTTATGATCAAGCTCCATCACAGAATTTTTCTCTTTAAACATCTTATATACCTCTTTATCATAAAGACCAACAGCGGAGATTATTGTTCTGGAAGGCTTAAATTTTTTTGATATCTCATTCAAAATTTCGTTTGATACTTTTTCCCATCGCTCAATATGAACCAATTTCCCATTGTTAACTATGGCCAGTTTAGTATATGTATTTCCTATGTCAACTATCAGGTTCATTATTTAGCTTCTGGTTTTAAATATCATTATAAGTTGAGTAAAGTATCAATTTAGTTTTGAAAATAGATAATTCAGTTTGTTCAACATGATATTAATAAATATTCAAATTCGAAGCTATTTACTAATTTGTTGTAACATGGAGATGGCTTCACTGATATTTTCAATCTTTTTAACAGTGAGCGAGAGCTTTTCCTTCCCCTCTTTGAGCTGAAAGATATCCGGGAATTTCTGGATATAGGTAATTAACTGAGAGAACGTATCGGAACGATAGAAAGGGGAGAGCTGATTGGAAATGAAATACCCTACCATTACCCCGTTTTTCAGGGTTACCTTTTCCATTCCAAGTGAAATCGCTATCCAGCGTAGTTTAACAACATTCAACAATTCAACGGCCTGTTGTGGCAAAGGGCCAAAACGATCAACCATCCTTGCCATAAATTTCTCCAGATCTTCGGGACGTTCTAAGCTGTCCAATTCCCTGTATAAGCGCATTCTTTCAGGGACGCTCGATACATAAGAATCGGGTAGAAGAAGTTCGAGGTCTGTTTCAACGTGGCAATCGGCATTAGCAGGTTTCCACACTTTTACATCAGAGAGATGGTCAGCTTTTTCTGCAAAAAGCTCTTTAAACTCGTTTTCCTTCAGCTCATTTATGGCTTCATCAAGGATTCGGTGGTAAGTTTCAAAACCGATATCGGCAATGAACCCGCTTTGCTCACCCCCCAGCAGGTTGCCCGCACCCCTGATATCCAAATCCTGCATAGCAATGCTAAACCCGCTGCCCAGGTCGGAAAACTCCTCAATCGCCTTTAATCTTCTGCGGGCATCGTTGGTAAGCGATTCGAGCGGCGGGGTTATCAGGTAGCAGAAAGCCTTTTTGTTTGATCGCCCAACACGCCCACGGAGCTGGTGCAAATCACTCAACCCGAACATATGCGCATTGTTGATAATGATGGTGTTGGCGTTGGGTATATCTAACCCCGATTCTATTATAGAGGTGGAAATCAGCACATCGTAATCGCCGCTGATAAAATCCAGCATGGTTTTTTCCAGCTGCGAAGGCTCCAGCTGCCCATGCCCGACTACGGTTTTCACCTTGGGGCAAATCTTGTTGATCATCTGCTCCACCTCCCTGATATTTTGTACGCGGTTATGAACAAAGAAAACCTGTCCACCCCGTGAAACCTCGTATTCTATTGCCTCTTTAATAATCTGGGTATTGAAGGTGTGCAACTCAGTTAGTATTGGATGACGATTTGGCGGCGGGGTGTTAATGATTGACAAGTCGCGTGCACCCATCAGCGAAAATTGTAGAGTACGTGGGATAGGTGTTGCAGTAAGGGTAAGCGTATCAATATTAACCCTCATCTTTTTCAGCTTTTCCTTGGCGCTTACGCCAAACTTCTGCTCCTCATCCACTATCAGCAACCCCAAATCCTTGAATTTTATGGTATCTTTTAAAATGGCATGGGTGCCAATTAGAATGTCAACTTTTCCTTCAGAAACCTTCATTAAAGTTTCTTTTTGTGATTTTGCCGGTTTCATCCGGCTGATCATATCAACCGAGCAAGGGAATTCCTTAAGCCTGGTCCGGAAAGTTTGGTAGTGTTGCAAGGCCAGGATTGTTGTTGGAACCAGCACGGCCACTTGTTTGCTATCGGCCACGGCTTTAAAAGCAGCCCTTATTGCCACCTCGGTTTTACCAAAACCCACATCACCACAAACAAGCCTGTCCATGGGCATTCCGGATTCCATATCCTCTTTCACGGCGATGGTTGCTTTCTCCTGATCCGGAGTATCCTCAAAGATGAAAGATGCCTCAAGCTCCTGCTGCATGTAGGTATCGGGAGAAAATGAAAATCCTTGCTCAGCTTTACGTTTGGCGTAAAGCGCAATCAGGTCCTTCGCGATATCTTTGATTTTTCGCTTGGTGTTCTGCTTCAGTTTTTGCCACGCTCCGGTTCCCAACTTGTAAACCTTTGGTTTTTCGGCATCCTTTCCACGGTATTTCGAAATCCTGTGCAGGTTATGGATATTCACTAACAGGGTATCGTTGTCCTGGTAAATCAACCTTACAGCCTCCTGCTTTTTACCGTTAACAACGGTTTTTACCAACCCGCCAAAAACCCCAATTCCATGATCAATATGAACCACGTAATCGCCCGGTTGAAGGTTTACCAGCTCCTGTAAGGAGATTGAATCCCTGCCGGAAAACTCGTGCTTTAGCTTGAATTTATGAAACCTGTCGAATAGCTGATGATCGGTATAGATGCAAATTTTTAGAGTATGATCAATAAAACCTTCGTGAATGGTGCCGGTTACCGGAATAAAATGAATTTTGCTATTCAAACTCTGAAAAATATCTGTCAACCTCTCGAATTGATGCGGATTATCAGCAAGTATATAAGTTTCGTAACCATTCGATTCGTACCCGAGTATATTCGAAGTGAGCAGCTCAAAATTCTTATGGATCGGCGGTTGGGGCGAAATATTAAAATCAACCGGAAGGTCAGGTTTGAAAAGATGTTTGAGCCCGAACTCAATCACAACTTGTTTCTTCAGGTATTCAAAAAGCTCTTTCCCTGAGGAGTATCTGCCCGTATAAAGATTTTCTTTTTCAGGTACCTGTTTTCCAAGTTCAAACAGCTCATTCATTCGGCTGATCGCCAGTTCGGTATTCTTAATCCAGGTGATGCAATTGGTGGGTAAAACATCAGCCAGCATAACCCCATCCGAAAGTTCCTTTGCGCTTTGCATGTTGGGGATGATAGTAATATAATCGAGCTGTTCAAACGAAAGCTGATCCTCCACGGAGAACTCCCGGATGGATTCCACATCATCGCCAAAAAAATCAACACGGTAAGGGTTTGCTGAGGAGAAAGAGAAAATATCAATAATGCTGCCCCGGATGGAGTATTGTCCCGGTTCAAAAACAAACTCAACACGCTCAAAACCATACTCATCCAGCAGTTCGTTGATAAATGACTGCGATACCTTTTCGCCCTTTCTGATTACCAGCGTATTCTTCTCCAAAGTTTCAACGGTAGCCACATTCTCCACCAGCGCATCGGGGTAGGTGATAATGGCAACGCGTTGTTTGGGGTTATTGTAGAGCCTGGGGAGCAACGCCAGCACATCGGTACGCTGAATTACCCCTTCCGGTAGTGTTTGGCCGTATTGCACCGAGCGTTTGAAAGATGAAGGGAAAAAGTAAACCCGGTTTCCTCCAATCAGGTTTGACAGATCGTTGTAAAGGTAAGCAGCTTCTTCCTTGTCGTTTACAATGAAAAGGAAGGGGTTCTCCTGTTGGTTAAGCACTGCCGAAGCAACCAGGCTAACCGATGATCCGGCAAGCCCTTTGAGGTAAAGTTTAGATGATGATCCCTTTTTAACCTCAACCAGAACTGAATTGGTGCTTTCCCGGTTAAGGTACAGGTCGGATAATTTCTTTATCTCTGTTTGCTGGTTCATCGTTGAATTTCAGGGTGCAAATGTAATTTAATTCCAGGAAAATTGAATTTTCCTGAAAATGAAAAGCTGTCAATCTTTGATTATTACTGAAAAGTTTATGAAATTGAAATTTATGAAAAAGGGACCTGGGAAATTACTTTTTTGAGCCATAAATAGGA
>CAZKHG010000032.1:0-37213 GCA_964552655.1 uncultured Rikenellaceae bacterium
AATAGTTACCAAATGACCAGTTGCCCAGCATTTCAAACATTGTATGATGATATGTGTCGTGTCCCACCTCCTCCAAGTCGTTATGCTTGCCTGAAACTCTAAGGCACTTTTGAGTATTGGCAATTCTGGGGTATTTAACCGGTGAGTTCCCCAGGAAAATATCTTTGAACTGGTTCATCCCGGCGTTAGTAAACATGAGGGTTGGGTCATTCTTAACCACCATTGGGGCAGAAGGAACCAACTGGTGGTTTTTGCCATGAAAAAATTCCAAAAAAGCTTTTCGAATCCGACTTGACTTCATAAAATCCAATATTTAAAACAATTACATCACTTTAGCTAATCATTTGATATCAACTTTTTTTTCAAAAACTTTGCAAAATTAAATATTTGCGTTAGATTTGTTGCCGTTGGTCAAAATAGAATCATTTAAAATACCTTTAATAAAAAGATGGCAAAGGTTAAATATCGTTTTAATCCTCATACACTACAATTTGATAAAATTGCCATTCCGCTTAGTAAAAGAATTGCAAAAATAGCAATCCATTTTGTTTTGAGCTTAATGGTTGTTACTATTTTAACTTTGGCTTATTCATTTTTCTTCGATACTCCCAAAGAAAAAATGCTAAAGCGCGAAATTGGTGAAATCCTGAGCAAATATGATCTATTAAAGGCTAAGATTAAGGGTACAGATGCAATACTTACAGAGATTCAGAAAAGGGACAATAACATCTACCGGGCAATCTTTGAAGCCGACACGATCCCAACCGCATACAGGGAAGGTGGTTATGGGGGTGCCAACAAGTATGCTGCTTTTGAAAAATTTGAAAATGCCGATATCCTGATTAATACATCCGTATTAATTGACCAGATTACTTGGAAAGTATATGTTCAATCCAAATCTTTTGATGATGTGATTGTTCTTGCCAAGAATAAAGATAGAATGAACGAATGCATGCCCGCCATTCAGCCTGTTTCAGTTAAAGAAATGGTTAGGATATCAGATGGCTATGGATATAGAACTGACCCATTTACCAGGGTTAGAACTATGCATTGTGGGGTTGATTTTACCGGTCCAGTGGGTGTTCCTGTTTATGCAACTGGCGATGGAGTTGTTATTGAAGCTGGTTATTCATTCAATGGGTATGGCAATCAAATTATTATAGATCATGGTTTCGGGTATAAAACACGATACGCCCACCTCAAAAAGCTAAATGTTAATATTGGTGTTAACGTAAAAAGAGGTGAGATCATAGGAGCCCTGGGCAACTCCGGTAAAAGCACCGGGCCCCATTTGCACTACGAGGTTTACTACCGCGATAAATCTACCGATCCCATGAACTATTTTAACGATATTTCCAGTGAAGAATATGATGAAATGATAAAAAATGCCACTTCAAGGCAATTAGAGGATTACTCATTTTCTGATGAATAATTGCTACAATTTATTTTTTTCATATTTTTGATTTAAAATTTGATAGATGCCAAAGAGTAAATACAGATTTAACCCCGATTCTCTGAGTTTTGATAAGGTTCGGTTTACCTTTAGACAAAAATTAGGAAGGGTTTTAACTGTCTTTATTGCAACCCTGGTGATTTCTATTACCTACTATTCCATTTTCACCTCTTTTTTCGATACCCCGAAAGAAAGGGGGCTAAGGCGCGAGAAGGATGAACTCCTTTTCCAGTTCGAACTTCTGAATAACAAATTTACACAGGTTGAAGCTGTTTTAAAGGATATTCAGATTCGTGATGAAAATATCTACCGTACTATCTTTGAAGCTGAGCCAATCCCACTTTCAGTCAGAACAGCAGGTATGGGTGGAACAAACCGTTACAAGGAACTTGAAAAGCTATCAAATTCTGATATTGTTATTGATGCCACTAAACGGCTTGATCGCCTCCAAAAACAAATTTATATCCAGTCAAAATCATTTGATGAAATAACCGAACTTGCAAAAAACAAGGAGCAGATGACAAGGTGTGTCCCTGCTATTCAACCTGTTTCAAATAAAGATCTAACACGGGTTGCTTCACCCTTTGGAGTAAGGATTCATCCATTCTATAAAGTGCTCAAAATGCATACAGGCATGGATTTTACAGCCCCTGTCGGAACAGAGGTTTATTGTACCGGCGATGGAGTTGTGGTTGATGCCGACAACTCAAAAAGAGGTTATGGCAATTCTGTTGTGATTGACCATGGATTTGGATATAAAACACTGTATGCCCACCTTAGCAAGATTTTTGTAAGACCAGGGCAAAAAGTTAAAAAGGCCGATTTAATTGGTCTGGTTGGAAATACCGGAATGAGCATGGCCCCACACCTGCATTACGAAGTTCGCTTAAATGACAACCCGATTAACCCGATTAACTTTTACTTTAACGATCTAACCCCCGAAGAATACGATAGAATGATTGAACTTGCTGCCAATAGCGGTCAATCACTTGACTAACATATAATCCTTAATACCGTGCCCTATAAAGAAAAAAAGGTTGAAAAACTCTACTACTCCATCGGCGAAGTTGCAGAAATGTTTGACGTTAATACTTCACTGATCAGATTTTGGGAGAAAAACTTTGATGTAATTAAACCCCATAAAAATAAAAAGGGAAACAGGTTCTTTACAAAAGACGATATCGAAAATCTTAAGTTGATCTATCACCTTGTAAAAGAAAAACGGCTTACCCTTGAAGGCGCTAGAAAAAAACTGGCAGAAAACAAACAGGACACGCTGAATAACTTTGAAGTTATTGAATCCCTTAAAAAAATTAAAGGGATGCTTCTGGAGATTAAAGAAGAACTTTAGCACTTTTCACTTATGACAATTCAAGATGTGGCTGCTCTCCTGGAGCAACTTGCACCATTATCGTACCAGGAACCGTACGACAATTCAGGATTACAGGTTGGATCTCCCAGCGCGAATCTCAAAGGAATTCTGATTTCCCTTGATATTACTCCGGATGTGGTTGCAGAGGCTTCATTAAAGGGTTGCAATTTAATTGTATCGCATCACCCATTAATTTTTTCCGGGCTAAAACATATTACCGAAAAATCCATCACTGAAAAGTCCATAGCGCTTGCAATTAAGAAGGATATTGCCATTTACTCAGCGCATACGAATATAGACAATATCAAAGGAGGGGTTAACTCTAAAATTGCAGATCTGCTGGGTTTGAAAAGTCAAAAAATTCTTGTTCCTGCCCAAGATTCACTGGTTAAGCTGGTAACTTTTGTACCAACCAATGATGCTGATTCTGTCAGAATGGCCCTGTTTGATGCCGGAGCAGGTCATATTGGTAATTACGACCAATGCTCCTACAACATTGATGGGAAAGGAAGCTTCAGGGGAGATGAAAGCACTAAGCCGTATGTTGGAGAAAAAGGGTTACTGCACTTTGAGCCAGAGGTTAGAATAGAAGTAATAGTTCCAAAGGTAAATATATCAAAGGTGGTGAAAGCGCTCATCAGCGCCCATCCATACGAAGAGGTTGCGTACGATGTTTACCCTTTACTAAATACCTTTCAAAATGCAGGTACAGGAATAATCGGCGAGCTGGAAATTGCAGCTGATGAAAAGGATCTGCTGAAATCGTTAAAAAAAATCTTCAACTCCAAGTGCATTAGACATACAACTTTTTTGAATAAAAAAGTTAAAAAAGTGGCAGTATGCGGAGGTAGCGGTGCATCTATGCTTTCTAGGGCCATTGATGCAGGTGCAGATATTTTCATATCCGCCGATTTTAAATACCACCAATTTTTCGAAGCTGAAAGCAGAATACTTATCGCTGATATCGGGCACTTTGAAAGCGAACAATTTACAGTGGATATTTTTTATGACTATCTTATCAAAAATTTACCTAAATTTGCAGTCTTTAAATCGGAGATAAATACTAATCCTATTAACTACTTATAAAAGGTATGGCACCAAAAAGCAAACCAGTTGAGATTACAGAACTTTCGGTTGAGGAAAAACTCAAAATTCTTTACGAACTCCAACAAGTTGATTCTAAGATAGATGAAATTAAAACTCTAAGAGGTGAACTTCCCCTGGAAGTTCAGGACCTTGAAGACGAGATTGAAGGCCTCGAAACCCGAATTCAAAACCTCCACAAAGAGATTGAGGAATTTGAGGCTATGAGCCATAAGAAAAAACAGGAGATCAAGGATGCCGAAGGTTTAATCAAAAAATACGAAGAGCAACAAAATAACGTTCGCAATAACCGGGAGTTCGATTCATTATCAAAAGAAATTGAATATCAGAAACTTGAAATTGAACTTTGTGAAAAAAGAATCAAAGAGTTTAACGCCCAGGCCAAGGAGAAGAAACAATCCATCGAACAGGCCAAAACTCTTTTAGAAGAACGCAAGATAGACTTGAAAAATAAGAAAACTGAGCTGGATGAGATTATATCAGAAACTCAAAAAGAAGAGGATGAGCTCAACCGGAGATCAGATACCTACCACGAAATGCTTGAAAGCAGAATCTCATTAGCCTACAAGCGCATCAGAACTAATGCTCGCAATGGGCTGGCTGTTGTTACTGTAAAACGTGATGCTTGTGGTGGTTGCTTTAACAAAATTCCACCTCAGCGTCAACTGGATATCAAGATTCGCAAAAAAATTATAGTTTGTGAGTACTGCGGAAGAATTCTTGTTGACGATGGATTTTCAGGTGAACAAGAAAGCTAGACTTTATATTGCTGAAAAATAAAAAGCAGGCAAAAGCCTGCTTTTTTCATTATCAGAACGGAACTATACGATAAGCGTAGGAATAATCCATGTAAGGTAATCGGTATTTTTCCAATGGCAAAGACCACCAGCTATCTATTCCTCCAACTCCCATTTGCTTAAAATCAATGTCCAGGTGCACATATTTGTCAGGAACTAGTTCAGCTGAATGAACCTGTCCTTTTTGTTCGCCCGGGAAAAGCTGATCGGGGCTAAAAGGCAGCGCATTAACATTCAGGTAATTATCAATAAATTCAACTTTAAAACCGTTCCCGGTGGCTGTTGATAATTTTGCCCATCGAACATCCGTTTTATTTCCACTCTCCTGAGGTCGAACATAGTGGAAATACTGTTCTTTTATTTCCCCTTTAAATACACCTAGCATTGTATATGTCTTCCTGTCGCAGTATGATTCAGAAGGTCCTCGCCCGTACCACTCAATGTTTGTAAAATTGGCAGGAAGTAGAAAATGATTCCCAAACTTAAACATCATGGGGTGCTGTCCCCATAATGCATGAAACTCATTACCAATAGTAAGAACCCCATTGCCATCAACCTGATATATCATTCTATAACTTGCATCCCCGCTCAATAACGAGTAATCACATACAACCTTAACTCCTGTTTCTTCCTGACTTAAGCTGATATTGACCAGTTTAGCTTGTTTACCTGCATCTTTCCATTCAAGTAATTTACGCTGTAAACCTGCACCATAATCGTTATCGTTCGGTGGCCGCCAGAAATTAACCTGTGGCCCACTTTCAATAAACTTATACCCGTTATAATAATACGAGGTTATAGCACCTGTCTTTTTACTAATCAATACCTCGAAAGTTTTCCCTTTTATTGAAATCTCTGAAGCCTCATCTTTAACTGAGACGTTTGATTTATATTGTGTGTTCAAATTGATGAAATTCTGATAGAGTATAAATTCAGCCCTGGCCTGCTCATGATTGGCCGGTACTAATCCTTCTGGTGATTTAGTGTTTGCAAAAAATTGAATAGTATAATCTTTATTTAGAAGGAAGTTATATTTAAGATTGATTTTCAGGGTTCCCGATTCACCTGGTTTTAAATCGAGATCGGGTACCTGTCCCTCTTTTTTGATGATGCCATTCTCCAAGAGAGCCCATTTTATGCTGAAATTGGATAAATCTCTGAAGAAGTAGCCGTTGGTGATTGCCAATTCCCCACTTATCGGATCAAAAGATGTAAACTTGATATTTTGGTAAATCCTTTTCATTTCCCAGGCATGGGGGTTTGGTTTACGATCTGGCTGCATAATGCCGTTAATCAGAAAATTATTATCGCTGGGCGTATTCTTAGGGCCCCAATCACCTCCA
Organism: uncultured Rikenellaceae bacterium; assembly: GCA_964552655.1. Classification (GTDB taxonomy): domain Bacteria; phylum Bacteroidota; class Bacteroidia; order Bacteroidales; family Tenuifilaceae; genus CAZKHG01. The sequence continues at coordinate 6,070 of CAZKHG010000032.1, forward strand.
TAGCCGAAAAACTTTACATCATTTTTTTCCAGCCAAACTCCCTGGTCAACCCAATCCCAAATAAATCCGCCTTGCAGGCCGGGATAGGACTCAATTACATCCCAATACTCCTTAAAATTACCTAAACTGTTGCCCATTGCATGGGCATATTCGCACATTATCAAAGGGCGGTTCTTATTTGCGTTGGAATATGATATAAGGCTATTCGGCGACGGATACATAGGGCAGATAATATCAGTATTCCATTCCTCCTGAGCCCTTTCATACTGTATTGGTCTTGAGTTATCGTACGATTTCCCCCATTTATAGCATTCGTACATATTATACCCATTCCCGGCCTCGTTACCCAAAGACCAGGTGATAATACAGGGATGATTTTTATCCCTGATCATCATCCGGCTGAAACGGTCAAGGTGAGCATTAAGCCATAAAGGGTTATTTGCCAAAGTTTTATCCAGTTTATACCCCATTCCGTGTGATTCAATATTTGCCTCATCAATAATATAAATACCATATTCATCGCATAGATCGTACCATTCAGGGGTATTGGGGTAATGACAAGTTCTAACAGCATTTACGTTAAACATTTTCATCAATTTGATATCTTCCACCATTTGATCATGGGTAATTACCTGATGGGTTTCAGGATGAGTTTCATGCCTATTTACCCCCTTAATGTAAATCCGTTTACCATTTACCAGAAAATCACGGCCTTTAACCTCAATTGTTCTAAATCCCGTTTTACGTGATATAACCTCAATAATCTCAGCATTTTTATCTTTTAACACCAATGTAAGCAGATACAAATCAGGCAATTCCGCTGACCATGCTTTTACCGAAGGTATAGTTGCCTGTGTTGTTATCCTCGCTTTACCCTCGGCTGTTTCCGGGAAACGTAACTCCTGGTAAAGTAAAACTTTCCCTTTGATGTCAGTTAAGTTTACTTCGCAGGTGTAATCTGACACCCTGATACCTGATGGATTCTCAAGTTCTACATCAAGGTTAAGAAGACCAGCTGTATAAGTATCGTTCAGGGTGGCTATTGCTTTGTAATCTGAAAAATGAACTTTGGGGCGTGCATAAACATAAACTTCACGGGTTATTCCTGAAATTCTCCAGAAATCCTGACACTCAAGGTAAGAAGCATCGCTCCAGCGATAAACCTCTATGGCGACCACATTTTCACCGGTCTTTAGGTAAGGCGTAATGTCAAATTCGGCTTCCAACTTGCTATCCTGACTATATCCAACCTTTTGACCATTCACCCAAATATAAAATGCTGATTTAACCGCACCCAAATGGATAAAAACCTCCATCCCTTTCAATTTCTCGGGGAGTATGAATTTCTTTCTGTAACTACCTACAGGGTTTAAACTATCTGGTATATCAGGAGGATTAGGGTTTGAGGTATTAAATTCATAATCACTATTTACATATATTGGAGTTCCGTAACCTTTAAACTCCCAGTTGGCAGGTACAGGAAAATCAACCCATTTGCTATCATCAAAATCAGGTTTATAAAAATCAAGAGGCCTTTTTTCCGGGTGATCAACCCAGCTGAACTTCCATGTTCCATTAAGCGAAAGGAATCTTTCCGATTGGTTTTTATCACCTTTTTTGGCCTTTTCAATATTTTCAAAAGGGAAATAGGAAGCCCTCATGGGCAAACGGTTGATCTGAAATATTGCAGGATTTTCCCAGTCTGGATTCAGGGTTTGTCCAATTGCTGATGAAGTGAGCAATATCAGTGCTAAAACGGGAAGAGTCTTTTTCATAGGAGCGGATTTAAATTGTATTGTTATTCTCAGAGCATATAAATATATAAATTAACATGCAATAATTTTTTTTAAATAGAACAAAAAAGGCGGAAAGGATCCGCCTAAAATATATTACACTAAATATTATTAACGCTCCCACACTAAATTGCGTTTGGAAGCAAAGAACCGCTTCTTTATCCCCCGATAATTAAAAACCAAAGTACGAAAAACTTTGGTTTTTGCATCGCTGCCCAAATGGAATTTAGCGCGTGTTAGCAATAGTTGCTATTTTATTCGCAAGTCGTCAGGGTTCTATCTACAATCCCAAATAGAATGGACAATTAGCTTTTCATTGTCGTATTCGTAAAAAAGAATATAATCATCAATGATAAGTCCCCGAACAGATTCAATTTCTGTATTTAAGCCAATGTCGGGTTGTTTTAAAAGGATTTTAAGTTCTTTGTTTAACCTTTGGTATAAGTTTGGCGGAATATGTCATATTTTTATTTCTTTCGGCATAAAACTCAAGAATCTTGAAAAGTTTAATCTGGGCACTATGAGACCAAATTATCTTGCGCTTAGCCATGTCGAAACTTTTTTATCTAGAAGTTCATGTTCAACGAACAAGCCTTGTTCAACCTCTTTCTTGGATTTAATGATTTCGTTTCTTTGTTCAGGTGTCAAGGATATTACCTCTGTCTCGGTTTTTGATTCGAGAATAGTCTTCAAAGCTTTGAGGAAGGATATGTCATTTATCTCAGATATTCGATGAATCAAGACTTTCTTTAGTTCAATCGTTGTCATGGCTATTCCTCTTCTTCTTACAAATAAACAAGTATTTTGGAGTCAAGGTTTAGGCCTATTTTTCGTCAGGCAATTACCGCTCAATTAGATACATGTTCACTTAATCCACTACCAGCTACCTCCGGCTCCGCCGCCACCGAAACTTCCGCCCCCTCCACCGCCAAATCCGCCAAACCCTCCGAAAGTACCAGATCCGGAGGAAAAGTTCCCAAATCCACCGCTATGACCGCGGCTGGAAAGCATTCCCATTGCCAACCAGAATGGAATATTACTCCCCAATGTTTTACCCCTGGTCCGGGAGTTGCCCCTGAAAATCAAGAAGAGAATAATTAAAATGATTATAAAAATTCCAGCACCATAGGGTGATGATTTTTTATTTTTATACTGATCAGCCGAGAACCTGCCTGATGCTAAATCAATTATAATGTTGATTGCAGCATCGATACCTGCATAGTAGTTGTTTTCCTTGAAATGGGGAATCATCTCCAGGTCAACAATCCGGTTGGTGATAGCATCGGGTACAAATTCTTCCATTCCATACCCGGTGGCGATGAATGCCTGCCCTTTCTCAATTCCAACTCTGGGTTTAATCAGGATCAATATACCATTGTCTTTGCCTTTTTGACCAATTCCCCATTTCTGACCCAGGCGAAATGCAAAATCGGAAACCTCATAACCAAGAAGATCATGAACAGTAACTACATAAATCTGGGAAGATGTTGAATCATGGTAATCCCTAAGTTTTTTCTCGAGTTTGTATTGTTCATCCTGCGATAGAATCCCGGCAAAATCGTTTACCAGCCTAGGTGGATTCATTGGTTCTGGAATATCCTGCGCCCAAAGATTTGCTGAGCAAATCATCAGGGAAATTATTGTGAGTCTCTTTAGCATTTTCATGATTACACTTATTATTTCCCGAACGAGATGGAATCGGAAAGCTCATTTATATCATCCTTTTGATAGGGGAAATGTTCCTTCAGCTTCTCCCCTGCCATCAGAATTCCCTTAGTTAGCCCTGTGGTTAGAAATCCTTGCTTAAATTCTTCAAGCATAACCTGCTTGATGTTGTCCCAAAAATCGTTGGGAACTTTGGCATTAATTCCGGCATCGCCAAGTATTGCAAACTTTCGATCATGAATGGAAAGGTAGAACAGCACCCCGTTCCTGAGCTTGGTTTTGTGCATTTTGAGCATGGCAAAAACATCGGCCGCCCGGTCGAGTACATCTGTCTTACAAGTGTCCTCGATATGCACCCTTATCTCACCGGAAGTATTATTTTCAGCCTCTTTAATGGCATCCACTATCTGCTTCTGCTGTTCTTTCGAAAAATGATCTACTGGTCGCATTATTAGATAATTAACAATTATTAATTGAAAATTAAGAAGTTACCACAAGAAATTACCCTTAAAACTAGTTACCGAAATCCACTTTTGGGGCTTTTTCAGCACCAGCATCTGCCTCAAAGTAAACCTTCTTTTCAAATCCAAAAATGCTGGCCCAAATATTCTTTGGGAATTGGCGGATATAAGTGTTATATGCCTGAGCTAAATCGTTAAATCGCTTGCGCTCAACCGCTATACGGTTTTCAGTTCCTTCCAGCTGTGCCTGGAGATCGAGAAAATTCTGGTTGGCTTTTAAATTGGGGTATTGCTCTACAACCACCATCAATCTTGACAAGGCGCTGCTTAGCTCACCCTGGGCCGATTGGAAATTTTTCAGGCTTTCGGCATTCAGGTTTTCCGGCGAAATTTTAACCTGTGTTGCTTTTGAACGTGCCTCTATAACATCTGTAAGGGTTTTCTGCTCAAAATTAGCATAACCTTTAACGGTGCTTACCAGGTTGGGTATGAGGTCGGCACGGCGTTGATAAACATTTTCAACATTGCCCCACTGCGCCTTTACCTCTTCATCTTTTTGAACCATTGAGTTGTAAGAACCCTTTATTGAAGAATAAAGAAGAATCACCACCAGGACGATTGCTCCAATAATTATCCACTTTTTCATTTTAATTTAGTTTAGTTTTCAAATATACATGTATTTATCAAATTACATGCAATTAACAAATGTGTAATAAATACGACATGGTGTCATCAGTTTTCGGTTATATTATGCTATTTTTGTATCACTTTATAAACTTTAAATCGCTTATTGAATATGATACTGCGGGACTTTCAGAAAGCAATCCTTACCGGGATACCCGATGAGCTTCCAGCACCCAAAAAATGGGATCCATCGGTTAACCATGCCCCAAAACGTAAACAAATTTTAACACTTGAAGAGAAAAAATTGGCCTTAAAGAATGCTTTGAGGTATTTTCCGGCAAAACTTCACGCCGTTTTGGCAGATGAGTTTGCCAAAGAACTCATGGAGTACGGCAGAATATACATGTATCGTTTCAGACCTGATTATAAGATTACTGCAAGAAGTATTTATGATTTCCCCCATAAATCAGTACAAGCAGCATCAATAATGTTAATGCTTAGCAATAACCTCGATTATGCTGTGGCACAGCATCCGCATGAGCTGATTACCTATGGTGGGAATGGAGCAGTATTCCAAAACTGGGCTCAGTATCTTCTCACCATGAAATACCTTGCTGAAATGACAGAGGAGCAAACCCTGGTTCTATACTCTGGTCATCCAATGGGACTTTTCCCTTCACATAAAGACGCTCCCCGTGTTGTGGTTACTAATGGTATGATGATACCTAATTATTCGAGTAAAGACGATTGGGAGAAGTACAACGCACTTGGTGTTACACAATATGGCCAAATGACAGCCGGTTCATTCATGTATATCGGGCCTCAGGGAATTGTACATGGAACAACTATTACTGTTATGAATGCCGGAAGGATGAAGACCGGCGCAACTGATTTGCGTGGAAAAATATTTGTTTCATCAGGACTTGGAGGCATGTCGGGTGCCCAGCCCAAAGCAGCTGTGATAGCGGGAATGATTGGGTTAATTGCCGAGGTTAATCCCAAGGCATTACATACCAGACACAGCCAGGGATGGGTTGATGAGGTATTCACCAACCTTGATGAAATGATGCCAAGAATTAAGAAAGCTGTTTCAAACAAGGAGGCCGTTTCTCTTGCATACCATGGAAACATAGTTGATTTGTGGGAAAGATTAACCAAAGAGGATATTCATGTTGATTTGGGAAGTGACCAAACATCCCTCCACAACCCATTTGCCGGGGGTTACTATCCTGCCGGGTTATCATTTGAGGAATCAAACAGGATGATGGCAGAAAATCCTTCTCTTTTCAAGGAAAAAGTTTACGAGAGCCTTAGGCGTCATGTAAAGGCGATCAATGCAATGGTTGAAAAGGGTATGTACTTTTTCGATTATGGCAATGCTTTCCTGCTGGAAAGCAGTCGTGCTGGTGCTGATATCATGAAACCGAATGGTGAGTTCAAATACCCCTCTTATGTACAGGATATTATGGGCCCATTGTTCTTTGATTACGGCTTTGGCCCTTTCCGTTGGGTTTGCACTTCTTCCGATCCAAAAGATCTGGAGGTAACTGACAAAATTGCAAGTGAAGTACTTGAAAAAATTGCTGCCACTGCTCCAAAAGAAATATTAAATCAGCTAAACGATAACATCCATTGGATAAAAGAGGCGGCCAGGAACAAACTAGTTGTGGGTTCTCAGGCACGAATCCTATATGCCGATTCCGAAGGGCGGATTAAAATTGCTGAAGCATTTAATAAAGCCATAAAAGATGGCCGGGTTTCCGCTCCAATTGTTCTTGGGCGCGATCATCACGACGTATCTGGCACTGATTCCCCTTACCGGGAAACATCAAATATTTATGATGGATCAAGATATACCGCAGATATGGCCATTCAGAATGTAATTGGCGATTCGTTTCGTGGGGCCACATGGGTTTCCATTCATAACGGCGGAGGAGTTGGCTGGGGAGAGGTGATAAATGGGGGTTTTGGTATGGTTCTGGATGGTTCTGATGATGCAGATCGCCGGCTAAAAATGATGCTTCTTTGGGATGTAAACAATGGAATTGCCCGCCGTAGCTGGGCCAGGAATAAAGGTGCCATAGCAGCGATTCAACGGGAGATGCAGAGAACCCCGCTATTAAAGGTAACATTACCAAACCTTGCCGATGATCAACTGCTCGAAAATTCATTAAAAAAACTTACAGAATGAAAAGAATAAGATCAGCTGTTGTTTTATCAGTTCTATTTTTACTTATCTCGGGCTCGTCATGTGATAAGAATAACGAATGGGGACCGGGGTTATCGGGTACGTGGAGTTGTGAGGAGGAAAGCCAGCAGTATAATTTCAGAAGATATAAAGTTTCAATAGAACGTGATGGTAGCGATACCACTTTATACAGAATCTATAATTTCTACAATCTGGGATTGGGTGTTGATGTCATGTTCAGGTTGAGGGACACAGTTCTAACCATTTTGCCCATTTCAAGTGACTATAATGTTGTTGGAACGGGTAAAGTGAACCGAACTTTTACAGATATTTTCTGGGAATATAGCATTTCCGGTATGAATGTTAATGATCAGTACGTTAATGCCAGGTACTACAGGCGCTAATCAAAAATAAGGCTATAAAGCCTTTGAAGTGATTCTCTCAGCTGATACAAGGGTACAATCCTGCTGAACCGAAGCGTTTCTTTTCCTTCTACAAAAACGAGTACAGTGGGAAATGCGAATACAGTGTTGGCAGCACAAATTTCCATATTAGTCTCTGCCTTAATTATATACCAGCTGATCATTGGAAACTCTTCATCCATCATTTTACCAATCTGTGGCTGCAAGGATTTACAAACACTGCATGTATGGTTTGTAAAGTAGAGCAATGAAATTTTATCTTTAAGAGCCTGATCCAGGTCAGGTTGAGAATTAATAGGGTTTTCCATCAGAGAAATATGAACCATTGTTGAGCATTACCAGTGTACAATCAAATATCACCTCAATACCGAGCGCTCTGGCAGGTTTTAAGAGATCAGCATTTTCAGATCCCGGGTTAAAAATTATACGCTTCGGCTTTAAAGAAAGGATATAATCAATAAAATCAGCCTGATTCTTCGGGTTAAGGTACATGGTAACTGTGTGTATGTCGTTAAGTAAAGGCCTTGTTTGGGTAATCTGGACGCCATTCACGTCTCCTTCGCGGTTACCAATAGCAACAACATCAATTTTATGGGCAACTAATTTTTTAATGGCCAGATATGAGAACCTGCTGGGGTTTGTACTTGCACCGATAACCAGGGTTTTGTAATACATTTAGTTGATCTATGGTTTAAGATGGTCGTTTCTTGATTTTTTTGTAAAGATAGCTAAATGATAGTTTCTATATTTTTTTTGAAATTAGCACAACTGCATAAGCTGAAATCCCCTCCTCTTTCCCAACAAAACCGAGTTTTTCAGTAGTGGTGGCTTTTATAGAGATATCATTTGCCGGGACATCTAATACTGAGGATAAAATTTTTTGCATTTCGGGAATAAAATCTTTCAATTTGGGGGTTTGAAGGCAAATGGTAGTATCGATGTTCCCAACTGAAAAACCATTTGTTTTTATTAAATCGTTTGTTTTTTTTAGTAGAACCTTGCTATCAATGCCTTTAAGGGAATTGTCAGTATCGGGGAAATGAATACCAATATCCCTCAGATTTGCTGCGCCAAGCAAGGCATCGCAAATGGCATGGATTAGCACATCGCCATCCGAATGGCCAACCGATCCCTTGTTGTGTTCAATTTTAATCCCGCCAATCCATAAATCGAACCCTTCCTCTAAACGGTGAACATCGTACCCAAAACCTACCCGGATATTCATAGTTTTAATATTAAATCCTTTCAAAAATAGGAAAATCTTTCATAATAGGAAAACCTGTTGTGGATCAAGTCATTTCCCAAAAAAAGTTGCAAGAACCGAATTAGTTCTTTTTAATTCTGTTTTGGGACTTTTCAAAATCGAATGAAAGGGTGAATCTAACAGTATTTGCCATTGGGTTATTCATACCAAATTGAGGAATCAGGTAGGCAAAATCAATGTTGAAAATATTATACTTTAACCCTGCCCCCAAAGTAAAATATTTCCTGTTCCCTTTGGTTTGATGTTCAGTGAAATAGCCGGCTCTAAGGGCAAGCTGTTTCGAGTACCAGTACTCGGTTCCAAAGGCATAGCTTATTTCATGCATTTCCTCTTTAATTCCACCGGGAGCATCATAAAAAGATTGTATCATCCCTTCGGGTACGGATACATTTGGATCCATCCCTTTAATAATTTCGCGATCGCTGTTATAATAGGGTGGTGTTGGTACCATCAGCTTGTTTGCATCAATTACAAAAGACATGGTGTTATAGGTATCAAAATCTAACGTAAACCTACCGCCAAGTCTCATGTTTATTGGAATAAAATCCTTTGTAGCCTGATCATTATAGGATATTTTTGAACCAATATTCGAGATGTTAAGGCCAAGTGCAGCCTGGGCATTTTTATTGTCAATAATCAGGGGTTGTTGATAATATACTGATACATCAGCAGCAAAAGCATAGCCAGCGCTTGATGCAGCCTGACCCTGTTGTGAAAATCCACCGGTTAAATCGGATCGGATATACCTAAAAGCCAAACCTCCCGAGATAAAATCGGCAAATTTTCTTGAATAGGCAATGTCAAATGAAAACTCATTCGGGTTATGATGCTGAATTACGACATTTTGCTCATTGGTAAAAGTAATATCGCCCATCGAGAAGTAGAGCATAGACCCGCTGATAACCTGATCCTTATCGAAACGTTGATAACCAGCTAAATAGTAAAGATTGATATCATTTACCAGGTTTTTAAGCCATGGGGTATATGAAAAAGCCACACCCCACTCCTTATCAATAAACGCCAGTTTTGCCGGGTTCCAGTGAAGGGAGTTGGCATCGGGCGTTGTAGCCACACCGGCATCGCCCATAGCCCCTGCCCGTGAATCGGGGGCAATTGTCAGAAATGGAACTGCAACCCTTAATGCGTTTAACCCGCCGCTAAGCGATATAGTGCTATCAAATTGGGCCTTTGTTGGAATAAATAAAATCAGCAATAATCCTATGAGAGACAAACTCTTAATAAATCTTGAAATCATAATTAAACCTTTCTTTCAAATAGTTGGCAAATTTAAACAAATGATTGACACAACGAAAAACGGTGAAAAAAAGAATTAATTATTTCAGGATGACTAATTTTTGGTATTGCTCAGCGGATTTACCATTGGATGTATTAATGCGAACCTGATAAAAATATACCCCCCGGCCGATCCTGCTGCCATAATCATCGAGACCATCCCAGCTGATTGGGCCAACCCTGTAGCCTGTTGACAATGGTTCATGATACCTAATCGTTTTTACCAGTTTGCCTGATGGGCTGAATATTTGTATTAAAACCTCAAAATCGTTACCAGGTTGATTATGATCGAAATAGAATGCCGTATTGTAAGTGAATGGGTTGGGGTAGTTGAGCAAATGGGTTATTCTTAGCTTTTCGTCGCCCGTTACTGTAAAATTAAGTTCTTTTTCGCTGCTATTATTAAAAACATCCCAGGCTTTGATATTGATCTTATGAGGCCCCTTTTCAAGACCAGTCAGCTGAAACTCTGCTTTACCTTTCTGGTAGCTGTCAACATCAGCCCGATAGTAACTATTCAAAACAATAGATTTCTCTGTTTCTCCTGAAATGTTTGCTATTAAATCATGCCCAATGCTGTTACCGGTGGTATTAATCCCACTGCTGTCAGCTAATTGCAGTAGGATTTTAGGGTTTGGATCGGATATTCCACCCGGTACAAATTTTTTATCATTCAGATAAATGTTGATCACAGGGCCCTGATTATCCAAAGTGGGATTTTTATTAATTCCGCCAACAATCACTGATTCATTATACCCTGCGGCTGATTCTGCTTGGTCTTGTGCAAATAAGCTGAACCGGCCATTCCCGAACCGGTAATTAATATCCTTTGGTAAAATGAAATTCAGGGTAAATTCACCGCTATTAACAGTAACCGAACCTTTGTAGATGAGGTTGTCCTGAACGCTGAAATTCATTGTTTGCCCCCCATTATTCCCCAACGTGGTTAAGGTTTTCTTTTTATCGAAAAGAGTAATTGTGGCTTGGCCATTAAAGCTAGCGGCAAGGGAACCATCCGGATTTTTAACCTCGCCCTCAATTTTCACTTTGCTCAATGCCATCAATGTATCAACGGGTTGGCTTACCGGGATATTATTAACTTTAGTGAGCTCCATCTTCAGGGTTGGGTATTTGAGCATAACAGCAGGATCGCCAAGAAGCATAAAATTTCGTTTATTATACCCTCCACCAGATATATTCTTGGTTATCCGGACAATATCACCTAACCTGTAAAACTTGTCATTCGATTTAACCGACAAAAAACCTGATTTGCTGTTTTCATCAAAAACAGTGGAAATAAAACTGAAATTAAGCGAAAAATTTGCACTTGAATACACCAGCCTGGTTGTAGAAATCAGCCCAATGCCTCCACCCTTTGGGGATAGTAACACCCACTCCCCTGTGGATGTTGTATTATAATCGTCGAAACGGCTAAACTCACAGGTTGCAGTTACAAAAAGGGGCAACCTCTCAAAGTTACGCCAGGACTGAACATCACCAAGCATCAAAACTTTCTCGTGCGAAAGCCATTGTTCGTTCCCATGACCGGTATAATTGATAATTAAAGCGCCGTTATTGACTCTGTCGTTAATCGCACTGGTTACATCAGGGTAACGCTCTCCAAGGGATGTGCTTTGCTGCAGATAAGCATCAAAAAATATTTTCTGAATATTATAGGCGGGGTGATTATTTGCAACATAATCGGCAAGTGAATTGGCATTGTCCATGTGGAGATTGCCATCCTCGTCATCGCCGATGAAACAGAGCTGTTGATTCCAGTCCCCAATAGAAGCTGAACTCAAGTACTGTTTAATTTTACTAACCACATTTTTGGCTTGCTCAGCTGAACTCACAGGTAATCGGCCAATACCAATATCCAGCAAACCATCTGCTTCACCCTCATTATCATCCAGCAAGCCATAAAAGTCATCGGTAACAAAAGATTGAACCTTGCTAATTGAGTTTTGGGATTGATAGGTTGGGATAAAATTGGTGTTCCCTTTTTTATCGGAGATATTGTCGTAAGAGCCATCGCCAAAAAGCAGGAGGTATTTAACCTGATTTGCCCCACTTAGACCCCTTTTATATAGCAATCGCATAAAATTCCTGATTGCCGAAATATCCCTGTTTCCAGAAGAGAATTCGTTATAAACCTTATTAACATCAACCACTTCAACAACCAGCCCATCGTAATCCCGATGTAAATCAGCAAGATCGTTAGCCTGATCAATAAAAAGAGGATTGGTTATAATTACCATATCGGGGTTCATCAACCCGTGTAAATTCTGGTTTTCGAGCTTTTCGACAAACTCCACCTGATAAGTTTTATCGGGTTCAAATGCAATGAAACTTCTGAGGGTATCCGTTTTTAGTGTGAAATCGAGAGTACTGCCAGATATTAACGAGGCAACTTTTCTGGGAAACTGAATTTTAGTGATATCCCAAACCAGTGTGTTTGATGTAACATTTTGCACTGAAAATTTTGTAATTTTCGATATGCCAACCGAGTTGATATCTCTAAAAGCCAACTGTTTCCCTTGATATTTTAACTTTTGACGGGAGTTAACTGAAAGGTAATCGAGCCAACCAATAGCAGCAGGGCTGGGTTTATCATAGGTTAACTTTATTTCAAGGTTACCTGTGGGTGCAGGTGCAGTGTAATCTTTCAGCCCAACAGAAACAAAATCCGATTCTTCATCGCCAATACTAACCTGGAATAGCTGCATAACACCAACTTCGGCCTGATTTACAGCAACTCTGTATGTGCTTTGCGAAGCAGATCGGGCACAAGCCCTAACCCTGACTTTAACACTCGAAGCAGGCTCTATGTCATTCAGCTGGGTATCATAGGTTCTGGTAGTGTAAACATCAAAGGCATCGCCAAACCACTCTCGGCCCGACTTAACCAGGTTGGTATCATTGCTCTCAAAAACCTTAACCTCGTCATAGTAACCTGACTGATATGTGGGGGTTAATACACCATCATCGATGGTGGCGATTCTTATGGGTGTTGGATAATCTGTGGTAAGAAAATAATTTATTTTTTTTGAATATGGGTGATATTCATGTACAAATAGCCCCTTAGAAGAATCATAGTTCCAGGTTAATGGACCCTCGGCATAAAAAAGTATATAATCGCCCTGGTTGAAAATGGCATCAGAACCCTTTTCGATGTATGCCGGAATTTGTAAAAGATCGTCGGGCGAGGGTTGATTGTTCAAAAATGGAAGTTTTTTACCCCCGTGTCCCCAAACGCTTACATTCTGAAGATTAGACAGACCATACGATACCAATTCGGAATAGGTAATTTTATATACACCCGATTTATCGACCCTAACTTTTACCCAATTTCCTGAGCTTAACAGTGAATTTGATTTAGCTACGGGCAATTCTATTTGATTTGATTTACGAGAACCCTTATCTCTGATATTTAATGTAAATGAAGTCAGTTTTTTAAGTTCGCCTAGCTCACCCTTTATAATTACAGGAATTGTTGCGGTTAAATAATTTACTCCTCCAGACCTGAACACCTGAAATACCTGGTCGTTAGTTATTTCATACTTTCTTTTGGACAGTACCGATAGCTCCCAATCATTTAACCTTATATACCTTTGATTCAGGATGGATATATTCAGATCTGCAACGTTATCAACATTAAAAGCAATCGGAAAAATTCCGTAGTAGAAAGGAACCATTGAAACAGGATCGGGGTAATAAGCATTTTTAAAAAAAAGGAAATTGCTAAAATTTGTCTTATTCCCAGACGAATCTATTTGTTTATCAGGATTATTATTGGCCCATTCGATATTACTATTAAATGATTGAGCGCTAATTTGTGAATATAAAATCGAAAGGAAAACTATAAAATATCCCGTTTTTTTAATCATCAGCCACTATTTTTTGCAAATAAACAAAACTTTATCTTACCTTTAAAGGGTTTAAAATACAATAAAAACGATTTATTGGTGTTGTTATTTTATTAATAAAAATATTCTGGCCTTTCATTAATGCAGAATACCAAAATTCGAATCCGGCTAATCGCTATATTGTGCCTATTAGGGTTCCGTGTTCTCGGACAGGATCTCAGTTTTTCTCAGCTTTTTTTCAACTATCTTTATCTTAATCCTGCCTATGCCGGAGCCAGTAAATACGCAAGGCTTGGTCTTGTTTACAGGAACCAATGGCTGATGGCAAAAAATCCTTATTCAACCTATGGCGTTAGCTACGACCGAACTATCAGAAGCATAAAAAGCGGGGTTGGGGTTAATATAATTAACGATGTTCAGGCAAACGGAGCGCTTCAACGGGTCTCCACAGATTTTATCTATGCATACGGCATTCAAACTTCTTATAACTCACATATTCGTGGTGGAATCCAATCCAGCTTGTTTGCTAATAACTATAATTTATCCAATCTTGTTTTTCCTGATATGATTGATCAGAACGGGGAGGTTACCGGGCCTGCATTGAATTCACCTAAACCAGACCTACTTTATGATATTAGCTTAGGTGCGGTTGGCGATCTGGATATTTTTTACGGCGGCATTGCTGTTCATCATATTTATCAGGTTAAATTAGCCGGCCAGCGAATTATTATTCCCAGAAAATATACTATTCATCTTGGTTGTGAGTTTAATTTATATAAGTGGTACCGGTTTAAGCAAAAGTTAATGTTCTCGCCAAACATAATTTATATACATCAGCAAAACTATGATCAGGTAAACCTGGGATTCTATTTTACTAAAAGTAATGTTGTTGCCGGTTTATGGTTACGAGAAAATGTAGATTTAAAAACACATACTTTTGTATTTACTACTGGGTATAGCAATGACCAGTTCAGGGTTGGATACAGCTATGACTTCAGCGTTTTCCAAGGCGGATTCAGGGGTTTACCGACTTCCACACATGAGGTAACCTTTGGTTGGAATTTTGAGTATAAAGCCAGTAAACGAAAATATCGTTACATAAAATGTCCGAAATTTTAGTTTTTTACGTTATATGTGTATGTTTGAACACAAATTATTAATATATTTGAATTTGATTTACTAAACAAAAAAGGAAAATTTCATCAGCTATGAGCTTAAAAAATAAATTATTTCTTATTTCCTTTGCAGGCGTAGCAGGCTTGTCATCGTGCAGTCTGCTTGGCGGCGGAGGTGGAAAGGAATCCTCTTCTACAACTGGTTGGAAATACAACGACCCTGAACAAGGCGGTTTTGAAGTTGTAACCGACTACAAACCGAGAACCGGACCGGGTCTGGTATTTATTGAGGGAGGTACCTTTATTATGGGTAGGGTTGAGCAGGATCTCATGTACGATTGGAACTCCGTTCCCAGAAGGGTAACTGTGGCTTCCTTCTACATGGATGAAACTGAAGTTACAAATGTTGACTGGAGAGAATACCTATACTGGCTAAGAAGAGTTTATGTAGATTATCCACAGGTGTATAAAAATGCCTTACCGGATACACTTGTTTGGAGATCCCCACTGGGATTCAATGATCCTTATGTAAACAACTATTTACGCCACCCCGCTTACAATGATTATCCCGTTGTTGGTGTAAGCTGGTTACAAGCTAATGATTACTGCCTGTGGCGGAGCGACAGGGTAAATGAGAAGTTGCTGATTGATGAAGGCCATCTGGCTCCTGAACTAAATCAGAAGAACGAGGATAACTTTAACACGGATGCCTATCTGTTAGGCCAATACACCGGAACAGTAATAAAAAATAAAAAGAGCCTAGATCCCAACCAACCCGAAGGAAGAAAATACACCTTTGAGGATGGAATTCTGCTTCCCAAGTACCGCCTCCCTACCGAAGCCGAATGGGAATATGCTGCTTTGGGATTAATTGGCAACACCTACGAAGAGCGTATGGTTGAACGTAAAATTTATCCATGGAACGGCCATAACGTTCGTAACGCAGATATGAAAAACCGGGGTGAAATGCTTGCCAACTTTGTCAGGGGTCGTGGTGACTATATGGGTACTGCAGGAAAACTTAATGATAATGCGCCCATACCAAATGCAGTAAAATCATATTGGCCTAACGATTATGGCCTATATTGCATGGCTGGCAATGTAAACGAGTGGGTTCTTGATGTTTACCGTCCTCTCACCTTTGAAGATATGGATGAATTCCGCCCCTTCCGTGGGAATGTATTCAAACAGCTTAAACTTAATGATGATGGAACGGTTGCCCGTAAAGACAGTCTTGGCCGTTTAATCTACAGGGATGTAACCGAAGAAGAAGCAGCAAAACGCCGGAACTATAACAAAGCCTACTATATCAACTATAAAGATGGAGATGCATCCTCAAGTACTGATTATGATCCATCGGGTGAGAATGCCAAGGAACTTAAGTCAGACAGGATGTACTATCAAGGTAAAGCTGAACGGAATAACGAGGGTATGACCTCCCTTATAAATGATCATGTTCGGGTTTATAAGGGTGGTTCCTGGAAGGACAGGGCTTACTGGTTAAGCCCAGGAACCCGTAGATTCCTTGACGAAGCCTCTTCAACTGACGATTTGGGATTCCGTTGCGCAATGGAGGCTGTTGGGAAGCAATCAATGAAAGAACGTTAATATTTTAAATTGAATAGTCCAAAGAAACCTCATTCTTAATGAGGTTTCTTTTTTTAAAGTTATGACATCAATAGATAAAATATACAAGCTGTTTATTGAAAATCCGGTTATAACCACTGATAGCAGGAATGTTCCGGCAAACTCAATTTTCTGGGCACTTCAAGGGGAAACCTTTGATGGGAATAAGTTTGCTCACAATGCCATCGAATCAGGCGCTAAGATTGCAGTGGTTGATGACCCTTCAATCATCTCAGATAAGGTAATACTGGTAGAGAATTCTCTGGTTGCACTCCAGAAACTTGCCACTATCCACAGGCAAGCCTTGGGCTTAAAGGTACTGGCTATTACCGGGAGTAATGGGAAAACAACGACAAAAGAGCTAATTAATGCAGTATTATCAACCAAATTCAACGTTTTTGCAACAAAAGGGAATCTAAATAATCACATAGGGGTTCCGTTAACCTTACTATCAGTGACACCCACAACAGATATTGCAATAATTGAAATGGGGGCCAATCACCCCGGTGAGATCGCAGCACTAGCTGATATCGCTTTACCTGATTATGGCTTAATAACCAACATCGGGAGCGCCCACCTTGAGGGTTTTGGGTCATTCGAAGGAGTTATAAAAACCAAGGGGGAACTGTACCAGAATATTTCTAGAAACAATGGCAAAGTTTTTTTCAATAGCTTAAATCCCATTCTACAAGATCTGATTAAAATCTATAATCTGGAAGAAAATTCAATACCCTACGGTTTAAATCAGTTCACAATTTCAAACAATCAGAATGAAAAATCGCCATTCTTAAGTATAATGGCTTCATTTAAAAGTGAGCAAAAGGTAAAACTTAATACAAACCTGGTTGGGGATTACAACCTGGAGAATGTCTTTGCTGCGATGACGATTGGTTCATATTTTAGTGTTCCAATTGCGGATATTAAATCGGCCATAGAAAACTACATACCTACCAACAGCCGTTCACAGCTAGTTAAAACAAATTACAATTCAGTTATTCTGGATGCATACAATGCAAACCCAACTAGCATGATGGCATCACTAAAAAACCTATCATCAATTAATCATCAGAGTAAAGTAGCTATTGTGGGTGCAATGAAAGAAATGGGTATCTTTGCCGATCTTGAGCATAAACGTATTGTAGAATACGCTAAATCTCTTGATATTAGTAAAATAATTCTTGTTGGTAAAGAATTTGACAATACAAACACAGACTTTTTGATATTTGAAACCGCAGAGGATCTTAAAAAATATCTTAAGGAAAATCAAATCAAGGATTCCTTAGTTCTGGTAAAGGGTTCAAGGGCAGTAAAACTTGAGGTAATTATGGATTATCTTTAGCAAGCAGCTAAGTCCATGTTTTCTAATAAATTATAAATTAATAATAATTGATGAAGCAAATGAATAACCGAATGATGGATCCCCTGGTTGGTAAACTGATGGGCTTAAGGTATAAATCGCATCCCTGGCATGGAATTGACATTGGGGATAAATCGCCCGAAATAGTTACCTGTTTTATTGAAGTTGTTCCAACGGATACAGTAAAATATGAGGTTGATAAAGTGTCTGGTTACCTTAAGCTTGATAGGCCTCAGAAATATTCCAATGTGGTTCCGGCATTGTATGGCTTTCTCCCACAAACCTTTTCGGGTGAGAGGGTTGCTGAAATTGCCCGTGAAAAAACAGGGAATCAAGAAATTCGTGGGGATGGCGATCCGATGGACATTTGTATTTTAACCGAAAAAGATATCACCCATGGTGATATCATAGTTGTAGCGCGCCCTATTGGTGGTTTCAGGATGATTGACAATAACGAGGCAGATGATAAACTGATTGCTGTATTAAACAAAGATGCTGTATATGGTGGTTACCAGGATATTAAAGACTGTCCACCGCTTGTAATTGACCGGCTTAAGCATTATTTCCTCACCTATAAAGATTTACCCGGCGAGAAAAGGAAATGCGAAATAACCCATATTTATGGCATTGAGGAAGCCCATGAAATAATCAGGCGTTCAATAGATGATTACACCAACCGGTTTTACAACCTGGAGTCGATGCTTAAAATCTGATAAAAAAACTATAATCGGTTTGTATATAAAAATCGCTTGATCTTTTGGGTTGGAGTCTTCTCAAAAGGTTCAACCTGTAAAACCACCATGTTCAGCTTTGCAAAATTTGATACCTTTGAGTTTACATAAATGCGAATTTCTTCGGCCAATTCATCCATTTGCCCTTCAAGGGAGGAATGAAAGTTTTTGGCGGAACTTTTAAGGTGTGTATATTTTTTTTCGATTTCCTCAAAGTTGAGATGAACCCGTGCCACCAGTTTACCTTTTAATTCATAGACTAGTGATTCAATAACAAGCTCATGTGCATTTAGCACCTCCTCAATAGCCTCGGGGTAAATATTCTCACCGCTTGGGCCAAGTATCATGTTCTTTAATCGTCCCTTAAGCTCAACATAGCCATTTTCGTCCATCACGCCAAGGTCACCGGTTTTCAACCAGCCATCGTTGGTGTAAATTGCACTGGTAAGTTCCGGTTCTTTGTAATAACCAATCATATTGTTGGCACCACGAACAAATATTTCGCCCTCGCCAGTTAATGGATCAGGGTCATTAATTTTCATCTCCTGACCGGGTAAAGCAAACCCTGCTGCTCTGAATTTCACCAGCTTTGGCGTACAACCGCTTAGCAATGGCGACGATTCTGTCATCCCATAACCAATGGAATAGGGGAATTGTCCTTCGTACAGGAATTGTTCAACTTCGTATGAAAGTTTAGCCCCGCCAACGCCAAAGAAATGCAGTTCACCTCCAAATGCCTTGTGTAACTTCTTTGCGGCAATCTTATGTATAAATTTTCTACCAAAACTCGTATTGTAAAGTTTCCTTTTTAACGGGGATGAATGAATTCCTGGCAAAATCTTACTCCTGAAAATCTTTTCAATCACCAGAGGAACAGAAAGTATCATGGTGGGTTTTACAATTTCCATAGCTGGTAATAACACCGCTGCAGTTGGTGGTTTTGGTAAATAGTAAACTGTAGCGCCCCTCATCATGGGAATAACAAAACCAATAGTACACTCATAGGTATGGGGTAATGGGAGAATAGATATCAACCTGTCTTTATCATTTACATCCTGTATCCCAAGAGTAGCCACAGCATTGGATATAATATTTTTATGTGATAGCATAACACCTTTAGGCCTTCCTGTTGTACCCGATGTGTAAATGATTGAAACCAGATCATCCTCTTCCGGAACCGGGTAGCTAAAATGATCAGGAAATAAATTTGATGTTGAAGGAAATGAGTAGTTAACAATGCTTTCAGGATTAAATTCCTTACTATCAATCACCTCAAAATTATTCAGCAGGATTTTAGCATCAATAAGATTTTCGTTGATGTTATTTAAACGGGGGTAAAGCTTTGCAGAAACAAAAATTAATCTGGATTCACTATGCCTTATGATGTTTTCCACCTCCGATTCAGAAAAATCAGTCAAAATTGGTACAACAACAGCTCCAATTGTTGTAATGGAAAGATATGCAATTCCCCAGTTAGGGCTGTTCTCACCAAGCAAAGCCACCCTGTCCCCTTTATTTACACCCAGGGTTATAAGAACCCCGGAAATATTACGAACTGCTTTATATAAATCGGAATAGCTAATTGGAGCTTCTCCAATAAATGCCAATGCCGATCTATTAGAGTATTTATCCCGGGAATTGTCTAACATCTCCCGGAAGGTGAGTTTATTTAATTTTTCCATGCAAATTTGTTAAGTTCCAGCCACACAATCGAACTGGCAAATGTACAAAGAATTAACCAATAATAAAAATCTGGTAATGAATCAGATTCATTGATGAAAATTAATCACCCAGATAAAACGAGTTGTAAGTGCTTTATAAAAGGATTACTACCTAAAAGTTTTTCGTCGCCTTATAAAAAAATCGAAAAGCAATAATTTACGGAAATGTAGGTTATTATTTACATTCATTTGATTAATGGCAATCCTTTTAGACTTCATTTTTGATTTTAGGAGCCAGAAAGATTGATGTGCTTGCAAAACTGCTAATGCAAAACGTATTCGGCCAGTTATCAGGTAAACGATAGCTGAAGCCCAGTCAAGAATGAATCTAACACCAAGAACAGGGAAAAAACTTTTTCGGGGTAAATTTTTATAAAGCATCAGCAGGTTATTCCTGTAATTGAGCATCAGCTTATGCGGGTTGTTATTCGGAAGGGTTCCACCTCCAACATGAAAAACAAATGAATCAGGTATGCACCAAACAGAAAATCCAGCACTCTTCATTCGCCAGCAGAGATCAATTTCCTCCATGTGGGCAAAAAAGTCATCGTCCAGTCCATCAACTTTCCGGAAAGATTCAGCTCTGACAAACATACAAGCTCCACTGGCCCAAAATATTTCCATTGGTTCATCATATTGTCCAAAATCCTCTTCAATTGTATTTAACATTCTGCCTCTGCAATAGGGATATCCCATGATATCAATAAACCCACCTGCTGCTCCGGCATATTCAAAATAATTTCGCCTGTTAAAATCGAGGATTTTTGGCATACAAGCACCAACATTCGGGTGAGAATCCATAAAGTCAATAAGCGGTTCCAGCCAACCCTCAGGGGTTTCTACATCAGAATTCAGCAGAACAAAATACTCTGCATCAACCTGATTCAATGCTAGGTTGTAACCCGAGGAGTAGCCGTAATTCCTGTCAAGCCTGATTACTCTAACTGATGGGAAATCATTGGCTAAAACCAATAGCGAATCGTCAGTTGAACCATTATCAGCGACAACCACCTCAACATTTCCAATTGATGAGTTGGCTATAACATGTGGCAGAAATTTTTTAAGGTAATTTGAGCCATTCCAGTTAAGGATAACCACAGCAACTTTTAATCTACCCATTTGCTGCCAATGTTTGGTTGGGGTAATCCGATCGCTTGTATTTCCAACGTCTGTGCGACCATAACCAGTACTCGGGAGCCTGCCTAATCAGCTTTTCCAAAGCTTTTACATGCAATGCAGTAATTTCATAAGGTTTGGTTTCCAGGGGATTTTCACAAAGTAGTTCCAAATCAACCTCATATCTCCCTCTGCGAACCTTTTTTACGTTGCAGAAAAAAACAGGTTGATTCAGCTTCCTGGCAATTTTTTCAACACCTAGGAAAACAGGAGTTTCCTGGTTCATAAAGGTAACCCAGTAATGAATATCGCGTTTTGCAGGGGTTTGATCGCTTATCAGGCCTAAAAAAAATAGCTTTCCCTGGTTATGATAGCTAATTGCTGTTTTAAATGTATCCTGCATGGGAACTGGCACACCACCAAATTTCTGACGTCCCTTGTTAAGTAAATTCTCGTAATATTTATTAACCAGAGGCTTGTAGATGCCAATGGTAAGGTGCTTATTTACCTCGCCAAATAAAGCGAGAATTTCCCAGTTACAATAATGGCCTGCAGCAACAATAACGCTGTTCCCTTTATCAAAATACTTGTGCAGTAGCTCAATATTATTGAATTTGCATAGCTTTTTAACTCTTTTTTTACTCGCATGAAGCTGAAAAAAAGATTCTACAAATAAATCGGCCAGATGGATATAAAATCTTTTCTCAATTTTAATTATCTCTTTTAATGCTTTATCGGGAAAGGAGTTAGCTAAATTTTGCCTTACTGTTGCCCTCCTGTATCGAACAAAATAATACATTACGAAAGCAGCGGCATTGGAAAAACCGTACAATACCCATAATGGAAGCTGGGCAAATAACCAGGAAAAAAAATAGAATGAGTAGAACCTGATAGCCTGCATTGGTTTGGTAAAAATTTAATCAAAACATAAAATTACTGACAACACCCTTAAATTCATCAAATATATTTGAATTTGATGCAATAATTTCTTTCCCAAAAATATAATTTTTTTTGCCAGAAAAATCGGAAACTTTACCACCAGCCTGTTCAACAATAAAAGCACCTGCAGCAACATCCCAAGGGCTGAGGCTATACTCGTAAAAGGCTTCAAACCTGCCACATGCAACGTAAGCCAGGTCTGTAGCAGCCGATCCCAACCTTCTTAACCCATGGCTGTTTTCCATAAAGTACTCCATAGTTTTAAAGAAAGGTTTAATCCTGTCATAGGCATAATACGGGAAACCGGTTGCTATTAATGAATCGGCTATCTTACCCGAACTACTAACCTTAATTGTTTCGCCATTCATAAATGCGCCGGCATCTAACCATGAAAAGAAACACTCATCGAGGCTTATCTCGTAAACAACTCCCAGGATAACCCTCTCTTTTTCCATTAAAGCTACGCTAACAGCGTAAGGTGACAAACCATGAATAAAATTTGTAGTACCATCCAAAGGATCTATTACCCAGTTTAAGCCATTTTCATTAGCTTTACCAGTCCCCTCTTCTGCAATAAAACCAGCTTCAGGCAGAATCAAATTAAACCCCTTTACCAACAACTGTTCAGCAGATTTATCAACATACGAAACAAAATTGTGCAACCCTTTAGCTTCCACCGAATTTAAACTGAAACCCAGCCGCTCCCTTTTTATAAATCTTCCGGTTTCTTTTACCAGCTCAATGGTTTGCTCACAGATTCGTTCTAGGTTCATGATTTATTACTTTTTAGATTAACAAGAATATTATTGTATCAGAAGAGCGTTTTCAGCTTATTATCAGACAGGAAATCAATGGTCATATTCCCGTTGTCATTAATTCCTTTCATAGTTACCTCATATATTTCACCTACCATTTGCTTATTATATGGTGCTTCCACTTTAATGTAATTTCCGGTGAATCCAAACATTGAATTCCCTTTGCGGGATGACTCAAACAAAACATACTGTTTTTTCCCAATGTTCTGTTCGTAAAAATTTTTATGGGCAATCAGGTTGAATTCGTTAAGTTTATCAACCCGTTTTCTGATATCAGAATTTTTCACCTTCCCATAAAAGTCCTTTGCGGGAGTGTTTGGCCGCTCTGAGTAAGGGAAAATGTGAATAAAGGCAGGATTTATGTTCTTAATATATTCAAAGGAATCGTAAAAGTCGTTATCGGTTTCTCCAGGAAATCCGACAATAACATCAATGCCAACAAACACATCCGGAATATGCTTTCGTATTGCCATTAGCTTATCGGAAAAAAGCCGTGTGGTATATCTCCTTCTCATCAACCCGAGGATCCTATCTGAGCCAGACTGAAGCGGAATATGAAAATGTGGAAGAAATTTCTTTGAACCTGCAATAAAATCAATAATTTCATCGGTAATTAGATTGGGCTCAATGGAGGAAATTCTGAATCTTTCAATGCCCTCAACCCTTTCGAGGGCTTTTATTAAATCAAAGAATGATTCATTTGAGGTTTTGCCAAAATCACCGGTATTCACACCGGTAAGAATCACCTCCTTAGTTCCATTTGCAGCTATTTCTTTTGCTTGCTGAACCAACCTGTCCACAGGCATATTCCTGCTTTTCCCTCTGGCAAGTGGAATTGTACAATAGCTACAGTGGTAATCGCATCCATCCTGCACTTTGAGGAATGATCTTGTTCTATCTCCAGAAGAATATGCCGGGAAGAAATCATCAATTAGCTCAACATCACAGCTGTATATTTTAGCGCTTGCCTTTTGTAAGCCTTTATCAATTCTAAGGGGTATATTGAACTTTTCAGAAGAGCCAAGAACAAGGTCCACCCCTTCAATTCCGGATATTTCTTCAGGGTTAAGCTGGGCATAACAGCCCACTACGGCTATATATGCATTAGGCGATTTATGCGTAAACTTTCTTATGGCCTGACGGCACTTTTTATCGGCATGATCGGTAACCGAACAGGTATTAATTACATAAATATCTGCTTCCGATTCAGGTGAAACCCGTAGAAAGCCATTCTCCTGAAACTGGCGGGCAATTGTAGAGGTTTCTGAAAAGTTCAGCTTACAACCCAACGTATAGAATGCAACTCTTTTGGCAGGTTCAACCATTCGCGAAAATTTCCGCAAACTTACAACAATCATTGAAACTAGAAGGTAAGTAACCCTTTTTTCTGCTTGCTATATTCTTTATAGAGCTGACGTACAATGCCATCGGACACCCCAATGGTTGGTACAATAATTTCTCTGGCATTGGTCCATTTCATTATTTTAAGGTAAATATCTGATGCAGGGATAATAACATCGGCCCGGTCCGGGTTCATACCTAAAATCTTAATGCGCTCATCCATTGTATAGTAGCTGATAAATTTATTAAGCTCATCCAATTCGGTAAAACTTAGTGGTTGGTTCTCCTTTTTACCGGAGATCTTGAAGAGCTTGTTGATATTACCGCCAGAACCAATCAGCCTTACCGTCCGGTTTTTAAAGTCGAGTTCACCCAGCCACTTTTTGATCTTATTGTAGTCCTTTTTATCCACCTTATTGTTAAGTATTCTAATGGTTCCAACATCAAACGACTTACTGGCAATTCTCTTCTTATCAGCAAACAGTGAAATCTCAGTGCTACCACCGCCTACATCAACATACAGGTAAGGGCTAGAGTCATCAATCATCTCAACAATCTGGTTAGCATAAATAATTTCTGCCTCTAGCTTACCATCAATCACCTCTATCTCAATGCCAGTTTCTTTTTTCACCTTTTTGACAACCTCTTTTGCATTGGCGGCCTCACGCATAGCGGATGTAGCACAGGCGCGGTAGGCAACTACATCTTCAACCTGCATTAAATACTTATAAGCCAGCATGGTTTGAACCAGCTTATTGATCCTGGGCTCCGAAATCTTCCCTTTGGTAAATGAATCTTCCCCTAAACGCAGAGGCATACGGATCAGCGAGGATTTTCGAAAAACTGTTTTTCGTTCATCCTCAATAACATTGGCTAACAGCAAACGCACTGCGTTTGATCCAATATCGATGGCTGCAAATTTTAATAGTTTCAACTTACCTGTTTTTTAGTTGTTTCAGCTTCGCGATCTAAGTAATAGCGATGGAGCTCAAATTGTGATCGGTAATCCTTCTTTGAACCGCATATCCTGAACTGGTTATCCTGTTTGTGGTTAACAATCCTCGATTTAACATTATCTTTCAAAGCGGCATCCACGATGTGCTTGAGCTCCTTTTTCGCCTCATGGTCATAAACGGGGCAGGCTACCTCAACCCGATAATCGAGGTTACGGGTCATCCAGTCGGCAGAGGATATAAAGTACAGCTCGTTGCCATTATTGCCAAAAATAAATATCCTTGAATGCTCCAGGAGCATATCAACAATGCTGATAACCTCAATATTTTCGCTTTGTCCTTTGATACCCGGTACAACAGAACAAGTACCACGAACCACTAGCTTTATTTTAACCCCGGCATTGCTAGCCTGATAGAGTTTGGCAATCATATCTTCATCTATCAGGTTATTGATTTTACAATGGATATATGCCGGGAGTTTTTTTCTTGCATTCTCAATCTCATTATCAATCAAGGTGGTAAGCTTTCTTCGCATGTTGGCTGGCGATACAAGTAAATGCTTGTAGGTAAAGGTTTTGTAGTTAAATTCGAGGAAGGTGAAAACTTTTTCCACCTCTGATGTAATTCGTTTATCGGAGGTTAAAAGGATAATATCAGTATAAACGGTTGCATTCCCCTCGTGAAAATTCCCGGTGCTTACGCTGGCATAGTTGAGAATTTTTTTACCTTCTTGTAAGGTTATCAAGGTAAGCTTACCATGGACTTTGAGCCCGGGCACCCCAAAAATTACATTTATTCCGGCTTCCTGCATCTGGTGAGACCAGTAAATATTAGAGCCCTCATCGAAACGAGCGGTCAGCTCCACCACTGCCGTAACCTTTTTGCCGTTGTGTGCAGCATTTATCAATGCGTGTATAACCTTTGAGTCGGTTGCCACTCGGTAAAGCGTGACTTTGATAGATTTTACCCTTGGATCGATTGCCGCCTCACGCAGCATCTTGATATAGTATGAAAAGCTATGAAAGGGAACGTGTAACATTATATCCTTTCTGTTCAGTACGGCTATGATACTTTTCGAATCTTCCAGGTCTTTCAGCGGGACGGGTTTCATCGGTTTATAAACCATATTCTCACCGCCTATCACAGGGAATTTCATAAAATCCTTGAAGTTGTGGTATCTCCCACCGGGAATCAGGTTATCTTCATCGTCCAGCTCCATTTTATCAATAATGAATTTGAGCAAATCGGGGGCAATTTCAGCATCATAAACAAACCTAACAGGTTCCCCCCTTTTCCTTTTCTTAACCCCTTTGGATATCTTTTCCAACAAGCTTTCAGCAATATCATTATCAACGTCGAGCTCGGCATCGCGGGTGATCTTTATGGTATAAGCTTCATAGGAATCAAAATCAAAGATGCTGTACACCTCATTCAGGCAAAGGCGAATAACATCATCTAAAAGGATGATGTATTTTTTGCTATTCACCTCTGGCAGGACAATAAACCTGGATATCCCCGATGAAGGTATTTCAATCAGGGAGTATTCCGGTTTCCCGGGAAATTTCTTTTTTGCCAGCTTTACGGCAAGGTAGATGGATTTATCGGTTAGCTCGGGAAACTTCTCAAGATTGGTGAGCATAATAGGAGCTATAGCCGTGGAGATTTTTTCATTGAAAAGATCTCGTAAAAACTCAATGTGCTGTGGAATAAGTTCTTTCTCGTTTACCAAGAGAATATTATTTATCTCGAGCTCCTTGCGGATTTCCAGAAAAGTTTCATCAAAAATCTCCTGAAACCCGATAACAATTTTTTGAATCTTCTCCAGAATTTTCTTGGGTTTCTCACCAATTATTTTTTTGGCTCCCTTGTTGAATTCGGTTAAACGCTTCAGTGTGGCAACCCTCACGCGGAAAAACTCATCGAGGTTGTTGGAAAAAATGGCCAGAAACTTTAACCTTTCAATTACCGGTACGTTAGGATCGGCTGCCTCCTGCAATACACGATGGTTAAAAGACAACCAACTGATCTCCCGGTTTACCAGATATTTACTCTTTGCCATTTTTCAACAATTGATTTTATATCATACAAATATATACCTTCTATTCCTTTTTGGGGTACTCAAAAAAGAATGATTTCAGCTTATTTTTCGAGATATCTTTCCAGGAATCAATA
Source organism: uncultured Rikenellaceae bacterium (assembly GCA_964552655.1). Classification (GTDB taxonomy): domain Bacteria; phylum Bacteroidota; class Bacteroidia; order Bacteroidales; family Tenuifilaceae; genus CAZKHG01. The sequence continues at coordinate 33,532 of CAZKHG010000032.1, forward strand.
GAAAATGACATCCCTACCATACCTGAGGTTGGGATGTTATCAATTGATTCATTAATAAAATTATTAACAAAATAGGTTAATGTAGGGTTATGACCCACGATCACTATTTTCATCAAATCATCAGGTAAATGCTTTACGATTTTAAGAATACCCGACTCCGTTGATTCATAGATATTGGCATCTATCTTAATTTTCTCCGGCGAAATACCGGTAATTCGCGAAAAAATTATGGCCGTATGAATGGCACGGTTTGCGGGACTTGATATGATTAAATCTACATCATTCAGCTGATTTTTCAGCTTTTTTGCCATAAAAATGGCATCGTTAATTCCCCGGCTAATCAATGCCCGATCAATATCATTTTTATCGGGTTCATCCCATGAAGACTTCGCATGCCGGAGGATATAAAGTGTTTTGGCGTTCAAAACTGATGTGTTAGGTTGAAAATTAAACAATTAAAGGTACAAAAAATCCCCGGAGTAAATAGCTGCTTCGGGGAAATTTAACCCAATTTTAATATTGATCCTGATCCTATAACAGGTTACTTGCCAGCTCGGCAAGAAAACTGCGTTCACCTTTAACAAGGTTTATATGTGCAAATATCTCCTGACCGTGCATCTTGTCGGAGAGGTAGGATAGCCCATTCGATTTCATATCAAGGTATGGATGGTCAATCTGGTGAATGTCGCCTGTGAAAATCAGCTTGGTACCTTCGCCTGCACGGGTAATGATGGTTTTAATCTCGTGCGGAGAGAGGTTTTGCGCCTCATCAACAATAAAGAAAACGTTGGAAAGGCTTCTGCCCCGGATATAAGCCAAAGGGGTAATAACCAGCTTCTCGGTGCGTTGCATCTCCTCTATCAGCTGGAATTCTTTACTTGAAGATTTAAACTTATTCCGGATAACTGCCAGGTTATCGAAAAGTGGTTGCATATAAGGACCTATCTTCTCATTGACATCGCCTGGTAAAAATCCTAAATCCCGATTTGAGAGGGCCACAATTGGCCGTGCCAGTAAAATCTGGTTAAAGTTAGCCTCCTGATGAAGCGCAGCCGCCAGGGCCAGTAAGGTCTTGCCTGTACCAGCTTTCCCGGTAAGAGCCACCAACTGAATTTCGGGCCGGAGGAGTGCGTCCAGCGAAAAGGTTTGCTCAGAATTCCGGGGGTCAATGCCAAATGTTTTAAACTTTTCAACCCGGTGCAATGTTTTGGAAGCATTGTCGTAACGGGCTAACGCGCTTGATTTATTCCCTTTCAGGATGAAATACTGGTTTGGGTAGGCCGTAATGTTGTACTCCTTTGGGGCAACGCCTTCATGCCCTTCATAGAGCTTCTGGATTTGTGCATCGTTGATATTGTTCACCACTTCGATCTCCTTTTTCAGCACATCAATATCCTGCACCTTATCCGACAGGTAGTCCTGCGCAACCAACCCCAGCGACTTGGCTTTCATTCGCAGGTTGATGTCCTTGGAAACAAGGATTACGGGCCTATCCGGGTTATTTTTGCGCAGGTAATCGGCTATTGCCAGAATCCTGTGATCGGGATTCCGGTCGGCAAACGATTGCAGCATCTCCTCAGAGAAAGGTTTGCCGGTTTCAATTCTAAGTTTGCCGTGATCTTTTCCGAGTTGCAACCCGCCGTTGAACAGCTTATCCCCTGCAATTTTATCGAGCTCGCGAGCAAACTCACGCGCATGGAAATTGATCATCTCGTTCCCCTTCTTAAAATGGTCCAACTCCTCCAACGCAACGATTGGTATAACGATATCGTTTTCTTCAAAGTTGTAGATGCATTTGTAATCGTGGAGAATGACGTTGGTGTCGAGAACGAATAGCTTCTTGGGTTTCTTCGCCATAGAGTAGTTTTGGTTGATAAATTACCTTATAAAAGTACAAAGAAATAAGGGGTATTGTACGGGTATAAGCAATAGCAAGGGTTGTAAATATCCACAGTGAAAAATATTGATTTTTAGCAATATAGGTGTTTTTTTGGGGTTGGTATTGAAAACTTGAAGTAACCACCCGGCCTTCGCTCCCGCTATCCGGCGGGGCTACCAGCAGGGTGGTTGGGTGGGGCTATTCGATCCTGTCAACGACGGGGTACAGGAAACCAGCACCCCTGACGTATATCCCCTACGGGGAAAGCTACCACTTGAATAAGTGTGGTTATTACAAAACTTTATCGCCTACGGCGAACCGGCACCTCGCTTACGCTTGTCTTAATTGCCCGTAGGGCATATAGTATTGTAAAAACAATAAACAAACGCTAATCTTTTACCCCGTGGGGGTTGAACTTCAACAAACAACTTTGGAGGTTTATCCCCTACGGGGAATTAAATTAACGCCACCGGTTTAAAATCACTACAATACCTTAACCGCTACGCGGTTATTTTCTTCAGCCAATACGGTTGCCGGCAAATTGCCCGTAGGTCCCATCCCGCCCTGGCGGGGTAAACTCCAGGGCGAAGTGTTGCGCCTTCTGCCATTACCCCTTTTGCCCGTAGGGCATCAGGTATTGTAAAAACAATAAACAAACGCTAATCTTTTACCCCGTAGGGGTTAAACTTTGCGAAAACTTGTTTCCGTTTATCCCCTACGGGGAATATCAAACAATCAATATAACTTTGTTAAAAAACTTTATCGCCTACGGCGAACTGGTACTTCGTTTATAATAGTTTTAATTGCCCGTAGGGCATTGGGTATTGTAACCCATGAACAGGAAGACCCGTTTACCCCGTAGGGGTTTAACTATGTGTAGCTTGTTTGGGAGGAAGGGTTAAATATCATCCAAGAAATCGAAAAGAAATTTTTCATCAAATTCAACCTCAAACTTTCTAAGGAACTGAATGTATTCGTCTCTAAATGTGACCTTTTGATGATGTTTCTCCTGATCAAGGATGTAATTGTAAACATCATTCAGCTGAGAGCGGCTATAGGTAAATGCGCCATAGCCCTCTTGCCATGAAAACTTTCCTTTACAAAGTCTTTCATTGTTTATGAACAACGATGAGCTTCTTTTAATATCATGCACTGTATCCGAGATTGAAACTGATGGGTTCAAGCCAATGAGTATATGGACATGATCAGTAAAACCATTAACAATAATGGATTTGTGTTTCATTTCAGCTACTATTCCACTGATGTATTCAAATACCCGGTTTCTGATGTTTTTGTGCAAAACTGCCTCTCGGTTTTTCACCGCAAAAACCATTTGCACGTATAGCTGGGTGAATGTTCCAGGTTTCATGGGTTAAATGTTTATCCTCTACGAGGAAAATTACAAAAACCAATATTCTTTTACAATACCCTAACCGCTTCGCGGTAAAATATATTTGTTTATCACAAAAATCGAGAAAAACGATTGTTGACTTTTATACAAGGTACAGTATCCTCGCCTGATTGACTCATTCGTGCAGGGAACCTGTGACCCTCCCGATGAAATATCGGGATGCGCTGAACCAAATCACGATCCCACCTCCCGAATCATCTTCTCGATCATTCTTCTGCTTTTCCATGACTTGATTTGCAATTCCCTCGAGTGTGCCTCGCAGTATGTTTCCTATTGCTCCCTATAAACTACTACCCAATCAGAGGCCCTGCCGGAAAATCCTTTGTGGTTTGAGTTATGAGGACGCAACCTCTCCGAAAGATCACTTCGAGTTGATCCGACATAGTATTTGT
>CAZKHG010000033.1:0-36916 GCA_964552655.1 uncultured Rikenellaceae bacterium
AACCCTGGAAAAATATACTTTAAAGACAATTACCTTTTTGTTAATGAACCTGGGAAAGGGATTCATGTAATTGATAATTCCAATCCTTCAAGTCCACAGAAAGTAGCATTTTACGAGATTTTGGGAAATGTTGATATGGCTATCAGGGATAATATACTATTTGCCGATAGCTATATCGACCTGCTTGCTATTGACATATCTGATGTAAACAATCCCATAGAAGTTGGCCGGCTAAAAAATATTTTTCCGGAAATTTTGCCTGAAGGAAATATATGTTATTACTACTCAAAGGTTGACCACAAAAAAGGGGTTGTAGTTGGCTGGGAGGTTAAAACTGTTACCGAAGAGTATGAGGTTGGTCATTATGGTGGTTGGTTTTACAGGGGAGATATGGATTTCATAGCAGGAGTAAACACTTCAACCGGAGGTGGATGGAGCCGGGGAGCAGGCGTTGGAGGATCTATGGCAAGGTTTATGCTGAATAATCAGTTCCTTTATGTTATTGCAATCCCAAGCCGGCTTAAAACCATAGAGATATCGTCCGTAAAAAACATGAACGTAATGGACAGCATAGATGTTCCCCGGAATATGGAGACTTTGTTTAAATATAATAGCAATTTATTTATTGGAACCACCACCGGTATGTTAATCTACGACATCACCAATCCTGTTAAACCTCAAAAGGTTACGGAATATGATCATATATCTTCCTGTGATCCTGTAGTTGTTGATGGTCACTATGCTTATGTTACGCTTCGCACAGGAACGATGTGTGCCAATGGTCAAAACTTACTCGATGTTATTGATATTTCATCTATTGCCAATCCCTACCTGGTAAAATCTTATCCATTTTTTAATCCGCACGGCCTTGGGGTTGATGGCGATCTGCTTTTTATATGCGATGGTGCTGCAGGACTGAAAGTTTACAACAAACATAACCCACTCGAAATTATCACAAATCAGATTGCCCATTTCCCTGATTTTGACACCTATGATGTTATTCCTTTCAATGGTGTGCTTATGCTGGTAGGTAAAGGGGGAATTTACCAGTATGGTTACAACAACCCAACCAATCTGGTTTTGCTAAGTCATATTCCTGTGTATGGTAATTAGAAATAGATTATGTTAAGAAAAATTGCTGCACTTATTCTCCTTTTATATCATTATTCAGGTTTCACATTCCCGGTGTCAAAAGATCCCATTAAATTTAATAGCGATACATTAGATTTAAAGAGAAAAATTGCGCCAAAGATTCAAAATAATAATGTTGCCATTCAACCTTCCTCAAGAAGTTGTGGCTACCAAATACAGTTCACGGCTGGTGTACTCGCCGGAAAAACAAAAATTGGGAACGAGTACACCATGAGTTTCCACATTTCAAATGGTTTCCAATTTACCAATGGGTTTTATTTAGGAGTTGGTTGTGGCGCCGAGCATCTTGTTGTGCCAGTAATCCCGGCTTTTGGAGAGATAACCTATCGTTTTATTGACAACCAGTTTGCTCCATTCATTTTCATAAAAAGTGGTTATGGGTTTGCTTTCATTGATAAAAATGACAATCCATATTACTACGACGACTATAACAATGACTACCCATACGATTCAAAAGGGGGATTAATGTTCAACACCGGAATGGGAATAGCCAATTATACATGGGAAAAAGTTGCAGTTGTTGTTGCGCTTGGCTATCGTTTCCAAAGAGTTACAGAAACCGAGCGGATGTGGAACGGAATGCAACGTGAGCGGATATCAAAAATCAAAAGCATTGAAGTTAAATTTGGGTTTATTTTTAGGTAACACCCAGCATAACTTCAATTACAATTATTTAATTTTATTACAGATATTTGTTGCCAATAAAAATTGCGCCAACTAGGCTTTTTCTTTAATATACCTGATCAGCGATTCAAATATCAACCGTCCATCGGTATTGCCCAGCTCATCGTCTGAAGCCCTTTCGGGGTGAGGCATCATTCCAAAAACATTCATGTTTTTATTACAGATGCCCGCAATATTCTCTAACGATCCGTTTGGATTCACCGATTCTGAAATATTCCCGTTTTCATCGCAATAACGGAAGAGAATCTGTCCGTTCATCCGCATCTCGGCAATGGTTTCCCGATCGGCAAAGTATTTCCCTTCCCCATGGGCTATCGGAATTTTCAAAGCTGTGTTTCTTGAAAGGTATGCGGTTAGTGCAGATGTTTTACTGTCGGGTATTAAATAGATATTCTTACATATAAATTTTCTTGAGTTGTTATGCATGAGCGCCCCCGGTAACAGTCCTGCTTCGCAAAGAATCTGGAACCCGTTGCATATTCCAAAAACATAGCCTCCGTTGCTGGCAAACTCAATCACCTTCTGCATAATGGGAGAAAACCGGGCAAGCGCACCGGATCGTAAATAATCGCCATAGGAGAACCCTCCCGGGAGTATCACTACATCAACCCCTTGTAAATCGGTGCTTTTGTGCCACAATTCCACCACATCCTGCTCTAGCAGGTTTTTTAGGACATAGATTGTATCCTGATCGCAATTGGAACCGGGAAAGATTACAATTCCAAATTTCATATTTTTAAATGCTAAAATCTGAGCCCAAAGATAAATAATAATTCTTCTTACCCGACGCGAGTTAAAATCTTATGAATAATTATTATACATCGCCTGTGCAAGTTGCCCGTTGCAAGGTGTTGGTTGCTCGAATTAAACAAATAAACTTACATTGCTTAATTCTTTTAAACTAATTGCAAATAACCCATTAAATACATTCAAACTAACTTAAAGCAGATTCATGATGTATTTCTAATCATTTTATCATAAAGATTCCTTAACCACCAATAAAAATACTTTTATGCTTTTGCAGATTAGCAAAGTATTTATATTTTTAGCAAACTTATGCAGCCCCTTTCCATAATTTTGGGTAACGATTTTTTAATGAGTTGGAATCAGATTTTTGAACTGCTTTTATGGTTGTAACCGATCAGGATCTTCAGTATTTCGTAACAACGCTCAAAAACGTGTCGAAGTACGATTTTACCGAATACTCGGATAAATCGTTAAAACGTCGGCTGCAAAAGGTTTTAACCGATTATAACCTGGAAATGGTTAGCTTGTTGACCAACCTGAAACAGGATTCCGATTTTGTTGAAAAGATTGTTAAAGAGGTTACAGTAAACACCACCGAACTTTTTCGTGATCCCCAGGTATGGCATTTGCTGCGATCAAGAATCTTACCCCGGTTTAAAAATAACAAAACCATCAATATCTGGCACGCCGGGTGCTCCACCGGGCAAGAGGTTTATTCAATGCTCATCCTGCTCAATGAGATGGGGATGTACGATCGGGCAAAGATATTTGCCACCGATCTCAATAACGACGTTTTGGATGCCGCCAAAAAGGGTATATATAAATACCGATTCAACATAGGTTATCTCGATAATTTCGATAAAGTAATCAAGCAAAACCCATTAAACTTTGAGGAGTATAATGATGTTCCCTACGAGAGGTATTTTGATATTGATAAGGTTAAGGATACCATAACCATCAAAAAAATCCTAACCGAGAAACCAATATTCCGTAAACACGATCTGGTGAGGGATGGGAATCTCTTTTTTGCTAAATTTGATTTAATCCTATGTCGCAACGTGATAATTTATTTTAACTATACCCTGCAAAACAAAGTTTTTGAACTTTTTCATTCGAACCTGTACCCCAAGGGTTGCCTTTTGCTGGGTATGCATGAGACTATACTTGGCCCCTGGGCAAATAAATTTGAGAAAATCGGACAAGCATACATAAAAAAATAGTTTATCAAATAAATAATAGATAAGGATGAAGCTTTTTCGAAACCTGAGCATAAACAGACGCATTCAACTAATACTTATCCCATTAGTTGTAATACTCTTCGCCATTTCCGGAATTGTATTAAACAAATTGTCTGTAAAGCGGGTGTCATTAGCGGCTCAGAATGAAATGGGAGTTTACCTCGACCGTATGTCTTTACTTCTCCAGGTAGTTGAGGGGAATACCGACAAAGGTTTTACCAACTCTGACTATGTGCTCATCAAACCCTTCTTTAGCAAGAATGCCTATTACAAAACTGACTATCCTTTCTTGTTCAACACATCCGGTCAGCTGATAGTTCACCTCTTCAAGGAGGGTGAACGGTTACCATCTTCTGCCTTTCGTCAGGTGATTTCCGGTCATAAAAACGAGGGTATGGTTGAATATGTAGATTTCGATGGCGTTAAAAAACAAAACTACATCCTTTACTATCGGTATTTCGAACCTTACAACGCCTATATTGGGGTAAGTGTTCCCAAAAATGAACTTTTTGAGAGTACAAATCAAAACCGGCTCGTGCTTATAATTATTGCGGCCCTTGCCGTGATTATATTCTCCATTGTAATTAATTTAGTACTGAACCCAATAATTCTGATCATCAAGAAAATCAACACATCCATAAAAACACTTGCCCGGGGTGAAACACCTGAAAGGTACCACTCAGGCTATCAGGATGAAGTTGGACAGATAGTTGATTCACTTAACACGCTTGTTGAGGGGCTCAAACAGACCGCCGAATTTGCCAATGAAATTGGTAAAAATCATTTAGATGCTCAGTACAAGACCTTGGGTGAAAACGATGTGCTGGGTAACTCTCTGATTAATATGCGGGCAAGCCTTAAAGCCGCCCTGGAAGAAGAGGCTAAAAGAAAGAAAGAGGATGAAATCAGAAGTTGGACTACTGCGGGGTTGGCTAAGTTTGGGGATATCCTCAGACAGGATAATGATAACCTTGAAAGGTTGGCTGACAACATCATTCAAAACCTGGTTAGTTATCTTGATTCCAACCAGGGTGGACTGTTTATATACAACGATGATGATCCGGAAAACAAACACCTAGAACTGGTATCGGCTTTTGCATACAACCGGAAAAAGTTTCAGGAAAAGAGGATTCAGCTTAATGAAGGACTTGTGGGAACCTGTGCGGTTGAGAAACAAACCATCTACCTTAAGGAGATACCCAATGATTACATCAAAATAACATCTGGATTGGGCGATGCCCCGCCAACCACCCTCTTAATTGTTCCGCTTAAACTTGAGGACTCAATATTCGGGGTTTTGGAAATTGCCTCGTTCAACGAGTTCCTCCCGCATGAAATTGAGTTTGTCGAAAAAATTGGCGAAAGCATAGCATCAACATTGTCCTCGGTTAAAAACGGGATCCGGACCAAACAGCTGTTGGAGCAATCGCAGCAACAACGGGAAGAAATGGCTGCCCAGGAAGAGGAGATGCGTCAAAACATGGAGGAAATGCAGGCTACACAGGAAGAAATGGCCAGAAAAACACTTGAAATGGAAGGGATGTCTGCCGCGATTAATGAAGCGCTTCTCTTCTGTGAACTCGATGATTCCTGCATAATCAACAACCCCAACGCAAATCTGCTCAGCCTAACCGGTTATTCCAAACCCGAACTGGAGGGGAAATCCTTATTCGAACTACTGCATGACGATGAGAGCTCGTCCTTTAGAAGCCAATGGGCAGAGATTATCTCGGGACAATCATATAAATCTACCATGCACTGGGTTAATCAGAATAACAGCGACCTGTTCATTTTAGCCAGTATCAGCCCTGCTTTTGACGAGATGGGCTCAATTTATAAAATCTACTTCCTGGGACAAGATGTCACTGAAAATAAACAGCTGGAGATCAGGGCACAACAACAGGCTGAGGAGATAGAACAAAACCTTTTGGAGATCAAAGTAGAACAGGAGCTCTCTGTTCAACGCGAGAAGGAAATGAAGGCTTTACTTGATGCACTAAATTCCCTCTGTCTGGTCAACGAACTTGACCCATCGGGGTTAATTACCTACATAAATCAGAAAAATGTTGACCTGCTGGGTGATAAAAAAGAGGATATTGAGGGTAAATTCTTATCGGAGATAGATTTTCAGGCGAAGAACAAGCCCAAGGAGTTTGAAAAATTCTGGAATAAGATCATTAGCGGAGTCAAACAAAAACGCGAATTCCACCTGAACGTAAAAGGGAAGGATATCTACATTTCGGAGAACTTTATCCCGATTAAAGATGAAAATGGTGAGCTTGTTAAGATTATTAACATTGGTTTTGATATCACAGAAAGTAAACTTAAAGAACTGGAAATGAATAAGCTGATAAGCGAACTCGATCAGCTTAAAAATAAAAAGAAAAAGTAGGCTAAATGCTTGTCGAAATGCTTAGATACGAGATTGGAATAGTTGAAACACGCAATGTTATTAAAGCAATCCTTGATGGCTTTAACTATGATTTCAGGGATTATGCTCTAACTTCATTCAAGCGTAGGCTTGAGGAGGTTATCATTAACAACGGACTGAAGGATGCTGACGGGTTAATCAGCAGGCTTCAAACCAATAAAGAGTACTTTGACAGCTTCCTTTTCGAAATAACTCCTGAAACCACTGAGATGTTTCGTGACCCGTCTCTTTGGAGGGCTCTGCGCGATGAGATTATTCCTGACATTACAAAAGGCACATCTTCTAAACCAAAAATATGGTTAGCCTCCTTTGACTCAGGTGAAGAGCTTTATTCGCTAGCAATTATCCTTAAAGAATCCCACCTGCTTTCGGAGGTTCAGATTTACGCATCAAATTTCAGCGAAAGAACCGTTGACAAGATTCGTAGCGGTAGGATGGATGTTAAGCAGATTGAAGTGAACGAAGCCAACTACCTGCGGTTAAATGGCAAACATAAATTCTCCGATTACTACAAGATTGAAAATGGGCTGGCAATTCTTGATACCAGTCTTATTAGCGGGGTAAATTTTATTAAGCAAAATACAACATTCGACAATGCGCCAGGCGGTATCAAGCTGGTTTTATTCAGGAATCAAACCATATACTACAACCAGCTGCTCCAGGAAAGGGTTCTGGCTCAGATTTCGAATAGTACTGTACCCGGTGGATACATGATTCTTGGCGTTAAAGAAACTTTGGAAAATACGAACACAAGCAATAAATTTACCGTTTTTAACGATTTGGAAAAAATTTATAAGAAAAAAACTACATAGCTGTATGTACAAAGCAGTCATAATAGGTGGTTCTGCTGGGAGTTTTCAGGTAATAACTAAAATTCTTCACTCATTGCCTGCAACCTTCCCTCTCCCTGTGCTTCTCAGCTTGCACAGGCTTAAACACGTACGTAGCGGTTTTGTAGAAGCCTTATCAATAAAAACATCCATTCCGATTGTTGAACCATTCGATAAAGATCAGATAAAACCCGGGAAAGCATACCTCGCTCCTGCCAATTATCATATGTTCATTGAGCTTGGGAATAAAATCGCCCTATCCACTGAAGAACCAGTGAACCATTCCCGCCCAAGCATTGATTTGTCATTTATCACAGCAGCTCAGGTTTATAGGGAAAAACTTATCGGCATAATTCTTTCTGGTGCAAATAAAGATGGCGCGTACGGCCTCAAAAAAATTAAAGATTACGGAGGTTTGGTCATTGTTCAGGATCCGGTAGAATGTCAGGTTAAAACTATGACAGAGGCATCGCTCAAGATGACCAAGGTTGATCATATCTTCTCAACCAATGAAATAATTAAATTTTTACAAAATATTAAAGCATCCACCCAATGAGTATAAGCAGAAAATTACTTAAATACTTGCCGGGGATTTTAATAATACTCCTGTTTATATTTGTTTTACTGACATTTAGGTCATATCAAAACATGTTGGTTCATAATGGGGTGAACGATTTCCCCACCTGGGCCGTGTTCTTTCAAATCCTGATTTCAATCATTGGGGTTCTCTTTTACTTCCTCCTGATTAATGCCTTCGGCAAATTTAAAGGTATCGAAAATGAGGTTAAATCGCTCAAAAGATATATTGAACAAACAAAGCGAGAGGAGGAGAAACAAGAAGAAGTATTTGAGGAGAGAATGGATGCTGAAATGGAATCCTCTGCATTAATACCCGATAATCGGGAAGATATTATAAAATTTGGGGAAACGCTTCTATCCAACATTGCACATAAAATTGAGATTGTTCAAGGTCTTGTATATCTGAAAGATCCGGTTACAGGGATATTCAGTTTTTCTTCCGGATACGCATATTATTCGGAATCTGAACCAGTCTCATATAAAGAGGGCGAAACCCTTTCCGGCCAAGTAGCAAAAAACAAACGGGTACTCAACTTATATCCTGTACCCGATGATTATATAACAATCCTTTCGGGCACAGGGAAAGGATCACCAAAGCACTTGATGATAATACCCATAGTTACACCTGATAACGAAACGACAGGGATAATCGAGGTTGCATCATTTAAGGCATTTGGTAGTGAATATGAACAACTTTTTGAACTACTGGGAAAAAAGGTAGGCAAATTGTTATCAGCATCAATTAACAACAGGGCGTAGTATGACAGCTCAAGGTAAAACAGCTGGTTCCGATTACCAGTACACTGTTCGTCAAAGGGTCATTTTAGCTGCCGCTTTTGGTTTACTCTTCCCAATTGCCGCATGGATAGTTGATTTCTCATTAAAAGGAATCCCGTTTTCTTTTTCCGGAATAGCTAAAATTCACACCCAAAATTATATCCATTGGTTTATTGATCTGATTCCAATCATTTTCACTTATATCACCTGGTTCCAGGTAAAAAAATATCAGGAAAAAGTATCATTCCTGGAAGATGAGCTTAACCAACGCGATGAAGATATCAACAAAAACGCCCTGTTTGCCAAGAAAATCGGCGAAGGGGAATACCTTGCATCATTTGAAATTAGCGATGAAGATGATATTTTAGGCAAATCGCTTTTGGTAATGCGCGATAACCTTCTTGCCAATCAAAAGAAAGAAGCAGAACTCAGCTGGATTGCCAAAGGGAAGGATGATATCTCGTATTTGCTACGCCTGCACAATTCTGTTGAAGAGTTATCCTACGATGTTTTACTTAAACTGATAAACTATATCAATGTAGTTCAAGGTGCTCTTTATATATACGATGAGGATAAAAACCTCCTCATCAACCTGGCCACCCATGCTTATAACCGGAAAAAATACATCAATCAGGAATTTAAAATTGGGAAAGGCCTTATAGGGCAGTGTGCTTACGAAAAGGACTACATCTACCGTACCGAAATCCCCGATGATTATATAACGATTACCTCCGGGATACTTGGCGACCAAAAGCCCAAAAGCCTTCTGCTTATTCCACTTATCACTGATGAAAAGCTTCAGGGCGTTTTGGAATTTGCTTCAATTCAGGATGAAATCCCTGAAATAACCATTCGTTTTCTGCGCGAGGTGGGTGAGATTATTGCCCGTACCGTATTTAACCTGAAGGTTAACCAAAAAACCGAGAGGTTGCTGCAGGAAGCCCAGCAAATGACCGAAGAATTGAAGGAGAATGAAGAGGAGCTCCGTCAGAATGCTGAGGAAATGCGGGCAACCCATGAGGAGTTGGAAAAATCTAACGCTCAGCTTGAGTCAAAAATTCAGGAGGTTGAAAATGCCCAGAAACGCTTGCACTCGTTGCTCGAAAACGCTTCGGAAATCATCTCAATCTATAATAATGAGCTTAAGCTGACCTATATCAGCCCCTCGGTTACCAAGATTTTAGGTTACACCCCGCAGGAGATGATGGGGGGAAAAGATATCGACCGGCTTACCCGTAAGGGTGAACAAGAGCTTAACCAGATGTTTGAACAACTGCAAAATAACCCCCGGGTTGCAGTTACCATCCAATACACATTCATGAAAAAGGATGGTGAAAAGATTTTCCTGGAGGTTACCGGCAGAAACCTGTTGGACGATCAAGCCATAAACGGGATAATCCTGAACTCGCAGGATATCACCGAAAGGAAACGCGCCGAGAAGGAAGAGAGAATGCGTAGTAAAATGCAATCGTTATCTGAAAATTCTCCGGATATGATTTTGCGTTTGAACCCAACCGGACAGTTTTTTTATGCAAACCCTATGGTTGAGCGTTACCTGAATATCGAAGCCAGAGAGCTTATCAACCAAACCCTTAACTCAGTGCAACTCCCCGAAACTCTTTCGATTTTCTTTAAGGATTCCATTAAAACCATTAAAACATCCAAGGAAAAAGTTGAAGGGGAAATATCATTCCAAACTCAAATGGGCAACACCATTATGCACGTTGTAGCCATTCCTGAAATGAATGAAAACGAGTTGGAAACCATCCTGTTTGTTAGCCATGATATTACTGAGGCCAAACGAATTGAGATGGAAATTCAGGACAAGAACCGCAAGATCACCGAAAGCATAAACTACGCGCAACGCATACAAACCTCAATTCTGCCCAATAACAGGATAATACGGCAGTATCTGCCTAAATCGTTCATCTACTATCACCCCAGGGATGTGGTTAGCGGAGATTTTCCGTGGTTCTTTACCAAGGAAGATTACATCTATATAGCAGCTGTAGATTGTACCGGACATGGAGTCCCGGGAGCATTGTTGTCCTTTATCGGGTTTTTTACTTTAAATAATGTAGTTGACCATGATGTAACATACTCGGCCAGCAGAATTCTCGATTTACTCCATACCGGCGTACGCAAAACCCTTAAGCAGGATCGTCCCGATGCCGACGCCCGTGATGGTATGGATATTGCATTTTGTAAAATCAACCTTAAAAACAACGAGTTGCAATACGCCGGCGCTCATCGCCCTCTTTTCCTGTTAAGAAAGGGCGAATTGCTGGAATACAAGGGGGACAGGAAAGCAATTGGAGGAATACCCCATCCAAAGAAAACCGAGGAAGATTTTACAAACTATTTGATAAATATAGAACCCGGCGATAAAATTTTCTTCTTTTCCGATGGACTCCCCGATCAGGTGGGTGGCGAAGAGAAAAAGAAATATGGCCCTATGCGAATCCGCGACCTGATAATGGGGAATCAGGATTTTACCATGCCACAATACGCTGATCTGTTTTCATCAGATTTTGAGGCATATAAGGGGTCGAACAGACAGGTTGACGATATATTACTTATTGGTATAGAATTCTAACATTGATAATTAAAGCAAATTATTTAACTTTACGGGCTATGGATAAAAAGAATGTCAGAGGATTTCTTGAGTTTGTTTACGACTTTTATAAGTCGATGAAGGCTCACGAGATCACCCTCGTTTACGAAGGTGAAATTACACACCAGATAACCAAAGCCTTTACCTCCCTTACTGAGTCAAACATGGCCAAGGAGGAAGAATCTAACTCTGTTCAAAAAAAGGTATTTCACGTAATGGTGGAATGCCTGCAGAACATCAGCAAACATGCCGATAGCTTTGGGTCGGATGATTTCCTATTTGCAGGTCGGGGCATTTTCATGGTTAGCAAAGGCGAAGAGGAGTATCACGTTACAACTGGCAACGTGATTGAAAACACCAAAATCGATGAGCTTTCCCAAATCCTCGATCACATAAACCAACTCGATAAAGAAGGGCTGAAGCAGCTTTACAAAACGCAAATGCGCGAAGGCCGTCTTTCCGAGAAAGGTGGTGCTGGATTAGGTTTTATTGATATTGCCAGAAAAACCGGGAGAAAACTGGAATACCATTTCCTCCCGATTGATGAAGAAAATCATTTCTTTATCCTAACCTCATCCATTTCCCGTAACGAGTAAAATATATCATTATGAACACGATAAAAATAATGGGTACTGACGATACCCCATCAGTAATCCTGGATGCAGAAAACGAAATCTTTGAAATTTCCGGCAGATCTCTTCCTGAAGATGTTACAGCATTTTACGATCCAATCATTAACTGGTTAGACGAATATTCATCTAGCCCTAATGCAAAGACAGTATTCACCTTTAAGCTGGTGTATTTTAATACTGCAAGCTCCAAGCTGCTGTTGGACATTCTCATGAAACTTGAGCAAATGCATGAGGATGGCAAAGATGTTATGGTTAGATGGTATTACCCTGAAGATGACGAGGATATGCAGGAAGCCGGGGAGGAATACGCCGATATTGTTGATGTTCCATTTGAACAGGTTAGCTATACCATTAGCTAAATTCCTTTCCGTTTTTTTATCTGTTTAATTTTTAACTTTTAAGCGATGAGTGAAGAGATTCTCAGGGCGTTGATGCAACTATTTGCAATCATCGCCAAGCAAGATGAAGGAGCTCAGCTGCATGAGCGTGACTTTGTAGTAAACTTTCTCACTCAACAACTTAACGACGAGGCAGTTAAAGAATACATTCGCCTGTTTGATGAACACGCAGGTTTATTAGAAAAAGAAGAACCGGAGGAAGAGGGCAAGCCCAAAAAAATCAAATTAACATCCGTTAAGGACTCAGTTAAAATACTGGGAATCTGCAAGAAGATCAACAAAACCCTAACCCAGAAGCAGAAAATAGTCGTTCTGGTTCGTTTGTACGAGCTGATTAATGCCGATCGTAAGTTTACAGAACAACGCATGGCGATTATCAACACCGTTGCCGAAGTTTTTAAACTTACCAAGGAGGAGATGGCGGATATCGAAAATTTTGTTGTTAACAACGATCCAAAAGCCCTAGACTATCCAAGCATACTAACAATTCACGATAAAAAGGAAACCGGGGAGCAATGCAAGCACATTGCAACTGAAGCGCTCGATGGTTACATCTATATCCTTCAGATAAAAAGCGTTGACCTCTACTTCCTCCGATACACCGGGAACGAGGATATTTTCCTCAACGGCATGGCTATTTCCAATCGCCGGATTTACCTGTTTGCAAGCGGCAGCTCCATTAAACTGCCCAAAGGGAAACCAATTTACTATACAGATGTTGTTGCCCACTATTTAGCCGACAGAACCGCTGTTCGAATTTCGTACAGGGTGGATAATGTCTGGTTCAAGTTTAAAACCGGTGATGTTGGGCTTCGTGGAATTAACTTCACTGAAGAACATGGTAAGCTGATTGGCATAATGGGTGCAAGCGGCGCAGGTAAAACCACTCTGCTTAATGTGCTGGCCGGAATTGAAAAACCCACAACAGGAAATGTATTCATCAACGGCATTGATCTTCATAATGAAAAGGAGAAACTTGAAGGGGTAATTGGTGTGATTCCCCAGGATGATCTTTTAATTGAAGAGCTAACCGTTTTCCAGAACCTTTACTATAACGCCAAGCTGTGCTTTAAGGATAAAACCGAAGAGGAGCTGGTGGAAATGGTTAACCGTACCTTAACCAGCCTGGGCCTTTATGAGAGAAAGGATTTAAAAGTGGGATCGCCACTTAATAAAATGATCTCCGGAGGACAACGTAAACGACTAAACATTGCCCTTGAACTTATTCGCGAACCGTCAATCCTGTTTGTTGATGAACCCACATCTGGCCTCTCATCCCGCGACTCAGAAAATGTTATGGACCTCCTCAGGGAACTTACCCTTAAGGGGAAACTTATTTTTGTAGTGATCCATCAACCCTCGTCGGATATTTATAAAATGTTCGATAACATGATGATTCTTGATACCGGCGGTTACCTGATTTACTATGGCAACCCCGTGGAATCAGTAATGTATTTTAAACGGATCGATCAGCAAATAAACAGCGATGTTGGGGAATGCCCTACCTGCGGTAACGTTAATCCCGAACTTATTTTTAATATAATCGAAGCCAAGGTGGTTGATGAATTTGGCCGTTACACACCCACCCGAAAGGTTTCGCCTCCAAAATGGGAAGAGTACTATACCGAAAATATCAAAATCCGGCAACTGGCAGATGAGTCTGTTCCTCCCCCTAAATCATTAAACATCCCGTCCCGGCTAAAACAATTTTTTATTTATACAACACGCGATTTCCGTTCGAAAATAAGTAATACACAGTACATAGTACTCAATTTGCTGGAAACACCGCTACTTGCATTTATACTCGCCTTTGTGATAAGGTATATAGCCGATCCAAATTCCAGCATTTACATCTTCCGTGAAAACGAGAATATACCGATTTTTATCTTCATGGCCCTGATCGTGGCACTTTTCATCGGGCTAACCGTTAGCGCTGAAGAAATTTTCAGGGATCGTAAAATCCTAAAACGCGAGGCATTCCTCAACCTTAGCCGCTCCAGCTACCTCTTTTCCAAGATTTTCCTACTCCTCATACTTTCAGCTATTCAATCGGTTGCCTTTGTACTCATTGCAAATAGCATCCTTGAGATAAGGGGCATGTATTTTGACTACTGGCTGGTATTGTTCTCAACTGCAGTTTTTGCCAATATGCTGGGGCTAAATATCTCAGCTACATTCAACTCAGCTGTTACTATATATATAGTCATCCCTTTGATCATGATCCCTATGATGGTGCTATCTGGCGCCATGTTTACCTTTGAAAAGTTGAACCGAGCCGTGGGAAGCATCAACAAGGTGCCTCTGATTGCAGAGCTAATGGTTACCAAGTGGGGGTATGAAGCTCTTGTTGTACACCAGTTTAAGGATAACGATTTTCAGAAATATTTTTATGATATTGAAAAGATCCAGCGTAATGCAAATTATAAAACGGTTTACTACATCCCTGAGCTTGAGAAGAGATTAAACGAATGTATAGAACTTTCTGACAGAAAGGATGACCCGTCAATAAAAACAAAATTTATTGATAACCTGGCTGTTCTCCGTAAGGGCATATCCAAAGAGACAAAACTGGTACCTGAGATCCCTTTTGATCAGATGAATAATTTAACCATCGAAAACTTTAACACCGATATTGGGTTTATCACATTGGCTTACATCGAAAACCTGACCAAACACTATAGTGATATTTACCAAAAAGCCAACAGCAAGCGGGATAATATTATCAACTACCTGGAAAACAAAGACAAAAAATTATTTGAGGCAAAACGAAAAGCCTATCATAACGAGAGCATCTCCGACCTGGCCACCAAGACTTTTGAAAAAAACCATATCCTGCAGTACAAAGATGAGCTGGTGCAGCAATTCGATCCGGTTTACCGTGATCCCATTCCAAACCATATCCTTGATTTCCGTTCGCATTTCCTGGCACCCCAGAAGTATTTTTTTGGCAGGTACTATAACACTTTCTGGTTCAACGTTTCCTTTATCTGGTTTATGACGATTGTACTTTACTTTACACTTTATTACGAATCGTTGAAAAAGTTTATAGAGCTATTTTCGCTGATTAAAATGCCAAAAATTAAGCTGAAATTTAAAATCACCAAAAATAAAAAGGTGGTAAAGGAAGAATCCCCAAATAATGAATAGCATTTATATTAATTTATCAGCCACTAATTCGCTTACATTAAATTGAATTTATGGTCTCCGGTCAATTTCTCACAACCCTGAATGCTATTTTTGTTTTGTGAATAAATATTTTTCCTATCTTTACTTGTTGAGTTTAATGTGAAACGCTTTAATTTCCTTGTAGAACCATGGTTTGGAGATTTATTTTACCAATAATACTTTCATTATCCTTGTTGGCTTGTAGAAATTCTAACACTGACAAGAACTTAACGGATGATTTCAATATACCCGATTCAATTTTAAATGAAGATACGCCCCAGCTATCATCAGGGGTTATTGATGATATGGTTCAAAACATATCATCAGCCGTTGAGACAGCTGCGCTTATAAAGGGGCTAAAAGTTCCTTTTAATAAAGATTATCTCGCAAATACTAAATATACCGACAACTTTAACACCAATTACTCCAAGGCTCTTGCGTTGGGAATCTATGGGTGTGACCTGGGGTATCTGAATATGTACGAAAAAACATCGTTGGTGCTGGAATACATATCATCCATCAAAACTTTAGCTGATGGAATCCAGGTTGGACAGTTTTTTGATTTTAATACCCTAAAACGCCTGGCCACGAACAACCAGAATCTGGATTCTCTTATATATTTGTCGCAACAAAATTTTAATAAAATCGACTCATACCTAAGAGAAACAAATAGAGCTAACTTAAGCGTAGTTATCGTTGCAGGGGTTTGGGTTGAAGGACTTTATTTATCAACAAGGGTATCTCAGGATGTTAGCAGCAAGAAAATAAACGAGACCATTGGCGAGCAAAAGGAGATAATAAACATCCTGATTCCTGTTCTGAATGTTTACAAGCGCGATCCCAACATAGCGAAACTTATTACTGAGCTGGAGGTGATTAAAAAACTCTATGAGAACGTAAAAATTACAACTGAAAACGGAGAACCAGAAATGATTGAGGAAAATGGAGTGCTCTCTTTTAAGCAAAACGACATACAAACCATTGATATGAGCGATGAAACGTTAAAAGCTATCATAAACACAGTGCAAGAACTAAGAAATAAACTAATTAAAGGGTAAACCTGAAAATTTTTAGGTTATGAAAAAAATACTTCTCATATCGGCTTTATTAATTTTTTCCACCGGGCTAGTCAATCAGATTAAAGCCCAATCTGAGGATGAGCTTGTTGAGATTTGTGGGATGGTTGCTAAGGAGGCTACCTATTTGAAAGATTTCAAAATCAGACTTGATGCCGGTGATCCACCACCAACCCAGAGATTTTCAGTGATTCTTAAGAAGGATATAAAATACCGATTTTCAGTTTGCAATTCCAAGGATTTTGAAGGCAAGGTGATCCTTGAACTTTACGATAATAATCGTTTACTTGCTACAACCTATGTAGTTGCCACCGGGAAAGACTACCCTTCCATTGATTATATCTGCACCAAAACCGGTGCCTACCACCTTTTCTTTAAGTTTAAGGAGGGTAAACCCGGGCTTGCCGTTGGCTTGCTTTCAATGGTTGAAACCTTATAACACTAAAAAACCCCGAACTGACACGGGGTTTTTTACTATTCGTTCTCGGCGGCTTCCACCATCTCATTAATTTCACGCCAGGTGCTTTCGCTCATTTTTGGGCCTATAACCTCAATCACTTTCCCTGAAAGGATGGATCCCATTTTTCCACATTTGGCAAGTGGCAAACCTTTAGCAAAGCCGTATAAAAACCCGGCAGCATACAGATCCCCTGCCCCGGTGGTATCAATACTCTTTACCTTTATTACCCCGATTTTTTCTATCAAACCTCCCCTTTTGATTAATGACCCTTTTGAGCCTATCTTTACAACGGCAATATCAACATCCTTGGCAATTTCGTCTAGTGCTTCCTCGGGGAGTTTACCTGTAAAAGCTTTGGCTTCCTCCTCGTTGGCAAAAAGAATATCAACGTATTTTTTTACGACTTTGTGGAGGAATTCATTGTTTGATTCCACTACATTATAGCTGGCCAGATCGAGAGATATGGTTAACCCCTCTTGTTTGGCAATTATCATTGCACGTTCAATTAGCTCGTGATTCTGAACCAGGTAGCCTTCTAAATGAATTATGTTAAAACCCCTAAACATTTCTGGTTTTAAATCCTCGGCTGACATTTCAACGGCTGCTCCTAAGTATGTTCCAAAAGTACGTTCCGAATCCTTCGAAATGAAGACGGTAGCCCTACCTGTTTGGGTGTTACTGATTAACAATTTGGCTTGTATATTATTCTTTTCCAGATCATCCATATACAAACCTCCATACTTGTCATGACCAATTTGCCCTATAAAGGCACATTGCAAACCGAGGTTTGCAATCCCATTAATTGTATTGGCAGCACTACCACCAGCAGCTACAGTTTGTTTTAAACCACTGGTTAAATCGGTCGCTTTTTTTAGAAAATGCTCATCAACGAGCTGCATGCTTCCACGTGGCAGGTTAAGTTTTTTCAGAACATCATCGTTTTCAATAGTGATTAAAACATCTACCAGCGCATTTCCAAGTCCAAGTATTTTTGCCATCGCTTAATTTTTCCCCAAAATTAAGTGAATTTTAGCATATTATATTAAGGTATAGATTAAGTAAAGCGAAAAAGGAATAAGTTTTTTTAATTAAGTTTTGGGGATAAAATAAAAATTATATTACATTTGCACCGCTAAACCCGAAAGGGATTAATTACACTCCTCATTAGCTCAGTTGCCTGCCTGCCGGTAGGCAGGGTTAGAGCACCTGACTGGTAAAGTCCATTAGGTGATTCTTAAGATTGATGAGGTGAAAAGAGAAGAAGTTGTTTTTACATATTCCTCATTAGCTCAGTTGGTTAGAGCACCTGACTGTTAATCAGGGGGTCCTAGGTTCAAGTCCTAGATGAGGAGCAAGCCCCAACAAAATATTGGGGCTTTTTTTATATAAAAAACCTCCAGGGCATTTTCGCCCAATGCTCTCCGGCATAGTCAACTCCAATTCTGGTAGCGGTTTTAATCTCAGCTAACCGGGATGAGTTTTCAACCCACATACGATTTGAAACAACTAAATCTTCCCCGTAAAAATCTTTATCTATTTCAAGGAGTCTGGTTAACCTGCCCGGTCCATAACATTTATCCAGTCCGCGAATAAGAACAGCCTGCGGGTTGTTGGTTTCACCGGTTACAACATTCAACATCCAGTACATACCATATATAAGGTAAACATAAATCAATCCTCCGTGCTCAAACATTACCTCAGTTCTTGCCGTTCTACCCTTGCTTGCATGGCAGGCGAGATCTTCAGCTCCACGGTATGCCTCAACCTCAGTAATGGTAAACCTTTTGGTTGTTCCATTCTCGAAAACGCGAACGAGATTTTTACCCACTAGCTCCGGGGCCACCTGGAGCACATCGCGTGTAAAAAAATCTCTGGTTAGGCGTTTATTTATTTTGTTGTTGATCATCTTCAAAGTGATAGCCAAAAAAGAATAATGAATAAAAAAGTGCTACGAATGATGCTCCAATATGTCTTTCAAGAGTTTCAATGCTAAGCATTGATAGAAGTATTAAAATCATAAATACGAATGGGAGAAAAAGTTTGAATCTTCTCCTGTAAAAGAACGGGTAAAGCAAGCCAAACATAAACATGAAAAAACCAATGAGTCCGGATGCTATTAGCACATTTAAATACTGGTTGTGTGAAGTTTTCCAGCTTTCCTTATCAAGGTTCTTTTCATATTTTTCATAATATTCGAAAAGTTTATCTTTTCCATCACCAACCCCAACCCCCCAAAAAAGATGATCTCTAATAATTTTTAAGGATGTTTTGGTATAGATAAACCTCTGAATAATTGAGCTTCCTGTTATTTGTCCTCTGGTTAAATACGCATCTATCTCCCAAAAGAGCTGGTATAAACGCGGATAAATGCCAGCCTTATGCTCCCTGTAGATTGAACTTGAAACACTGTTCTCAATTAACCGGATATCTACAGAGTCTAGCCTGGACAAACCAACCGAATCTTTGGTTAACCCTTTTGAGGTCAGGTAGCGAATAATTGTCTGATCGATCTGGTTTCCGGCTTTATCTTTCCCATCATAGGGTATTTTACTATACCTGCTCCACTCTTCCCTCAGCTCCGAAGCGCAAACATTTATCCAAACCAGATAGCCATTCTCATATTGATTGCTTAAAGTATCGTGGTAGTATGAATTCAGATTTACAGTTTGTGATGGGAGGCTTTTATAATTTATTGGATGTCTTGTAAAATACTTATCGATTGAATGAGCAATAAATGAGGAAGAGATTAATATTATCATAAAAACCAAAACAAAAATTGGGTATTTAATTAAATGTTCTTTAACCTTGAATGCCCACCAAAGAAGAATCATCAAGCCAAGGGTAAATAATATTACAATACCTGTAAGCGATTGCAGAATAAATATAAAACAGATGAACCAAAGCGCCAGAAGCAATAATAGTATTTTAATAAAAATATTGCTAAAGTACCCATCTTTAAAAACCATATACCCAATGGCAAATACGCTGGTTAATGCCATCAGGGAGAACCGGATGTGCAAAATGAACGGCGAAAGGTACCTTACATCCTGCCCCAGATAATTATAGTCCCTTATATAGTAAACAAACCCAATTACAGTTGAAACAAATACTGCCGTTGAAAAGGTCAGTATTAGAAACCTGAATTCCCCTCTTTTTATCGGGTCGCTAGTGGAAATAACCAGCGGGGCAACCAATAAAGGAACCCAAACCCTCAGCTCGGCTAATGAGCGTGAAAGGTTTTGTGAGTAAAAAAAACTAAATGCAATGGAAAAATATACTAAAGCAAAAGCCCAAACCGCCTTATTGTTCTTTATTCTTTGATATTTAATAAGCCAATTACCGTCTAATAACCAGTTAATTGAGAAAGTAAAAAACCCAACGCTTAATAAAAAAGGAGAATACAGCATTGAACAAAGTGCCAATGCAATACCAAAAATAAAAAAGAAACGATGGACTCTCTGATTGAAAATCATTTTTAAATCGGTTACTTGATCGAGAACTATATTTGTTAAAACGTCAAAGCTAAGAAAATTGTATAAAAATATTTCATTTATAACTCCACAGAAAAACGGGGAATGAAAGGAGGTTGTTTAAAAAGTTAAATTAATTGTTGATAACTATTGTGGTTTTAAATATTAGTTGTATTTTTGCATCCCGCTTATTATAACCACTTGGATAATAGAATAAAAGTAAGGTATTAACTAAAAACAGAGGATATTAAAACGTGGACACTTTGAGTTACAAGACGGTATCGGCCAACAAGGCAACCGTTAACAAAGAGTGGGTAGTGGTAGATGCCACAAATGAAGTATTGGGTCGCCTCGCAAGCAAAGTAGCGAATATTTTGAGAGGTAAATACAAAACCAACTTCACCCCACATGTTGATTGTGGTGACAATGTAATCATCATCAACGCAGATAAAATTCGTTTAACAGGTAAGAAACTTACTGACAAAGAGTATGTTCGCCATACCGGTTATCCTGGAGGACAAAGGTTTTCAACCCCAAAGGAAATGCTTCGCAAACGCCCAATCTTTGTAATTGAACATGCTGTAAAGGGAATGCTGGCAAAGAACAGGCTTGGATCCGCACTATACAAAAACCTGTATGTTTACGCAGGATCGGAGCACCCCCATGAGGCTCAAAAACCTAAAGAAATTAAGTTAGATTCCATTAAATAGATAGAATATGCAGGAACATATCGCAATCGGAAGAAGAAAATCTGCAATAGCTCGTGTTTATCTTCGTGAAGGCAAAGGCAATATCACCATAAATGGCAAAGATCTGAAAGAGTATTTCCCTTCGGATTTGATGCAGTTTGTTGTTAAACAACCCCTTCAGGTACTCAATTTAACCGGCAATTATGATATTACCGTTAACCTGGTTGGTGGTGGTGTGAAAGGACAAGCCGAAGCACTAAGACTTGGGATTGCCCGTGCTTTGGTTGAAGCCAACCCGGAAAACAAACCAGCTTTAAAAGCAGAAGGCTTTATGACCCGTGATCCACGCGAAGTTGAGCGTAAGAAACCCGGTCAGCCAAAAGCCAGAAAGAGATTCCAGTTTAGCAAACGTTAAAAAAATCAATTAATAACCCATTTGGCAGGCAGTTTAGCATCTAAATTGCCCAGACTTCCTGTAACAAGGAACTACTGGACGATTGCCAAAATCTAAACTAAAAAAAACATGTCACGAACAACATTCGATCAACTTCTTGATGCAGGTGTGCACTTTGGCCACCTGAAACGTAAATGGAACCCGAAAATGGCTCCATACATTTTTATGGAACGCAACGGGATCCATATCCTCGACCTGCAGAAAACCATCGTTAAAATTGATGAGGCTGCAGCAGCTATTAAGCAGATAGCCAAATCGGGCCGCAAGGTATTGTTTGTGGCCACAAAAAAACAGGCAAAGGAAATAGTTGCAGAGCATGTAAAACAGGTAAACATGCCATACGTAACCGAGCGTTGGCCCGGTGGGATGCTAACCAATTTCCCAACAATCCGTAAGGCGGTTAAAAAAATGTCATCTATTGATAAGATGGCTACCGATGGTACTTTTAACAACCTGTCAAAACGCGAAAAACTTCAAATTACCCGCCAGCGAGCCAAATTGGAAAAAAACCTTGGGTCAATTGCTGATTTAAACAGATTGCCTGCCGCACTTTTTGTTGTTGACGTCCAGAAAGAATACATCGCTGTACGCGAAGCAAAACGGCTAAGTATCCCGGTATTTGCAATGGTTGATACCTGTTGTGATCCTACACCCATTGATTTTATCATTCCTGCAAACGATGATGCATCTAAGTCTATTTCCATAGTAGTTGAAACCATGGTTAAGGCGATACAGGAAGGGCTTGAAGAACGTAAGGCAGAAAAAGAGAAAGAACCTGCGCCAAAAGAGAAGAAAGAAGAACCTTCTCATACCCGTGCCCGCAAAGGGAAAAAGAAAGAGGTGGTAGCCGACGAGGAAAAAAATGATGAGGTTGAAGAATCCCATGATGAGGTTGAAGAATCAGATAAAGATGAATAGCCCATCATAAATTAATTATAAATTAATCAGATTAAAAACATGGAAGTTAACGTAGCCGATATATCAAAACTCAGAAAACTAACCGGAGCCGGAATGATGGATTGCAAAAATGCTCTGGTTGAATCCAAAGGCGATTTCGATAGGGCAATTGAGCTCATCCGCGAACGCGGTAAAGCTATTGCCAACAAACGT
This sequence comes from uncultured Rikenellaceae bacterium, assembly GCA_964552655.1. Classification (GTDB taxonomy): domain Bacteria; phylum Bacteroidota; class Bacteroidia; order Bacteroidales; family Tenuifilaceae; genus CAZKHG01. The sequence continues at coordinate 22,507 of CAZKHG010000033.1, forward strand.
GCCGACCGTGAAGCTGGCGAGGGCGCAGTTCTCGCAAAAGTTGCTGCCGACGGTAAATTTGGCGCGATGGTTGTTCTTAACTGCGAAACCGATTTTGTTGCTAAAAACGAAAAATTTGTTGCTCTAACTCAAAGTATTCTTGACAAAGCCCTTGAAAAAAATCCGGCTGATTTAGACGCCCTTAAAGCTATAGAAATCGATGGTCGTAAGATTGTTGATCTTGTAACCGATCAGTCAGGTGTTACCGGTGAAAAATTTGAGTTATCTTACTACCAAAAGGTTGAAGCGGCAAAAGTGGTTGCTTATATTCATCCCGGGAATAAACTTGGTGCAATAGTTGGGTTCAACAAGGCCGATGCCGATATCCAGGTGTACAAGGATGTTGCCATGCAGGTTGCTGCGATGAACGCTGTTTCTGTTGATAAGGATGATGTTCCGGAAACCGTTCGCCAGAAAGAGTTTGAGATTGGCCGTGAACAGGCTCGCCTAGAAGGTAAGCCAGAGAATATGCTTGATAAGATAGCTGAAGGTAAACTTCAGAAATTTTACAAGGAGAGCACATTGATGAACCAAGATTTCATTAAGGACAGCAAAATGACTGTTCGAGCATATTTACAAGGTGCTGACAAAGAGTTAAAAGTTACTGGTTTCAAGAGAGTTTCTTTGACTATTTAATCAGTAAATAATATTCAAAATCGAGCCTCGGTAGTAACCGGGGCTTTTTTTATTTATCTTTAAAGCCGATTTATTAAACAAGAAAAGATGATCAAGTACAAAAGGATTCTGCTAAAACTCAGCGGGGAAGCGCTGATGGGCGAAGACAAATACGGAATTAGCACAACTGTTTTAAATACTTATGCATCTCAAATCAAGGAGATATCAGAATTGGGCGTTGAGGTTGGAATAGTGATTGGAGGAGGAAATATCTTCCGTGGATTAAGCGGTGTTAATAAAGGTTTCGACCGTGTTAAGGGAGATCAAATGGGAATGTTGGCAACTGTAATAAACAGCATAGCGCTACAAAGCGCCATAGAAAGTATAGGAGGAAAAGCAAAAGTTTTTACTGCAACTAAAATGGAGCCAGTTGGTGAACTTTATACAAAACCCAAGGTATTGGAAGCCTTTAAAACCGGGTACATTGCAATCATTGCAGGTGGCACCGGTAATCCATTTTTTACCACAGATACTGCATCAGCATTACGAGGTGTTGAAATTGAAGCCGAAGCGCTTTTAAAAGGGACTCGTGTTGATGGCGTTTACACAGCTGATCCGGAAAAAGATAAGACCGCCAAAAAGTTTGATACAATCACCTTTACAGAAGCTTACAATAAAAACTTAAAAATTATGGATCTCACTGCGTTTACCATGTGCAGCGAGAATAATCTCCCCATTATTGTTTTTGATATGAACACAAAAGGCAACCTAAAAAAACTAGTTTTAGGCGAAAAGATTGGCACTTTAGTTAAAAATTAAATATTTTAGTTCCCAAATTTTCAAAGAACACCGCCATGAAAGAAGAAGAAGTTGATCTCTGTATCGAAATAGCAAAAGAAAAGATGCAAAAGGCTATTGAGCACCTCGAAAGTGAATTAAGGGTTCTAAGGGCTGGTAGGGCAAACCCCAATATGCTTTCAGGAGTTATGGTTGATTACTATGGAACCATGACCCCGCTAAACCAGGTGGCCAGCGTTGGTAGCCCCGATGCCCGTTCAATTGTTATACAACCATGGGAAAAGAAAATGATTGAACCTATTGAAAAAGCTATTATGGCGGCAAACCTGGGTTTTAACCCCCAGAATAATGGAGAATCTATTCGGGTTATTGTGCCAGCACTGACTGAGGAGCGCAGAAAAGATCTGGTTAAACAGGTTAAACACGAGGGGGAAAATGCCCGGGTTAGCATCAGGAATGCCCGGCATCAGGTACTGGAAGAGATAAAAAAACTTCAAAAAAACGGGTTACCCGAAGATGTCGCCAAAGATTCAGAAGTGGAAGTCCAAAAAATAACAGATAATTTCAATAAAAAAGTCGAAGAACATCTTCAGAAAAAGGAGAAGGAAATTTTAACTGTTTAATCGCTACTTGTATGTAATTTCAACCCAATAATTTAGTTTATTGGGTTTTTTACTATTTTTCATCTGGGGTAATTTCTATATTTTACCCTTTTTAACAATTCCAAACAAACACATACTCCCCTGTATTATAACAACATACCATATGTTGATTAATATCATTCAAACAAATCGAAATTATTAGCTGTTTTGATTATCAATAAACTGAATAGTTGTTTTTCCTTTGCCAACAATTTTAAAAAATAATAACCTACATATATCATGAAAAAACTATTAATTCTTCTTGGAGCAGTTGTCATTTTTGCTTCGTTTTCCTCCTGTGATGATGAGTCGCCTGCCGAAAAAATAAAACGCAGCGAAAGTTTATCAATGGGTGCTTCCTACGCAAACGATATATACTACAGCCTGAAAAACGGTGTTGTTGCTGAAGTGCCGCGAACCAGCTGGGATATTGCATTTAGTGTATCATCGCGCAGCTCTTCAATCCTGATAAATGAAGGCTCGGGTGTTGAGCTAAAGGTTTACCCAACAGCTGCGGGCTGGAGCTGGAGCGATCCGGTTGACCTTACCAATTATGATTCATGGAGTAAATTGAATAATGCGGATTCCACCTGGGAGGAAGGGGCGTTTGGTCAGAATGCCACAGGGCATCCTAACTATGGATGGGGTGTTTACGATATGACCTCGCACAATATAAACGGGGTTGCCCTTTACATCATTAAACTCAGAGATGGTAACAAGAAAAAAATCTGGATTGAGAAAAAATATTCTTCGCTCCAAAAGTATTCTTTCCGTTATGCAGACCCCAATGGTTCGAATGAAGTTGTTGTGGCCGATCTTACAGTTTCCAACTCTAAAGCCAACTTTGTTTACTACGATCTGGCAACTAATACCAGGCTGGATCGTGAACCTGATGCCTCAACGTGGGATTTGGTTTTCACTAAATGGATTGATAACTCAATAAATTACACTGTTACCGGTGTTTTACAGAATGTGGAAACACCTGCAATTGACCTAACGGTTGATGATCCGTCTAATATTCAATATACTGAAGATCAGTTTAGTACAGATATTAATGTTATTGGATCGGACTGGAAAAGTTACAATATGGGGACAAGCCAGTGGTCGTTGGCCAATAAGGTTTTTATAGTAAAAGATAAATCGGATATTAACTACAAAATCCGTTTTACCGGTTTTGAAGGATCTGCTACAGGAGTAATCACCTTTGACCTAGAGGAGCTCTAAAAATATTCATTTACAATAACCGGGCATTCGGGGTTCTCTGGTAATTAATACCTTTGAACCCTTAACCCTTTTTAAAAAATCAGATTAAGCAAAAATCATTTTGATGTGTTCGTTTTTTAAAAATCGCTTCCCCACAATAATTAAATCTTCTCTTGTAGTATTACTTCTGTTTTGTCTTACTAGCAGTTATAGCCAAACGGGGAAAATCGTGGTGCTTGATTCCAAAACCAGAGAAAGCATTCCCTTTGCCCATGTTTGTTTTGAGGAGATTGGTACAAATCAGAAGTTTTATTTGCTCACTGATAAAGGTGGCTATGTGATGAACCCGAGCAGTACAAAAGCAACAGTGGCTATTTCTTTTATAGGCTATGAAACACTGATTGATACACTGCTTCCTAACAAATCGTATGAATTAACCTTAAAACCCCATGTTTTTGACCTGGACCAAGTAGTGGTTACGGCAAATTATACGCCTGTAAAAGCTGATAAATCGATTTATAATATTAAAGTGATTGATCAGCGCCAGATCCAGCTTAAAGCAGCCACAACCCTTACGGACATATTGAAAGATCAGGTAAACATTCAGATCACCCACGATCCATCACTTGGAAGCGGGATACGGCTAAAAGGGTTATCGGGCAACAATGTTAAAATCTTAGTTGATGGCGTGCCGGTTATCGGTCGTATGGGTGGAAATATTGATCTCGATCAGCTAAACCTTTTTAATATTGATCATATTGAGGTGGTTGAAGGGCCAATGTCGGTTGTATATGGAAGCAACGCCCTGGCTGGTGCCATAAATATTATAACCAAAGAAAATTCTCGCTCAAATTTTGCCGGAAGTTTAAGTACGTATTTTGAAAGTCTGGGTTCGGTGAATCTGAACGGAAGCTTATCTGTTAAAAAAGGGAAAAATACTTTATCGTTTTCAGGAGGAAGAAATTTTTTTAACGGGGTTTACCTGGATATCGACACAAACCGATCGCAACAATGGAAGCCCAAAGAGCAGTACAATGCTGATTTCAACTACACCCTGAACAATCCAAATTCCAAATTCAAGTATCAGTCATCGTTTATGAGAGAAAGGCTTCTCGATAAAGGGAATCAGCAAGCACCCAGCTATAGGAATGCGCAGGACAGCTGGTTTTACTCCACCCGTTTTTCCAACAGGGTTGAATTTAACATGAAGCTAAAAAATGACTATTTTATAAACCTCATGGGATCTCACTCATACTTTGAGAGGAAAAAGCTCACATACATTAAGGATTTTATTGAATCAACATCCACTCTTATTGATGCATCCTCCTCGGTTCACGATACATCATATTTCAACGCCTTTACCTCAAGGGTTATTTTTGGAAATCAGAATGCTAAGAAACGGCTTAGCTTCATTGCCGGGTTAGACCTAAACCTTGAAATTGCAACCGGCAAACGAATATTGAACGAGCAGCAAAACATGGGCGATTATGCTGTTTTTTCCAGCATGATGTATAGTCTAACCGATAAGCTGAGCATACAGCCCGGTCTTAGGTATGCTTACAATACCCGGTTTGAGGTGCCGCCTGTCCCATCAATAAATATGAAATGGGAAGCATTATCATTTTTAAACATAAGGGGATCGTTCACAAGAGGGTTTAGGTCGCCAACTTTAAAGGAGCTTTACATCCTGTTCAAGGATATTAATCACGATATCAGGCCTAATGAAAACCTGAAACCAGAATACGGGAATAACTTCGACCTCTCATTCACCATAAATACTGATAAATCTGATAAAATTCACTTTTCAAATATCGACATCAACCTTTTTTATAACCAGATGAGTAACATCATTTACCTGGCTCCGGTAAAGGATGAAAACGACATAACAATTTATAAGTATATCAATATCAGCAACTATAATACAACCGGAGGTCAGATTTCATTCAAATATTCGTTTTATCCTGATTTCGATTTTGCGATAGCTTTTGGCGAAACCGGCACCTTTGCCTCCTTTAGCCAGAAGAATGCCAGCTTAAACCACTACAGGTTTTCTCCGGAGGCTAACCTAAATCTCTCCTACCAGCTTCCTGTTATAAAAGCAAAATTTGCAGTCACTTATAAATATACCGGGAAAGTTAAACTTTTCAGCCTGGATGAAAACAACCTGATTACTTCAGGGGATATCAACCAATACCACAACCTCGATTTATCCCTGCAAAAAAAGCTCTTTGCGAATAGGTTGACGGTGAACCTCGGTATAAAAAATGTATTTAACAACACCTTGATAACCAGCACAGGGAACTACACCGGAACGGCACATTCCAGCTCATCCGGTAGCCCGGTGGGTTACGGAAGGTTCTTTTTCACATCATTATTCTACAATATTTTTTAACAGGAATGAGACAAACTTTAATTATCATACTATTTGCATTAAGTTTAACAGGGTGTTTTGATGAAAACGGTTATGTAATACAACCCATTCAAATTGAGGAGGTTAAAATTCCCTATTCAATGTATGATTATCAAACATACTTTAAATTATCATCTTCTCAGATTGTTTCACACAACAGCTATACCGATTGGGATCTGGGATTTGAATCATCACCCGATGGATGGCACATTATCCTTAACTCCTCTCGGTTTATGTATGCCGGAAACACCTTGATTACCGATTTTGAATCTGTAAAAACAATTAGTGTAGACACCATGATTTTTGATGCTTCCAGCGGGAACCTCGACTCAACGGCAGTAGGGAAATGGGGCGATTTTACAAATGCACAAACCCCAACCTTCCCAAAACTTGTTTACATAATTAATCGCGGCAAGGATGAGCTTGGCAATGATTTTGGGTACAAAAAAATAGTTTTTGAAAACCTTGAGAATAACACTTATTATATACGCTTTGCCAACCTGGATAACACCGATGAACACAGATTCCAGGTAGAAAAAAATCCCGACGTTAATTTTGTTCAGTTTTCATTTGAGGGAGGGGGAAAAATATTCAGTGGTCAGCCCGAAAAAAACAGCTGGGATTTATGTTTTACAAAGTACACATCCATACTTTTCGACGACTTTGGAGTACCTACGCCATACCTGCTCAGGGGGGTTTATATAAACTCCAATGGCATATCAGTAGCTAAGCTATCTAATAAAGTATTTGAAAGCATCTCTTTCTCAGATATTTCTACTTGCATATTTTCATCGAAACAGGATGCCATTGGTTATGACTGGAAGAAGTATGTTAATGAATCTTACATCATAGAAACCAAAATTGCTTATATCATTAAGGACAGGGATAATAATTACTATAAACTCCGTTTTACCAATTTCTACAATAACACCCCTGGTGATCCTCATTATGGACAAAAGGGCTACCCGGCATTTGAAGTACAAAAACTAACCTCTAACTAATCATCTATGAAAACAATTTCAATGATTGGCGCATCTATTGTTACTCTTGCTCTAATATCTTACTCTATCGCAGTTTTTAAAGAACGACGAAAAAAATTAATTGACAAAAATGTGTTGAGCTTTTTTGTACTTGGGATAACTCTAGATATTACAGCCACCATTTGCATGATCATTGGATCACAAAATACACCGTTTACCCTCCATGGTTTTCTTGGATACTCGGCGCTTCTTGGGATGTTGATTGATACATACCTGATTTGGAAATTCCACGAGAAAAACGGATCGGCTGAAAAGGTTTCCAAAAACCTTCATGCATATACTATTGTTGCTTATTCATGGTGGGTGATAGCCTACATCACCGGAAGTTTGTTGGTGATGGTAAAATAATGACCTGGCTTTTTATTGCAGATATGTAAAGTAACATCAGTAAAGTTTACTCCACTATCTCCATCCTAAGCAGCAATGCGGCTAATTTTAAGCGTTGAATCCAGTTCCCGGGAATAACAATATGATGATTGCCAAACGGATTATTTAGAAAATAATCAATGGCAGATTTGGAGATCTGAACCTCTAATTGGGTTCTACAGGCAGTTTTTACTTTCGATCTGTTTGTAATCTCCCCCTTTGCTAAAAAAATTTGAGTCAATGTATTATCAACTCTGAAAATGGTTACCTCATCTCCAGCAATATCCCCACTAATGGCAAGACCCTTGTCTGTTTCAAAGTGAGTATCAAGTTTAAACCTGGATAGCAAATTAGTTGGTGCGGTGCAGTGCGCAAAAAAAACCTTATCGCCCTTTATGTGAATTGTATTGGCCATCCAGGGGATTAGACCACAAATCTCATTGACAATCATTATGCCGACAATGCTACAGGAATCGCCTTCACAACCTGCCGGAATGCCATCAACATTAAGTTTTGAAAGAGCCAGACAAGCTGTATGCCCTGTATTATTAACCAATGGGAAACACTCAACAGTTAAAGCATTTAGCCTATAAAATGGGATTAACGAAGCCAACCCTTCATAAATCCTGCCGCTTTCAAAAACCTCTTTACCTGAAGTATCGGAATGGAAAAGTGAGGTAAAATCGGGCGCAACCTCTTTTACCTCATCCAAAACAATATCATCCCATGATATATCCACCTGCTCAATCCCAAGTCGGGTTTGAAGTATGAAGGGGTTAATAACTGATGAAACAAGCCAATCAGAAGGCGAGCCAACCATTCCAAGTCGCTGACCATGCAACCGGTGGATGCCGTTTTTAACCAGGTATAGTTCATTAATTATATCAGGGGTTGCCTGATCTTCACAATCTACAAGGGTGGAAGAAATATTATGCTGATTCATCCAGGCTTTAACCTCAGTTGCGGAGGCCCAGGAATTGCCCTCTTTTGTGGCCAATATCAGGTAATACTTATACTCCTGAAGTACATTAACAGCAATACGTTCCGATCCTCCGGTCAGGAACATCAAAACATCCGGTTTATCATTTACAAATTCAACTTTTTCCTGATCAAAGAGGTTCAGGTGTTTCTTCTTTCCCCTGTCAAAAACCGATAGCTCTGCAGAAGGGTATGCTAAAAGCTTAACCCTGAGTCTAATCATGTTTGTTAATGACCCGTTGTGCATAAATTACTGCTCTGATTTAGTAATGATATCTAACCCACAATCAATATACCTGTAAACGTCTTCAGGATGGCCATCAATTTTCACATTATTGCGCTTATGTCCCAACCGTACAATCACCGAATTTAATTCCGGGATAACAAAAATATATTGTCCTTGAATGCCTCTTGCATAAAAGATATTATAATTTTTATAGTTTAAGCACCACCATTGGTAACCATATCGCATATTGGGCTGGTTTAATTCCAGGTCGAGCAGCTGGTTATTGGGTTTGGTGGCTTCTTTTATGTACCACTCCGGAATAATCTGTTGGCCGTTCCATTTCCCGCCATTTAACATCAGCTGGCCCAAACGCGCAAAATCGCGGGCATTCGAGTTGAAACAACAGGAAGCTTTTTCGGTTCCTTCCTTTTTATCAAGACTCCAGAGCGCATCGTGTTCTGCTCCTATTGGGATCCATATTTTTTCTGATGCATATTCGGAAAGAGTTTTCCCGGTAACCGCTTCAATAACCAAAGCAAGTAGTTGAGGATCGCTTCCTCTGTAGCTAAACACTTTGCCTGGTTGACCAATAGAATAAAGTTTATTGATAAGTCGTTTGATGTTATTCCCATAGTAATGCTGGGTGGTAATTGAAAAAAGGCTGCTATAAGATTCATCCCAGCTAAGCTGCGAACTCATCATCAACAGGTTTCTTAATGTTATTTTTGACCTTTCTCCCGTTTTATATTCTGGTAGAAAGTCACTTACCGGTTGATCTAGGTTTTTGATAAAGCCATCCTGTAATGCGCATCCAATGAGCATACTAACAATACTTTTGGACATTGAGAAAGAGTTGGAGTACGAATCTTTGCCATATCCGCCCCAGTAAACCTCTTCTAAAATCATTGTGTCTTTTACAACCAGGTAGGCTACTGACTTATACTCATTGAAATATGCGAGCTTTTCGGGTGTTAATTCAATCTTATTATACTTTGGAGAAATTCGCCATTCCTGAGGTTGCCCGATCTTCACAGTTCTGTTCTCAAATATCTTATAATCGTCAATATTTGGCAGCTGGTAGATTAAAGCCCTTACAATATAATGATTACTGGGAATTGCAAGGAAAATTGCAAGCCCAACCAGTATTATCAAACCTGTTATTTTCAGAATCTTCTTCATGGCATAGATTATTTGTTGAGTTTGCAAGATAGTAAATAATTCCTGTTACTTGTTGCGTGCTCCAGTACCTGATGCACAACAATTTCTAAATTCTGGTTACTTCTCTAATATATTGTTATATTTGGACAACGAGTGAATGCTTCAATAAAATCTAATATATCCTTAACCCAAAAATTGCTATATCTAACCACAAATAATACCGAGCTTTTTGACTTCCCATAAATGAAAAATTTAAAAAAAATATTTAGCAGTTGCTCTTTTTTGTTCCTCAGTTTTGGTGTATTTGCTCAGAATGTTGATGATAGTGCGGTTACAGTGATAAACAGTATTGAATACAATTATTTTTTTAAACACCTCAAATATCTTTCAAGTGATGAGCTGCAAGGACGAGGGATAGGAACTCATGGTTACCATCAAGCGGCCGACTATGTTGCACAAGAATTAAGTAATAATTCACTTTTACCTTATGGGGATTCGGGAACATACTTTCAGAATATTGAATTTTTAAAACCATCTATTATAAAGAACTCCGTAGATTTTCGGGTAGTTGCTGAATCCAAATCGTTAAATGGTATATATGGCAGAGATGTCAGCTTTCTGATAAGTGGAAAATCGTACAGGATCATCGAGCAGCAAAAGCTTGTATTTGTTGGGTATGGGAATATTATACCAGAGGAACAAATTAACGATTATGAAGGTGTTGATGTCCGAGGGAAAACTGTTATTGTGGCAGTGGGTGGTCCTAAATCAATTAAAAATTCGGCTAGTGAAGATCTCTTTTTAAAATTATTAAATGCAAAAAATCAGGGAGCAGCAGGTATTATCCTTTATTACCCCAAAAATGGCTTGTTTCAAAATTTGATTTTCAGGTATGTTCATGATTACCTGGTGAAAAGTTCTCTTTACTTTTCAGACACATCAATACATGGAACCTTGTCAGACATGGGTTTTAAGCTATGCGCATTTGCAAAAAGATCGTTTATCGGTGAAATATTCAGGCTGAATGGGCTTCGCCTTAACAGGGAAATCAGGAAAAAAAGTTCCACCAAACAGTTAAATATCAACCTAAATTACAGCTATTCAACAAATATCGAATATATTAAAAGCAGGAATGTGGTTTCCATATTGCCTGGTTCAGATCCTAAATTGAAAAATGAATATGTTGTGATTGGAGCTCATTTGGATCATCTTGGTGTAGGAAGAAAAATCAAAGGGGACTCAATTTACAACGGTATGCTGGACAATGCTGCCGGGTGTGCAGCCTTACTTAGCATAGGAAAGGCATTTAATCAGCTGCCTAAAAAACCAAAACGTTCCATTATCTTCATTTGCTATACCGGCGAGGAGTGGGGCTTGCTGGGATCTCATTACTTTGTTAATAAAAACGAGATTAAAAATGGAAGAATTGTTGCCAACCTAAATCTAGATTTATTTTCCAATTTATTCGAAACCAGAGGAGTTATGCCCATCGGGTATTTGAATTCAAATTTATCTGAAGCCGTTGATTATTCTACTGGTAAATTGAATATGACAATTGCTGTTAGTAAAAAAATTGAGGAGGATTATGTGGAAAGAGGCGATCAGTTTTCATTTATCAGGCAAAGAATCCCCAGCTTGTTTATTTTACCCGGTAGCACTGCGATTGACTCAAAAATCAATGGGTTAAGGCAAACAAATAAATGGTTAAAAAAATATTATCATTCTCCTATTGATGATTTAAACCAGAACTATTCTGATAAGGCATTTGCGACAGCAATAAAATTGAATTTTTTAACGCTTTATTACATAGCAAATACAATGGAAAACATCAAATGGAATTCACGAAGCTGGATATATGATAGATATGCATTACCAGAGAAGTGATGATATTTGGAAAATTTTTGTATATCAGACTTAATTTTTAAAAAACTATGATAAACACTCAATACCTGGCCTTACTTCGCGGAATAAATGTTGGAGGAAATAATATAATCAGAATGGCTGATCTGAAAACCTGTTTTGAATCCATGGGGTTTACTGATGTTTTAACCTATATTCAAAGTGGCAATGTGGTTTTTAAATCCGACGAGCAGGAGAAATCCCGGTTAACAGCTTTAATTGAGGATAAATTATCCTCCTGTTTCAACTATAAATCAAAAATCGTTTTAATAACCTACGAACAGCTCAATTTTATTATAAAAAATGCTCCGGTAAATTTTGGTCTGAAACCCGATGAGTATAGGTACGATGTGCTCTTTCTTAAAGAGCCCCTTGCCGCTGAGGAGGCAATTAAAAGTGTGAAAATCAGAGCAGGTGTGGATAACGCTTATGCAGGTAACGGTGTCCTTTACACATCCCGGCTAATCAGTATGGCAGGGAAAAGCTATCTGAATAAAATAATTCTACTTCCAATATATCAAAGTATGACCATCAGGAATTGGAACACTACGACTAAACTGCTGGAACTTATGAAAAAATAAGATACATTTGGGTGAGAACCTGTATCAAATTCTATTTTAAATCTTTTTTATTAACCTGATGATGTGAAAAATACAATTATACTTTGGATAAATTTATTTTTGGGAATTTCCTTGGCCAGCTCACAAAACAATGGAATAATCTCAGATATCGATGGCAATGTTTACAGAACAGTAACAATTGGCAATCAGGTATGGATGGCAGAAAACCTAAGAACTACAAAACTCAATAATGGGACTGATATTGTCCTGATTACCGAACAAAACTTATGGGAGAAGCTAACTTCTGCTGCTTATTGCTGGTATAAAAATGACTCAACAAAAGCAGGTAAGTATGGTTCTCTATACAATTGGTACGCAGTAAATACAAATAAACTCTGTCCTGAAGGATGGCGTGTGCCCTCTGATAAAGAGTGGATGCAACTTGAAGCCTTTGCTGATTCAAAATATGAGCCTGGAGATACAATTTGGTTTCAGGTACATAGCCGGGGTTTTGATGCTGGCAGGAAGTTAAAATCCGATACCGGGTGGGCTCCCGATTGTACCGGAACAAACAACTTTGGTTTTAATGCATTGCCAGGCGGCGAACGTGTGGGTAAAATCAGCTTTCTTGGCCTAAATCAGAATGGCTTTTGGTGGAGCAGTACTCCCAAGGATTCATCAATGGCTTGGTACCGGTGCATGATTAATTGTGTTGATGGTGTTTTCCGAGGGCCACATCCGAAATTTGTTGGATTTTCTGTGAGATGCTTAGAAGATTTAAAATAAAAACTACCTTGTCTTGAATTCTTTTCCAACCGTTATCTCCAATTCAGCAGCGTAAAGCATTGTACGATCATTATCCTGAATATTGTACTTCAACAAAGGGCTGATACTTTTTTCCACTTTGCCCTCAAAGGTCAAATAATGATTTGTATAAATCGAAATTGGCTGATTAAAATCAAATACTTCAGGGGATAACAGAAGCGAGTACTTTTTAACATTGTTAGTTAAGACATCCACCCTATTGCCCCTTTTATGTACCTCAATCTGGCCAAATCGCTTATACCTTGGGAACAAATTGACACCCACGGTTTCGGTGGCATTAAAATCTTCAAGATTTGATTCTCCCTTGACATTACCAAGCTTTGTAATTTTCACCCAAAACTTTCGTCCAATAGTATCGGGGTTTTCGGTGGTAAACCAGATATCATCGGGAAAAGGGTTTCGGTTATGCTTTTTAATAAAAGATTGGATTGAATCCTTTAAGGCAGGATACCATTTCGTGGTATGACCAGAGGTATCAACAATTGTAAACCAGACATCGTGATCAACTTTCATTAGGGCATCAACATAGCTCTTTACCACTTTTATATCAAATATTTGATCATTTCTGGTATTCACAATATAAAAGGGTAGCCCAATGAAATTGTTCAGGTAAAACTGCTTGTTTTTCACATAGCATAACATCTCCATGCTACCAATAAATGGCAGATAACAAGAGAATAAGCTGGGATTAATATTGGCCTGATAGAATATTCCGCTCGCCCCATCTGATATCCCGGTTAAATAAATGTTGTTTTCATCAACATTATAATTGATTTTAACAAAATCAATAAGCTGATTTATATTTTCCACCTGGCTATAGCTCCACCACTGTGAACCAAGATGACCGGAGGGAAAAACTGAGATGTAATCAACTGATTTCCATGCAGTATCTGACATATTGATCCAATTATAGAGCTGCTTGGGATTTAGATTTGCCACCGCTCCATGCAAAAAAACTTTTACCCGATATTTTTTTGTTGAATTATACTTGTAGGGGACAAAAATAAGGTTAGGGTGTTCAATCCCCTTCCCGTTGACAAAGCTGTTTTCAATAAAACCCTTAATTGCTTTGGGGTTGTAAGATTTACCAGATTTTAGCCGGGAATAAAGCTGATCGAATGGTAATTGATTCCTGATAATGTTTTTGGCTATTCTTTTTTTCTCAGATTTTGATGCCTCCAGGTAACTATTAATCAACCTATTGTAAACTTCTTCATTGTCCTGGGAAAATAAGCTAAAAGCCTGAAACAGCAGAAAACCATATAGTGCCAGATATGGTTTCATATTGATAAATTAGTGATTCGTTTACAGATTCTTGTGTAAAGTTTAATCTTTCTTCCGTTTTGCATCTTTCAGGGCTTCCTGTATGGCTGCCTTTAAAATATTGAACGACCAGGTGGCTCCGGAAACCACATCAACGCTGTCCATACTTTGTTTTGCCACCAGCTCCTTTGGGTAATCTTGTATTCCCTTCCAGTCGTTTCGGCATTGCTCCATGTAAACCGCGTTATCGGCAAAATGGCGTTCGTATTTATCGCTAAAAACTTCTTTTTTTGCAGAATCCACCACCTGAAAATCCACCTCAGAAATATATCCGTTTTTAATGGTAATTATCACATTGCCCCAGTAAGGCTCTGCAGTGTATTCTGATT
>CAZKHG010000034.1:0-36527 GCA_964552655.1 uncultured Rikenellaceae bacterium
ATTTACAAATATAGATTACAATGATGTCAAAGAACAAAATCATAACCAACTGTCAATCAACTTGATTTAAGTGGACAGTAATGTTGCATGGTGCAAAAAAATCAAAAATTAAGCCAAACAAACCTTTTTTTCACTTACATCCTTTCGGGTACATCAATCCCAAGCAACCACATGGCTTTTTTAATTGTTTCACCAACCACTTTGGAGAGGATTAACCGCTGAACCTGAATTTCTGACTTCTCCTCTTTTAGAATAGGGTAATCATGATAAAATTGGTTGTACTCTTTAGTTAGCTCATAGGCGTAGTTGGCTACAAGGGCAGGATTATGTAATTCGGCAGCTTGTTCCAGGATTTCGGGAAATACGGAAATAATTTTGACCAGCTCAATTTCTTTTACAGATGAGAAACTTGTCCCTGAAATTGTACCTTGAACCGTTAATCCTGCCTCGGTTGCTTTTCTTAAAAGAGAGCTAATTCTGGCATGGGTATATTGAATAAACGAACCAGTATTCCCATTGAAATCTATAGACTCCTTTGGGTTAAACATCATGTTCTTTTTGGGATCAACCTTAAGCATAAAATACTTAAGTGCCCCAAGCCCAACCATTTTAAATACCTCAGCAGCCTCATTGTAATCAACCCCCTCAAGCTTCCCAAGTTCAACTGACATTTCACGCGCAGTTGCAATCATTTCACTTATCAGTTCGTCGGCGTCAACCACTGTTCCTTCGCGCGATTTCATTTTACCTTCCGGAAGTTGAACCATCCCGTAGGAGAGATGGTACAGGCTATTATGCCATTCATAGCCTAAGTGTTTCATAATCAGTTTTAGTACCTGAAAATGGTATTCCTGTTCGTTTCCTACCACGTATATATGTTCATCAAAATTGAACTCCTTATGTCTTTGCAGGGCTGTGCCAATATCCTGGGTAATGTAAACCGATGTCCCATCTGCCCGGATAAGCAGCTTTTCATCAAGCCCATCATTGGTCAGATCAATCCACACCGATCCATCATCGCGTTTATAAAAAACACCCTTTTGCAATCCCTCTGCTACTATTGCTTTCCCAAGCAGGAAGGTATTGGACTCGTAGTTAATATAATCGAAATGAATTCCTAAAGATGCGTAGGTTTTATCAAAACCTTGGTAAACCCAGCCATTCATAGTTTTCCATAGCTCATAGACACCTGGATCGTTAGCCTCCCATTTTCGAAGCATTTCCTGGGCTTCGATCAGGATTGGTGCCTGAGCTCTGGCGTCTTCATCGGAGTAACCTTTTGTTTTCAGCTCCTCTATTTGTTGCTTATATTCCTTATCAAACCTCACATAATAATCACCAACCAGATGATCACCTTTTTTCCCTGATGATTCAGGGGTTTCCCCATTGCCAAACTTTTGCCAGGCCAACATCGACTTACAAATGTGTATCCCGCGATCGTTTACCAGGTTTACTTTTACTACCCTATTCCCATTCATCTCCAGGATTCGTGATATGGAAAACCCCAGAAGATTATTCCGGATATGCCCCAAGTGTAAAGGTTTGTTGGTATTGGGTGAAGAGAACTCCACCACTACAGTTCTACCCGTTGAACCAGTAGCTTTGAAACCAAAATCTTTATTTGTATTGATATTGTTAAGAATTCCCGCCCAGTATTCATTCGAAAGAGAAATGTTTAAAAACCCTTTTATAATGTTGTATTGTGATATCTGTGGGTAGTGATCCCGTAAAAAAATTCCAATTTCCTGCGAGGTTTGCTCGGGATTTTTTCCTGATATCTTAAGTAACGGGAATGTCACCAAAGTATAATCCCCATCAAACTCTTTTCTTGTTTTCTGGATCTGAATTATCGAATTATCGGGTGATACGCCATATAAACTCTTAATGGCTTCGTTGACTTTCTGAACCAGGAACAGCTCTGTTGACATAGGCAAGAATTATAAGTTGGTCATCCGGATTTCTAATAACCAGGGAATAATTATTTTCTTAGTAAATTATATACAATCAGCAAATTAACCGATTTCATTTTTTCCATGGCAGGATTTATATTTCTTACCGCTACCACAAGGGCAAGGATCATTTCTGCCAACTTTCTTCTCCACCCTTACGGGTTCCCGGTTACGTTGCTGGGTGTTTGATGCGGCCTGCAAGGCATCAGTTCTGCTTGTTTCGAATCTGCTCATGTCCAGCTTTCTTCGCTGCTGGGCTTCCTGCACCTGACTGGGATCCCTTAACGGAATATGCGCTTTTAAAAGAATTGATACCACGTCTCTGTTCATTTTATCGAGCATGGTTTTGAATAGCTGGTAAGCTTCGAATTTATAAATTAACAATGGATCCTTCTGCTCATAAGCAGCATTCTGAACGCTCTGTTTCAGCTCATCCATTTCACGTAAATGCTCTTTCCAATACTCGTCAACAACAATCAGACTGACTGTTTTACTAAATGACTTGATAAGCTCCTTGCCACCAGACTCGTATGATTTCCTGAGATTGGTTACAATCTGGAATACCTTGTGCCCATCTGATATTGGAACAACAATATTCTCATATATAGCTGATTGCTTTTCATATACTTCTTTGATCACAGGGTAAGCCTGGTTGGCAATGGCCACTGTTTTTCTATCGAATGAGCTGATTGCCTCTTTGTATATCTCCTCAATAATTTCATCGGTTTTTGCTTCGAGGTAGTGTTTACTGTCAAAAGGTGGTTCAATTGAGAGGTGTTTTATCAGCTCAAGGCTAAAATCCTCAAAATCATAATTGCCATGATACTCGCTCACAATTGAAGCGGTAACATCATAAATCATGTTGGCAATATCTACATCTATTCTTTCGCCAAAGAGGGCATGACGACGACGAGTGTAGATAACCTCACGCTGTGAGTTCATCACATCATCGTATTCCAGTAACCGTTTTCGTATGCCAAAGTTATTCTCTTCAACCTTTTTCTGCGCTCTTTCAATTGATTTAGAGATCATGGAGTGTTGAATAACCTCACCCTCTTTCAATCCTAACCTATCCATAATCTTCGCAATCCGGTCGGAGCCGAAAAGCCGCATCAGGTTATCCTCAAGGGAAACAAAAAACTGGGATGTACCTGGATCGCCTTGACGGCCGGATCGGCCGCGCAGCTGACGGTCAACGCGTCTTGATTCGTGACGTTCAGTGCCAATTATTGCCAGCCCACCTGCTTTTCTTGTTTCCGGTGTTAGCTTGATATCCGTTCCACGGCCTGCCATATTAGTAGCAATGGTTACGGTTTTGGATTTACCGGCTTCTGCTACAATGTCAGCTTCACGCTGATGCAGCTTAGCATTAAGAACATTGTGTTTAATCCCTTTCAGCTTAAGCATTCTGCTCAACAGTTCCGATACTTCCACTGATGTGGTTCCAACCAGAACAGGCCTGTCGGCATTGATGAGTTTAACTATCTCATCAATAACTGCATTGTACTTTTCGCGTATTGTTTTATAAACGAGATCTTCATTATCCTTTCGGATTACAGCCTGATTTGTGGGGATTACAACCACATCAAGTTTATAAATACTCCAGAACTCACCTGCTTCGGTTTCAGCTGTACCAGTCATACCGGCTAATTTATGGTACATCCTGAAGTAGTTTTGCAGGGTGATGGTGGCAAAGGTTTGTGTTGCTGCCTCTACTTTAACCCTCTCTTTTGCTTCAATAGCCTGGTGTAAACCATCGGAATACCTGCGACCTTCAAGAATACGACCGGTTTGCTCATCAACAATTTTCACTTTATTGTCCATTACAACATACTCAATATCTTTTTCGAACATTGCGTATGCTTTAAGCAGCTGATGAACGGTATGAACCCGCTCAGATTTTATGGCATAATCACGAATAATCTCTTCTTTAGCGGTTAACTTCTCAACATGAGTTTTACTGCTTCTCTCTAAATCTGCAATTTCTGATCCGATATCCGGCAAAACAAAGAATTTTGGATCTTCAGACGAGCTGGTGATCAGATCAATGCCTTTATCGGTAAGTTCAACCGCATTTTGTTTTTCTTCAATTACAAAAAACAGGTCATCGGTGATAAGGTGCATATTCTTGTTATTCTCCTGCATATAGAAATTCTC
Organism: uncultured Rikenellaceae bacterium; assembly: GCA_964552655.1. Taxonomy (GTDB): domain Bacteria; phylum Bacteroidota; class Bacteroidia; order Bacteroidales; family Tenuifilaceae; genus CAZKHG01. Next base: position 4,107 of record CAZKHG010000034.1, read on the forward strand.
AGTTTTAAGCAGGAGTGCCTTCATTCCTTGTTCGCTTAAATATTTTATTAAAGGTTTATACTTGGGCATGCCTTTATGAGCACGTAGCAGTAGTTTTCCGGCCTCTTCAGTTTTACCCTCATTAACCAATTTTTTAGCATCGGCAAGGAGTTGAGTAACCAGATTTCTTTGAGCATTGACAAGTTTTTCAACCTTAGGTTTGTACTCATCGAACATCTGATCATCCCCTTTGGGTACTGGACCCGATATAATTAAAGGTGTACGGGCATCATCAATCAGTACCGAGTCCACCTCATCAACAATGGCATAATGATGTTTCCGCTGAACAAGGTCTTCAGGCGAAATTGCCATATTGTCGCGAAGGTAATCGAAACCAAATTCGTTATTCGTTCCAAAAGTGATATCAGCTAAATATGCTTTGCGTCGCTGGTCGGAGTTGGGTTGGTGTTTATCAATACAATCAACCGATAACCCATGAAACTCATACATAGGCCCCATCCATTCGGAGTCGCGACGTGCCAAATAGTCATTTACGGTAACAATATGAACCCCTTTCCCGGCAAGAGCGTTTAGGAAGACAGGCAAGGTTGCAACCAATGTTTTTCCTTCACCGGTGGCCATTTCTGCTATTTTTCCCTGATGCAGCACAACTCCACCAATCAGCTGGACATCGTAATGAACCATATCCCAAACAATCTCGTTTCCACCGGCCATCCATCGGTTTTTATAGATTGCCTTGTCACCTTCAATGGTAACAAAATCTTTTGTAGCGGCTAAGTCTCGATCGAACTGGGTTGCAGTTACAACTACTTTTTCATTCTCCTTGAATCTTCGGGCGGTCTCCTTTACAATTGAAAAGGCATCGGGCAGGATTTCATTAAGCACTTCTTCTATTTTCTCATCGATCTTTTTATTGATCCTATCTACCTCGTTGTATAGTTCTTCTTTCTCATGGTAATCAACATTTTCAGCTTCCATTTTAGCCTTTAATTCGGCTACCTTCAGCTCTTCGTTACTGATATATTCCCTCACCCTTTTTTTTAACGCGGTTGATTTTTCACGCAGCTCATCGTTGCTAAGGTTAATGTAATTTGGGTAGGTGGCAATTACATTTTGTACAATTGGTGTCAGTAGTTTTAAATCTCTTTCGGCTTTTGTGCCCAGGAAAAGAGCCATTATTTTATCAATAACACTCATTATTTTACTTTTTTAATAATTATTTTAGAACCTGCAAATTTAACGGTTTTTGGCTTTTAATGATTACAAATCGTTACAAAATGTCTAAAGATTAACCCTATCCGCTAGAATATTATTTTGGATGATCTTTTACATTTTAAGGTTTGATTGGATTTTACAAAACCAAGACCAGAAATAAAGTATGACATTAAGGCATAAAAAAATCCAGGGTAAACCCCTGGATTTTTAAGTAATAAATATGTATGAGTTTAAACTGCCTTAGCAGTAGGGTCAACAAAAACACGTTGTTTAAGTTCACGATCAATCATAAACATACCGTTCCCCTGGCCTTGGACCAATTTGAGGTTATCAATAATTGCCTGAGCATTTGCTTCTTCCTCAACCTGTTCATCAACAAACCATTGGAGCATACTTTTAGTAGCATGATCTTTTTGTTCAATGGCAATATCCATCAGGGTGTTGATTAAGGATGTTACATGAATTTCATGTTTTAAAACCTCTTCGAAGACGTTGAGTGGACTTTTCCATTTGTTGGGTACAGTATCAATGGCTTTAAGCACCGGCTTTCCGTTACGTTCAATCAGGTAATCAAAGAATTTCATAGCATGTGCTGTTTCTTCCTGCCATTGAATGCGCATCCAGTTGGCAAATCCACTTAAACCCTCATTTGCAAAATAGGTTGACATTGAAAGGTATAAGTAGGCCGACCAGAGCTCAGCATTGATCTGCTTGTTTATTGCATCTTCTACTTTTTTGGTTATCATAAGAATTATTTTAAGTTGTTACATGTTATAAACACAAAATTAAACAATTATGTTTACTTGATGAACTGAATTAGCTGAAATCGAGGTTAAGGTTTTGTTTTAACTTTATAAGGTTTGGATTTTTCTGGCTTAAATACCTGAACTTCTCTTCATCAGTGTATGGTTTACTCTGAGTTATTTGATCCTGAACAAATTCTGTTATTAAAAAAGACCTGGAGTTAAGTTTACTTCTTAAAAATATGATAAGATCAGGTTTAACTTCCTGGAAAAGATCGACCTGTAGTTGGCTTTCGAAGTTTATGTTAATCTGATTTCCCTCGTTTAAAACAGGTAAATATGTTTGCAGAAGGCTGTAATGGCCAGGTTTATGATCTTTTATATTTTCAGCAAAAAGTTTCCAGCTGGCAATCAGGTGCTCGGGGTCAATTACATTATTGGTTTGTTGTTGGTTTTCTTCAGTTGACTCATCCGGCTTTATTGTTTTGTGTTCCTGTTTTTTGGAGTTCCCATTCATTGCATCTTTAATGGAAACAGACTTTGGTGTAGTTTTATATCTGGTTGTTTCAGGTGGCGGTTCTTTTATGATTGATTTTGGCTGAGGCTCTGCTTTTATATTGTATTCTGAAATATCTAAGGATTGGTCATCATCTGATTCGGAGTTGTCATCTTTTTTTTTTTCCTGAGTAAGCTCGGAGAGTTTAATCAGCATCAGTTCTACGTGGAGCCTGTGGTTGGTGCTATTCCGGAAACTTGTATCGCATTGGTTGGTCAGGTCCAATGCTCTAATCAGAAAATCGGGTGTACATTTTGCAGCCATCTGTATGTAATTTTCTGCTATGGCAGAACCAACCTCAAGAAGAACAACAGTTTGAGGATCTTTGCAAACAAGTAGATTTCGAAAATGGTCACTTAGTCCTGATACAAATTGCTGTATGTCAAAACCTTTTGAAAGCAATTCATCGAAGATGGTGAGCGTATCAAAAACCTTGTTTGTTAAGAAATCTTCAGTCAACCTGAAATAGTAATGGTAATCCAAAACGTTCAGGTTTTCAATAACCTTATTATAGGTGATGTTATTATCGCTGAAGCTAACCACCTGATCGAATATTGAAAGGGCATCGCGTAGGGCACCATCGGCTTTTTGAGCAATGATGTTTAGCGCTTCAGGCTCATATTGAACATTCTCATTTTTTGCAATATGCTCAAGGTATTTTACTGTATCCTCCACTTTAATCCGGTTAAAATCAAATATCTGACAACGGGACAAAATCGTGGGTAGAATTTTATGCTTTTCGGTGGTAGCAAGAATAAAAATGGCATGTGCAGGTGGCTCTTCTAACGTTTTTAGAAAGGCGTTAAATGCAGCTTGCGACAGCATATGAACCTCGTCAATAATATATACGCTGTACTTTCCGATTTGCGGTGGAACCCTCACCTGATCTATCAGCTTTCTGATACCCTCCACAGAATTATTTGATGCAGCATCGAGTTCATGTATGTTAAATGATCTGTTTGTGTTAAAAGATGTGCAGCTTTCACAGGCATCGCAAGCCTCAACCTGAGGGGTTTGGTTTAAACAGTTAATCGTTTTGGCAAAGATCCTGGCACAGGTTGTTTTCCCAACTCCACGGGGACCACAAAAAAGGTAAGCTTGCGCCAGCTGTTTTCGTTGGATAGCATTTTTTAAGGTTGTTGTTATTGATTGCTGACCAACAACGCTGTTGAATGTTGAGGGCCGGTATTTACGGGCAGATACTATAAAATTTTCCATCTAGATTATCTTTGCTTTAACCAGTGTAGCAAAAGTAAATAAATTGGGTTTACTCGAATTGATATTTTTTTTATTTCCATACAAAATCCTGTAATTCAGCTAATAAAGTTATTAACAAAATGTAAAGGGGTGAATGAAACCCCTTTTACATTATTTTTTATATTTTGAGGATTAAGCTAGAAAAGATCAACGGAAATATTCTGGATAAAAGCAGTGTAGGTTATTTCACGACCTAATTTTGCCTCAGAGATAAGCATCAGGACAGGGATTTCGTTGCCGTCTTTTGTAGTAATGGTAATTTCTCTTCGTTGACCAACAATCTTCTCAGCCTCTGGGTCTAAATAGGCATCAAGGAAATCATCTTTTGGCCTATTCCCGTTGGGGAATAGGGTTTTAATATTTTGGCCGAGAACCTCCTTACGGTCTATGCCAAATAGCTGCTCTGCGGCTTTATTAAAAAACTGTACAACCCCGGTTTGATCGGTTGTAATTATTGCATCCAGAAAACCTTCGAGAATTTTCTCGTTCCTGATTTTTGCTTTTTCAATCTCTTTAAACTGATTTTTTACCTCTTCGCGGGCTTCACGAAGCTTCTTATTAAGCTCAATTTCATTTTGCCGGAGCATCTCATCCTGAATCTTAAGCTGTTCGTTCTGAGCTTTAGATTCATTTTCAATCATCTTTTCGTGGGTAATATCGTTTGCAATTAACACGACTTTAGCCACTTCGTCATACATATCATTAACAGCTGTAAATGTTCCCCTAAACCACATTTCGTCATTGGTTTTTGGGTTTATCCTGATTTGTCCTTCAAAAGGAATTCCATGGGTTACGTCATCCCAAATTCGCTCCGTATTTTTTCTCTCATTTTCTGGAGTAAAATCGAAAATGGTTTTATTTTTTGCTTCGGAGATATTGTAACCGGTTGAATCCAAAAATTTCTCGTTGGCTTCAATCAGGTCACCGGTTGGGGAAAACTCAGCCTTTATGCTGGAGCGGTTAAGTGCATCTATCTGGCCTTCGTAGTCGAGGCTCAGTTTTTTCTGTTGGGTGGTATCAATTGCCAGGAACAGCACTTTTTCAACATTCCCCCAATGGTTCCTAACGCAAGTGTATGTAGCTATAGTCCATAAATCCTTGCCGCTTTTGGTAACATGCTTCATGTCGCCTTCGAAATGCTTTCCACCCTTGGCAAGGTGTTGCCATAGATCGTCAAACCACTCCCTGTCTTTTTTATTGATAAACATGGAGATATGCTTACCCTCAACTTCGGAATTGCTTGAATACTCAAGCATTTGAAGAAATTTGGTATTAGCATAAATCAGGTTACCGTTTATATCGTATTCAGCTCTGATTAAGGTGTGGTTTACGGAGTTGGTAAAGCTGATGAATTTCTCCGATTGCCGTGCAGCCTCTTCCTGGGTAGCCTGGAGTTCTTCCATGTTTTGCCGCATTTGTTCTTCCTGTGATGCAAGCGTTTCTGCCTGGAGCTGAGATTCACGGAGAAGCTTGGAAGTTTTCAGGTTAATTTTTACAGTTGAAATTGTTGAAGCAATGCTTTCAGCCACCTTTTCGATAAAATCAACATGGAACTTTTCAAATTCTGTAAAAGTGGCAATTTCAATAGCGCCTAATATTTCCTCGTTAAATTTAAGAGGGACTATAAGCAGGCATTTAGGGTTGGCATGGCCCAGCCCGGAGGTGATATTCAGATAGCTATCAGGTACTTTTGTCAAAAGTATTGTTTCTTTTTCGAGGGCACAGGCGCCAACAAGTCCTTCGCCCCATTCCACACGTTTATCCGCGAATTTTTTTCGCTCGTATGCATAGCATGCGGTGAGTTTAAAATGCTTATCACCAGGATCGGAATCCTCCAGCAAATAAAATCCACCCTGGTTGGCTTTTACATATTTTACCAGGTTTCCGATAATATTGTTGGAAAGTTCTTCAATGTTGTCGTTATTGGCTCGAAGTATTTCTCCAAATCTTGCTAAACCTTCGGCCACCCAGTTTCGCTGATCATCTTCTTTTCGCCTTTTATCTTCTTCGGCTTTACTTGATTTAAGGTTATCGCGCAGGTTAACAATTGCCTTGCCCAGGATGTCATTCTCTTCGGGCTGATAGTCCGAGTCAATTTCCCCGGTGCGTAATTTTTCTACAAACCTGTAAAGTTTCCGTTGTCTGGTTTGTTCATTAACTTCAAATTTTTTTGATTCTGTTTCAATTATGGAAAAATACCGCGATAGGTAATATGAGGCAATTGCTAATGCTATAGGAAAAAGATCAATTACAAATAAAACTGGGTTTAACCTGTGCAGTTCTCCAACATTATATGGGGTAAAGGCAATATTTTCTATTAATGCGGCAACAAAGAAGATCAGAATGAGTATCGCCAATCCAGCGGTAAACCCCAATGCGGTGAACTTGATTACAAAGGGTTTTGAATAAACTCGGTTCATAAGGAAAAAATTTGACTAAAAATAGATATTTTTTAATTTTAAAGAAACTTAATCGGTTAATTTTTGGATGAATATTCAATTTACCAGAACGCCATAAATTAAACTCCCCTTTAATATAATGTAACCCTTATTTATTTTCTTGCACAAACCTCTTCAATGAGTGCTACAATTTTATCGATTGAATAGGGTTTTGTCATCAGCTGGTTAAAACCAACATTCTTATAGCTCTCGAAAAAAGAGTAAGGGTTATGAGCTGTTAATGCTATAATTGGGGTATTCCTTTTTGAACTTTTTGGGAGCTCTTTTCGGATATATTCGGTGGTTTCAATCCCATTCATAACGGGCATTTCAATGTCCATAAGAACTACATCAATATCTTCCTTAATTAGGATTTGTATTGCCTCCTTCCCATTCTGAGCTTCGAAGCAGGTACCAGACACTTTCCTGACTATCTCTTTTAATAGCAATCTGTTAACAAAAATATCATCAACAATAAGAATATTATACATTTTAAGACAATTGGTTTTTTAACCCAGCTTGCTTAGGGTGTAAATTATTTTTGAGCTCAGAATAGTAATGTTGTTCCGTTCCATATCAATTATTTTATCGTGCTTAAATTCTGAAAGGGTACGGATTAAACTCTCCTTAGTTGTTCCGGTAAGCTCAGCCAGTTCCTGCCGTGTTAAGGGTAAAGAAAAAGTGCTGTTTTTATAGATTTCCTCTGAAAAGTAGATAATCATATCAGCCACTCTGCCTGGGAGCTGTTTGTAGAGTAGCCCTGAGAGTTTATCGATATTAAAAAGGTTATTCTTGCTGATATTGTTGATGATCTCAAGGCCAAGAGCTCCGTTCCGTGAAATAATTTCCTTAAAGATTTTTAAATCTGTGAATGAGACAAGGGTTTGCTCAATGGCAGATACCGAGTAATCGTAGGTTTCGTTGCCAAACACTGAGCTTAAACCTATGAAACTTTCCGGGCCTTCTATTTTAAGCATCAAACTTTTTCCCTTCCTCATCTCCTTTGATATTTTCACCAACCCTGAAACCACGAAAATAACATGTGAAGTTCTGGAGTTCTGTTTAATTATGGTATCCCGCTTTGAGTACTCTACCAGGTTTGAGTTTTGAATCAGCAACTCCTTGTCGGCTCCTGTGAGCAGATGGTTAAATGACATGTGCTTGTCAACCAGTTCTTGTAGGGTTGGTACAAGTTTTTCCATAAACCTGATAATTTAGTTGAGGATTTTGTAAATTTAATAATAATGCTGAATACCTGCTTAGCTTGACATTGAAAAAAGAATGATCTAAATCACCAAATTTACATAAGCAACCTCATTCAATTTCTATTGATGAATTAATGAAAGGTAGATAATTTTGAATAAAACTTTTTCCCATGTCACCACTTAACAGTTCAACTATTTTAATTGTTGACGATTCAATTACAAACGTTGTTCTCCTTGATGCTATCCTTCAGGAAGAGGGGTATAATACTGTATCTGCAACAAGTGCAAAGGAGGCATTTAAGCTGATTGACAAAAAAATTCCCGACCTTATTCTTTTGGATCTTTTAATGCCTCAGGTAAATGGGTTTGAGTTCTTGGAAAAACTAAAATCCGATGAGAGAACCAGCTCAATCCCGGTCATTGTTGTTTCTGCTGTGGGAACCAAAGAGAATATTGATAGGTGTAAAGAGCTGAAGGTTTTGGATTTCTTTACCAAACCGATTGATATCCCCACATTCATAGTAAAAGTCAGAGAACGTATTAACAACAAGTAAGATTTTGCTTTAACCCTTATAAATTCTACAAAATATTGCTGTAAATGAATGATTATCAAAAAAATATCAATACCCACCTCGATTCATTAACCATTAAAGAAATTGCAGGGATTTTTCAACGAATTGATAATCAGATTTTAGATCTCCTAAGCTGCTCATCGGAGGATTTTTTAAGGCTAAACACCGATTTTAAAAAATTTTACAAGCAGGCAAAAACCATTTCGGCCAATGCATCGGAGGTATTTACATCCCTTTCCGATAAAGATAACGCTAATCTGCTGGATAAGCTTCAGCTCATCTTTAAGGATATAAAATCGTTTAAAGATCCTGTTTTCAATCAGGTTCAAACGGGTATCGAGAGAATTCAACAAGTCTTTTCCATCCTTAATCACCTCGATTTACCATTAAAAAATATCAACCAGGACTTAATGACCCTCAAGTTTTTAATGGCCAACCTTAAGCTTTCCAGCTCCGGTTATGTAGATGAAAGACCCGATGAATCCAGGATGGAGCTTTCGAATTTCAACAGCCTGATTGATGCTATTATACTTGAAGGCTGTGAGTGTGAGAAAAGTTTGATCAAAACTAATAATGAGCTTTCATCAACCCTGAACGACCTGCAACGGTTCAAAACCAGAAATCAGAATGAACTTGATGGCATACTGAATGACATTCACTATGCGCTTATTATGTTTGCTGAAAAACACGAGGAAACCTCAAGGCTTATTCCACAACTTACTCAAAAAACCGATAGCTGTTCAAATAGCATTGCCGAAATAATTACTAACCTGCAATACCAGGATATTATCAGACAAAAAATGGAGCACATTCAGATTGCTCACAAAAACCTACTTGACGAGATAGATAAATTCAATGGCAACGAAAATCCGGGAACAGACTCCAATTCAGTTATCTACTCACACATTCGCGATATTTCCGGCATTCAGGCTGCAATGCTTGTAAAAGCTAACAGAGAGTATCAAACGGCTGTGGAGGTAATTACCAGTAAATTTGAATCCATTGTGAATGAACTATCTGCCATTTCGCAAATGTGCCAGAATTTAAACTTTGTTCAACAGGATTCAAATGAAACTCTTTTACCAGAAATACTTTCCAAACTTCGGAATTCATCAGAGGGATTTACTAATATCATTGATAAGCAAGAAGCAGCTAATCAAAATGCTAAACAAGTTGCAGAATCAACAAAACAAACATTTTACAAGCTGGAGGCATTGCTTAAAAATTTTTCCGGGCTAAAACAAGCACTTGATACAATTTTTCAACATACTCTCAGCTCCCCTGATATGCCAAACCAGATAAAAGATACAGTAAATCAGATTGGTAATGTTTATGAGGATACCGAGAGGTTTGTAATGGCAGCTAAAGATTTAAGCAAGGAACTGCCTGAACAATGCAACCACATTTATGATTCATTTAACACATCAACAATTGCTTATAATGCCGTTGAATCCCTTCTTTATATTCCGGAAAATCTAAATTTAGTTCTGGCGCAGCTCAATGAGAAAGCCAACAGGGTAACCCTTTTAAATACTCAAAACCTGGAGCTAAGTACTACTATTTCCGATGATGTAAAAGAATCGATCAAACAGATAAAATACTATCAGCATTTCGAAAATACCATAATTGATATTATCATAGAGCTTAACGAGATTTATAAAAAGTTGAAGGGGAGCGAGGATTTAACAAATGATGAGAACCTGCAAAAGTTTAAAAAGCTGTACACCATGGCCAGCGAGCATCAAATTCACGATGCTATTGTTGACAACCAGCTGAATATTGAAATAGTAAATGGAGCGGCGATTGATAAGCTGCAGGAAAACGAATCGTCTAGTGAAGTGGAATTGTTTTAAATTTTAATAATATGACAAACAACATTGAACCTAACATTACATTAACACCATCAAAGAATAAGAACAACAGTTCTGTTAATATAAACCTGAACGGTGATTTATCGCTCAATAAGGTTGAAGACTTAAAAGCATCGCTGATTCCGGTTTTGGATAAGTACCAAACCTTTAGCATAAATGTGCAGAATGTTGAGAATATCGATCTGGGCTTAATTCAGCTATTACAATCCTTCCTGTTAACAGCATCGCGGCAGGGTAAAATGGTAATGTTTCACTTTGATCTTCAGGATGATTACTATAATCTTTTTCAGAATGCCGGCTTATCCGGTTTTATGAATTCAAACATATAACACAAAAATTAACCACATACTACTATGTCAAAAACTATTCTAATTGTAGATGACTCTGAGAGTATTCGTGAGGTAGTAAGCTTCACCCTTGAGAATGAAGGTTATAAAGTACTTGTTGCTGTTGATGGCAAAGATGCTTTAAAATTTTTAGATGGTACACCTATAGACCTTATAATTACTGACCTTCATATGCCCGAACTCGATGGAATTGGTCTTATTAAGGAAGTCCGGAATATGCCCGACTATCAACGAATTCCAATCCTGTTTTTAACCACCGAATCGCAGGCAGCCAAGAAAATGGAAGCCAAAGATGCAGGAGCAACCGGTTGGATTATTAAACCATTTGTACCCGCCAAACTTATTGCCGCATTAAATAAAGTAATAAGATAATGGATAACTTCAAGAAAAAATTTATAGAGGAAGCTACTGACCTGATTGATGGTTTGGAAAAATCGCTTCTTGCCCTGGAGGAAAACCCAGAGGATATGAGCATGGTTCAACAGGTTTTCAGGGTGATGCACACCCTCAAGGGGAATAGCAGCATGTTTGGTTTCGATCTTATTGATAAGTTTACGCACGACCTTGAAACCATTTATGACCTGATCAGGAATCAGAAGATTAAGGTCACAAGCGAGGTCCTTAATATAACCCTCGCATCAGTTGATCACCTCAAACTTTTGCTGAACGAGCAAAATTACAATGACCCCGATTTTATAACTGCACACAACCTATTGATAGAAAGGGTTTCTAAATTTATCTCAGGTGATAAAAAACCGGAGGATTCTCCGGTAAGCACTAAAGATACCGGGAAAAAAGAAAAACAAGTCGAAAATACTTACTACATTCTTTTTGAACCCAACGCAGGTATTTTCCAAAATGGAACAAATCCATTATATCTAATTGATGAGCTCTATGGGTTAGGGAAGGTTAAGGCTTTTGTCCATTTTAACAGGGTGCCTGATATCCATGAGATTGATCCGGCATTATGCTATACCTATTGGGAAATATTCCTTTCAACCACAAGTGATATCAATGTTATCAGCGATGTTTTTATTTTTGTTGAGGACAGTTCAAATCTGGATATTCAAAAGATCGCCGACCATAACCTGCTGGATGATAACCTATTTGTATCAGAGATTACCAGGTTGGCAAAAGCCCAAAAAGATATTGGTTTAGCCACAGTACAGAAGCTGGTTGAGGATTCAATCAAGAGGTCTAAAAAGCAAAAGGCAGATATCATTAAACGCGAGAAAGTTGGTACCAAAGACACATCCATATCCAGCATCAGGGTTTCCGCTGAGAAGCTCGATTCGCTTATGAACCTTGTATCGGAGCTTGTAACCACTCAGGCCCGCCTCAGTTTATTTTCCGAGCAAAACAATATTCCTGGACTGGCTGCAATTGCAGAGAATGTTCAGAAACTTTCGCGACAGCTTCGTGATAATGCATTTAGCATAGTCCTCATTCCGATTGAGAACATGCTCACCCGTTTTCAGCGCCTGGTGAGAGATCTTTCCAATGAGCTCAATAAGGATGTTGCTTTTATCACCGAGGGTGCCGAAACCGAACTTGATAAAACCATAATTGAAAATTTATCCGATCCCTTAATGCACATCCTCAGGAATAGTTTGGATCATGGAATTGAGGACTATCAGGAAAGAATAAATAAAGGAAAACCAAAACAAGGTAAAATAATTCTTAAAGCCTACTATTCAGGGGCAAGTGTTATAATACAGGTGAGCGATGATGGAGCGGGAATTGATCCGGAAAAAATCCGGGAGAAGGCAATTGCCAAAGGGATAATCACCGCCGATAGAAAGCTGACTAAAAAAGAGATTCTTGATCTTGTCTTTTTACCTGGTTTTAGTACCGCCAAGAAGATTACCGATGTATCAGGCAGGGGGGTTGGAATGGATGTGGTACGAAGGAAAATTTCCGACATCAGGGGTGAAGTTGAGATTGATTCTGAATTAGGAGAAGGCACCACCATTACCATAAAGATGCCACTTACACTGTCTATTATAGATGGCCTTCTGGTAAAGGTGGATGATATTCACTATATAATTCCCCTTTCTGCAATTGATAAAATATTTGCAGTGGAGCACGAGAAATTAACCAAGACTTTTAACAATATAGTTGTTCTTGATGGTAAACAAATCCCATTTTTCAACCTTCGGTCGGAATTCAACCTATCTGAAAGCCATCAGGAGTTTGAGCAGGTGATTGTGGTAAATTTTGAGGAACAACGTGTTGGTTTAGTGGTTGATACTGTTGTGGGTGAATACCAGGCGGTGCTTAAACCACTTGGTAAGCACTACAAGAAACAGGAGATGATATCAGGAGCAACCATCCTGGGCGATGGAACAGTGGCGTTGGTTCTCGATACCAACAAAATAATCAAGCTCTTTTCAAAAATTGAAGAGCTAAAAATATCAGAAGAAAAAATAATTACTAATAAATAGCTAACAATTGGAGGAATGAATATGAACCAGGAGAATCTTACTAAAATTAACTCCTACCTTTCGTTTAAACTTGGTGAAGAGGAGTTTGCCGCTCATGTTGGCAAAGTTTTAAATATCCTCGAAATGACAAAAATCACAGAGGTCCCCAAAGCCCCAGTTTACATGAAAGGAGTTATCAATCTACGGGGGACAGTGCTACCGGTAATCGATACAAGAATTAAGTTTGGCATGTCGCCAACTGTATATACTGCAAATACTTGCATAATCGTTTTGGATATTGATATGGATGGGGAATCCATCCATGTGGGAGCCCTGGTTGATTCGGTTCAGGCTGTGCTGGAGCTGGATAAGGAGCATATCATGCCTGCACCAAGTATTGGCAGTAAGTATAAATCGGAGTTTATTGAGGGGGTGGCAAACATTGACGATAAGTTCATTATGATCCTGAACATGGACTCCGTTTTCTCCAACGATGAAATTACAAACATGAAGGATAAAACAGAAGAATCTGAAAAAACATCCGATATTGAAGAGGTGGGTTGATAATTTATATAAAACTCTTCGTTTTAGTTTTAGGCTGGGGTTAATTTGGTTTTAGTAAGGGTTGTTCAACTTGTATGAAGTTAAATAATTTGCATTATTTGCTTTCAGGCTTTGAATAACCCTTATTTTTAATATTTCTAGTTGATTTAATACCATGTATTATGTAGTTTTGTTTTTAGATGATTTATATTCATGCTTGATCCAATTGTAAACGAAATCTACCGGGCCCAGCTCAGCAATGATGAATTCAAAAAGCTGAGTAACTTCATTTACCAGGAGAGTGGCATAAAAATGCCACCCATAAAAAGAATTATGCTCCAGAGCCGTTTGCAAAAGAGGTTAAAAGAGCTCAACATACCCACATTTAAGGATTATTGCGAATATGTTTTCAGCAAGGAAGGCCAAAACAACGAGGTGATTCACATGCTCGATGTTGTTAGCACAAATAAAACTGATTTCTTCCGGGAACCTGCACATTTTGATTTTCTAACCTCAACTGCGCTTCCCGAATTATATAAAGAACAACCTGTTCATAAGCCCATTAAAATATGGAGTGCAGGAAGCTCCAGCGGCGAGGAACCTTATACTATAGCCATTGTTTTACTCGAATTTGCCTCTAAAAACCCTGGCTTCGATTTTTCTATTACCGGAACCGATATATCAACCAAAATTCTACATAAAGCCATAAGCGCAATTTACAGGGAAGATCGGGTGGTTGGTATCCCATATGATCTGAAAAAGAAATATTTTTTGAAAAGCAAGGACAGGGTTAACCCAACCGTTAGAATTGCACCACATGTTAGACAAAAAGTTAACTTTTCCAGGTTGAACTTTATGGATTCCAGGTACGATTTACCTGATATCTTTGATATTGTTTTCTGTAGGAATGTATTGATCTATTTCGAAAGGGAAACCCAGGAAAATGTGATCAATAAGATTTGTTCCAAGCTCAGAACCGGCGGCTATTTTTTCCTTGGTCATTCAGAATCAATTATGAACATGAATGTACCATTGGTTCAGATAAAACCTACTATTTTTAGAAAAATTTAATGAATCAGCAATCATGGAAAAAGAGATAAAAGGGAATCTTCTGGTAATTGATGACAACCTGGCCAACAGCCGGATGATTGAAGATACGCTGCTCCCATTGGGATTCCAGATATTTGTGGTACAGAACGATACTTTGGCATTCTCTAAGCTAAAAACAGTGAGGTTCGATTTAGTTGTTGTTGATTCTCAATTCCAGAATCAGAGCGGGGTACAGATATGTGATAAGATTAAGAGTCTTGAAGAAAACAAAAATATCCCGGTAATCATAATAACTCCATCAAGCGATAAAGCAAATATCAATAGAATTGTTGAATCTGCTGCATCTGATTATTTAATTCGGCCCTTTACACGAAATGAGTTGATATCCAGGATCTCTCCCTATATTGAGCTGAGCTACCTGAAAAAACAAAACGAAAAAAACAGCGAACAGATTTCTGAGAATATTGCCAAAAAGAACGAATTCTTAATCCTGATGGGCCATGCTATCAGGACCCAGCTGAACAGTATTTTAAATGCCGTAGAGCTGATTAACGACTCCGATTTATCGGAAAATCAGCGCGAGTGTGTAAATATCATTAACTCATCAACAGAATCTCTAATTGAGCTTATTAAAGATGTTATGGACTATTCACGTATTGAATCAGGTACAATTATACTTGAAACAGTGTCCTTTGAATTGCCAAAAACCATTGAGGAAGTGGTTCATGGATTTGATGAAGCGGCTAAGGTTAAAAACATTGATCTTAGCATTCATTATGAAGGACAATCACCTTACATCGTATATGGCGATCAGAAAAGATTCTCACAGGTGCTAAACAGCTTGGTTTCAAATGCTGTTAAATATACAACCAAAGGAGGTGTTAAAGTAATAGTTCGGCAGCCAAAAACAATTAGCGAACGAAAATCAAAAATGGTTTTTGAGGTAATTGATACAGGAATTGGAATTTCAAAAGAGGGGATATCGCAACTTTTTCAAACTTTCTCCAACATTGACAGCCAAATAAAAAATAATCAGTTTGAAGGCAACGGGCTAGAGCTGGTTATAGCCAAAAGACTGGTTGAACTTATGGGCGGCGAAATTGGCGTTAGAAGCCAGCTGGGTGAAGGTTCAACATTTTGGTTTTCTGTTGATTTTGAGGTGTTTAAGGGAAGTTCAACGCAGAATGTTAAGCCAATTGAAACCGAATCACCTGGCGTTTTCAAGCCATTAAAAGTGCTTCTGGTGGAAGATAATCCCATAAATAATAAGGTTGCTGTATTTGCCCTTCAGAAACTTGGGCATAAAGTGGATAGCGTGCTAAATGGCATGGATGCTGTTAATAAGTTTCAACCTGGACTATATGATGTTGTTATGATGGATATAAGCATGCCGCTTATGGATGGTTTTGAGACAACCCAGCGAATAAGAGCTATTGAAAGTGCTGCTGATCAACCCCTTAATCCGGTCAGGATTATTGCCATGACTGCCAATACGGTAAAGGGTGACCGTGAAAAATGTTTTGAGGCAGGAATGGATGAATATATCAGTAAACCATTCCGGTTGGAAGACCTAATCAGAATTTTGCAATAAATAAATACCCTAAAAACCTACAGCTATGGTTACCCATTTAAACGATGAAGAACTTTTAGCAGAATTGAAGTTGAGGTTCGAGCAGAATAAAAAATCCCTTAAAGAGCTCAAAGAGCTGAACGAAGAGCTTAAACAGGTCAACAAAAAGCTCGAGGAATCCGAATCGATGAAAAGCCACTTTGTTTCCAATATTACCAATGAGATAATCAACCCCTTTACCTCTATCCTCGGGCTATCCAGGGCAATCCTATCGGTTGATAAAGAGAACTGGAAAAAAGTGGTATCAATGATTTCGCTGATTCATACCGAAGCCTTTAACCTCGATTTTCAATTCAGGAACATATTCGTTGCCGCCAAAATTGAAGCTGGCGAAATATCCCCCGAAATTTTTAATGTTGATATTAATAATCTGATTGAGAGCGTGATAGACTCATTTAAGTTTGAGGCGAAGAAGAAAAAGATTCAATTTGACTATCAATTTAATATAAAAACCCCAGACGATATTTTTGTATTTAAAACGGATCCTGAGAAACTCAAACTTATTCTGGCAAACCTGATCAGCAATGCCATTAATTTCAGCTTTGAATCAGGAGTTGTGTCAATAAAAGCCTGGGAAGAGAAATCCTGTCTAAAAGTAGCGGTAAGGGATTTTGGTATAGGTATATCCAAAGAAAATCAGAAAATAATTTTTGATCGCTTTAAACGGCTTGATTCTGGGATCAACTCCTTAAACAGGGGGCATGGGTTGGGTTTATCAGTAAACAAAGCGATGATTGAAATGTTAAATGGTAAAATAGATATTGAAAGTGAATTGGGGAAAGGCGCATGTTTTACGATATGTATCCCGGAGTCGGATCAACCAACAGAAGGGTTTGCATCGGATGCCAATGAAACCTTTTTCGATTCTGACGAACAGACTTTTTAATTTTTTCATTTAATGAAAGAGTTAGAATCCCACTTCCTTTACCCGGCTGCTCTTTTTGCCAGCAAGACCCCGTTTAAAGTTACAACTATACTTGGGTCCTGTGTTGCCGTTTGCCTCTTCGATCCGGTGAAAAAAACAGGAGGCATTAACCATTTTATGTTACCATATTGGAATGGACAAGGATTAGCCAGCCCCAAGTACGGGAACATAGCAATTGAGCGATTGGTTGAGAAAATGTTGTTAATGGGATCGGATAAGAAAAACCTGATTGCAAAGGTTTTTGGTGGTGGCGAAGTGATAGAAACAACCATTAAACAGTTTATTATTGGCGAAAGAAACATTAAAATAGCAACAGAAATGCTTGAGGAGTATAAAATTCCGATAGTTGCAAAGAGTGTTGGGGGGAAGAATGGCCGGAAAATCGAGTTCGACACCTCTACAGGTGAGGTAAAACACAAGTTTATTGAAAAGGCAGTACTTAAACTTGCATAAAATTTAGGCATGACAGGTAAAATTAAAGTTTTAATTGTTGATGACTCAGCAGTGGTGAGGCAAAGTTTAGCTCAAATTATATCATCTGATCCTTTGCTAGAGGTATTAGGTACTGCTTCAGATCCCTTTTTTGCTGCCAAAAAAATTTCCGAGGAAATCCCTGATGTTATTACCCTTGATGTAGAAATGCCCCGAATGGACGGGTTAACATTTCTGAAAAAAATTATGTCGCAACACCCTATACCTGTTGTAATTATATCAAGTTTAACAGATAGTGCAACCGCTTCTGGCATCAGGGCGCTGGAATTTGGTGCAGTGGATATTATCACAAAGCCCCAAATGAACACCAAGCAGTTTATTGAGGAGTCACAAATTCGTATTTGTGATGCAATTAAAGCTGCTGCAAATGCTAAACTGCAAAGGAGAAGGTTAATAGTTGAGCCGGTTAGGGTGGAACCCAAGCTATCAGCCGATGCCGTTTTACCTGCATCGCCATTTAATCAAAGCATGATTAAAACCACTGAAATAGTTGTAGCCGTTGGCGCTTCAACCGGTGGTACAGAAGCTTTGAGTACATTTTTACAGGCATTACCAGTTGATACCCCAGGCATTTTGATTGTACAGCATATGCCCGAAAAATTCACCCAATCCTTTGCCAATCGATTAAATGAGCTCTGTAAGATAACCGTAAAAGAAGCTAAAGACGGGGATAATGTACTTCGTGGTCAGGCGCTTATTGCTCCCGGAAATTTTCACATGCTTTTAAAACGTAGCGGTGCAAGGTATTATGTTGAAGTAAAGGAAGGTCCTTTGGTTAACCGGCATCGGCCATCGGTTGATGTACTGTTCAGAAGTACGGCCCGGTTTGCCGGAGCCAATGCAATAGGTGTAATAATGACCGGCATGGGTGATGATGGAGCCAAGGGCTTGCTGGAAATGAAAGAAGCAGGAGCCAAAACCATTGCCCAGGATGAGAAAACTTGCGTTGTTTTTGGTATGCCGAAAGAAGCAATTAAACTTGGCGCAGCCGATAAAGTTCTTCCACTTGAAGCAATTGCCCCTTTCATTTTACACCCGATGTAAATATTCATAACCCGATAAGATCGTCCAATAACAATGTGTTATAGGTACAACTTGGTTAATTTGGTTATAACTTAACCGGGTAGTTGTCTTGCTCAAAAATTGTTTGTAATTTTGATTTTGTTTGCTAAACTAATTATCCATGACAACAAAGGATCTCGTTGAATTTATCCGACAGAATACTAGAGTTATCCTGCCTGAGTTTGGTGCATTCCTGGTAAAAGAAAGCAGTGAAAAGGGATTTAACCCAAGCAACCTCACCTTCAGCCCGTTCCTTCGTTATAACGATGGAATGCTTGAAGTATATATCGCCAAGAATAGAGGAATCAGCAAAGAGGAAGCATCAAAATTAATTCATGCTTTTATTGATGAAATTAAGAATGAACTTCAGGAGAAAGGTGTTTTCCAAATAGAAACCCTGGGAAGCCTAAAACGGGATTCGAGAGGGAGCATAACTTTTGTACTCAGTGACTTATCTAAAAAAATTCCACCGGTTGAAAAACCAATTGTTGTTACACCACCCCAGGAAATAATCCCCAAAAAAACCGAGTCAATAAAAGTCCCCGAGGTAGATGAAAGGAAAGATCCCTGGGCAGATGATCCAACCGAGGAGCCCAAAACCGAAGTTCAGAAAAAGTTCAGAAGGATTGAAGGCAAAAGAGCTCAGGTTGAGAAGTTAACCATATCGCGTATTCCCATCAATAAAGATCTGATCAGCTCTTCAGATGGCACCGACCCAGATAAAGACACATTTCCTGCAGAGGAGTTAAAAAGTATGTTTGTTCCGGTAACAAACACTAAGGAACCTCAGAAAGATTTACCCACTGAAGAGGTCAAAAAAGAGATAATTATTCAGGAACCAGTTAAGAAAGAAGATGCCAAGATTGAACCAGAGGTTGTACCAAAAAAGAGGAAAAGCACCAAAAAGGTTGAGCCCGAAATAATCGAGAAAATTGAGGAATCCCACACCATTGAACCAGTTGTGGAAAAATCGAATGAAATTGATTCTATCGAAAATCAAACAGCAAAAGAAGTGGAAGTAAAAGGAGAATTGATTGAAATAGAATCAAGTATAAACTCCGAACCTGTTGAAAAAAAGCAAATTCCTGAACCTGTTTCACCAATTATAATAGAACCTGTAAAAGCTGAGGCTAAATCAAATCAAACTGAAAATAAAAAAGAACTAAAAACTGGGGTGGATGAGAAAAAGGGAGATACTTCAAGTGTTGGGATGAAAATGGAGCCAACAGAAGAAGGGGTGGATAGGAGCTATAGCAGCCTAATCATCACCATTGGGGTTATTGCTGTTGTTCTGGTTCTCTTTTTAGTAGGCAGACATTACTTTTTCTCACCAGAATCGGATTTGACCGTTGACAGTTCAGCAACATCCAGCTTGGAGAACCAGAATGATTCAGATAAGGTAACCAGTAACCAGAATGTATCGGCTGATGAGATTGATCAGACATTTAATGACTTGAATGAGACAGATGCGGGTAAAATCACCTCTGAAAAAGAAGTTGAGAAGAAGCAAATTGAGAATGAAGAGGCGATTAAAGAAGAACTTATAAAAAACGCTAATGCTCAGGTAATTTCAGGAGTAAACTACTATGTAGTAGTGGGGAGTTTTAAAAACCCCGATTATGCCAAGAAATACTCCGAAAAAATCAGTAAATCAGGGTACCAAACCGAAATAGTGATGCAAAAATCGGGTATGCACGCCGTATCCATTGGAAGATTTAACACGCGTGATCAGGCAGAAAATAAACAGTCATCCGTTGCTGAACAATTTCCCGGGGTATGGATTCTTAAACAGTAATTCTTTGAAAAAACTACCTGATCAGATTATACATTACCCGAAAATTGGGGATATTACCTATAAAAGAAATCTCAGAGCACGACGGTTAACCATTGCTATCAGGAATACCCGTGGGGTAAGGGTTACCATTCCTGGGGTTTTATCCTTCAAAACCGCTGAATCGTTTGTGCTCTCAAAATCAGGGTGGATTGTTGAAAAGCTGAACCAGCTAAAAGAAACGCAGCTTAAAACTTTAGGATTTGAGGAATTCAGAACCAGGGATCATATTTTAAGGTTTTTCCCAACCACTTCCGATAAAATAAGGGTTAGGGTGGTTAAACCTGAAATTATTATTTCTTACCCTGAGCAACTGGGTTTTGAGAATGGCATGGTTCAGCAGGCTGCCATCAGGGGAATTGAGACTGCTTACCGTAATGAGGCCAACGAATACCTGCCAGAAAGGGTTCACTATCTGGCCGAAAAATTTGGGTACAGATTTAACGCAATACGAATAAAAAAAACCTCGAGCCGCTGGGGGAGCTGCTCCGCAATGAATAACATCAACCTAAGCATTTTTCTGATGAAATTGCCTAATGAACTGATTGATTTTATCATATTACATGAGCTTTGCCATACCAGGCATAAAAATCATGGAAAAAAATTCTGGTCGGAACTAGAAGTAGTAACCAATGGCAGGGCAAAGGAGCTATCAAAAATGATAAAAGGTTATACTGCAAGGGTTTAAACCTTAAACCCGTTCCACTTCATAATTTCATTCAACTTTTTTCTTTTGGCATCGTGCCTGGTTGGGTTTGAACTATCGGCCGGGAACCCTATAGGGATCAGAGCAATTGGGGTGATATGGGATGGTAAATCTAGAATTGCAGAACAGCTCATGGCATTAAACTTGCAAACCCAACAGGTTCCCAGGCCAAGATCTGCTGCGGCAAGGGTGATATGATCTATTGCAATAGCCAGATCAATGTCACAATGATCCTTGCCATCTGCCCTCCTCCACGATTGGCTATGATCACCGCAGGCTACAATTATTACGGGAGCGGATTCAATCCATGTTCTTGAATAGCAAGATTTTATCTCCTTCAACATGATTTCATCAGTGATAACTATAAAAAACCATGGCTGAGAATTGGTGGCTGAAGGTGCAACTCGGGCGGCTTCAATTACCTGTTCAATTAAGCTATTTGGTATGGGTTCTTTTGTAAACGATCTGCAGCTGTACCTCTTCCTGGCAAGATCAATAAATGTTGACATATCAGTATTCAAGAGAGTTTAACCGTTCAGTTAATTCGATTACCTGTTTATAAAAATCAGCAATGATGCCGGAATAGTATTTTTTGCTTGAGGTGTTGCTTTGTTCGAACGATTTCTTGTTAAGCTTGCTAATCATTGTTTCGCGTAGCTGAACAACATCGGAAATAATGTCTATTATATTCTCATGATTTGATATGGGCGAAAATGCCAGCTGGGTGTAGCATTCATCAATAAAATGATTCACCAGATTATTGATATCCTTTTTTAGATCTCTGATACTAGCCATTGTATAAATTCACTGAAAAAATGAATATGATAAATAAGATAATGATTACTAAAAATTAACTAAATAAAGATAAACTTTTTTGAATATCAAGTCAGCTTTTTGATGTTTTTTTACACGATAATTCTAAAATTTAATAGCTAAGTGCCAGTGAGCCATCAGTACCCATAAATTTTACCTTCAATTTTATCAATTAATATTTCAAATACTTTAACATTATTAATAGCAGGACTGTTGTAGGTGAAATCCTTTCTCCCCGAATACTTCTCCATGAAAATATTCATAACATCAATCTTTTCATTGTAACCTGAGATGGCGATTACTTTTCCATAGATCAGGACACTTTTATACCTCATAGTATAGGAGCAGGCAACGTTTTCGTTCTGAACCCGCATTTTGTAATCGGTGCTAAAAGCAACGCAAACCCTGGGATTTGACTCCCATATCTTTATTTTTTTGCCTTCCGGGGCACAATGTAAATATAACCTATTATCCTTATACCCAAAATTGAAGGGGAGGACGTAAGGTGAGCTATCCTGATCAACCATTGAAACGTGACAAACTATGGAATCATTTATAATCTGATTTATCTCTTCCTGGGTAAGATTAAACCTGCTGTTCATTGTAATTGCTTATTTATAGTTTAATTTTATTCTGATTTTCTTTGTAAAAATCGAACCTAAATGTATCGGTAAAAACCAGATTTCAAAAATTTTTAAAAACTTTTCTTTGCTAACTTATAATTAACCATCTGGTTACTTTTTTATATTTGCAAATCTTTTTAGAAAAACAAAAACATAAACTATGGGACGCGCATTTGAATACCGAAAAGCCCGCAAAATGAAACGTTGGGGGAATATGGCCAGGGTTTTTACCCGGATTGGAAGGGAGATAACCATTGCAGTTAAAGCAGGCGGACCGGACCCGGAGAGCAATCCCAAGTTAAGGTTGCTGATCCAGACAGCCAAATCGGAGAATATGCCTAAGGATAATGTGGAAAGGGCTATTAAAAAAGCAACGGAAAAGGATCAGAAGGATTATAAAGAGGTTGTTTATGAGGGTTATGCTCCCCACGGAATTGCCGTTCTGGTTGAAACTGCCACTGATAACCCAACACGGACCGTTGCAAACATCCGCAGCTATTTTAACAAGTTTGGAGGTTCCCTTGGCACCACCGGTATGCTCGATTTTTTGTTCGAACGCAAGTGCTCCTTTAAGGTTGAGATGAAGGAAGGCATCAATTTAGAGGAGCTGGAGCTGGAGCTGATTGATTTTGGCGTGGAAGAAGTTTTTGCCGAAGAGGATTCTGTTATGATATATGCTGATTTTACACAATTTGGCCCCATTCAACGTTTTCTGGAGGAGAAGGAGATGAATATCCTCACTTTTCAGTTCGAAAGAATTCCCAACGATACAAAGAAACTTAACCCGGAACAACAGGAAGAAGTTGAAAAATTAATTGAGCGAATAGAGGAAGACGAAGATGTTACCAATGTCTTTCACAATATGATTGCAGAGTAATTTTTAAAAAGTTTATAGTTAGCCCGGGAATAGCAGAACAGGCACATCGGAATCATAAAGCATCCTTTTGCAAAGTGAAGGGTTGAATATTTTGTAGATCATACTCCTTTTCAGGTGCGTGAGCGCAACCAGATTAATCCGTTTCTCATGAATGTACTTAATAAATTCGCTTTCCACATCTTTCCCTTTATTTATAACACATTCCACTTTTACCTTTGGATTTATACTTTGAAAGTATCCCTTAATGTTGGTCATTTTTGCCTTAACAAGAGCATTTTCAGGGTTGCTGGAGATGTGCAAACAATGTATGTTAACGTTATCAAACGGTGAAATTATACTTATCAGCTTCCGAATAGCTAAAAGGTCGGTTTCATCGAATGTTGTGGCATAAAGAATGTTTTTGGCTTCGTCAACACCTTTCAGAACAGCCGCTTCGGGAATTACCAGTAAAGGAAGGTGTGTTTCGGCTGAAACCTCGGTGGCTACACTCCCAACCAGCTCAGTACTCCTGAAACCTTGTCCCTTTGTTCCCATAATGATGATCCCGGGATTATACCTTTTACTCATCTCGATAATCCCATAAGCAGCATATCCCTCGGCTAAAGAGTAACCAATTTTGATATTCCCTAAGCCGGTTTGTTCGGCAAATTCTTTGAGCTCATTGTAAAACTTGATAAGATTCTCCTTTGCCGCTTTATAGATGATGTTGTAGTTGAGATCAATATCAATCTGAACACTTGCTGCATCGGTAAATGGAATCATATCCACCATTGGCGAGTTGAAAATATGCAGTAGCTTAATTTCAGATCCATATTTTGATGCAAGCAACAGGGCATACCTGGCAGCATTTTGTGAAGGCAAGGAGAAATCAATGGGAACAAGTATTTTACGGGGTGTGGTTAATTTTTTCTGTTCCTCTTTGGTATTCTTTTGAGCCAGTAGTTTAATGGCTTTTTCGGCATCCGATCCCCTGATCTGAACCTTCACACCTTCAGATATATTAGGCTGTACCATGTTTACATTACTGAGAAAACACTCTATACCATTCGATTCAAGGTAAGTTTGAAGAATCTGAGCGCTGGCAAAATTCTCAGTTGCTATTGTTACAAGGTTTTCGTCCATGGCTGGTTTGATTTTGTTCGATGTATAAGTTAAGGAATTGGTTTGGCAATGTCAAGTTAAATTTAGCTGAAAAAAACTTCTGTATCGCGCTCTGGCTGATTTATTATCCAAAAATTTATATCTTGCCCTGATTATTTATTACCCAATGTACCTCTTTAAAAAGAGCCCAACAAAGATTTCTGATAATACACCAAAAACATGGTTTCTGGGGGGGATTATCTTATTCATTGCTGCGGCTTTCATTACAAGTGTTCTAACAATTTTCATCTATCGTTTTGTGAACCCCAACATCACAATGCTCATGTTAAACAAACATTATAAAGCTTTGAGGGATGGGAAAAAATCAGCGATTAATAAGGATTGGGTTAACCTGGAATCTGTTTCCCCTAATATGGTTCTGGCTGCTGTTGCCGCTGAGGATAACCGTTTTATAGAGCACTGGGGCTTTGATTTTGAATCAATCCAGAAAGCAATGGAATCAAATAAAAAAGGGCGTAGGCTAAAGGGGGCCAGTACAATATCACAGCAAACTGCCAAGAACCTTTTTTTATGGCCGCGGCGATCGTGGCTGAGAAAAGGGTTGGAAGCTTACTTTACAATAGGAATGGAGGCTTTGTGGAGTAAGAAGAGGATTATGGAGGTTTACCTCAACATTGCTGAGTTTGGCATTGGGGTTTATGGCGTTGAGGCAGCTGCTAAGATGTATTTTAACAAACCCTCATCATTACTTAATAAATATCAGGCAGCAATTTTAACCACTGTTCTACCAAATCCCACTAAAAGAAACCCATCTCATCCAAGTGCATATATGTTACGTTACCAGCAAAGGGTTTTATGGAACATGGCCAATATCAGAACGGTTGATTTTGATAAATCAGAAACAGAGGTAGCAAAAAAGAAAAGTAATACTCAACGTAAAAAATAGTTTTGAAGAAACTGGTTAAATATCAGCTACTTTTAGGGTTTATATTCCTCATCAGCAATTCGTTTGCGCAGCTGAATAAAGCCTACTTTTTTTACCAGGGACAAAAGTTGATCTCCCAGGGTAAGTTTAAGGAATCAATTGGTTATTTGAATACACTTATTAATGCTGATTCAACACTCTATGAGGGCTGGTTCCTCAGAGGTGTTGCTAAATACTACCTGCAGGATTATCACGGGGCTATTGCAGATTTCTCCACCTCAATCAGGTTTAACCCGGTTATGGTTCAGGCGTACCATTATCGCGCCAATGTTGAAAATCAACTCTCGATGTTTGGAGAGGCTTTAAAAGATCTGGATTTTGCCATTGCCATCAAACCCAATAATCCCGATTTTCTTTTTAGCCGAGGTGTGACTTTTTTTCAGCTTCACCAGTTCACCAAAGCTGCAGATGATTTCAGCCGGGTAATACGGCTCACCCCAAATAACCCTGATGCCTGGCTCAACAGGGCTACCTCAAAACTTTTTCTTGGCGATACAATTGGTTCAATTGAGGATTTTGGTAACGCAATAAAATACAACCCTTTCTATTCCGATTCTTACGCCAGGCGGGGGAGGGTGTTTTTTGAGCAACGAAAGTTTGCCCTGGCTCTTTTTGACCTGGATAAGGCCATACAGCTTGATTCAACCTCAACATTCAACTTTTTCTCCCGCGCTCTCATCAGGAATTCGATGGGAAATATTAAGGGTGCCATAGCTGACTTCGACAGAGTGCTTATTATGGATCCTGCAAACTCACTTTCACTCTATAACAGGGCCCTGATTAAGTCGCAAATTGGCGATTTAAGTTCTGCCCTGTATGATTATAATCAGCTGGTAAGACTTAACCCTGAAAATGTTATTGCTTATTATAACCGGGCTTCAGTTCTGATTGAACTAAAACGCTATAATGATGCAATTGCTGACTATACCAAAGCCATAGAGCTCTTTCCTGATTTTGCCAATGCCTACCTTAACAGGTCGTTTTCTAAACAGAGAATTGGCGACCTAAAAGGGGCGGAACAAGATTATACCATTGCCAACCAAAAGGTAAGGAAATACAAATCTTCATCGCAGGATGCATATTTGGCCATGGCTGATACAAGCCAGAAGTTTAATAAGCTCTTATCGTTCAATACCGATTTCAACTCTGGTAAATTTAACATGCAAAGCTTGGATGAATACAGTATAAGTTCAGGTTTTCTACCATTTTTTTATGTTTCCATTATACCAAAAAGTGATCCTGACGGATTTGAAGATAACGAAAAAAAGGTTCTGGATGATTTTAACCAAAACCTGATAAAAGGTTATAGGTTTAAGTTTACCAATAAACAGGGTGCCTTTAAACCAACCGATTCTCTGTTGATAAACAGAAACGAGGGGCTAGCACATTTTTTGGCAGCAATAAATTTTTCAGCTCTAAAAAAATTCAATCTGGCAGTTAGTGAGTATGAGCAAACCTTGAAATTCTTAGCGGATAACCCACTGATAAAGTTGAACCTCGCAGTGGAGAAAATCGAAATGGCCAGGTACATTCAGCAGTTTGATTATGGGGTTGGCACAGTATCGTTAGGTAGAAATATGTTTATCAACGAAAGCGCAAATAAATCAACAAATATAAACTATAATGAAGGTTTAGCCATTCTTAAGGAGTTGGAGGGCTTGGAGCCGGAACTTTCAGTAATTCCATATAATATTGGGAATACTTATTTTCTTATGGAGGAATTGGAGTCGGCTGCAAATGCATATTCCAGGGCTATTCAAATTAACCCGAAATTTGTTGAGGCTTACTATAACAGGGGTTTAGCATTGCTAATTAAGGGTGAAAAAATAAAGGGTTGTATTGATATAAGCAAAGCTGGTGAACTGGGTTTACCTCAGTCCTATAAGTTAATCCAGAGATATTGTAAATAGGCTAAACTTTTTTTCCTACCCACCGGTATGATTTCAGGTAAATAAAGGAGCTTAAAGATAAAAGTACACCATAAACTATTTCAACTGACCACACATAGGAAAGATCCCATTTTGCCCATAATGCGATATACCAGGTTAGCAGGATGTAAACCATCAGGATTGCCAGCTCAATAAATAGCGATACTCTCGTTTTACCTGTCCCAGAAACACCGTTAAATAGAACAAAAGCTATGGAAAGAATAACAGAAGCGATAGTTACTATGTGTAATATCGGGTTCGATAATTTAATCAGTAAAGCATCATTTGTATAAACAGATAAAATTGTATCAGGCAGTAAAATGCAAAGTACTGAAAGAATAGATGAAAGGCCAGCGCTTAAAATTGCAATTCTCCAGGTGAGCGAAACTACTTCGCCAGACTTGCCCTGACCTATTTCGTAGCTAACCAGCGTGTTGGCAGAAGTGGCAAAACCCATAATGGGTATCAGTAAAACCACATAAATACTTCGCACGATATTCGATACTGCAAGTTGAACTTCTCCCATTTTTTCAATGATTAAAAAGAACAGGAACCAGATAGAAAACGAAAAGAAATTTTGAAGCATCAGGGGGACAGACACATCAAGAAGTTTGAACATCCTGTCCATGTTAAAGTTTCTAAAGCGGAATAAATTATATCTGCTTCGGTATTTGTAATAGGAAGAATAAAAGATAACTGCAATCATGCCTGAGAACTCAGCAATAACCGATGCCAGCCCAGCACCTTTAATCCCCATTGCAGTGAACCCTAAATGACCGAATATCAAGGAATAGGCAAGTATTACATTTACAACCACCATAGTAATTGTTGTGTAAGTAATCACTTTGGTCAGCCCAATGCCAACATAAAACCCCCGAAGTGAAAAGTAGGTGAATGCAAAAAACAAACCCCAGATGCGGTAATCGAGGAAGGAGATACTTGCCGCCAGCACTTTATCCGATTTAACCATATAAGACAGTAGCGAATGCCCAAACAACTGGTAAAATAAAATTAACAATAATGCAAGGAGTAAAAGGAAATACTCAGCATGGTCTATTGTACTTCCAATTTGTTGTGATTTCCCTTCACCATGTCTTCTGGCTACAATGATTTGTGCACCAATTCCAACACCCCAGCCAAGCATTATAATTGCCAGGTAGAAAAGACCGCCTATTGCTCCGGCTCCCAGGGCAACTTCACCCAAACGACCCAGAAAAGCAGTATCTGTTACGTTAATAACATTCTGGGCAACGCTTCCAATCATTATTGGGTAAGCAATTTCCCAAACCCGGCGGTATGAAACAGCTGATTTCAACTTGTAAGTTACAGGTTTTGATCAAAATACCTGATAATTTTATCTATGAGGTGAACCCTTTCCTTGCCCCGGACATTATGTTCGTGCTGTGGATACATAAAGAAATCAACCTGAACGCCGTTTCTTATACACTCCTTCAGGAAGGTTAAGCTGTTCTGGGGTACTACCGTTTCATCCAGATCATCATGTATGATAAGTAGTTTACCTTTAAGGTTTGTGACATAATTTTTCAAATCAGACTTTTTATAACCCTCGGGGTTTTCATCAGGTGTATCCATATACCGCTCACCATACATCACCTCGTAATATTTCCAATCAATTACTGGTCCACCAGCAACCCCAACTTTAAAATAATCTGAGGTTTTAAGCATTAGCGAAACAGTCATAAATCCACCATAACTCCAGCCATGCACACCAATCCTGTTGGCATCGACATAAGGGAGTGAACTTATATATTTTACACCAACGATTTGATCTTCCACTTCAACTGTGCCCAGTTGCCGGTGAATGATACTTTCAAAATCAAATCCCCGGTTGTCTGTTCCCCGGTTATCGAGGGTAAACATTATGTAACCTTTATTTGCCATATAGTACTCCCAAAGGCGGGCACCACCGAGCCAGGTATCTGTTACCAGCTGTGAATGTGGACCACCGTAAACATAAACTATTGCCGGATATTTTTTACCCGGATCAAAATCGTATGGTTTTATAATCCTTGCGTATAAATCGGTTTGACCATCAGCCGTTTTAAGTTTTATCATCTCCGGTTGGGGCACCGCCCAGCCATTAAAAGGATTATCTGCTTTAAGCAGGTTTTTTATTGATTTACCATTGATATTTAGAAGGTCAATTTGGTTTGGGATTTCAACACTGTTTGTAAAATCAATAAAATAGCTGAATGTAGGGGATATGATAGGTCTATGTGTTCCCTTTAAAGTTGTGAGTTTTGTTTCCTTCAAAGATTTCAAATCAGTGCTGTAAAAATGCTTTTCCAGAGGGTTTGATTTCGAGGAAGTATAGTAAATATAACGATCAGCTTTATCGCAGCCTAAAAAATCTGTAACATCCCAGTTCCCTTTTGTAAGTTGTTGAACCAGCGTGCCATCGGTTTTGTATAGGAACAGGTGATTCCACCCGTCGCGCTTACTCTGCCAGATAAACAGATCGGGTTTTGTGTTGAGAAATGTTATCGGTTCCTGAGGTTCAACATACCTTGAGTTTGTTTCTTCGAAAAGTGTTTTAACCAGGTCCCCTGTTTTTACATCATACTGATTAAACCACATGTGGTTCTGTTTTCTGTTGATAATGGCGATATAAAGAGATTTTTCATCAGGGCCCCAGGCAATATTGGTCAGAAACTGATCTTTTGGTTCTCCGGTTTTAATATAGACGATATCTTTAGAAACCAGATTATAAATACCAACTGTTACTTCATGGCTGGTCATCCCGGCCATTGGGTATTTCACATTTTTAAGGGTTGCTATCCTGGTTGAGATATCAACCAACGGGTAATCGGTTACCATGATCTGATCCATCCTATAAAATGCAAGATAGTTGCCCTTTGGGGACCAGAAGGTTCCTTTATTTATACCAAACTCATTACGGTGGACACTTTGTCCATTTACAATATTAAGATCCTTATCGTTGGTAATTTGAATAGTATTTCCTTCATCACCTGTAATAAAGAGGTTGTTATTTATCGTGAAGCATAAATGTTTAAGATCAGGGCTAAGATCGTTGTTTTCTGCTCCTTCCTCCATCCCAAATGAATGAACCACCTTTTTTGACGTTACATCAAAGAAAATCAGGCTTTTATCCAGGTTAAAACTCAGCTGGTTTTTGGTAAGCCATTTTGTTCTTCTCAAATCTTTAGCCGGAGACAGATTGAGAGCTGAAAGCTGATCATTTATTTCGCTTAATAAAAGAATTGCTGTTTTCTTACCGTTTCTTACATCGGATTGAATAAGAGTATCGCCCGATACGTAGGTGTAAAAATCAGTTTCGGGTCTCCAGCTAAGGTTATTCAATGTTTTTGGGGAGAACTCAGTAAGCTGACCAAGAACGGCTTGTTGTAATGATAGCTGCTTTACCTGCGAGATTGATCCCAGGTAGAAAACTATCAGCATCAGCAGGAGAATGGCTTTCTTCATAATAAGAGTTGGTTAACGGTTAATCTAGCCTCAAATGTAATGGATTTAGTTAATTTGCCTGCCCTAACAAGCGATGTTTTCAAAAACTTTTTTAAGGGCAAATAAGTTTAAATCAACCGGTTTAGGAATACTTTATCAAACCAAACAATTTAAGGTTCTGATAGTAATTGCTTTGATTATTCAGTTATTTTTTCTTACTTGCATCAAAGAAAAGAAAAAACATCACAATGGATTTCAGAAAATCTTTTCAAATCGTATTTAGGTTTCTATTTATAGCTTATTCCCTTTCCTTTTTGCTCTCCTGTTCGTACAAGCAAAAAGATGATAAGTCTTTACTTCTCAACAAAAATAATTTGCCCGATACCCTTTCAATGCTGGTGAAGTTTGATAACTCGCTCTTCCCGTTACCCTCGCCATATCAGGCAGCAAGTTTAATTCGAAAGCATAATATTCCGTTTGATGAAACCCTGACCAATCCAACTGAGAACTACAAGAAATACAATACAGGTTTTAACCAGGCGCTGAATATTGGCATTTACGGGACAGATTTGAGCTACATGAATATTTACGAAAAAACTCCTCAATCTGTATCCTATTTGGGCGCCATTAAAAAGCTTAGTGATCAGCTGGGCATCAGCATTGCCTTTGATCAGGAGTTTTTCAAAACGATTGAGAAAAACATCAACAACAAGGATTCTTTACTTTCCTTAATGTCCAGAACATACCAAAACGCCGATTCTTACCTGAGGGTGAATGACAGGAAAAATGTGGGAGCGCTGATCATTGCCGGGGGCTGGGTGGAAAGTATCTATATTCTTACAAGAATTGCCAAAACCAGCCACAACAGGGAGATCATTAACCGCATTGGAGAGCAAAAACATCCGCTCGATAACCTGATAGAAGTGCTTACCCCGTACTATTACAAATCACCGGAATTTTCGAAACTCATCGATGGGCTGATTGATCTTGCCAATGAGTTTGATGGGATAATATTTTCATACTCATACAAGGAACCCAGGATAGATATAAAGAATAAGATCATTTACATCAACAGCGAGTCAAGAATAGTGATGTCCGAGTATCACCTTGATTCCATCAGCAAAAAGATTGAAGCCATAAGAAATCAAATAATAGGGTAGCAACTTATGCCAAAATTTTTTACAACATTAAGCTCATTAAGACTGATCCTGATTTTTACTTTTGTTTCCATGGTAAATTCAGCATACTCACAGTTAGAACAGCTGGAGAATATTTGCTCGCTTTACTATTCACCTGAGTTTATATCCGATGGACAGGAATATTTTGCGCCCCTTAAACCCGATCAGAAAGTGGAGTTCAGAACTACCTTCTATGGAGATAATACGTACAGAATTGTTGCCTGCACAAACCTGAAAAAGGGTGATTTGATATTTTCTGTGTATGACACTGAAAAAAACCTGCTATTCTCCAACTCCAGCTACGATTTCTCCCCTTACTGGGACTTTAAATTTGCTTCATCTATTACATGTATCATACAGGTTGACGTAAAAAATACTAAATTCATCCCGGGATATGTAATGTTACTTATTGGGTACAAGCCATGAACAGCTTATGTTCAGGAAAAAACTAATTCTCTAATGCATGAGTGAATCAATTTTAAAGGCTTTAATGCAACTTTTTGCAATTATTGCCCATCCTCAGGACGATGAGAGTGAAGAAGGCAGTGACAGGCGGAAGGTGGTTGAAGAATTCCTGAAGAACCAGCTCAACCAGGAGCTGGTGCT
>CAZKHG010000035.1:0-35849 GCA_964552655.1 uncultured Rikenellaceae bacterium
CTTTAAATTCGCTGGAGAAGTTCCAGAAATTATTTTTATCAATAGGAAGATTGGCGTTATCGGGTATTGTAAAGGTTGCTAAACCTTTATCATCTGTTACAGATTTGCCCAGCAAATTCGTTTTATTTATATCAGCATAAAACTGAATTTCAAATCCTTTTAAAGGGATTTCACGACGTTTTAGAGTGTAGGTTAAAGTTGTTTTAAGAATGCGCTGATTCTCGTTATTCTTATAGTATTGAAAAAGAAAATCTGGGCTGATCAGTTCACCCTGGCTAAAACCAAGGTAAGAAATAGCTAGCAGTATAGTGATAAGGCTGATATTTCGTGATGGCTTCATAATTGATGTTATCAAGATTTACTTCAAAATTTCTTCTTCATTCATTTCCTGCATCTCGGAAATCGAAATGATAGGTGCAATCTTCGATGCCAGCATAAAGAGCATTCCATAAACAGAAACACCAGCAAGGGTTAAAGCCCACTCAATCCAGGTAGGGGAATATCTAAGCCAATCGATTCGCTCGTCCTGAATGGGTAAAAATGGGTTTTCCAGGGTTGGTACAACAATCAGGTAACGGTTAACCCATAGGGCAATTAGCGCAATTACGGCAGCAATTGTAATGTTTGGTATAGTCCTGAATTTGGGAAAACCGATAATAATGATTGGTAACAAGATCCCGATATAGTTGGCAAAAACGAACAGTACGGAGTAGTTGCTAAAGAGCTGGTCAATCAGTACTGAGTCCATTTTCATCGAGCCGTACCATTTGGTCAGGTAATCACTAAACGTAAAATACCCGTAAAATGCAGAAACTATGATCAGGAGTATGCCGATATTTTTAAAATGACGAATTGTTATGTACTCCTCCAGGTGGTAGACTCTCCTGAAAATCCACATCAGGATGATCATAATTGCTGTACCGGAAAAAACTGCAGAAATCACGAAGTAGGGACCAAAAATGGTCGAATGCCAGCCGGGTTGGAGGGTAACACCAAAAATCCAGGATAATACGGAGTAAACGATTATGGCAATGGCGATAATCATTACAGCCATAATGTTCCTGGCGCTGGATATGATTTTCTTTTGCTGTTCAGTTCCGGTATAGCCCAGAGATAATATGCTATAAACTTTTTTCTTCCATGGAGCAACTTCAAGATCTTTATAGTCTCGCAAAATGGCAAAATCCTCAATAAATGAAAGGTATAGGAAAATAAAGCAACCAATCAGGTCTGTGGATATGGCAATTACGTCCCAGGTAATTGGAGACTGAATTCGGGGATGTGTAAATAAAAAGTAAAGCCTATCGAGACGTCCGATACAGAAGAAGATGAAAAAAGGTCCAATGACAAGTGAAATCACGGTAATCAGCTCAGCCATCCGGATTACAGGTCGGCGCCACGAGGTTTTAAACAGGTGCAAGGTACCGGAAAGAATAGCACCCGCATAGCTTAAGCCCATAAAGAAGATAAAATTGACGATGTACATTCCCCATACCACATTATCGCGCATCCCGGTAACAATATGTCCTTCATCAATTTGCTTAACCAGGCCGTAAATCCCAATAGAGAAAACAACAAAAAAAACAAAGAAAATGAAGTACCATGTTTTACTGGTTTTCTCGATCTCAGGGACGAGGTTTTTTATGAGTTGGTCGTTTGAATTAT
Organism: uncultured Rikenellaceae bacterium; assembly: GCA_964552655.1. Lineage (GTDB taxonomy): Bacteria > Bacteroidota > Bacteroidia > Bacteroidales > Tenuifilaceae > CAZKHG01. The sequence continues at coordinate 1,666 of CAZKHG010000035.1, forward strand.
TCATTTTGATTGATTTAGCGGTTAACGTGGGCCAGCATTCTTATAACGCTCCTTTATTGACTCATCCTGATTTTCTAAACCTCTTTCAACCGGGAAGCTTCGCTGAGTGGGTGGCAAATAGTAAACGCTGGGTAAGGTTCCCAAATCCTCATGGTACCTGTAACCCGCCCTGTCCTCCATCAGTTTGCTAAATCGCAATGTTTCAACACCATTTGTAACTGTATCCTCATATAGGTCGCCAAAATAAATAACACCCATCGGACAGGCTGCAACACACCGGGGCAATTCATTTTTTCTAAGCTTATCAGCGCAAAAAACGCATTTTCCAACAGTTCCCTCAACTGGTGGTATGGTGAGCTCAGGATCATAGGCAAAATCCTTGGGAAGGTTAACCTCAGGGTCTTTCCAGTTGAAAACCCTTGCTGAATATGGGCAACCGGTCATACAGAATTTGCAACCAATGCATCGCTGGTTATCAACCAATACAATCCCATCTTCCCTTTTATAGGTTGCCCCAACGGGGCAAACGCTAACACACATTGGTTTATCACAGTGAAAGCAAGGGCGGGGGAACCAGTATTTTGCAGTGCTTGGGCTATCCTGAAGAAGATACAATTTAATCCACTCATGGGTTTTGGGGAGCATGTGGCCTTCCTGGCATGCATCAACGCATTTTCGGGCATTCTTACACTTGGATAAGTCGATCACCATGACAAATTTTCTGTTTGGTAATCCTTTCCTGGCTTCTTCCTTCAACTTCTCAGTGTGAAGCTTGGCCTCACGGATTGCTTCTTTTGGTACTTCAACGAGTTTCCCAGCTGGGGTGAGCAACTTAATCATTTCCCCGGAATAAGAACTCCCGCTCCCTTTTGCCAATGAAACTCCTGCAACCCCCGCAACTGATGCAACACCGATTCCTATGCCGAATTTCTTCAGGAAATTCCTTCGGGACGATCTTTTAGCATCATTCAGATTCATTTCATCCATTTAATTGTCTTCTAATTGATTAATGTTCATCTGATTCGTGATAACCAGTAATCATACTCTTAAACAAGGTTGTGGGCTTGCTGCCCAGAGTACAGGTATATAGGTGAATAATCAAAAATATAGACAGGAAGAAACCCATGGTTATGTGTACCAGGTCAGTAACAAGCAACCCACTGATTCCAAGAATCTGATTAATTACCAAATCGGGGAATAACAGTAGAATCCCGGAGATGATTAGCAATGGCATACCGATGTACATGGCCATTACATAGGAAAACTTTTGTAATGGGTTAAATTTGCCCTCCTCAGTTACCGGAAATGGGTGTGGTTCACCTCTAAAGATACCAATCGCATAGAATTTAAATTGGGTAACCAGATCTTTCCACATACCTTTCCGTTCAATCCTGTAATGCTTGCTGTTTTTGGTGGTATAATTCCCAATTACAAAGATCATGTAATTGATGGTAAGAATAATAGCTGCAATGTTATGCCACCGAACAGACCAATCGAAGGGCAATATAAAAGAGGTGGACTCCTTATCGGTGTATTGCATACTGATGCCTGTAATAATTAGTACAATAAACATCAGGGCGTTGATTAAATGCCAGATTCTAATCCATTTCGGGTAAAGATATAATTTATGAGACATCTTCTTTTTTATTAGTCTTAATTAACCTTAATACTACATGCATTGCAATCACTCCCAGGAGAAAAACAAATATCAAAATACTGGTAAGGTTCAGGTAAAAATTCCGGTTTGCACCAATAACATACGAATCATTGATCATAACACCATTCACAAAACCGGTTTCTTTTCGTTGCTCTTTAACCTGAAATTTATAAAGAGTGGCCAGTAGCAATGAGTTTTTTGAATGGCACTCGTTACAACCCCTGATTGCCTGATCCTTTGGTTTTATTAAATGCGCAACCAGAATACTATCATTGGTTTGAGTGTGACATTCAATACAGCGAACGCTCTTGAAGTGATTGGCCTGATTCGGCAACCAGTCATGCGTTTTCATGATATTGATCTCTTCTCTATCGGTCAGGAGCTGAAAATTATCGAAATTAGCATGACAGCTTAAGCAGATCTTGTTGTCATACAATATAGTCTCATTCAGATTTTCGGTATTCCTGATGCTGATATGATAGCTGTGGGGGTTATGACATTTCCAGCAGGAGAAGCCCTCTTTTTCAAGCTTGTAATGGGTACTCTGATTGTATTCCTCCTCAATGGTCTCAAAATGGTACTGAGCATATTTCTCGTCCCCGGCATGACAGTCAGTGCAGCTGTAGAATGGTTCCATTCTCAGCTCTGCGGCATGTGGAAAATTTTCATAATCTGTTGAGTGACAATCGGTACATTTAAAACTTTTGTGATTTGAACTGTAAAACTTGTCGCGGTTTATAATCAACTCACTGAACATGTGATCGCGAAGCGTCAGACCAGTGTTACTATTTGTAAACTCGTAAACTTTCTGTCCATGGCAGCTCAGACACTTCTCATTTTCCTCCTTAAAGGGCGATACATAAACGGAAGTATCCCGCTTTGAGTCTTTTTTCCTGAAGAAATCAAAACCGAAACTATTGGCAATACCTGAAAAACTGAAAAAGACAAAAATAAAAGCTAAAAATGTGCTGTTTGTTTTAAAATTCATAGCAAATTTCCCTTATAAAATTAGAATCTAACGGTAATATTAAAACCAACCAGGAATTTGCGTTTCTTAAAATCATTGGTATTAAAAAGTAAGTTTCTTTGATTTATGATTTGCTGGTAGTTAGCAACAAATACTTGAAAACAATGGGTTGCCGTGCCAATTTCCCATCCAAGGGTTAAATTAGGCATGGGCTGTTTATCAGCATACTTGCCATCCACAACTATTGAATCCTGCTTGGTTAAAAGCTGATCGTACTCGAAAATCAGGGCATGCGAATCGGCAACTTTATACCTGCCACCAGCATGAACAGCAAAATTTGCATTCTTATAACCCCTTGGTACTGAGTTTAAATAGAGGAATGAAGGGGCAATTTGTAAGGATAGCTTATCGCTGAACTTCCTGGAAACAATCAGCTGGGTAAAATAGGATAACCTGTGAATTTCCCTGAACTCAGAACCGCCATCAACAAAGTTGCTGGAATCTCTCATATCGGCAACTATATTGCCATAGTATGAAAGAGAAACCGGCATTTTGTTCGATTTCATCTGCTGTAAAATGGAGTATTTCCATTGAATATCCTGTAGCTTGTAATCCTTGGTTGTTCCAAAACCAACCATCAGCTTGTCGGTTACCCCGTAGTTTAAACCAAGTCTGGTGTTGGCTGAACCATAGATACCATAAAGGTTTTTAATGTTTTCAATCAGGCTGAACCTGTGATGAATCTGAAGTTCCAAAGCACCTTTAAATGGTGATACAACAGTTTGATTGTCCACCAGGATTGCGGTTTCAAAAATATTTTTAACGGGTTTGTCCTGGGGCTGAACTTGTTCCTCTTCCTGGGCAAAAACTGGTGTCATTAACGCTGACAACATTATAGCGATAAATAGCTTTTTCATTGTATTTAAGTTTAAGTTGATTACAAATTGATTAATTATTTTTTGCTCCTTGTTGTATCCAGATAAGAATCTTTTGTTTTTCAGCATCGGTTGTTCTGGCGGTATGACCCGATGATATTATCTTAACATACAAAGTGCTTGATTCAGGACTGGTGGTGTTAAAATAGCTTCCACTTTCAAGGGTTGAATAGGTGGAAAATTTGGTGCCATGACAACTTGAACACTTTGCAGTAAGAATAGGCTTAATATCATTCTGAAAACTAAGCTGAACATTCGGATCAATTTTAGGAGGATCAATGATATTCTTCTCGCATGATATAAATCCAGCTGCAATAAAAACAAAACAAATTGCACCCAGATAATGTCTGACATTGAATATTTTTCTCTTCATTTCTTTTAAAATTAAGTGATGCCCAAAGATATTGTATTGAAAAGATTTACAAGTTATTGAATTCAATCAATTTTTACAATAATATGATGGTTCTTATCATAAAATTAAGTGACAAATGTCTATTTTTGTGTTGATATATATTGGTTAATTGTATTTTCAGCTTTTAAAGGTTCTTAAACTAAATACATTATCATGAGAAAATTCACAACAATTATCTCTCTTGCGATACTTTTGGGTATTTCCGGGTGTGAAAAAGAATCCATTATTGGTTCAGCAATTTCACCTTCGGGTAAAATCAAAGTTGAAGTAATTCTTTTAAAGGGCGGCATCCCTGCCTATAAGGTTTTTTATAATAATAATGAGATTATCAAACCATCAACGTTAGGGTTTGATTTCAAGGACAACCCTTCGCTGCATGAAAAAGTTAAAGTTGACAGCATCAAAGTCTCAGAATTCAACGAAACCTGGGAGACACCCTGGGGCGATCAACGATTTATAGAAAACCACTATAACGAGATGAGAATATACCTGAATGAGAAAAGTAAAAAAGCCCGCCAATTCACGTTGACATTCCGCGTATTCAATGATGGTGTTGGATTCAGGTATGAATTCCCAAAACAAAAGAATCTGAATGAGGTTATTATTACTGATGAAAATACCCAGTTTAACCTGACCGGAAATCATTCGTGCTGGTGGATACCCGGCGATTGGGATATATACGAACATCTTTACAAAACTACCCGGTTTAATAAAATAGATGCAGTAAACAGTAAAAGCCGGAATGCGTTAGCTCAGACTTACATTCCTGAGAATGCTGTAAACACCCCTTTTACCATGAAAACAGACCAAGGCGTTTACCTGAGTTTTCACGAAGCTGCCGTTACAAATTACGCCGGGATGACCCTGAAAATTGACACCGCTAACCTTGCGATGCAAACAGAACTGGTTGGCTCGGCCAATGGCTATAAAGTTAAAACAGAAACTCCTTTTAACACACCCTGGAGAACCATAGTAATTGCTGATCAACCGGGCGGTTTAATCCAATCGAAGCTAATGGTAAATCTGAATGAACCAAACAGGATTGGCGATATATCGTGGTTTAAACCCATGAAATATGTTGGGATCTGGTGGGAGATGCATCTGGGAAAATCATCATGGGATATGGCCAGTGGCAAACATGGTGCAACCACTGCCAATGCAAAGCGTTACATCGATTTTGCAGCAGCAAATAATATCGGAGGATTACTTGTTGAGGGTTGGAATACCGGTTGGGAGCATTGGATTGGATTCCCCGACAGGGAAGGCATTTTTGACTTTGTAACCCCCTACCCCGACTACAACCTCAAAGAGGTTGTTAATTATGCGAATAAAAAAGGTTTGAAGCTTATTATGCATCATGAAACTTCCGCTGCTCCAAGAACCTATGAAAAGCAGCTGGATACGGCCTTTGCCCTAATGAAAAGTCTTGGTTTACATGCTGTTAAAACTGGTTATGTAGGTGAGATTATTCCCAGTGGGGAATATCACCAGGGTCAATGGATGGTAAATCACTACAGGAAAGTGATTGAAACCGCGGCAAAATATGAGATTGCGGTGGACGCACATGAGCCGTTTAAAGGAACAGGTGAATGGCGAACATTCCCCAATGCAATCTCCCGGGAGGATTTCAGAGGGCAGGAGTTTAATGCCTGGTCAACCGATGGAGGAAATCCCCCTGAACATATCACTATCACAGCTTTTACAGCACAACTTGCGGGTCCGATGGATTATACACCCGGTATATTTAACATCAAGTTAAAACCCTACAAACCTAATAACCAGGTAAATACCACTTTGGCTCATCAGCTTGCGCTTTACGTGGTTATTTACAGCCCTATTCAGATGGTAGCCGATTTACCGGAAAATTATCAGAATCATCCTGCTTTTCAGTTTATTCGCGATGTTGGAGTTGATTGGGATACCTCCATCGTATTAAATGGGGAAATTGGGGATTACATTACCATTGCCAGGAAGGAACGTGGTACCGATAAATGGTTTGTTGGCTCAATTACCGATGAAAATGAAAGGGATTTAACCATATCACTGGATTTTTTAAATAGTAATAAGCAATATAATGCTGTTATTTACTCTGATGGGGAAAAGGCTCATTGGGATAACAATCCCAATGATTATCTGATTACTAAACAGGAGGTTGATAAGGGAACCAAACTGAAAATTCATCTGGCTGCCGGTGGAGGAGCTGCCATATCGCTAATCCCAATAAAAAAATGATAAAAATTGGGGAATGAATTAAAAAATAATTGATATTTGTATAGATAATTATTAACTAAAACAGTTTGCTATGAATATTTACGTTGGTAATCTTCCCTTCAGCTTACAGGAAACTGAACTTAAAGATGTATTTACCGCACTTGGGGAAGTTGCTTCAGTCAAAATTATTGTTGATAAGTACTCTGGCCGAAGCAGGGGTTATGGTTTTATCGAGATGCCAAATGAAGAACAAGCAGTAGCTGCTATTGAAAAATTAAACGGCATCGAGGTTGGTGGTCGTAATATAGTTGTTAAAAAATCTGAGGAAAGGAAAGAGGGCGAAAGGCGTGAAAAACCTAAAGGTTTTAGAAAAAAGGAGTATAGAGGCAACTATAACAACGAGCAAAAGAGAGAAGAGGAATAGCTCTTCTGGAGCTATGAATCTGATATATTTTAAATAGCCCTATTTAAGGTTATTATGCAAAGAAAGGCCTCCTCAACTGGAAGCCTTTCTTTTTTTATATATCTAAAGATTAGAATTTATAAGCATTATCAGCAATCAACTTATCGGCGATTCGCCTACGTGCATCTTTCACATTTACACCAGCAACATGAGTAAGTGTTTTAACCGCCTTATTCAGCTTTTCAGCTTCAAAACCTTCAATGCTTGAATAGATTGCATCCTTGGCATTCTTACGTATGTTGTTTGCAGCATCGTACAAGAATACATCAAGAATATCCCTGTAAATTGTGTTCGCTCCTTTTAATCCATCCAATTTTTGAACTCTTAAGGCAAGTGATTCACCGATATAAAGATCCATGATCATGTTCGAAAGGTTATTCACCACTTCCTGCTCGTTCATAAATTTTTTACCGAGGGCTTTGTTTGTTGAGAAAATTGAAAGCTTAATGGCTTTCTTAAAGTTCTTCACATAGCGGAGCTTTTGCTCAAAATAGTTTTCTCCAGCCTTGGCATCATCGGTTATCGCATCGAGATTGTTGTACAATGATTCGGCTTCACCAAACAGGTCATACTCACCTTTTAATGCACGTTTTGTAGCGCTTTCAACTACGAGTAGCCGGTTAATTTCATTGGTTCCCTCGAAAATGCGGTTGATGCGTGAATCGCGATAACCACGGTCAATATTCATTTCGGCTGAATATCCCATCCCGCCATGGATCTGAACGCCCTCATCAACTATGTAATCTAACATTTCAGAGCCGTAAACCTTCAGGATTGCATCCTCAACTGCATAATGGCTGATCGCATCAATTGCAGCCTTCCCATGGTCACATCCTTCGGTTTTATATATATCCATTAGGATATCCACATCCTTGCTTACGCGATATATTGCCGATTCATGGGCAAAAACTTTGATAACCATTTGGCCAAGTTTATGCTTAATTGAGCCAAAAGTTGCAATTTGTACGCCGAATTGTTTACGTTCATTCGCATATTTCACTGCATCGGAAATGGTTTGTTTGGCAGCACCTATTACATTGGCACCAAGCTTCATACGTCCCATATGAAGTATGCTCAGGGCAATACGAAAACCCTCTCCACGGGCACCAATCAGGTTCTCAACCGGAACTTTAACATCGTTGTAGTAAATCTGGGTTGTTGATGATCCCTTGATACCCATCTTATGCTCATCCTGCCCAACTACCACACCAGGCCAGCTGCTTTCAACTATAAATGCGCTAAGAATACGATCGTTATCAATTTTGGCAAAAACCACCTGGGTATCGGCAAAACCTCCATTTGTGATCCACATTTTCTGACCATTCAGGATATAATGTTTGCCATCCTCAGATAGTTTTGCATTGGTTTTTCCAGAGTTGGCATCGCTGCCAGCTCCTGGTTCAGTTAAGCAATATGCTCCTATTAATTCACCGGTAGCCAGCCTGGTAACATACTTCTGGCGCTGATCATGGTTCCCGTAATACATAATTGGCATTGTTCCAATCCCACAATGACACATGTACGCAACAGAGAATGAATAACCGGCACCTGTTGTTTCAGCAACCAGCATCTGTGTAACGAAATCCTGCCCAAATCCGCCATAAGTTTCAGGAACGGCGATACCCAACATTCCGAGTTCCCCAGATTTTTTAAGGATACTTTTCATCAACACCCTGTCACCTTTATCAATTTTATCAAGATTTGGCAACACTTCGCTTTCGAGAAAATCGCGACAGGTTTGGGCAATCATTTTTTGCTCCTCGTTGAACTCTTCTGGAATGAAAATGGTATTGGCATCTACATCTTTTACAAGAAATTCGCCACTTCGTAGGTTAACAGCTTTTTCCATTTGTTTTTGGGTTATTTTGATTTTTTTATAATTCGAGTGAAAGAGCGATCAGCTCAGCAATATCATAGTTTTTGATCTCTTCCTCTTTGTTCTTGTACTTTAAGCCATCAGTCAACATGGTCATACAGAACGGACATGCGGTTGCAATGATTTTTGGGTTAGTTTTCAGCGCATCCTCGGTTCGTTCCATGAAAACTTCCTTGTCCCCTTTCTCTGCCTCTTTAAACATTTGAGCCCCGCCAGCTCCGCAGCAAAGAGCAAAGCTCCTGTTACGTTCCATTTCCACAATATTCTTTGAAATTGATTTCAGCACTGAGCGCGGCTCGTCATAAATTTCGTTGGCTCTTCCCAGGTAGCATGGATCATGGTATGTAATTCGTACATCCTTAAATATCGGGGAATCTATTTTAAGCTTGCCCTCATCTAAATATTGATTTAATAGCTGAACATAGCTGATCACCTCATAATTACCGCCCAGATCGGGGTATTCATTCTTAAGGATATTGAAACAATGAGGGCAAATGGTAATAATTTTTTTGATTTCGTAGGCTTTGAAAATTTCAATGTTCTGAAATGCCTGCATTTGGTACAACATTTCATTCCCGGCCCGACGGGCTGGATCACCGGTACACCTTTCCTCTTTCCCTAGAATAGCGTAACTTACATTAAGGTATGATAATATTTTTGCAAAAGCTCTAACTACTTTTTTGTACCTGTCGTCGTATGCTCCTGCACATCCAACCCAAAATAGATATTCAGGTTTTTCGCCCCGGGAAAAGAGGTCGGACATAACAGGAATTTCAATTTTACGGGTTTCCATTAATTGGTTTTTGATTATTAGGCTATTAGCTATTATACTTTTGGTTTGCTCAACTTTAAAATCAATCTTATTTCACATTTATTTCCAAATCTTTTGCCCAAAGCATTCTGTCCTCGGGGGAGTATTGCCAAGGGGCGCCATTATTTTCAATGTTACTGAAAACTGCTTTTATCTCGCCTGGGGCTGATCCTTCTTCCATAACCAGGTACCTGCGCATATCAACAATTAGTGTAGGGTGATTGATATTAATGGGACATTCCTTTGCACAGGCATTGCAAGTGGTGCAAGCCCATAGCTCTTCTTCTGATATATAGTTTCTTATCAACGATTTATTATCAGTGTAATCTTTGCCGTTTTTAACCATTCCGGGTCCTTTCTCTTTCATTCTGGCCCGAAGATCCATCATAATTTTACGTGGGGATAATCTTTTACCAGTAATATTTGCAGGGCAAACAGAAGTACATCGGCCACATTCAGTACATGCCAATGAATCGAAATAGTTCTTCCAGGTAACATCTTCGGCATCTTTTACACCAAATCGTTCAACCGGTGCATCAGTAACTGGTGAAGCATATGCAGCATTTGGATCGAGCATCAGCTTAACTTCCCTTGTAACATTATCCATGTTTGTTAACTTTCCAAGAGGTTCCAGCCGGGAAAGAAAAACATTCGGTACCGACATGAATACATGAAAGTGCTTTGAGTATGGCAGCAGATTGGCAAAAACGAAAATGAGCAGGATATGAACCCACCAGAAAATCTGGTAGTACGAATAAATTGAACTTGCAGCTAACCCTGAGAAAATGCCTGAAAAGAACCCGCCGATAGGATAAACTCCAAAAATAACATCCCCAGCAAGGGAGGCATGACTTATATATGCTGCATTCATCCCCATCAATGAAAGCATTAGCACCAGGATTATGGTTAAAGCAATGTTTGCATCAACGTGGGAGATCTTTTTCATCTCAATCCCTTCAAATCTCTTAATGTGAAGGAAAATACGGCGGATTAAGAATATCACTATCGAGATGGCCACCAGCAGGGCAAAAATATCGCCTGAAGCCATAATGATATCGTAAACCACACCCAGGAAACGTAATGATTTCTCTGCGCCAAAAAGTCCATCAATTACCATTTCGATGCTGCCAAACAGGATAACACAAAATCCCCAGAAAACCACCGCATGAAAAAAACCGATAACTGGTCGCCTGAAAATTTTTGTTTGACCAATGGCTACATCCATCATCACCCTGAATCTCTTACCAAAATTCCTGATAGGAAACCCTTTTCTGGTGAGCTTGAAAAAGCTGATTATCCGAAGTGTAGTATAAGTAAAAAACCCGAAAGTAACAAGAAGTGTAATTGCAAAAACTACCTGTTTAACCATTTGTTCTTATCTTATTTATTCAACGTAAAAAATGAATTTAAAAATTCATAAAACACTAAATTGAATTTTACATCATATTGACTATCAGGAGCTGGCTATTTCCCCTTTGCTTCTTTAACAGCCTCAACCAGCTTTGGCAAAACTTTAATTGCATCGCCAACTATTCCATACTGTGCGGCTTCAAAAATGGGGGCATCCTTATCAGAATTTATGGCAACAATGTATTTTGATGAGCTTACACCTGCTATGTGCTGGGTTGCACCGGAAATACCAATGGCAAAGTATAGGTTTGGTGCAATAATTTTACCGGTTTGCCCGGTATGCTCCTCATGGGGTCTCCAACCCTCATCAGAAACCGGACGTGAGCAAGCTGTTGCTGCTCCAAGTAAATTGGCTAATTCAACAAGTGGACCCCAATTATCGGGCGATTTCATTCCACGACCTCCGGAAACTACAATCTCTGCATCGGTAATTAGTATTTTACCTGTTTGCTTTTGTACATCTTTAACCAGCGTTTTAATTGCTGAACTATCTATGCTGAAATTATAATTCTCAATTGATGCATTATTTGAAACTTCAATTAATTCAAATGAATTTTGAGCTAAAGTGATGATTTTGATATCGGTTTTTAGAACAACATTTGCGAATGCATTTCCAGAAAAAGTTCTTTTGTAAACAGTAAAAGGGCTAAGTGAAATTGGCAGTTTGCTAACACCGGCACCAATGGCAGCTTTTAGCTTCACAGATAATCTTGGAGCTAAGGCTTTACCAGTGTTATTGTTAGAAACAACAACAACCTGTGCCCCTTCCTTAGTCGCAATTTCAGCTATTGCTTGTGTATAACTTTGGTTATCGAGTGATTTTAGATTATCGTTTGCAACACTTATAATCTTCTTTGCACCATAATTCCCCAATTTCTTTAATTCTGCCTCTTCAACATTACCGATTGATAAAGCAATAACATGGGTATTTAGCATTTCTGCTACTTTTGTAGCATAAGAAACCAATTCAAAAGATAATTTTTTGAATTTTCCGTCCCAATTCTCGGTATATACTAGTACTGACATATTCTTCAATTTGATTTGATAATAATAGGATTAGATAACTTTTGCCTCATTTTGCAACAGCTCAATTAGCTGTTTTGGGTTCTCTGCATCAACGAATTTACAGGCAGCACGAGGTTTTGGCATTTCAAATGCTATGATTTCAGTAAGTGCATCAATCTGAATTGGTTCATAAACCTTAATGGGTTTTGTGCGAGCCATCATAATACCCCGCATTGCAGCTATTCTTGGTTCTTTGGCAATCCCTTTTTGAACAACCAGTACAACCGGGGTTGGTACTGTTAGAACCTCTTTGCCTCCGTCAATTTCTCTGTTGATTATGAGCTGTCCGTTTTCAATTTTTAAGCCTGAGACTGCAGATACAGAAGGTATTCCTAAAAATTCTGAAACCATTCCACCTACCATTGAGCCATTAAAATCGCTCGATTCTATGCCACAAATAATAATATCAAACTGCTCTTTTTTGATAACCTCGGCCAGCTGAGCGGCTACAAAATACGCATCAAATGCGTCGGTGTTTACACGAACCGCATCATCTGCACCAATGGCCAAGGCTTTCCGGATAGTTGGCTCAGATCCAACTCCTCCAACATGAGCAACTGATACTGATTTTACCCCTGTTGAAGCATCATCCTTCAGTTCTAAAGCCCTGGTGAGAGCAAGCTCATCCCAGGGGTTAATAACCCATTGAATACCAGCAGAATCCAGTTTTGTGTTGTTTTCAACAAACTTTACCTTTGTGGTTGTGTCGGGGACATTACTGATACAAACCAGAATTTTCATTGATGTTGTGTTTTAAGTTTATTTTTAATTTCCTGTGATGTCACTTTAATAACAAGGTTGCTCATCAATCAATAACGAACTTACCTACAGCGTATTATAATTTATTTTATTATAAACAGCTATTAAAACGAGCGTACAAATATAAAATAAAATAGAAATATACTGCACTTAAAAATTTGGGATGGGGCAAAATCAAATTTTACATAATTTTTAAGGATTAGTTGTGGTTAATCTTAATTAATCAACATCTTTTATCATTCTGTCAATTTAATACAACTCTTTAGCTATCACCCACGTTATTGAGGTATTGAAATATAAGATTCGATTTAACCATCTTTAATATCAACAACACATGAAGGAGCAAATCATTTTGCTGGTAACTGAGCTGAAAAAACAAGTGCTGCAAAACAAGCTGAACCTAAACCAAAAAGAGAATGAAATTAGGGGCTTGCTAAACAAACCTGCCACAAGGGAACGTTCCCATGCCCTGACCGAAGTGTATAGCAGTATCAAAACAATTCAAAATCAGAATAAGAATACTCTTAACATTCAACTCAAGCTGATTAAATATCTCTACCAGCAATATCAATATGAATATATCCCATACCCTGAGCAACAAAAAAATATTAAACTAACCTTAAACACAAATAAACAACCGGGCCAGACTGATCAATTACAGCTAACAGTAAATAAGATAATTACATATCAAAACATATTAAATCAAACTCTTTTAGGAGAGTTAACCTTCGATAGCAATCACCCCTTATTTAATCATCCCCGGTTTTATGAAGATCTATATAATGGTTATTCAAAACTTGAGAAATATGAGATGTGCGCTTTAATCCAAAAGATGAAAGGGGAATACATTACAAACCAATAATTAACCATTTTATTTTTAAAACTAAAGAAATGGGTTCATCAAATGAGCCCTTTTTTTATTTAATAAAGTTAATTTTACATATCCATTTTTTTAAATGCATTTGAAATGAAGATTGTATTGATTGGCTCCGGAAATCTGGCAACTGCTATTTCTACTTCGATTATTGAGGCAGGGCACACCATTAATCAGGTAGTAAACAGGAATAGGGGCTCTGCAAAGTTACTCTCTGACAAAATCAAATCTGAAGTTGTTTATAAAATAAATGAAATCTTTACCTATGCCGATATATACCTAATTGCCACACCCGATAGCACAATATCAGGAATTGTAGAGGAGCTCCCTCCGCTAAATGGGATTGTTGTCCATTGCAGTGGAGGTACTTCTATTGAAAGCCTTAAAGAAGTAAAAGCCAAGGGGTATGGCGTTTTATACCCTTTCCAGACGTTCACTAAAACACGTCCGGTTAACTTAAAAACCATTCCCATTCTGGTTGAAGGTAATAGTTCAAAAAACCTGGAAATTATCAGCAATTTTGCCCGGTCATTAAGTGAGAAAGTTATTGCCACCGATTCAGAAACCAGGGCCTGGGTTCACATGTCGGGAGTTTTTACCAATAATTTCATTAACCACCTGATAACGATTTCAAATCGGATATTAAATGAAAGAGGCATTGATGTTAACATTATTAATCCTTTGCTAACCGAAACAATTGATAAAGCACTTGCCATTGGCCCAGTGAATGCTCAAACCGGTCCAGCTATTAGGTATGATGAAGCCACCATAAATAAACACATGAAAATGTTGCAGGAGCTCAGTCCTGAGTTGGCAAAGATTTATAAAGAGCTATCTTTGAGCATTCAATCCACCAGTAAAAAGAACACTTAATTTTTTAATGATGGTTACAAAAAATTTCAAGGAGCTGCTGGGTAATGTGAAAGCTTTCGCCTTTGATGTAGATGGGGTTTTTACCGATGGCAATATCCTCATTCATCCTTCTGGAGAACTCCTTCGTTCTTCAAATACCCGCGACGGATATGCTGTTCACGTCGCGGTTGAGCAAGGTTTCCCAGTTGCTATAATCTCTGGTGGCAAATCTGAATCGGTTCGGGAACGATTTAAAGGGCTTGGCGTTACCGATATTTACCTGGGAAGTGATAATAAAATTGATTCTTTGGATGATTTCCGTTTCAAATACCACCTCGACTATACAGACATCCTGTATATGGGAGACGATCTTCCTGATTATGAGATAATGCAAAGGGTAGGCGTTCCAACCTGTCCATCTGATGCCGCCCCGGAAATTAAAAATATTTCCATTTACATCTCGAGCTTACCAGGTGGGAAAGGGTGCGTACGTGATGTTATTGAACAGGTTCTCAGGTTAAATAAAAAATGGGGCGTTTCAGCCACAAATAAGCAATAATTTGTAATGAAAAGCATTCTCAAAATCGTTCGGATCCAGAATCTTTTTATAGTTGCCGCAACATTGCTATTGATGCGCTATTGCATTATCCAACCACTTCTTAAACAAAAGGGAATGGATTTGCAGCTATCTGATTTAAACTTTCTGCTTCTAACTTTAGCTGTTATTCTTATTACAGCTGGGGGATATGTAATTAACGATTACTTTGATACCAAAACCGATCTCGTAAACAGGCCCCAAACAGTCATTGTAGGTCGGAGCTTATCACGCCGAACAGCAATACTGTTGCATTGGATCCTTAATATTACAGGTATCATTCTTGGTTTTTTGGTTTCATATAACATTGGCAGACCCATTCTGGCAGTTGTTTTTGTTCTTACAACTGGCATCCTTTGGTTCTACTCTACTCTTTATAAAAGACAATTCCTGATCGGAAACCTTATTGTTGCAATTCTTACCGGTCTTGTACCCTTAATGGCACTGGTTTTTGAGTTGCCCAAAGTTTATTCAGTTTACTGGGACATTATAATTAACTTTAAACTGAATGTTAGCCTGCTTTCATATTGGGTTGGCGGGTATGCCCTTTTCGCATTCCTGTTAACTCTATCAAGGGAAATTATAAAAGATATTGAAGACTTTGAGGGCGATTTTACATATGGAAGGAATACCCTGCCCGTTTACCTGGGTATTAAAACCTCGAAAATCATTACAGCATCCATTATTACTTTTACACTGGTTGCCATTTCATACCTGTTTGGGGCATACCTGAACCTTCTTCCCTCCGGGAAATTCGATCTTCTTACCTTCCTTTACTTTATTATATGTTTAATCATCCCTCTTTTCATATTGCTGGTAATGGTTTTAACTGCTGAGAAGAAAGAGGACTACCACAGAGCCAGCAATGTTAATAAGTTAATTATGATGTTTGGGTTGTTTTATACTTTAATTTTTCGCTTTCTAATTGCATAGGATTGATGTTGTCTAAATATCTTGAAAATACTAAAATCATTCTGGCATCAAAATCGCCAAGGCGCCAGCAATTACTAAAGGAACTTGGGATCAACTTTGAAATTTTGACAAATGGGGAAGAGGATGAATCCTTCCCCGATCACCTTTCAATGACTGAAATTCCTGTTTACCTGGCAAAAAACAAAGCCAAACCTCACATGAACAGCTTATCAGGCAATGATATACTGATCACTTCTGATACAATAGTGTGGTGTCAAGGTCAGGTTATCAATAAGCCCGCTGATGCAAATGATGCATACCGTATCCTGCGGTTACTCTCAGGGTGTAAACATGTTGTGGTCACAGGCATTGCAATTACCTCAAAAATTAAACAGTCAACATTATACGATTGTACTGATGTTTACTTTCGTGATTTGGCTGATGAGGAAATATGGTTTTATATAAATAACTATAAACCTTTTGATAAAGCAGGGGCTTATGGCATACAGGAATGGATAGGCTTTATTGGAATTGAAAGGATTGACGGTTCGTACTTTAATGTAATGGGTTTCCCGATTCAAAAATTTTACACAGAACTTTTAACCTTTTTAAGGAAAAATCATTCATAAAAATTTCGATATACCTTATCAATATATAATTATAAATGTATAAGTTAATAACTTCCACGATATGAAAAAATTCTTTATTATTCCAGTAATTCTTCAGCTGATTACTTCAACACTCCATGCAGATGAAGGGATGTGGTTACCAATGCTGGTTGGGAAAATGAACTATGAGGATATGAAAAGCAAGGGATTTAAGCTCTCTGCTGAAGATATTTACAGCGTTAACAGCTCCAGCCTAAAAGATGCAATAGTCCAATTTGGACGGGGATGCACAGGTGAAATTATTTCCGACCAGGGATTATTAATCACCAACCACCACTGCGGGTATGGTGTAATTCAGGCATTATCAACCATTGAAAATGATTATCTTACGAATGGGTATTGGGCAAAAAATAAAACCGAAGAACTTCCAGCACCTGGTTTAACAGTTACCTTTCTGATTAGAATGGATGATGTTACAATACAAGTACTTAACGGGGTAACTGATGGAATGGTTGAAAAAGAAAGAAAGGCTATAATAGAAAAGAATATTGCACAGCTAAAAGCCAAAGCCGAAGAAGGGACAACTTATACTGCCAGAATTCAACCCTTTTACTATGGTAATGAATACTACCTATTTGTTTATGAGACCTATAAAGATGTAAGATTTGTTGGGGCTCCCCCTTCATCAATAGGGAAATTTGGCGGAGACACCGATAACTGGGTTTGGCCGAGGCATACCGGTGATTTTTCAATTTTCCGCATATATGCTGATAAGGATAATAAACCAGCATTATACTCACCTGAAAATATACCATATAAACCGAAAAGGTTTCTGCCAATTTCATTAAAAGGAATAAAAGAAGGCGATTTTACCATGGTTTATGGGTACCCAGGAACAACACAGGAATACCTCACATCACATGCTGTAGAACTCATTACCAAAGTGAGCAATCCAAATAAAATTAATCTTCGCGGTCTCCGGCTGCAGGTAATGAATAATTACATGCAACACAATGATACAATTCGACTGAAATACGCAAGTAAATATGCTAATGTTGCCAATGCCTGGAAAAAGTGGATTGGCGAAAGTCAGGGGCTGGAAAAGATGAACGTTGTACAGAAAAAACAGGAACTTGAAAAGAATTTTACCCAGTGGGTTTCTCAGGATCCACAGCGTAAATTAAAATACGGGAACCTTTTAGCTGCCTTTGAATCAGTTTATAATGAACTTAAACCTTTAACCATTGCAAAAGATTTTGACAGCGAGGCAATCAACTCAATCGAACTTTTCCGGTTTGCATCGGGGTTCAGCAACCTGATAACCGAACTTTCAAAAAAGGAAGCCGATAAGGAGAAAGTGGATCAACTTGTTAAAAGCACCAGAAGATCCATCAAAAGTTTTTATAAAGATTACTACCACATGATTGATCGGGAAGCATTTGCAAATCTTCTAAAACAGTACTATGAAATAGTCCCAAAAAAATTTCAACCCGATTTCTTTGAAGGGATAATTAAGGATTATAATTTCAACTGGATAGAATTTGCAAACGAAACCTACAACCAAACTGTTTTTGCCGACAGCATGCGGTTACTAAGTTTGCTAAGCATGGCCGATAGCACCTCGGCCAATATTCTTAAAAATGATAATATTTTTAGGCTTTACATTGGCTTTACTAACAACTACCTAAAAAAAGTTGGTGACCGATACCAGCAGCTCAACGATAGCCTTAGCGTTCTTTATCGCCAATATATGAAAGGTCAGCTTGAGATGCAACCCGAAAAGCTATTCTATCCGGATGCAAATTCAACCCTCAGGGTTGCATACGGCAAGGTATCAGGATTTGAACCCCGTGATGCCGTAGAATATTCCTATTTCACAACCCTCGAGGGTATTATGGAAAAGGAAAACCCCCGAATTTACGATTATCAGGTACCCGCTAGGTTGAAAGAACTTTACCGGTTGAAGGACTACGGCCAATACAGTGTTGATGGTAGTATTCCTGTTGCCTTTATTGCAACAAACCACACTTCGGGCGGAAATTCAGGAAGCCCTGTGCTGGATTCTTACGGCAACCTTATAGGAGTCAACTTCGACAGGTGCTGGGAGGGAACCATGAGTGATGTATATTTTGATCAGACTTTATGCCGGAATATATCATTGGATATACGTTACGCATTGTTTATCATCGATAAATTTGCAGGAGCCGGGTACTTAATTAACGAAATGAAAATTATAAAATAGCTATATATTATTTATTCCCCCCCATTATCCTCAATCCTAATAAGGGTTTCTGGGTTAATTAATTTTATTGAATTATAATATCTGGTAAAATTCAAATGGTGTTTAAGAGTTATTTCCCCAATACTATTTAAGAATGTTATTAAACAACCAAAAAAAGTTTTAATAAGGTAAAAACATGATAATTATCATAAATTGATAATAACCACCTATCTATCTTTAACCGAGCAAATAAAATAACTTAAAATTTTATAGTGTTTTTTTGTTAACAATGTTATTTTGTTCACATTTAATTATGATAATTTAAATAAATAAGGAGATTTAAACATGCCCGAATTAAAAGAATTAGTGAAAAACTTAGCAACAAAACATGGGAGGACCAGAGAAAGTCTGATTCCCATCTTGCAAGGTGTTGTTCAGGAAGAAAGGTACATATCGGATGAAGCGATGTCTGAAATTGCACGTGAGCTTGATATTTCTGCTGCTCAGGTTTATGGAACAGCAACTTTCTACTCCTTTCTAGATACCAAACCACGCGGGAAATATGTAATAAGGATTTGCAGAACAATTTCATGCGCCATGAAAGGGAAAAACCTGATCCTTCAGGAAATTGAAGATTTACTAAAAATTAAGCTTGGTGAAACCACCCAAAATAAAAAGTTCTCATTACTTGAGACAAATTGCCTGGGTTGGTGTCATAAAGGCCCTGCAATGCTAGTTAATGATGTGGCCTATACCGAACTCACCCCTGATAAGGTTCGAGATATTATTAATGATTACATGAAAAAATAAGAAAGGAGAATTTATCATGTTATATAACAATCTAAAGCGTGTTGACCTGATTTTTGACCAGGATTGCAATCCTAAAGAGATTTTAAAAAGTACCTGGGAAAAGGATAATGAGTCAATAATAAATGAGCTGCTCGAATCTGGCCTTAAAGGTCGCGGGGGTGCAGGATTTCCAACAGCTCTTAAATGGAAATACACCGGTGAGCAAAAGGATCCTGATAAATATGTAGTATGTAATGCCGATGAAGGAGAACCTGGTACATTCAAGGATCGGGAAATTCTATTTAAAGTGCCTCTTAAGGTTTTTGGAGGTATGGCTGTTTGTTCGAAAGTAATTGGTGCAAAAGAAGGTTACATATATTTACGCGGAGAATACAGGTTTTTACTTCAGGAACTTGAAGCACAACTTGATTTATTCCATAAGATATTGAAAGACTTGAAAATTGATTTCCAGATCAAAATCATTATGGGAAGCGGTGCTTATATTTGCGGGGAAGAGAGCGCTCTTTTTGAATCCATGGAAGGCCATCGCGGTGAACCCCGTAACAAACCCCCATATCCAACCATCTCAGGTTTCCGAAAAAAACCAACAGTCATCAACAATGTTGAAACGCTGGTATATGCCTTCATGATTTGTAAGCATGGAGCCAGAAAATTTAAAGATTTAGGGACAGCCGACTCCCGTGGTTCAAAAGTTTTCTCAATTTCAGGCGATACTCCAAAGGCTGGTATTTACGAGTTGGAACTTGGAATGAGTGTTGAACAGTTTGTTGAAGAATTTGGTGATGGTGATACCAAAGCCGTTCAGGTTGGAGGGGCCTCGGGTTTTTGTGTTCCCCGAAAAAAGTTTAAGGATACCATAATCGGTTTTGAAGGGGTTCCCACCGGTGGTTCCATGATGCTTTTCAACAGCTCCAGATCAATGTACAATGTGCTCAAAAATTACCTGGAGTTTTTTGAGGAAGAATCGTGCGGTCAGTGCACTCCCTGCCGTGTGGGTTGTCAACAACTTCTACTTGGAATAGAAGCTGTAAAAAAAGGCAATAAACATGCTGCATACCTTGATCACCTTCAGAAACTTGCTCAAACCATGAAGATCACTGCAAAATGCGGATTGGGTCAAAGTGTGGCTAACTCTTTCTTCTCCATTGTTGAGAATTTCAAAGAAGAGATGATCTACTAAGTTTAAATAAAAAAACATTAATAAAATGGCTAAAAAGATAAATCTTAAAATAGATGGTATAAAGCTGGCAGTGGATGAAGGGATGACAATTCTTCAGGCAGCAAAACAGCTGAACATCCATATTCCAACTCTTTGTTACCACGAGGACTTATGCATTGCTGGTAATTGTAGGGTATGTGTAGTTGAAATGAAAGGATCCAGAACCCTTCCTGCATCATGTGCCATGCCGGTTTCAGAAGGCATGGAAATTATGACTAATACCATAAAAGTTCGGACAGCCCGCAAACATATCATTGATCTGCTGCTTTCTGAACATAATGCACAATGTACAACCTGTTACAAAAATGGAAATTGCGAGTTGCAGAACCTGGCTGCTGAGAATAAAATCTCAACTGCTTCATTCATTGACCTTGTACCCCATAAAAATTATCAGATAGATTCTTACTCACCTTCAATTATAAAGGATGATAGCAAGTGTGTTCGTTGTCAAAGGTGTGTAAGAACCTGTGAGGAGCTACAGCACGTTAGTGCACTCGGAGTAGCTTACAAGGGTAATAAAATGAAAATATCCACCTTCTTCGAAAACCCTATGTTTGAGGTGGTTTGTACCAATTGTGGGCAATGCGTTAACCGGTGCCCCACTGGCGCATTGGTTGAACGTAATTATTTAGAGGAAGTTTGGGAGGCTATCTACAATCCCGACAAGCATGTTGTAGTTCAAACGGCTCCAGCTGTTAGGGTCGCACTTGGGGAAGATCTGGGGTTAGACCCGGGTGAAATAGTAACCGGAAAAATGGTTACTGCATTAAAACGACTTGGTTTTGATTCGGTATTGGATACTGATTTCACAGCAGACTTAACCATTATGGAAGAAGGTTTTGAACTTCTAACCAGGTTAAAGAAAGCTTTGGTGGATAAAGACACTACCGTTAAATTGCCTATGGCAACCAGTTGTTCACCAGGTTGGATCAAATTCATTGAGCATACTTATCCTGAATACCTGGGAAATTTATCCACCTGCAAATCGCCCCAGCAGATGTTTGGCGCTTTAGCCAAAACATACTATGCACAGAAAAGAAATATTGATCCCTCAAAAATTGTTTCCATTTCTATAATGCCTTGTACAGCAAAGAAATTTGAGGCAGACAGGCCAGAAATGCGATCAAGTGGGTTTAAGGATGTTGATTATGTACTAACCACCCGTGAATTGGCCATTATGATCAAACAGGCTGGTTTGGATTTCACCTCACTACCTGAATCACATTATGATAGCATCATGGGTGAATCAACAGGTGCTGCTGTAATTTTTGGAGCCACTGGCGGGGTAATGGAAGCCGCCCTCAGAACTGCTTACGAAGTGGTAACCGGACGTGAAGTACCCTTCGACGGACTAAATATCACACCGGTCAGGGGTATGGAAGGCGTTCGCGAGGCTACTATTAAGATTGAAAATGTTAAACCTGAATGGAAGTTCCTAGAAGGAGCCGAACTTAAAACCGTTGTTGCCCATGGTTTAACCAATGCAAAATATGTAATGGATCATGTACGCGATGGCAAAGCACAATATCACTTTATTGAGGTAATGGCTTGTCCTGGGGGTTGCCTCGGTGGTGGTGGGCAGCCAATCCCAACAAACGCAGAGATTCGCAAAAAACGCGCAGAAGCTATTTACCGTGAGGATTCCGGTATGAAAATCAGAAAATCACATGAAAACCCTGAAGTAATTCAGATTTACAAAGAGTTTCTGGATGAACCACTGGGCCACAAGTCACATGAACTTCTGCATACACACTATAAAGAAAGGAAGCGTCATTAATAACAGGTAGATGTCAAAAAGGGCGGTTTAAAACCGCCCTTTTTTATGCTTCACCGCCCATTCCACCAAAATTCAAAGGGTATGGAGGCATTCCACTTCCCTCTGTTAATTTAATTGCACCATGGGTGTTCTCAAACTTCAATATATTTTCCTGTAACGCTAGCATTAATCGTTTAGCATGATCAGGGGTAAGGATTATCCTGGATTTAACCTGTGCTTTGGGCATTCCGGGCATTATTCTCACAAAATCAACGATAAACTCCGATGCAGAGTGTGTAATGATAGCAAGATTGGAGTAATTGCCCTGGGCAATCTCATCATTAATCTCGATATTAATTGGGTTTGGTTTTTTATCGTTCATACTGAATAATTAATTATTAAGCTAAGATATATTAATTCATCAATTTAGATATAATTATTCAGTAGAATATAATTAAAAAAAAGGCTGCATAAATTATGCAGCCTCTCTGTTTATAAAATCCTTGAAACTACTCCTCATCTTCATCAAACTCAACCTCAACAGCCTGGTTGATTTGCGAAGCCTGATCGTAGTCATCTTTTGAGTAAACCACCAGGTTGTCAAACTCCCTTAATCCTGTCCCAGCAGGAATCAGGTGGCCGCAAATCACGTTTTCTTTTAACCCCTCAAGGTTATCAACTTTTCCATGTATAGCTGATTCGTTAAGCACCTTAGTTGTTTCCTGGAATGAAGCAGCAGACATAAAGCTATTGGTTTGAAGTGCTGCTCTGGTAATACCTTGCAGAACCTGACTTGATGTAGCCGGTACAGCATCTCGGGCTTCAATGAGCTTCATATCCTTACGTTTAAGGATAGAATTCTCATCACGGAGCTTACGGGCGGTAATGATCATACCGGGTTTCACCTCGATAGAATCGCCGGAGTCAATAACAACTTTTTTATCAAAGATCCAGTCGTTCTCGTCCATGAATTCCCACTTATCAACAACCTGTTTTTCAAGGAACCGGGTATCGCCAGGATCATCAATTTCCACTTTCCGCATCATCTGACGAACAATGATCTCGAAATGCTTATCGTTGATTTTTACTCCCTGCATCCGGTAAACCTCCTGTACCTCATTCACAATATATTCCTGAACCTTGGTGGGTCCTTTAATGGCGAGTATATCGGAAGGTGTAGTTGCGCCATCGGAGAGAGGTGTACCTGCCCTTACATAATCATTTTCCTGCACCAGGATCTGTTTTGACAATGGCACCAGGTACTTTTTCACTTCACCGGTTTTTGAGGTAATTACAATTTCACGGTTACCACGCTTAATCTTTCCAAAGGATACTTCTCCATCAATCTCTGAAACAACGGCAGGGTTTGAAGGGTTGCGGGCTTCGAATAGCTCAGTAACTCTGGGCAAACCACCTGTGATATCGCCAGATTTACCCATTGCTCTGGGAATTTTGGCAAGAATATCACCGGCTATAACCTGTTTTCCCTCATCTACAACTATATGCGATGAAACCGGCAGGTTGTATGAGCGAAGAACCTCATCCTTTTTATCAAGAATTTTGATCATGGGGTTCTTTGTTCTATCGCGGGTTTCAATAATAACCTTTTCGCGGTAACCTGTTTGCTCATCAGATTCTTCGCGGAAAGTTACTTCTTTGATAACAGAATCAAAATCAACTTTCCCGGATATCTCAGAGATAATAACTGCATTCCAGGGATCCCATTCACAGATCATTTGACCCTTGTTAACCAAATCCCCATTCTGAATATAAAGTTTTGATCCATAGGGAATTGAGTGAGTTGAAAGGGTAATTCCTGTATTACGGTCAATTATTCGCATCTCGGCCAGTCGGCCAATAACGATATAGAATTTATTGCCGTTTTCATCTTTTCTCTCAACCGTTTTAAGTTCCTCTATTTCAGCCTTCCCGTCAAATCTGGCAACGATTTTAGAATCGGAAATAATATTTGATGCGGTACCCCCAACGTGGAAGGTACGCAGGGTAAGCTGTGTTCCCGGCTCACCGATACTTTGTGCCGCTATAACACCAACCGCTTCGCCCATCTGAATCATCCTACCTGTAGCCAGATTGCGGCCATAACACTTGGCACAAACCCCTTTCTTCGATTCACAGGTTAACACCGAACGAATTTCTACCTGTTCAATCGGGGAATCGTCAATTTCTTTTGCCACCTCTTCTGTTAACTCTTCGCCTGAAGAGATAATCAGTTTTCCGGTTAAGGGGTGATAAATATCATGAACGGTTGTACGACCCAGAATTCGCTCATATAAGCTTTCAACAACCTCTTCATTCTTTTTAATGGCTGTTGCAACAAGTCCTCTAAGGGTACCACAATCGCTTTCAGTAATAATTACATCCTGGGAAACATCAACCAAACGACGGGTTAGATAACCTGCATCGGCGGTTTTAAGGGCTGTATCAGCCAAACCCTTACGGGCACCGTGTGTGGAAATAAAATATTCAAGAACGGACAAACCCTCTTTAAAATTGGAAAGGATAGGGTTTTCGATAATCTCATTCCCAGTTGATCCTGATTTTTGAGGTTTAGCCATCAAACCACGCATACCGCATAGCTGACGGATCTGCTCTTTTGATCCACGGGCACCTGAGTCAAGCATCATATACACGGAGTTGAAACCCTGGTTATCCTCAGAAAGTTTCTTGAGCAGGATTAATGTAAGCTTCGCGTTGGTATGTGTCCAGATATCAATAATCTGGTTGTAACGCTCATTATTTGTTATAAGACCCATATTGTAGTTGGCCATAACCTCATCCACCTGTGCATAACCTTCTTCAACCAGATCAATCTTATCCGGCGGAATGATTACATCATCAAGGTTGAACGACAATCCCCCTTTAAAAGCCATTTTATACCCAAGATCTTTAATGTCATCGAGGAATTGAGCGGTTTTGGCAATCCCGGTTTTCTTAAGGACATTACCAATAATATCGCGTAAAGATTTCTTGGTAAGTATTTCGTTAATGTAACCAATCTCCTTAGGAACCACCTGGTTGAAAATTATTCTGCCAATGGTTGTTTCAATTAATGAGTATTTTGTTGTTCCATCTTCATTTGTCTGTTCAATACGCACTTTTACAATGGTATGAAGATCAACGGCTTTCTCATTATATGCAATTATGGCCTCTTCGGGAGAATAGAAGATTAGCCCCTCTCCTTTTGCTTTTTTCCTGGGTTTTGTAATGTAATACAAGCCAAGAACCATGTCCTGAGAAGGTACTGTAATTGGAGCACCATTTGCAGGGTTAAGAATATTATGAGAACCCAGCATTAAAAGCTGAGCCTCCAGAATTGCCTCATTCCCTAATGGCAGGTGAACAGCCATTTGGTCACCATCGAAATCGGCATTAAATGCAGTACATGAAAGTGGGTGCAGCTGAATGGCCTTACCCTCGATAAGTTTAGGTTGAAAAGCCTGAATACCTAAACGGTGAAGAGTAGGAGCCCTATTCAACAAAACAGGATGTCCTTTCAGCGCATTCTCAAGGATATCCCAAACCACCGGATCCTTCCTGTCAACAATCTTTTTGGCAGATTTTACAGTTTTAACAATACCTCTCTCAATTAGTTTCCTGATAATAAAAGGTTTATACAGTTCCGCGGCCATATCTTTGGGTAAACCGCATTCATGCATCTTCAGTTCAGGGCCTACAACAATTACAGAACGAGCGGAGTAGTCAACACGTTTACCTAGTAGGTTCTGACGGAATCGTCCCTGTTTCCCTTTTAAGCTATCGCTTAATGATTTAAGGGGACGATTTGCATCGGTTTTAACCGCATTGGCCTTTCGGGAATTATCAAACAATGAATCAACTGCTTCCTGAAGCATACGCTTTTCGTTCCGAAGAATAACCTCAGGGGCCTTGATTTCAATTAGTCTTTTTAAACGGTTATTTCTGATAATAACCCTCCGATATAAGTCGTTTAAATCGGACGTAGCAAAACGACCACCATCCAGTGGCACTAATGGACGAAGTTCTGGGGGTATAACAGGGATCACTTTCAGAACCATCCATTCAGGCTTATTTACATTGACAGACTCACGAAAAGCCTCCACCACATTAAGCCTTTTCAGTGCTTCATTCTTTCTTTGCTGGGAGGTTTCAGTGTTTGCTTTGTGGCGAAGATCGTATGATAGCTCATCGAGTTTGAGGCGGGAAAGCAGCATGTACAATGCCTCTGCGCCCATACCAGCGATGAATTTGTTTGGATCGGTATCATCCAGGTGCTGGTTCTCTTTGGGAAGTGAATCCAGAATTTCCAGGTATTCCTCTTCGGTAAGAAAATCGAGATATTTAACACCATCAGCCTCTTTAACACCCGGGTTAATTACCACATAACGCTCGTAATAAATAACAGAATCAAGTTTTTTGGAAGGTAACCCAAGCAAGTACCCGATTTTGTTGGGGAGTGAACGAAAATACCAGATATGGGCAACCGGAACAACCAGGCTAATATGGCCCATACGTTCACGCCGAACTTTTTTCTCAGTAACTTCAACTCCGCAACGATCGCATACAATACCTTTATAACGAATACGTTTGTATTTTCCGCAATGACATTCATAATCCTTAACAGGACCGAATATCCTTTCGCAGAAAAGCCCATCGCGTTCGGGTTTATAAGTACGATAGTTGATAGTCTCGGGTTTGAGCACTTCACCGCTGGAACGCTCCAAAACCTCTTCAGGCGAAGCAAGTCCAATGGTTATTTTTGTAAAATTGCTTTTAACCTTATTTTCTCTTCTGAACGACATAATCTGATTATTAATTTGTTAAGTTTTGCAACAGTAACCGTGATTTTCATCTCGGTTTTATAAACAGCAAAACATGCTATTCAAGGTTAACGCTTAATCCAAGGCCTCTAAGCTCGTGTAAAAGAACGTTTAACGACTCAGGTATTCCAGGGAAAGGCATGGCCTCACCTTTTACAATAGATTCGTAAGCTTTAGCACGACCAACAACATCATCGGATTTAATAGTAAGTATCTCCTGAAGGATATGTGCGGCACCAAATGCCTCAAGTGCCCACACCTCCATCTCACCAAAACGCTGTCCACCAAACTGGGCTTTACCGCCAAGGGGCTGCTGAGTAATAAGTGAGTAGGGTCCAATTGAACGGGCATGCATCTTATCATCAACCATGTGCCCCAATTTGAGCATGTAGATTACACCAACTGTTGCCGGCTGATCAAACCGTTCACCGGTGCCACCATCATAAAGATAAGTTTTACCAAACTTAGGAATACCAGCTTTCTCAGTATATTCGGTAATATCATTCAATGTAGCACCATCAAAAATGGGTGTGCTAAAAGTAACTCCAAGTTTCTGTCCTGCCCAACCCAAGACGGTTTCGTAAATTTGTCCAAGGTTCATACGGGAAGGAACCCCCAATGGGTTAAGTACAATGTCAACAGGGGTACCATCCTCAAGGAACGGCATGTCCTCATCGCGAACAATTTTGGCTACTATACCCTTGTTCCCATGGCGACCAGCCATTTTATCACCAACTTTAACTTTACGCTTCTTGGCAATATATACCTTAGCCAGCTGAACTATCCCTGCGGGCAGCTCATCGCCAATGGTAACATTAAACTTCTTACGTTTATAGTCAGCATCGTACTCTTTCCACTTGAGAATATAGTTATGGATGATCTCCCGAATCTGGTCGTTTTTCTTCTTATCGGTAGTCCACTTGTTGGGGTTGACATTCATGTAATCTATGTCAATCAACATTTTATGGGTGAATTTTACACCGCGTGGTATAATTTCCTGATCGAAGTTATCAGTAACCCCTTGTGATGTTTTCCCGTTAACCAAAAAGAATAGCTTATCGACCAGCCGATCCAGTAGTTCTCTGGTTTGATTATTGAAGTCGTTGTCAATCTTGTCGAGTTGATTTTTCTCGTTGGTCTTGCTCTTTTTGGGATCTTTTGCATCCTTAACGGAGCGGGAAAACAACATCTTATCAATAACAACGCCGTACAGTGATGGCGGTGCTTTGAGAGAGGCATCTTTCACATCGCCTGCTTTATCGCCGAAAATTGCTCTAAGCAGCTTTTCTTCAGGGGTTGGGTCAGATTCCCCTTTAGGTGTAATCTTTCCGATGAGTATATCCCCGGGATTTACATTTGCCCCAATGCGAATCATCCCGTTTTCATCGAGGTCCTTTGTAGCTTCTTCGGAAACGTTAGGGATATCAGAGGTTAACTCTTCAAGCCCGCGTTTTGTATCCCTTACCTCAAGTATATACTCATCAATATGTATAGATGTAAAAATATCGTCCCGAACCAATCGTTCGTTAATTACAATTGCATCCTCAAAGTTATAGCCTTTCCAGGGCATAAATGCCACCTTTAGATTTCTACCTAAAGCAAGCTCCCCATCTTGAGTGGCATACCCTTCGGTAAGAATCTGGCCTTTTTTTATCTGTTGTCCCTTCTCAACCAAGGGTTTGATATTGATGCAGGTATTCTGATTGGTCTTTTTAAATTTGGCCAGCTTATACCTTTTCACTTCGGGGTTAAAGCTGACAAATTGCTCCTCTTCGGTCCTATTATACCTGATAACTATTTCCTCAGCATCAGCATATTCCACAACGCCATCCTCTTCGGCAACAATTTGTACACGGCTATCGCGAACAACCGATGACTCAAGCCCTGTTCCCACGATTGGCATTTCAGGTGAAATCAAAGGTACTGCCTGGCGCATCATATTCGATCCCATCAGAGCCCGGTTAGCGTCATCGTGCTCTAGGAATGGGATAAGTGATGCCGCAATTGAGGCGATCTGGTTTGGCGCAATATCCATGAAATCGACATTTTCCCTTTCAGATAATGGGAAGTCGCCTTCATACCTGGATTTAACTTTAGAGTTGGTAAAAACTCCATCATCATCGAGTGGGGCGTTAGCCTGAGCAATTATCTTGGCTTCTTCCTCTTCGGCGCTCATATATTGAACATCGTCGAGGTTCATCCCAACCTTGCCTTCCTGTACCTTACGGTATGGGGTTTCGATAAAACCGAGGTTGTTGATCTTTGCGTAAACGCAAAGTGATGAGATCAGACCAATATTTGGACCTTCCGGAGTTTCAATAGGGCAAAGTCTGCCATAGTGAGTGTAATGTACGTCACGAACTTCAAAACCTGCGCGTTCACGGGAAAGACCTCCGGGTCCCAGAGCTGAAAGACGGCGTTTATGCGTCATTTCGGCCAATGGGTTGGTTTGATCCATGAACTGTGATAGCTGGTTGGTTCCAAAGAATGAGTTGATAACTGATGATAAAGTTTTGGAGTTGATCAGATCAATTGGGGTAAAAACCTCATTGTCGCGAACATTCATTCTTTCACGAATTGTTCTGGCCATACGGGCTAATCCTACGCTGAACTGACCGGCAAGCTGCTCTCCAACGGTACGAACACGGCGGTTACTTAAGTGGTCAATATCATCCACATCGGCTTTTGAGTTGATTAGTTCAATCAAATACTTGATGATTTCAATGATATCTTCCCGGGTAAGCACTTTGGTGTCCATTGAAGTTGAAAGGTTCAACTTCTTATTAATTCTGTAACGGCCAACTTCTCCTAAATCGTAGCGTTTATCGGAGAAGAAGAGTTTATCAATAACATCCCGTGCAGTAGCTTCATCAGGTGGTTCTGAATTTCTAAGCTGGCGGTAAATATGAAGCACAGCCTCTTTTTCAGAATTACACGGATCCTTTTGAAGGGTATTATAAATTATGGCATAGTCGGAAATGCTCTGATTTTCCTTATGTAAAAGTATAGACTTAACCCCTGAGTCAACAATTTCATCAATATGCTCGTTCTCAAGAACAGTCTCACGGTCAAGGATCACCTCGTTTCTTTCGATAGAAACTACTTCACCTGTATCCTCGTCAACAAAGTCTTCAACCCATGTTTTAAGAACCCTTGCGGCAAGTCTTTGTCCAACCACCTTTTTCAGGTTGGCTTTAGAAACCTTAATTTCATCAGCCAGGTTAAATATCTCAAGGATATTTTTATCGCTTTCGTAACCGATTGCTCTTAAAAGGGTGGTTACCGGCAATTTCTTCTTGCGGTCGATGTAAGCATACATCACGTTGTTGATGTCGGTAGCAAATTCAATCCAGGACCCCTTGAATGGGATAATTCTGGCTGAATACAACTTGGTTCCGTTTGCATGAACACTTTGACCAAAGAATACACCGGGTGATCGGTGCAGCTGAGACACTACAACTCGTTCTGCCCCGTTTATAACGAAGGTTCCACGTGGGGTCATATAGGGAATAACCCCCAGGTACACATCCTGAACCACGGTATCAAAATCTTCATGCTCCGGATCTGTGCAATAAAGCCTTAGCTTGGCTTTAAGTGGAACGCTAAAAGTTAAGCCTCGTTCTAAACACTCCTCGATAGAATACCTAGGAGGGTCGATATAGTAATCGAGAAATTCAAGTACAAAATTGTTCCGAGTATCGGAAATTGGAAAATTCTCGCTAAAAACCTTAAACAATCCCTCCCTTTTACGATCTTCCGGTGAGGTGCCTAGCTGAAAAAACTCCTCGAACGATTTAAGCTGAATCTCGAGAAAATCGGGATAGTTAAACTGGTTTTTTGTTTTTGCGAAATAAATTCTTTGTTTTTCTGAAGCCATTTTGATGTAATTAGTTGAACCTATAAATATAACAATAAAAAGGCTTAGAACCTATTCTCACAGGTTCTAAACCCTTAATACCTAACAATATCAGGCTTTCGCTATTTAAGTTCAACTTCTGCTCCTGCCTCTTCGAGTTGTGCTTTGAGTGATTGTGCTTCTTCTTTAGAAACTCCTTCTTTAACAGCTTTTGGAGCTGCATCTACGAGGTCTTTAGCTTCTTTAAGACCAAGTCCGGTAAGTTCCTTTACAAGTTTAACAACCTGAAGTTTAGCGCCACCAGCTGATTTGAGAACAACATCAAATGTTGATTTTTCAGCAGCAGCAGCACCTTCAGCGGCTGGAGCAGCAGCTACAGCAACAGCAGCAGCAGCTGGTTCAATGCCATATTCCTCTTTTAGAATTTTAGCGAGTTCGTTAACTTCCTTAACTGTAAGGTTAACTAAATCTTCTGCAAATTTCTTAAGATCTGCCATTTTTACTAAGTGTTTAAAATTAATACGATACTAAAATTATTTTTCTTTCTCTGAGAGTGTTTTAACAACACCAGCAAGAATATTTCGGCCGGATTGTAATGAAGAAACAACGTTTTTAGCGGGCGATTGGAGCAGGGCAACAACATCAGCAATAAGCTCATTTTTGCTCTTCAGGTTCACCAATGCATCCAGCTGGTTTATACCAATGTAAATTGATTCTTCAACAAACGCGGCTTTCAATAAGGGTTTCGGATGTTCTCTTAGAAAATCCTTGATAAGCTTAGCTGGAACGTTTCCGGTTTCGGTAAACATCACTGAAGTTGATCCTTTTAAAGAATCGAATATCGGTGAGAAATCGAACTTTCCGCTACGTTCAAGCGCTTTTTTAAGCAGGGTATTCTTAACCACCACCAGTTTTATGCTCTTATCGAAGCATTTCCGACGCAGCTTGCTGGTAACTTCAGCATTCAGTTCAGAAATATCGGTAAGATAAAAATGCGGGTAATGGTTAATTTTCTCTGCAAGCTTATCGATCAATTCGTTTTTATCTTCCCTTCTCATAATACTTTTGGGTCTGTGATAAGGTTATTAGTTCGATTCGGATATTGATTTTGGGTCGATAATTAGCCCTGGGCTCATAGTGCTGGAGAGGTAAATACTTTTAATGTATGTACCTTTTGCACTTGTAGGCTTGAGTTTAATAATAGTATTAAGAAACTCCTGGGCATTATCAACAATCTTCTCCGGTTCGAAAGAAACTTTCCCGATTGAGGAATGGATGATTCCAAACTTATCAACCTTGAAGTCAATCTTACCCTGTTTTACCTCTTTAACAGCCTTATCCACATCCATGGTAACTGTACCACTTTTGGGGTTAGGCATTAATCCACGTGGACCAAGAATACGACCAAGTTGACCAACTTTAGCCATTACGGTTGGCATTGTGATAATTACATCAATATCGGTCCAACCGCCTTTGATCTTCTCAACATAGTCGTCTAATCCAACGTGATCAGCACCTGCTTGGCGTGCGGCTTCTTCTTTATCGGGTGTACAGAGCACCAAAACGCGGGTCTGTTTCCCAGTGCCATGTGGAAGAGAAACGACTCCACGGACCATTTGATTGGCTTTCCGGGGGTCAACACCAAGCCGAACATCAATATCAACCGATGAATCAAACTTTGTGCTTGTAATTTCCTTCAACAGGGTAGCAGCCTCAATTAGCTTGTACTGTTTTCCAGGTTCAATCTTTGACAGAGCAAGCTTCCTGTTTTTAGTCAGTTTAGTCATTGCACACTAGAGGTTTAAAGGTTTTTTCCGGGGAACTCACCGGTTACAGTAATTCCCATACTGCGCGCGGTACCTGCCACCATCCTCATTGCTGATTCGATGGTAAAGCAGTTCAGGTCAGTCATCTTATCTTTAGCGATTTCCTGAATTTGTCCCCAGGTAACAGTAGCAATTTTTTTACGATTAGGTTCAGCGGAACCGGACTTCTGCTTAGTAACTTCAAGCAGCTGAACGGCAACCGGTGGGGTTTTAACAATAAAATCAAATGATTTATCACCGTAAACGGTTATAACTACAGGTAAAACTTTACCGGCTTGATTTTGAGTTTTGGAGTTGAATTGTTTACAAAACTCCATTATGTTTACCCCTTTTGAACCTAGAGCGGGTCCTACAGGTGGTGACGGGTTAGCGGCACCTCCTTTTATCTGGAGTTTAATGAGTCCAGCAACTTCCTTAGCCATAGTACTTTAGCTCTTAAGTTTTTATTCCTTTTCTACTTGCATAAAACTTAACTCCAACGGAGTTTTTCTGCCGAAGATTTTCACCATAACCTTCAGCTTCTTCTTCTCCTCATTTACTTCTTCGATTACTCCGGAAAATGAGTTAAAGGGGCCATCAATAACTTTAACCGTTTCACCGACATAAAATGGGACATTTATCTCCTCATCGCTACCGGCCAGCTCATCTACTTTACCAAGGATACGATTCACCTCCGAGGTACGTAAAGGAATTGGATCGCCCGTTTTGGGGTCACCTAAAAAGCCGATCACGTTTGGGATATCTTTGAGAATATGTGGAATCTCTCCAACCAGAGCTGCCTCGATGAGAACGTAGCCTGGGTAAAAAATCCTCTCCTTACTGATCTTTTTACCATTTCGAATCTGGTAAACCTTTTCAGTAGGAATGAGGACCTGGGAGATGAAGTCGGATAACTTTAAACGATTAATCTCGTTGTCAACGTACTCCTTAACTTTCTTCTCCTTCCCACCAATGGCACGTAACACATACCATTTCTTTACATTCTCTTCCATTGCAGCTGGTTGTGGATTTTAGTAAAGCAATTGATAAATAAGCTTTAACAAATTCTCAAAACTGATGTCCATGAGGAAAACTACCAGTGCTATTAAAAGGGAAGCAACCATAGCAATTAATGCACTGGATTGAAGTTCTTTCCATGTTGGCCATGTAACCTTATAAATAAGTTCACTATAAGCCTCTTGAAAATATTGTATAATCTTCATAACATGTTATTATCAGCACGGGAGGAGCGACTCGAACGCCCGACACTCGGTTTTGGAGACCGATGCTCTA
>CAZKHG010000036.1:0-35379 GCA_964552655.1 uncultured Rikenellaceae bacterium
TAACCAATTGCCAAGTATTTTCATAGATTTCACGACCAGTAAATGAGTATTGTACTCCACCCGACCATATTGTGCAAAAGAGATTTTTGTTTATAACAGCAAATTGGTAATTATCGCCACCACCAAAACGCTCACTAATAATTGTATGCTGAGCACTAGTATTGAGTATTGCGGGATTTATCCAGGCAGAGAGTGTAAATTGGTTGGAGCCATTTATCAAACCAAGGTTTGACCCAATTTGAACCGTAGAACTTGAACCATCAAACTGGAAAGCTTGATCGGCAACGCTAAACCTATCGCTAACCGATGTGGTATAGTATGATGTTCCGTTATTCCCATTCCCGCTCTCATCATTGGCATTGCCGTTGAAGGGGTAATAAGCAACAAGACCTAGAACTTGTGTAGTTGGTTCCGGACTGCTATACTTGCGCACCCTGATATTATCCTCATACCTTGTAGTTGGTGAGGCTGCATACCAAACATAATCCCGGGCAACTACCATTAAAGGTGTGCTCAATGGCATAGATGCAGCAATATCCTGGTCCCATTGAACCGGTCCTCCGGGTTCTGTTGCGGGCACGTTCATTGAGTAGCTGAAGTTCCCATCCTCTTTGCGGATAATCTTTAGGTAATATTCCGGGTTGTACGTGGTGCTCCAATAGGTGTCGCCATAAACTGCATTTGTAACAACTCCATCAATATTCGTATTGAAAGACATTTGCCCATAGTCCTGCCAATCAATATAAGCCGAGTTTGTCCAATCCTTATATGCACTATGGAAACCTGCTATGCGGTAAACATAACCCCCTTTTTTAAATTGCATTTCCATAACAACCGGTTCGGTGAACTGCTGAACAGAGTAAAGGTATGCTGCTGATTCAGGACTAGTGGCAGGTGATAAATGTTCCAGTCTTTGATTTTGCTCAACAATTTGTCCTGAATTATCTACTAAAACATTCCATTTGGCTGCATCCAGGGAGTTATCATCAAAATCATCGCCTAAAAGAAAAGTTGTGCCAATGTTACTTTTTGCGGGAGCAGAAACGTACCCATATAGCATATACAGGTTCATTGTTGATGATCCCGGAATACTGGGAACTTTAACCCAGATATTTGTGTTGGCGGTATTAATACCCCGTTCCCCCTGTATCCCCGGGTCGATCCAGTACTCCAGATCATTGGCATAATCCGTGGTAAACCGGATATCCGAACCATCGGCATTCATCTTCCCTTGTGAGATCAGGGTTGCGGTATTTACAACCACCAAAACCGAATAATCGGTTAGCGTATTAGGGTTGCTGGTATTGTTGATGGATATTTCGTAATGGTAAGGCCACTCGGCAAACTGTGCACCAGCATTTAGCGAGATTAGCCATAATAAAGTGATTGATAGTAAGAAACGCTTCATGAGAGTTATCTTTAAAAAAATTTGTTCATTACTAGCTGTTTGTAATGATAAAAAGAGTTTGAATTTACAGACCCCCAAGTTACTTAAAAAATCAATAATATAAACCGGTTTTTATTACTTTTTTTGGGGTTTACACAGATATTCGGTTTCTGTTTATGAAACCACTATTTTGAACGATCGATGGCATTATTATAGAATACAGGTGTGTACGATCCGAAATTTTATCCGTTTACCTGTAATCAGCTTCTGTAATAATTTTTATATGCGTTTAATTGAACAGCTAAAAATTTCCCTATTTTTGCTTCCGGCAAATTTGAAAAATGACTCTCCCCGCAGGCAACTACTCCAAGGAAGAACTATCGTGGTTCCAGTCGCTATTCGACCAGTACTACGAGAGCATCCGTAGTTTTGCCTACTACAAAACCGGAGACGTTGACCTGGCCGATGATGTGGTGCAGGAGACGTTCATTAAGCTCTGGTCTTCCCGGGATTCGGTGAAGGATGAGACCGTGAAAGCATTGCTTTACACTATAGCAGGCAACATTATCAAAAATCACTTTAAGCACAGGAAGGTAGTTTACAACTTCGAGAAACAAAATGTTAGCAATGAGGTTGGTCATGGTGCAGATGCCGATTTGAGGCAGGAGGAGCTGAACAGGCAGTTGCAGGATGTTTTAGCAGTTATCCCCGATAAGGCTCGCGAGGTGTTCCTGATGAACAGGATTGAAGGCCTGACTTACGCTGATATTGCAGAAAGATTGGGGCTAAGCGTTAAAGCAATTGAAAAAAGAATGTCGGAGGCAATTAAAATACTTAGAGAACGATTCGATTACAAGATATGAGTAACGACGGGGAAAACATATCAACCGGAATGAACGATCAGGAGCTGGATAAATTCCTAAAGGAGATATCAGGCCTCAGGGTTCCCTCTTCCCCAAAGGGTAAAGAGCAAACCTGGAATGATATTTTGCAGGCAATTGATCAAAAAGGTAAAGCTGAAACCAGAATTGTCCGGTTTCCCTCTAAACTTATTTGGTACAGCGCTGCCGCCTCTGTTGCCATTCTATTTGCCATTGGTGTGCTGATCCGGCAATTTTCAACCATCAGCATTAACGTTCCCAAAGGTGAGTTTAGCTCAATTGTTTTGCCCGATAAATCTGAGGTAAAGATTAATGCAGACTCCCGGGTCGAATACAAAAAGTACGGTTGGTTAAACAACCGGATAGTTAAGCTGGATGGGGAAGCGTTATTTGCGGTGAGCAACGGGAACCCATTTACTGTAGATGCCGGTAACGGAAGAAAAGTAACCGTTACAGGAACCGAATTTGATGTCTTTTCCCGCACCCAAAAATTTGAGGTGAAATGCTTTAAGGGTTCTGTTGTTGTTGAAACTTCTGTTGTAAAACCAATTTCAATTTCAAAGGGCAGTGGGATATCAATAAAAGAAAATATAACTGAGCCAATCAGCTTTGAACTTGATTCTACGCACATTACTACATGGATTACAGGAGAATATTACTTCACCAATTCGTCCCTGAGTGAAGTCTTTGAAGAGGTTCAACGGCAATTCAATGTTATTATAACCCCTGTGGGTTTTAACCCTTTGGAACGAAACTATACCGGGTACTTTAAACGGGGGATACTTACTGAAGCGCTTAACCTGGTTTGTCTTCCCATGGGACTTAGTTACCAGATATCTCCCGATTCCACTATCGTTACAATAAAATCAGAGTAAATCAGTGGGGTGTTTCCTGTTTAAATTGTAATTGTAATGATGATAGGTTATTTTGTTTTTTTACTATTGATGTCATTTACCTTGCAAAACCCAGGTTAGCTTTGTGTTTTAAACATTAGAAATGAATAAAAGAATAGCAATATTGGTTAACCCATTTTACATACTCCTTGGAGCATTATTGTTGTTTAACAATTCCTTATTCTCTCAAGCTCTGATCACTGATAAGTTTGACAATAAGCCGCTGGTTGAGGTACTTGAACTCCTAACCAAAAAATATGAAATCAAGTTAGCCTACGATAACAAGTTGGTTCAGTCATCATTTGTAACTGCCTCATTTATAAATGAACCCGTTGAAGATGTTTTAAAGAAAATTCTGAAACCAAATGGCCTTGAATTTTTAAAGTTGAATGATGTTTATATAGTTAAAGTTTCTACTGCTACTCCTGAACCCGAGCCCGTGAAACAAATAAAATACAAGGTTTTAGGTGTGGTAAAGGAAAAAGGCACCGGTGAAACATTGCCCTACGCATCGGTGGTTGTTCAGGGCAACCAAACCGGAACTGCGTCCAATACCGATGGGTATTTTTCGTTGTCAAGCAACAGATCCGATTCTATTGTTTTAAAGATCAGCTATATTGGATTTGAGCCTATTGAACTGAAGGTTGCTCCACAAACCCTGGGTAAAGATGTGATGATTTTTGAACTGGAAAGAAATAGTATCCACATTAAAGATGCAGTAATCGTAAAAAACCAACCAGAACAGCTGGTGGCTTTTGGGGAACCGGGGTTAATGCAGCTGAATTCCGGCAGGAGTTCAACCCTAACCACCATCTCAAACATTGATATTGCTGCCCCTTTGCAATTACTCCCGGGAGTAGATGGCACAACGGAATCCCTTTCAGGACTTATGGTTCGCCACTCAACATCCGACAAGAACCTGTTTATTTACGATGGTTTTACCATTTATCATATTGATCATTTTTTTGGCGCTTTTTCCAGCTTTAACTCCAAGGCCATTAAAGACATAAGGGTTATTCGTGGTGGGTTCGATGCACATTGGGGCGGTCGTTCTTCCTCAGTTGTGGAGATCACAGGAAAAACGGGCAACGAGAATCAACTGATAGCTGATGCAGGGGTTGATCTTCTTGGCGCCGATATCGAAATAGAAGGCCCTGTTGGAAAGAAAGCCTCTTTTGTAATTGCCGCCAGGAGATCATTTACTGATTATTTTAAATCTTCTTTGTACTCAAACCTATTTGAAAGTGCCAGATCTGATATAACCCTGAATAAATTTTCTGCAAGTGCTTTTACCAATGAGGCTTCAGAACCCCATTATTTCTACTACGATTTTAACACCAAGCTAAGCTTTAAACCTACAATGAAAGACCTTATCTCTGTAAGCGCATACAAAGGATACGACCAGCTGAATTACAATAAATCAGATGCCAACCCATTTATCAATGAGGATTCTGATTGGGGGAACATGGGAGCCGGGTTGCGTTGGTCTAGACAATGGGGGAGCAGGTTTTATCATAATTTCACTCTTGGAGCCTCAAAATATGATCTTTTCTATGATCACAGGGACAGTTCTGTTGTACGAAGTCAGGCTGGTAGCATTTCACGGATCACCAGGAAGCACTTCCTGATTGACAACCAGCTGGATGATATTAATGCCAATTTTCAGGGTCAGCTGATGCTTGGTGCTAAAGATCAGCTGGAATTTGGATTTGCGGGCAATAATGTTAATATTTCTTCAACAGAGGCTACCAGCAACTATATCAATACTATTCAGATTATTGATACTGCTCTACTTTATAGTAATATATCGGGTACATATACTTTCTGGGCACAGAATACGCTTTCCATTAAAGCGTTAAACTCACTGAAACTGGGAGCCAGGTACACTTACCATAACCTTACCGGTAAAAGCTATTTTGAGCCAAGGGTACAAATGGTTATTAAACCCGTTGAAAATTTAAGCCTCAAATTTGCTGCTGGAATTTACTATCAGTTTGTAAACAAAGTAATCCTTCTGGATAACGGGTATTACAGGAATAAATGGGTAGCCTCCGATGGGTTAAGATTTCCGGTTGTAAAATCAACACACCTGATAGCTGGTTTTGTGGTTAAATCAAACAATGGTTTCAGCGTCGATTTTGAGGCTTATAGCAAGAGCACTTCAGGAATTAGTTTTGTTCAAACAGTTCTCAGAAAAACCGGGAACGGACCAAATGCTCAGGTAAAGCAGGAAAAAAGAACGTTTACCATGAATAACAATGTTTTAGGAATTGATCTTTTGCTAAAAAAAAGTTGGGAACG
The DNA here is from genome assembly GCA_964552655.1 of uncultured Rikenellaceae bacterium. Lineage (GTDB taxonomy): Bacteria > Bacteroidota > Bacteroidia > Bacteroidales > Tenuifilaceae > CAZKHG01. The sequence continues at coordinate 5,463 of CAZKHG010000036.1, forward strand.
GGGACAATTCTGGGTAGCCTATACGATCAGCCAAAGTTATAACCAATGCGATCAGGTTAACGGGGGCGATGAGTACCCGGCACTCGATGATCAGCTCCATGAGCTGAAGCTGGTTGGGGTTTACAGCCTCAAGCATTGGAATTTTACAGCAAGCTGGATTTATGGCTCAGGGAAACATTGGGACGAAATCCTGTTAACCTCAAATTACCTCATTAGCCCCGATTATGATAAAAACGCAGCCCTACTTCCACCATACCACCGGCTTGATCTGGGAATAAGCTATAATTTTAAATTTTTAAAAGGTGAAATAGAGACTGGGGTAAAGGTTTTTAATTTGTACAACCATATTAACAGCCTGGCAAAACCCTATAAGCTATCCGAAAATTTGTTGCAGGATATTCAACAGGGAAACCCCATTATCACATATAATGAGAACCTGGGTATGGGAGTCACTCCAACTTTTTTCTTAAACCTGAAGTTTTAAATTCTTTCAGGGGATATTCAATAAATAAAATTCCCAGTCTTCAAAAATTAACATCAACCTGTCCCAATATCTATAAGTTTTCCTGCTTTATCATCAGATGTAATACACTGGTAATTAATAAGTAGCCACAGTCAAAATCAGCCAAAGAATTTTTTAAAATCTTTTCTCCGAAATGGTAGGGTGTTTTTCTGTTGGGTTGTACTATTACTGAAAATTGAACGACAGTGAACGAGGAAATGAGATATAAGGGAGTTGAAAAGTTAAATCCAGTTGATAATAATATCAATGTCGAAAAACTTTTATCAGGCTTACATGTTCCTGCCGGTAAACCAAAGGAAATAATTTGGCAATCGATCCTTGAAAAGATTGGCGAGAAAGGTTCCGTTAAAGAGATTCGGTTAACGTATTATATACTTCGGGTTGCTGCGTCGCTTATCCTCTTTGCCCTTTTGGGTGGATCGGTCTGGGTTTGGGGATTTGGAAACATCGAAATTTATTCGCCTAAAGCCAGACAACTGACCGTTTATCTTCCCGATAACAGCAGCGTAAAGCTGAATTCCGATACCCGAATCTCCTACAACAAAGCGCTATGGTTTTTATCAAGGAAGGTGACTATTGAAGGCGAAGGATTATTTACTGTTAAAAAGGGGAGAAGGTTTGATGTAATTGCCAATAATACAACCACATCCGTTCTGGGTACAACATTTAATGTGTATAACAGGGAGGGTAAAACCGAAGTTAGTTGTATTGAAGGTAAAGTGAGCGTAAAATCAAACGAAACGCAAAAGAAAGTGATACTTACTGCAGGTCATAAAACAGAACTAAAGAAGGAAGCCATGGACAAACCAATGGAGGTAAAAGAAGAATTTGAAGTAAGATGGACCAAGGGCGAATTTTACTTTAATAACACCCCGATTCGGGAGGTGTTCGACGAAGTTGAAAGGCAATTTGATGTTGATGTTTTTTTTGAAGGCGACCCCAATAGGTTCTACACCGGGTATTTCAAGAACAGCAACCTGTCCCTGGCTCTGGGTCTGATATGTATCCCCATGAACTTTGAGTACAAAATACAAGGGAATGTAGTTATCATCCACGAAAATAAAAATAGATGAATCCACACCGGAGATTTCAAAATATTAATCAAATCAAAATGTTAAACTTAAATTTTAAAATTATGAAACGTAAAAGTCTGATTTTTGCAGCCGCCACCCTGATGCTGGCATTTGCTTTCACCTCATGTGAAAAGGACGAAACCACCCCAACATCCTTGCTAAATGCAACTATGGATGATGATGAGGTAACCGCTTATTACGATGATGTGTTGGCCGAAACCGATGAGCTAACCTTAAATGACACTAAAGATGCAACGGAGCTTTTGGCAACTTATACTGGCTCAGGCACCAGAAATACTCTAACAACTTTTTCGGGTGATACCATGATAAGAACCGTTACCTATAACAATTTTGTAAATGGAAACTCCCAGATGGAAAGGGTTAAGAACGGTCAGATTATAATGAAGGTGATTCGCCACCAGTTCCCCGGAGAATTCAAGAGAATTATCACCATGAATAATTTTACTGTGAATGGCAATGCAGTTGAAGGTACAAAACAGGTTGTTCGCAGCGAAACGAACCAGTACCAGTACACCGTTACATTGAAAAATGGCAAAGTAACCTTTACCGATGGTAAAGTATATACCCGTGAGTTTACCCGCACCAGGACAATGGAAAGTGGAATGAATACCCCTGCAATAATCCTGGATGATGTTTATTCTATCGAAGGTGAGGCTACTGGCGTTAATTGCGATGGCTTGGCTTACACGCATACCATTCAGAATGCACTGATGCTAAAATTATCGTGCCGTTGGATTGTTCAGGGAACTATCAATATTTCCGTGGGCGAAACGAATGCAACATTCGATTACGGCGATGGTACCTGCGATAACCTGGCCACAGTAACCGTAAACGGTAAGACTTACGAAATTAAACTTCGCGGAGGAGTATAGTGGGGTGTTGGTTTTATTGGTTGATAGGCCGCCCTTCGGGGCGGTTTTTTTGTCTCTTTAAAATGATTTTCGCCTAGCCTACTCCAAATTTTTTATCAATTGTTTGTCTTATTATCTCAATAAATCATCAGTTCAAAATCTCAAACCATCAATGTATCCTTATTGTATTATCAATATTGATTTTTATCAATAAATCATATTTAATAATATAGATTATTTAATATATATTTGCACAAAAATTTGAACATATGACGACCATTGCTGTTAATGAATCAAGATGTCCAAAAAATCATCCCTGTCCTGTGGTGCGCTTTTGCCCAACCGGAGCAGTTGTCCAGAAGAGCTGGAATAGCGCCCCGGTGATTGAAAAGGATAACTGTGCCGACTGTGGAAGGTGTGTGATGATGTGTGGCTATGGGGCATTTGAGTATTCTGACAATGCAAAATAATTGATGATTTATTTAAGGAATGTGAAGGATTACCAAAACCGAATAGTATAAAATCGGGTTTTATTAGTTATAATCAACACAATGAAAAAATAAAAACAGCTATCATGATAAAAAAGATTCTGATTATTACAGCCATTGCAACATTACCGCTGCTTGGTGCATGTGGAAAAGATGGTAAAAATTCCGACGGAGCCCCGGAGGGAGAGAAAACCTCAGCTAAAAAAGTTGAAACAGGTAAGCCCATACATATCTCAAAAGCAGAGTTTTTGACAAAAATTATTGACTATACAAAAGGTGAAGCCAACATGAAATATTTGGGCGATAAACCTGCTATTGTTGATTTCTATGCCGATTGGTGTGGCCCATGTAGAATTGCAGCGCCAATTATGGAAGAGCTGGCAAAAGAGTATGACGGGAAAATTTATATCTATAAAGTTGATACCCAAAAAGAGCAGGAGCTATCTATGGATCTTGGCATCCAGGGGATACCAGCCTTCTTTTTCTTCCCAATGGATGAGAAACCATTCGCCTCATCGGGCATTGCCAGAACACCCGAGGATACCAAGAAGATGTTCAAGGATATAATTGATAAGCAGTTACTGAAAACTAAGATCTAGTTTAGTTAATTCAGTTTGATATTTAAGCACCATACTACGTGGTGCTTTTTTATTTTAGTGCCAATAATTACTATATTCAACCAATTTTTATTGGACATCTTAATTTAAAAAAATATGGCTGTATCATCCAACACCGGTACCAAAGGTTATGTTTTATCAATCACAATAATTGGTGCTTTATTTTTTATTTTTGGTTTTGTAACCTGGTTGAATGGGATATTAATCCCTTACTTTAAGATATCTTGTGAGCTGAGCAACTTCGAAGCATTGTTTGTTGCTTTTGCGTTTTATATCTCCTACACCATAATGGCACTTCCCTCATCGTGGGTGCTGAAAAAAACCGGTTTCAGAAAAGGGATGATGCTTGGGCTTTGGGTTATGGCAGTTGGAACTTTGATTTTTATCCCGGCGGCTTTAACCAGAACCTATGGAATTTTTCTTACCGGTTTGTTTGTGATGGGTACAGGTTTGGCAATTCTACAAACAGCATCAAATCCTTATATTACGATCATAGGACCAAGAGAGAGCGCAGCAAGCAGAATCAGCATTATGGGTATTTGCAACAAGCTGGCTGGTGCCATTGCCCCTTTGATATTAGCCTATTTTATTCTAAACGATGGCGATACCCTGGTAAATAGTTTAAAAGGGATGGATGATATTGCTCGAAACGCTGCGCTGGACGAACTTGCCAGAAGGGTTATCGGTCCTTATATTATTATGACAATTATCCTGTTTCTGCTTGGATTGTTTATACGTTACTCCCCGCTTCCTGAAGTTGAGTTGGAGAAGGAACAGGATGATACAAATGGTCATATATCTGCAAAAACAAATATTTTTCAGTTTCCACAGCTGATTTTAGGGGTTGTTGCCCTGTTTTTTTATGTCGGAGCGGAGGTAATAGTTGGTGATACCATTATCAGGTACGGAATTTCCCTGGAAATTCCTATATCCACTGCTAAAACCTTTACTTCCATTGCTCTGGTATCAATGGTTTTAGGGTATATTCTAGGTATCATTCTTATTCCGAAGGTCATTTCACAAAGATTTGCCCTACAGGCTTCGGCAATCCTGGGCATCATTTTAACATTTGGGGTAATTTTCTTCAATGGCTTTAACTCGGTATTTTTTCTGGCTGCTCTGGGTTTGGCTAACGCATTGGTATGGCCGGCAATATGGCCGTTGGCCATTCACGATTTGGGGAAGTTTATTAAAACCGGTTCAGCACTATTAATTATGGCAATTGCCGGAGGTGCAATTCTTCCGTTGGTTTGGGGCGGATTATCTGATATTATTGGTTCACAACAAGCCTACTGGATTTTGCTGCCTTGCTATTTAATTATTCTCTACTATTCAATACATGGTTTCAAGTTGAGGAGTTGGAGGTGATATGTTTTCGAGAGCAATTGTAAGGAAACCATGCAGGAATATGGTTTTTGGGATTACCTCAGCTGATCAGGGCAAACCAGATTATGAAATTGCACTTTATCAACATTCACAATACGTAAAAGCGCTAGAAAGAGCAGGATTAACAGTTACTGTTCTTGAAGAGGATGAGAGTTTTCCTGATTCTGTATTTGTTGAGGATACTGCGCTTTTAACTCCCAATGCAGCCATAATTACAAATCCCGGGGCTTTTTCGAGAATTGGTGAAATTCATGAGGTTTCCAGAGTGGTCCGGGGATTTTATAGAAATATAGAATTTATATTATCTCCGGGGAATGTTGATGCTGGGGATATTATGATGGTTGGAAACCATTTCTACATCGGACTTTCAGGCCGTACAAATCAGGAGGGAGCCCGGCAAATGATCAAACACTTAAATAAATATGGGTACACGGCATCTACAATTGCCCTAAAGGATGTTCTCCACCTGAAAACAGGAATTTCTTACCTCGAAAACAATTACCTCCTGGCTTGTGGAGAGTTTTTATCAAAAAAAGAATTGGATCATTTTAATATAATTGAAGTGCCAAAGGAAGAAGCATATGCTGCTAACAGCCTTTGGGTTAATGGAAATGTATTGGTGCCGGAGGGGTTCACTAAAACCAAAGCCCTGATTGAACGGGCAGGATATAAAACAATACCTGTTGATGTTTCAGAGTTTCGCAAGCTTGATGGAGGGTTAAGCTGCCTTTCGTTAAGGTTTTAAAACTTGATTTTAGGTTTTTTCTTCAGCTCTTCAATGGTGAGTATCTTACTAAACTCACATTCGGGGAGTACTATATATTCGTAACGCTGATTTCGCAGTTGAGGTTCAAAACCTGCATCAACAATGGCTTTTTGTATGCCATAGGCATCCATCTTATAGCTCGCACCTGCCGAAGAGACCACATTCTCCTCAATCATGATTGATCCAAAGTCATCAGCACCAGCATGCAAACAAATCTGGGCTGTATCTTTTCCAACGGTTAACCAGGAAGCCTGAATGTGGCGGATATTGTTCAGCATAATCCGGCTGATGGCTATTGTACGAATGTACTCCTCTGTGCTGACGTTGCACTTAACCCCAAGTTTTTCCAATACAGTACCCTTATCCTGGAAAGTCCATACAATAAAGTTTAAGAATCCGGGGAGTTCAGCGGGTTTGTGAGCCTGAAGTTCACGAATTTTAACTAGGTGCTCTATTCGTTCCTCCATGGTTTCGATATGGCCAATCATCATGGTTGCAGAGGTAACCAACCCAAATTTATGAGCCTCGGCCATTACATCAAGCCAGGCTTGTGAATCGGGTTTTCCGGGGGAGATTATCTTTCTTACCCTGTCAACGAGAATCTCAGCCCCGGCCCCCGGGAAACTATCCAACCCGGCATCAATCAGCTCATATAAAACATCGTAGTAGGTCATTTTCTCCTTTTTAGCAATAAATGCAACCTCGGGAGGACCAAGCGCATGTAATTTGATGTTGGGATAAAATTCTTTCAGCTCCCGGAATAGCGATGTGTAAAAATCAAGCCCCAGTTTAGGATGTAGCCCTCCCTGAAGAAGGAGTTGTTCTCCGCCATACTGAAAAAGTTCCTCAATTTTTATTTTGTATTCGGCAATTGAGGTAATAAACGCTCCCTCATCGGAAAGGGTACAATGGAAATTGCAGAACTTACAGCCAGAAACACAAACATTGGTAATGTTAACATTCCTGTCTATCTGCCAGGTTACTTTATTCCCTGGAACCTGCTTTTTACGAAGTTCAGCTGCTATAAACATCAGCTCATTAGTGGGCGCTTTCATGTATAGGAACAATCCCTCATCCCTACTAATAGCATCAAGGGAAAGTGCTTTCTCGTATATTTGGTTTAATTCCATCTGAACCAGTCTGATTTAAAAAATTAATGATATTCAAGAATTATTGCCTAAGATCAATATTAATCCGAACTACATAAATCTTAATAAATGCAAAGGTATCAAAAAACATCTTGTTGAGGTAAAAAACACTTGGCATGTTTATACTGATGACTTCCGATTATCCTTTGCTGCTTGTTCTTTTTTTATACTTTTGTAAGATAAACCCGAAAACTGAAGAAAGGTTATTATGAGCGAAGAAAAAGTTAAAGTCGGTATTACCCAGGGTGATATTAACGGAATAGGTTATGAGGTGATTCTTAAAACCCTTATGGACCCAAGGATTAATGAGTTTTGTATCCCTGTTGTTTATGGTTCTCCCAAGGTAGCCGCATACCACCGGAAAGCCCTAAATGTAGAGAATTTCAGCTTGAACCAGATTAAAGATGTGGACGAGGCAAATCCAAAGCGGGCCAACATTATCAACTGCATGGATGAAAATGTTAGGGTTGAGTTGGGTAAATCCACCGAATACGGAGGTCAGGGATCGCTATTAGCTTTAAAGGCAGCAATTGCTGATATTAAATCTGGTAAGCTGGATGTACTTGTAACCGGTCCTATCAATAAACAAAATATACAAGGGCAAAATTTTCAATTCCCGGGCCATACAGAATTTCTGGCTGATAGTTTTCAAACAAAAGACGTTCTGATGCTGATGGTTAGTGAGGTGATGAAAGTTGGGGTTGTAACCGGGCATGTAGCGATTTCCAAAGTACCTGCACTAGTAACCAAAGAGGCAATTTTATCCAAACTTAGGATTTTAAATCAGGCGTTAATTCAGGATTTTGCTGTTCGCCGGCCGAAAATTGCCGTTCTGGGGCTAAATCCTCATGCAGGCGATCAGGGGGTTATGGGACAAGAGGAGCAGCTGGTGATAATTCCGGCAATTAACCAGGCGAATAACGAGGGAATTGCCGCCATGGGGCCTTACCCGGCCGATGGTTTTTTTGGTTCAGAGAATTTTGCAAAGTTTGATGCTATCCTGGCTATGTTTCACGATCAGGGACTGGTCCCATTTAAAACGTTAAACTTTGATTCAGGGGTTAACTATACAGCCGGTTTGCCTGTAATACGAACATCACCCGGTCATGGCACTGCCTATGAAATTGCCGGCAAGGGCGAAGCATCACCCAACTCATTCAGGCAGGCCTTGTATCTTGCCACTGATCTATTTAAAAACAGAAGGTCCCATAAAATACTCACCAGTAATCCTTTGCAAAGAGTAGATCCTGAATCAGTATAAATAAGTAATCATAAAATTTTGATATGTTCGAATACCTTAAAGGGAACATTTCTGAACTGAATCCAACCTTTATTGTGGTAGATTGCAGTGGAGTAGGTTATCATGTAAATATTTCATTGCAATCGTATAGTGCATTTGATGGAAAATCAGAAGCAGTGGTTTACCTTCACCAGGTGGTGAGAGAGGATGCCCATTTGCTTTTTGGATTTGCATCAAAGGAGGAACGTGAACTTTTCAGGCATCTGATAAGTGTTTCAGGGGTTGGCGCTAATACTGCCAGGGTTATCCTTTCCTCCATGTCTGTTAATGAGGTTCAGAAAGCCATTGTTACCGGTGATATAAACTCGTTGAAACAGGTAAAAGGCATTGGATTAAAAACTGCCCAGAGAATTGTTGTTGATCTTAAGGATAAAGTACAGGGAAAGGATGCCGGCCCACTTCAAATTTTCTCCACGTCAAACAATACAACAAGATACGAAGCGTTATCTGCTTTGTTGACACTTGGCTTTAATAAGGGTGCAGTTGAGAAAGTGCTCGATCAGCTGATGCGGGAACAAACGGATCAAAACGTCGAAGGGCTTATCAAATCTGCGCTAAAGAGATTGTAAAACCACTAGTTTTTTTTGTTTGAGAAGATTTTTTAAATACTTTTTAGCAGGATGTATGGTTTCTGCTATCGTTTCCTTTGTTAAAGCATCGGTTAACGAAAAAGATTTCTCGAACAGATATTATGGCGGGGGATTAAGTTCAACGACAGAGATACTCCCTGAATTTCAGGAACCCGATACCAACAAGCTTCCCTACCCGTTGAAACCAGACGAACTTTTTGCTTCGGAGAAAAAATTTCAATCTCCACTATACCTGCCAAGCATTGCTAACATTACTGTTACTGTAGAGTACGACCCAAAAACAAAGCAGTACATTATTTACGAGAAAGTTGGTAATATCAATATCCGAACACCCCGTGTTATGTCTGAGGAGGAATACCGGAGTTTCCAGTTCGAAAATGCCATGCGGGAGTACTGGTATCAACGTCGAAACGGTGAAACTGTGGGAAGAGGCTCGGGCATACTCCAAAAAATTCAGGTTGGAGGGGAAACTTTCGATCGGATTTTTGGGAGCAATACCATTGAAATCATTCCCGAAGGGAATGCCGAACTCCAGTTTGGAATAAGTGCAGTTAAAACCAACAACCCAGACCTGCCCGTTGATCAGCGTAAAAACGCCACGTTCGATTTTCAATCGAAAATTCAGATGAATGTTGATGGTAAAATCGGGGAGAAAATGCGGATGAATGTTCAGTATAACACTGAGGCTACATTTGACTTCGAGAATAATGTTAAGGTTGAATACACTGGCTTTGAGGATGAAATTATTCAGAAAATTGAGGCAGGAAATGTTTCTCTTCCTTTACCCGGAACACTTATAACCGGTAGCCAGAGCCTGTTTGGGTTTAAAACCCAGCTTAAGTTCGGAAAACTTATGGTTACTAGTATATTCTCCAAGCAGAACGGACAAACTCAGGTAATTGAAGTGAAAGGTGGTGCCCAAACCAAGGATTTTGAACTTTCTGCAGATGAGTATGAAGCCAACAAACATTTTTTCTTATCCCAGTATTTCCGGGAGACCTACAACCAGACCCTGCAGAATCTACCGATTATCAATACAGGTATCAACATCACTAAAATTGAGGTTTGGGTAACAAACAAGCAGTCCAATTTTGAGAACTCCAGGAACATTCTGGCTTTCATTGACCTGGCTGAAACGCAGAATAATATTTTTGCCAGCACAATATTCAGCCAGCAATATACTGAACCCGGAACCTACCCCTTTAACGACCGGAACGATTTGTACAGCCAGATGACATCCACCTTTGAGGGGATCAGAAATATTGCTGATGTAAAAACGGTATTATCGCCATTGGAAGCACAAAATTTCTCCGGAGGGAAAGATTACGAAAAAATTGAGAACGCCAGAAAACTTAACCCAAGTGAATACAAGTTAAACCCCAAGTTGGGGTATATATCGTTAAATACCGCTTTAAACGGGAACGAAGTTCTGGCGGTTGCTTTTGAATATTCTCTTGGTGGTAAAACTTATAAGGTTGGCGAACTTTCCACGGATGGCATTACCGCCCCTAAAACACTCATTCTTAAATTACTGAAAGGTACCTCCTTTACGCCAAAGCTTCCAACCTGGAAGCTTATGATGAAGAATATTTATGCAATTGGTGCATATCAGGTAAGTAAGGAAGAATTTATGCTGGATGTACTTTATCATAGCGATGCAACCGGCACCACGGTTAATTATATTAACGAGGGGAATATTGCTAACAAGCCATTGATATCCGTTCTTAGCCTCGATAACCTTAACAGCCAGAACGATGCAATGCCCGACGGCCTATTCGATTTTGTTGAGGATATCACCATAAAATCTGCCACTGGAAAAATCATTTTCCCGGTACTTGAACCCTTTGGAAGCGATCTGGCCCGGAAAATAGGTAGTCCGGAAATTGCCGAAAGGTATGTTTTTCAGGAGTTATATGATTCTACACTTACCAAGGCCAGACAAATTGCCAATAAGAATAAATTTAAGCTCGCCGGCTCATACCGTTCAGTATTGAGTTCTGAGATTTACCTCAATGCTACCAATATCCCTAAGGGATCAATCATTGTTACCGCCGGGGGCGCCAAACTGGTTGAGGATAATGATTATACCGTTGATTATAACCTTGGTTCTATCAAAATTACCAATGCTGCACTGATTGAATCCGGCACACCAATAAAAATCTCACTTGAGAGCAATTCGATGTTTAGTATGCAGACCAAAACACTTATAGGTTCGCATTTCAACTACCAATTTTCCGACAAGTTCAACCTTGGCGCAACGGTTATCAACCTAAATGAGAGACCGTTTACCACAAAAGTGAGTTTTGGGAATGAGGCAGTTTCCAACACCATGCTGGGGCTAAACACTTCCTATTCAACCGAAGCACCTTTTTTAACCAAGATGGTCGATTTTTTACCTTTCATACAAACCAAGGAGAAATCAACCATAACACTTGATGCAGAATTTGCCCAGTTTATTCCCGGAGCATCAAGGGCGCTGGGAAAGAATGGTACTGTTTACCTCGACGATTTCGAGGGCACTACCAACCCCATTGATATCAGGTATTGGACTAACTGGCACCTTTCAGGTACACCCCAGGGGCAACCAGACCTGTTCCCCGAAGCCTCGCTAAACAACGATCGAAGGTACGGTTATAACAGGGCTAAGTTGGCCTGGTATTTTATCGACCCGCTTTTTTTGCGGGAGAGCAACTACACCCCGCGCAATATTAATAACAGCAGCCGAAGCAACCATTGGGTAAGGGAAATTTTTCAAAGCGAACTATTCCCCAACAAACAAGCGGTTCAGGGAGAACCAACCAATATTCCTGTTCTAAACCTTGCTTTTTACCCCAATGAACGTGGCCCTTACAATTACGATGTAACTGGAACTGATATAACCGGGAAATTGTTATTTCCCCAAAAGCGATGGGGGGGTATAATGTACCCAATTAACATCAGCAATACCGATTTTGAAACGCAAAACGTTGAGTATATTGAGTTTTGGTTGATGGATCCGTTTGTAGATCCTGATGGAGATGAAGGGCCTATGCAGGCAAAGCAAACAGGCGGAGATCTTTACTTTAACCTGGGTAATTTATCGGAGGATATTCTGCGCGATGGTCATCGTTTCCTCGAAAACGGGATGCCTACTTCAAGCGAGATGAAAAATATCGATTCTACAGCCTGGGGGCGAGTACCCACCATCCAGTCAATTCCAAAAGGATTTGCTGTTGATGCCCAGAAAAGGAAATTTCAGGATGTGGGACTTGACGGGCTAAGATCTGCAGACCTGGATAATGACGGGGTAAACGATGAAGCATCATTTTTTGCAGATTTTATTAATCAGATGGCCGCAATTCCAGGTCTTGATCCAAAAATATTTGCTGAAATCGAAGAAGACCCATCGAACGATAATTACAGGTATTTCCTTTCTTCGTATTACGATGATAATAATGCCGGCATTCTTGACCGGTATAAGAATTATAACAGTATGGAGGGAAATTCGCCTGCCGATGAGCAGACTAATTCAACCTCAAGCTCAAAGATACCCGATGGCGAGGATGTTAACAGCGATGAGACGATGAGCGAGGATGAATCGTATTTCCAGTATCGGATTTCCCTTCGCCCACAGGACATGGAGGTTGGACGGAATTACATCACCGATAAGGTTACCCGCAGCAATATCCAGTTTGCCAATGGCCATAAGTCAAGCATTTCCTGGTATCAGTTTAAAGTTCCAATCAGGGAATACCAAAAAAAGATTGGGCCAATTGAAGATTTTAAATCAATCAGCTTTGTAAGAATGTTCCTGAGAGATTTTTCCGACACTGTAATCCTTCGGTTTGCAACCCTTCAGCTGATTAAAGGGGAGTGGCGAAAGTATAACCTTGCCCTGATTGAAGGACAGGAAGGAATGCCTGCCGGCGATCTATCCATTGGTTCTTTTGATATTTCATCCGTAAATATTGAGAAAAATGATAGCAGAACCCCTGTGAACTATGTGTTACCACCTGGTGTTGAGCGTGAAATTGACCCCAGCCAGCAGCAGTACCGTGAGCAGAATGAACAATCAATGGAGTTGAAAGTGGAAGATTTGGCTGATGGCGATGCACGTGCTGCATTTAAAACGGTAAGTCTTGATATCCGCCAGTACCGCAGGATGAAAATGGATATTCATGCCGAGGAGATTCCCGGGAAACCTCTTAATGATGACGAGGTTTCGTTGTTTGTTCGACTGGGATCCGATCAAGCGAATAACTACTATGAATACGAAATCCCATTGAAACTTACCCCTCCACGCAGTAACTATAATAACAATAAGGTATCGGATCGGAAAATGGTATGGCCTCGTGAGAATTTTCTCGACATTGACCTGGAGATTTTTCAGGATATCAAGATGGCCAGGAACGATCAGATGCATAAGGAAGGTTCTAATATTACCTATTCAACAGTTTTTACCAAAACAGTTGGCGATCGCAGGATAAAGGTAACGGGGAATCCCAGCCTCAGCAACATCCGTGTCCTGATGATTGGTATTAGAAACCCCGGTCGATCTGGGAACCCCGATGATGATGGACTTTCCAAATCCACCATTGTATGGGTAAATGAGATGAGGCTATCCAACTTCGACGATAAAGCAGGATGGGCAGCAAACGCGCGCTTATCAGCAAAGCTGGCCGATCTTGGTATGGTAACGGTAGCTGGAAGTACCATTAAACCCGGGTTCGGGTCAATTGAGAAAAAAATTAATGAACGTAGCAAGGACGATTTTTACCAGTACGATATTAGCTCAACGGTAGAACTTGGGCGGTTTTTCCCAAAAAAATCAGGGATTAAAATTCCACTTTATGTTGGCTATAGCGAAGCCATTTCAAACCCGGAATACAACCCCTTGGATCCGGACATACCGCTTCGGGTTGCGCTTAAGAATGCGCCAAACAAGCAGGTTAGCGATTCTATAAAAAACATATCGCAGGATTATTCGCGTCGTAAAACCATCAATTTTACCAATGTGCAGATTAACAGACCAGAAGCTAAACCGTGGTTGCTATCACTTTCGAATTTCTCTGCAAGCTATTCGTATAGCGAACAATTCTCAAGAAATATTAAAATTGATCATCGGGTGCAGCGCAATATCCGTGGCGCATTAACTTACAACTACAACTCGAAAATAAAAAGCATTGTACCTTTCAAAAAGGTAAACTGGATGAATTCAAAATATCTGCGAATAGTTAAGGATTTCAACTTCAATCCATTCCCTTCACAAATATCATTTAGGACCGACCTCAACAGAAACTATTTTGAACAGCAACAACGAAATATCACCAACCCGACTATTAACCTTCTGCCCACTTACTCAAAAGATTTTCTTTGGAATAGAATCTATTCGCTAAACTGGGATTTAACCCAGGCCCTCAAGTTTGATTTTAACGCCACCAATGTTGCCCGGATTGATGAACCGCTGGGCATTGTCGATCGCAGGCACGACAGGGATTCCTATGAGCACTGGAAGGATTCCGTTTGGAATAATATGTTGAACCTGGGCAGGAATACGCAATACAACCACCAGTTTAACCTTACTTATTCATTGCCCCTGAATAAAATACCTTTCCTCGATTGGACATCGGCAACTGCAAGGTACTCCGGGAATTATAACTGGAAAGCTGGCCCGATTCTGGCGGATACTTCAAAATTTGATCCCGGGAATACTATTCAGAACTCTAACTCTATGCAGCTGAACGGGCAAATTAATGTTTTGTCCCTTTTCAATAAGGTGGAGTATTTTAAAAATATAAATCAGAAATTCGACCAGATGGCAAGGGGTGGGTCAACCAGGCAGCAGCCTAAAATGAATACTGTGAAGTATGAAGAAAAAGATGTGAACCTGCGGGCAAACTCCACTAAATCAATTTACCATCGGTTAAAGACCGAGAATGTTACTGTAAAGGTTTATGATGAAAGTGGCAAGGAGATTAAGGTTATCACCGATATTAAAAATGACGAACGGGTAACTATAAAAACCGATAAGGATTATAAAAAGGCAAAAGTGGTGGTTGAGGGGAAAGTCCCCGAGAAGGTTAACCCATTAAAGTTGGTTTATGAGGGTACTCTGCGGGTGTTAATGGGCGTTAAAAATATCTCATTATCCTATGCTGAAACCAATGGTACACTTGTTCCGGGTTATAAACCCGGCACCAGATACCTCGGCATGGAAAACTTTGCTGAGTCATCGGCACCTGGTTTTGGGTTTATATCGGGTTGGCAGGATCCGGATTTTCCCTGGCGCGCCATTGGCAATGGTTGGTTAAGCAAAGACACTTCGCTTAGCAACCCATTTGTTTTTACCCATAATGAAAACCTAACTTTCCGAAGCACGGTTGAACCGCTGCCTGGTTTCCGGATTGAAATCAGCGCTAACCGATCGTATTCAAGAAATCATAATGAGTACTACCATGCCGATCGGTATGGGAACTTTAGCGCGTTAAGCCCTTTAACAACAGGAAATTTCAGCATGACCGTACTCAGCCTTGGATCTGCATTTGAGAAATCGAACGCCAAAAACGATTACTTCTCCAAAGCGTTTGAGGAGTTTAGAAATTCCCGTGAGGTTATCTCTCAGCGGTTAGGAACCATTCGTGAAAATGGTTCAACCCAGGGCTATCAGCAGGGATCGGGCGATTTTAAAAATGGCTATAGCGATCTATCGCAGAATGTTCTTATTCCTGCCTTTCTTGCTTCTTACACGAATTTCACACCCAGAAATGCACCACTTATCGATTTTCCTGCAATTCCATTCCCTAACTGGCAGGTAACCTATGAGGGTTTAGCCAAGCTGAAAATGTTCAAAAAGTATTTAAGAACGTTTACAATTACACACGGGTATCGATCGGTATATACAATTGGCAGTTTTACCACAAACCTGGATTATTTATCAGATGATGATGGCTTCAGCTACACCCGAAATGCAGTAAATGATTTTATATCAAAACGGGAAATTGCCAATGTTTCAATCAGCGAACAGTTTAGCCCATTAATCGGTGTGGATATGAATTGGGTAAATAGCTTAACAACCCGTGTTGAGATCAAATCAAGCAGAACATTAGCCCTAAGCCTTGCGAACAGCCAGCTTACTGAGACCAAAGGATGGGAGTATATTGTGGGCACTGGATACAGATTTGAGAACTTACCTTTGATTTTTGGGAATGAAAAAGGGGAGCAGCGCACCTTGAAAAGCGATCTTCGCTTACGTATGGATTTCTCCTTGAGAAATAATAAAACGGTACTCAGGAAAGTAGTGGAAAATTCCAGCACTATAACAACCGGCCAGCTGGTTTGGTCAGTTAAAACCTCAGCAGATTATGTGATTAATGAGAAAGTTACCATCAGGGCTTTTTTTGATCGAACAGTGAATAGCCCGTTGGTTTCAATCCAACTTCCTACAGCAAACACCAACTTTGGATTCAGCATAAGGTTCACGTTGACACAATAATAATGCATTTTAAAATCGCCTGGCTTGAGTGAAAATATTTCATTTTCCTACCCGGGGTGTAATAAATTTCTTTAATTTTGGGACACAATTTGAAATTCACCTAACGAAAAAATTATAATCATGAATGTTCCTGCTAACTTAAAGTACACAAAAGATCACGAGTGGATTAAAGTTGAAGGCAGTAATGCTATTGTTGGTGTTACTGATTTCGCTCAAAGTCAACTTGGCGATATCGTTTTCATCGAGATTGAAACGGTTGGAGAAACCTTAAAGAAAGAGGAAGTTTTTGGTACAATCGAAGCTGTAAAAACAGTTTCCGATATGTTTATGCCAGCTGCCGGTGAGGTTCTTGAGGTTAATCCCAAGCTAACCGAATCGCCCGATGTGGTTAACAAAGATCCTTATGGGGATGGCTGGATGATCAAAATTAAACTTTCTGATCTTACTCAGCTAAACGAACTCCTTACCCCAGAGCAGTACACACAATTAATCAACGCATAATGAAAGAACCCCGGGAAACCGGGGTTTTTAATTTGATTCTTTGTAGAGCGATAGCAGGTTATCCCTGTAAACATCAACATTATACTCATTTATTACAAGTTGCCTTCCTTTTCTGCCCATTTCCTGCCGTAGCGATTCGTCTTTATATAACATAAGTATGGATTCAGCCAAGCTTTTACAATTTCCACTCTCAAATACCAACCCGCAGCTTCCTCTTTCAACAACATCAACCTGAGGTTTGCAGTTGGAAACTATGATAGGTTTTCCAAAAAGCAGGTACTGAAATACTTTATTGGCCACACCCGATTCATGCTGCCTGTTTTTAAGGATTGGGGAGAGGCAAATATCACTAATCGAAATATAAGAAGGCAGAAACTTAATATCCGTCCAATTAATATATATGATGTGGTCTTTAAGTTTTGGGTCATTTATAAGATGATGAAATTTATCACGCTCATTGCCGTCAATTGGCCCAATAAGTAGAAGGGTGATCCTGGGAATATCTTTTTTCAGCAATTCCAACGCTTCAATGCAGGTAAAAATTCCTCTTCGTTCGGAGATTCCGCCAAAATAGAATAAAATAAAGCGGTTTTCCTTTGGTAAAATATTCTGATCTACAGGGAAAGAGAGAAGCTCACCTATGTCGGGAACGTTAGGGAAAACAACCAGCTGTTTGTTTTGTATATCCGGATATTTTATCAACAACTCGTTTGCAAAATCATGGCTGAGGGTGATAATGCTATTCGCATAGCTGAGGTATTTTCCCTCCATGCGCTTCCATTTACCCGGATTAACAATCAGCCTGTTTGGAAATTTTGTTGCCCATTTATAGCCTAATATTGCTTCCGGGTAGTTTTCATGCAGGTCGAGAATCAGCTTTGTGTTATATTTTTTTGTAACCAATCCCGCGGCTCTGGCCATGTATAGATCATGAACATGAAGGATTTCAAGGCCATTCATTTTTATAAACTTTTTAATGTGATAAGCCCAAAACCAATGATAAACCGGGAAAATGTTCATTATGGCAAAGAGAACGTCTTTTATTTTCCTCCCGATCGAAATTCTGAATACCTCCTGATTACCCAAATTTTCGTATTTCGGGTATTTACCAAAACTAAAACAAAGGATCTTCAACCTATATCCTGCCCTAAGTAAAAGTCGGACCTCATTGTTTACCCTGGGATCGTTGGTGAACTCATTATCAACCACTATACCAATTACCATGGCAGCAATGCTTTAAGTTGAGGTAAATATTTTGCAAAAATCCCTTTAAACTCATTTCGATACAAAACAATAATTCCGGCAATAGCATAAATTGAAATTATGATAGCCGTTATAAAAGGGTTTATTGCGAATGTATTTTTAAACATTTCCAGGATTGAGGCAGTTACGATAATGGACAAAGGAAAATAAAGAACTTTTCGATAGTTCCAGTGTATAGAAACCAGCCTGTTCTGAATGAATTGCATGGCCAAAACCTGAATGGTAAATGATATAATAAAGGATATAATTGCGCCGTAATAGGATAAAATGGGAATAAGCAACCAGTTGAGAATCAGGTTGACTAGTAAAACCAACAGGTTTATGAAAAAGAAGACTTTGGTTTTTTTCATAAACATCACAGGGAGAGCAAAAATTTGGTACTGTGATCGTAAAATATTTCTTATAAACACAATGGCTATCAACCCTGTAGAGAGCCTAAGATCTGTTTCATAAAAAGTTGTAATAAAAACCATCACCGGGATAATTGCCACTACTATGATAGCAATGGACTGAATCAGGAATACATTCGATAAGGATTTTATCTCGGCCTCATTTTTCTGGGTTCCATCGTGCATATACCGATAAATTTCGGGCTGGGTGGCATTAGTCAATCCCTGAATGATCAGCTGGATACCGAGGGCAAATTTCATGGCATTATCATAAATTCCAAGTTGACCAGGAGTGTTAACCAGGAAAAAACGATCGGCAAAAGTTAGCCCCCAGCTGATCAGCTCGTACTGTAAAAGTGGCATGGTGAACGAAAGAACCTCCCTGTTAATCAGTTTATCAAAATGGATTCCTGTTTTTCGATATGTAATGGCAAGAATTGTAATGGCAACAATGCCTCCGCCAATTGCTGTTCCATAAACATAACCAATAAAGGACATCTCAAAAAAGAATATCCCGATGATTTGAAACAACGAGCGGATTACACCAAAAGCTACATTTACAACCACAAATGTTGTAACCTTTTTTTCGTTCCTGTATAAGGAGATTGCAGTAGTAATAATTGCCCGGTTGATACCGGTAATAACCAGTGCGTACCCGTAACGCCCAAAATCAGCCAGAGCGCCATCAGTAAAAAGGTTACCAATAAATGGGCTAACTGCCAAACAAACACCCATTAGCATCAGCCCCCTTAAGAGGATCCCCCCAAAAATGGTAGAGACCAATTTACCATAACCGCTCTGGGTGTCCTTATAATCATAATAAAACCGGGAAATCCCGCTTCCCATGCTGAACATGGATAAAATAAAAACAAATGTTATGATGGATTCAGTGATGGCCAGGTGCCCAAAGTCAATTGAAGTTAACCGGTTTTCCCCTTCAATGATTGGATATACGATGAGCTGTAGAAGGTTTGGGAAAGCGGCTACAAGGGTGTATATAACCGATAGCTTTAAATACTCCTTATAATTAATCATCTGATGAGTCTAAAATGACAAAGGTATAAAATATTAAATCTTAACTTTATGGCGATATTCGAATTTAGGCATAATACTATCTTTGTAGCAGATAACAGAATTATATATGTCCACAAATCATAACTTAAGAAGATATAAAATCACGCTGGGTTTCCTCCAGAAACATTTACCCAAAGGCTCATCAATCCTCGATTTAGGAACACAAAATCAATTCTCAGAAATCATGAGGAATGCCGGGTACATTGTTAATAATACCAAGGGAGAAGATCTTGATCTGGACTTATCAAATGTAATCAATACCCCTAGGGTTGATGTGGTAACCGCATTTGAAATTTTTGAGCATTTGGTTTCGCCTTTCCCCTTATTAAAGAACCTGCCATCCGATAAGCTAATTGCCACAATACCCCTGCGGCTTTGGTTTGCATCTGCATATAAGAGCAAAACCGACCACTGGGACAGGCATTTCCACGAATTCGAGGATTGGCAGTTTGACTGGTTGCTCGATAAAGCCGGATGGAAGATAGTTGATCGTGAAAAGTGGACTTCTCCAACAAATCTGCTGGGTATTAGACCCTTACTTAGAAGATTTACTCCCCGTTTCTATGCAGTATATGCAGTAAGAAAGTAACAACTTGTCTTTTATTTTTCTTTTTGAAGCGCATTCCACCCCTGGGCTGTCAGTTTAATTTCCTGCCCATTGGAGGCAACGAGCATCGCCCCGGAATTTTCGGGTGTGATATGACCAATTATTGAAATACCTTCGGTTAGTTTAATCTTATCGTGTTGGTGAATCGGGACAGTAAACAGGAATTCATAATCTTCACCGCCGTTTAGTGCAGCAACAAACGGATCAATTCCCATCTCCTCGGCTATACGATAAGTTTGCTGGTCAACCGGAATTTTTTCGGGATAAATCCTGCACCCCACTTTAGAATTTTTACATATATGCAATGCTTCAGATGATAAGCCATCGGATATATCAATCATAGCATTGGGTTTGATATCCAGATTCTTTATTTGCTCAAAGAATGTTTTTCTGATTTCGGGTTTCAGGTATCGTTCCAGCACATAATCGTACCCTTCAAATTGAGGCTTTACATTCCGGTTTCCTTGAAACACCTTCTTTTCCCGTTCAAGCAGCTGAAGCCCCATGTATGCTGCTCCGAGATCTCCAGTTACACAAATCAGATCGTTTTCTTTTGCCCCGCTACGATAGCAGATATTATTATCCTCCACCATGCCAAGTGCAGTAATACTCAAAGTCAAACCAGTTAACGATGAAGTGGTATCACCGCCGATCAGATCAACGCCATACATTTCGCAGGCCAGGTAAATCCCTGAGTACAACTCATCAAGATCTTCAAGACAGAATCTTTTGGAAACACCGATCGAAACTGTAATCTGACTTGGAGCGGCATTCATGGCATAAATATCGCTCAGGTTAACAACCACTGCTTTATAACCCAAATGCTTAAGCGGGAAATAGGTTAAATCGAAATGAATACCTTCCAGTAGAAGATCTGTGCTGATTACCAGCTGTTTTCCTGTTGGATTAATCACTGCCGCATCGTCCCCAACCCCATAAATTGTGGAAGTATTATTTTTGGTTGCCTTGGATGTTATGTGGTCAATCACACGAAATTCGCCCAGCTCGTATAACTCAGTCCGTTTTGGTTTTTCGCTCATTTTTGTAGTCAGGAGGTTATATATAGTTAGATATTTTTTATTTCAAGTTTAAATTATCAGCTAATAATTAAATCGGGTGATTGACTAGTTTGCTACCTATTGATAATCCCTTCTTTTCTTAGCGCATCAATAAAATACTGTTTATCAGGCAAAGTTGAACTTTCCAGGCGATCAAACCAGAACTTCATGGTAGCTGAATCGCCGTTATCCTTGAATATCCTAATCAGGTTAAAGTAGGAGTAACCATATACATGGGTGGGAAATTCGGGAATTTCCTCAACCACTTTCATGAAGCAGCTGATGGCTTCCTGGGTTCTATTGGCTGCATAATGCTCAACCCCAATGGTGTAGTTGTTTATGTCCTCATTGAGCTTTTTATCAAGGATTATCCCTTTAAAGCTGAAGCAGGCCTTATCGCAATCCTCAATTAGGTTAATCAGCCGGGGAGTTGATTTGATGGATGGAAAAACCAGTGTGAACCTTAGCACCTCACCGATGCTGGTAAAATTATGAACCGACGGGCAGGTAGGGATACCACGGGTTCTTATGAGGAAGTAGCGGTAAAAAGTTTTAGGATCTTCGATGTAAATTTTCTTATCGGCACAGTACCAACCCCCAGCAGCCAGCTTATTCTCAATGGAAAGATTGATTACGGTTGAATCGTTATAAACGGTAATCCGGTTGATTTTAAGTTCGGGTTGGCTTTGTTCAGCAACATTAGGATTATCAATTGCCAGTTGTGCTTTAGCAGTTTGATACATTCCTAAAACCAGTATGATGGGGAAAAGCTTTTTCATGCTAAAAAAATAGGGTTGGGAGTATGTTTCCCCAACCCTGTAAAATTAAGAATAAAATGGATACTACAGCTTAATGTCAACACCAATTGCTGCAACAATAGTACTACGGTTATAAGTATCTGTAAAGTTAACAGGGAATATAGCCGGTGGAGCAAACATTCTATGATCCTCCAGATACATTGATAGCATTCCTCCAAAATTAATTGCTATCATATCGTTGATTGTATATTTCAAACCTGCACCAAATGTATTTGTACTAAGCGAATGGCTTAAATCACTCTGATATTTTTCATTAACACCAGTTTGAGTCCTTAAATAACCAGCACTAACAAGTAGTTTGTCAGTAACTGAGTATTCAGCACCAATAGCAAATTCCCAGAAGTTTTTATCAATTACCTTTTTATTATCTACAAAAACACTGGTGTAATAATCCTTTTTACCATAGTTTACTTTCTTGTCAAAGTAATAGTGGAATCCACTGCTGATTGCAAGTTTATCGGTAGCTTTATAGGCTACGCCAACTGATAAGGTAGAAGGCATATCAAAAGGAGTCTTTAGCCCATCGCCATAGAGGCCTGTGTTATCCACTTTTGTTTTATTGGTAACATTCATCTCGGCTTTGTACTCATAGCGAATGCCAATGTTCAGCTGATCAGATACTTTTAGGTTTACACCAAGTATTGGAGCAATACCGGAACCATTCTGTTCAGCAT
Source organism: uncultured Rikenellaceae bacterium (assembly GCA_964552655.1). Lineage (GTDB taxonomy): Bacteria > Bacteroidota > Bacteroidia > Bacteroidales > Tenuifilaceae > CAZKHG01. The sequence continues at coordinate 28,081 of CAZKHG010000036.1, forward strand.
CAACCTCTTTATCTTTTGTGTTGTTGGCATTAGCAGTCATTCCATTGGCATTAGCAGTAAAAACAGGAGCCGCAGCAACCAGCACTGTTCTGGCCTGGGTAAGGTTCATAGCTGCAATGGCAGCAGGAGATTGCCCGGCAGCACCAAGCAGACCTTGTATCTGAGCCACCTGAGTAGGTGACAAACCAACTGTGGTTCCATCTGATAGTAAGGTAGTTGCGCTTGCAGGAACAGCTGTAAAAAGTCCTTGCAGCGCTGCTGAAAATTGTGTTGCCCCAGTAGCCCATCCTGTAAAAGTGGTAGCAGCATCCGTGAAGAATTGGGTGGCTGAAACCATGGAACCGGTGTAAACATTAGCTCCCTGGTTAAATGCTGGTTGGTTGGGGTTTATTTGAATATTCTTCAAATAGCCAACATAAGAGTTTTTGGCAATTAAGTACCTGAAACCAACGCTGATAGAAACCATATCGTTAATTGCATAGGAGCCATTAGCCTGAAGTCCCCAGATAATTGATTTCCCTTCGAAAGAAGTTTCAAGGCTATATTGGCTTGTTGCAATTCCCTTTGCAGTTAAAGCTGCGGGAATTGCAGCGATCTGCTGCTCAAAGGATGGCAAACCGTTATCGAATTTTGCACTTCCACCGCCACCAACTGGTTCCAATCCAAAAGAAAAGGCGACCTTATCCTTTTTGTAAACCATATAGAATGTTGGGAAAAGAGGAGCCAAAACACCGCCTTCGAATTTTGTACGATTGATATTTGGATAGTTAGTTGTGATTTCCCTGGTCTGGCTAATATACTGGTTATTTACCTGGATGTAAAAACCATCAGCCAGGAAGGCTACACCGGCGGGGTTGTAATAAACAGCATCAATGCCTAATGTTGCATCCTGTGCTGGCATGCGAATGTAAGCAGCGCTAAGGTTTGCATTGGTAACAATACCCCCTGCAAATGCCATTGGGCTTATAAGGCCTATCAGCATTAAAACAAGTAGTGTTCTTTTCATACTTTTTGGTTTATTGGTTTAAGTTAAATTTTAAGTTTCTTTTTTTTGAAGGTTGATTTAGAATTTTATTTATTAATACTTAGGTAAAATGCTGATTTTGACGACCTTTTATACATCGTTTGACAACGAATTGGTTTGCGGCTATTGACCGATAAATATTTGCCCTGTGCATCGGTTCAGGGTTAAATTTGTTCGCTAATTTAGATAATTATTAATTACCTCCAAATATTTTGTTTTCTCAATTAAGGTTCAACTTAAAAAAACTTTGTTTTTAGAACAAACCACTATTTCAGCTGTTTTTATTACATTTTCATCATATTTTTTTCAGGCTAATTTTTTTTTACTAACTTATACACTTATTTTTTAACCGGTAAAACCATAAATTAAAATGTAATGTCACAGAAAATAAAGATCATTTCGATACTTCTGCTGGTATTTTGTACAACCTTCTTTTCTGAAGCACAGGAAAATAAAAGCGGGTATCAGTTTAACATGGTGAAGCAGCTAAAAACCACGCCTGTAAAAAATCAGCAAAGCACAGGTACCTGTTGGAGTTTTGCCACAACCTCCTATATTGAAACCGAACTGCTAAGAATGGGTAAACCTGAGTATGACTTATCGGAGATGTTTTTTGTGAGGTATGCTTACCCGGAGAAGGTAAAACAGTTTGTTCGATACCAGGGTGCTAATAACTTTGGTGAAGGAGGGCAGGCTCATGATGTTTTCAACGTAATGCGGAAATATGGCATTGCTACAGAAGAATCCTACAACGGGAAAAATTATGGGCTGAATTATCATAATCATGCGGAGTTGGTAGGTGTGCTGAAAGGAATGCTTGATGCAGTTGTAAAAAATGAAAACGGGAAGCTTTCAACTGCCTGGTTGCCTGCTTTTGAATCCGTTCTTGATGCTTATCTTGGGAAAGTTCCCCGCGATATCCTGGTTAGTGGCAACATTTATAATCCCAAAAGCTTTTTTGAAAGCACCGGGTTTAAACCCGATGACTATGTTGAAATCACATCGTTTAACCATCACCCTTTTTACAAAAAAATAATTCTGGAAATACCCGATAACTGGGCTCACGATTTATATTATAATATTCCCCTGGATGAGCTGATGCAGATTATAGACTTTGCCATAAATAAAGGTTATAGCGTATGTTGGGATGGCGATGTTAGCGAAAAGGGTTTTGCCCATAACAAAGGCTTTGCCATACTGCCCGCATCTAAAATTGAGGAGATTGCTGGGTCTGAAAAAGCAAAATGGGCCACTTTAACCGAAAATGAACTTAAAACCCAGATGTACGCCTTTAACGGCCCGGTTCCGGAACAGGCAGTCAATCAGCAAAACCGGCAGGACAACTTCGATAACCTTACATCCACAGATGATCACCTGATGCATATCACCGGTATAGCCACCGATCAAAATGGAACAAAATACTATTTCACCAAAAACAGCTGGGGCACAACCGATCATATCTATAATGGATTCCTATACATGTCAGAATCGTACGTGAGAATGAAAACCATCGCCATTATGATTCATAAAGAAGCAATTCCCAGAGAAATTGCTTCTAAGCTTGGTTTGTAAAATTTGATCACCATTATGTAAAGGATTTGCAGTTTCTCCTCACTGTAAATCCTTTTTTATTAAATTTACTCATTCATATTAGAATTTATGACACCCGTTGATATTTACAATGAAATTAAAACCTGTTGCATTGCCAACCAGAATGAAGCGGTGGTTAAAAAGTATTCCCGGTATTTCAAAGAAGGTTATGATGCCTATGGGCTAACCCATGAGATAATTGAAGCTAAAATTGACGAATTAATAGTGAATAAGCATGTTGATTTTACGCAAGCGGTTGAAGTTTCTCGCCTTCTCATACCAACAAGGAAGTATGAAGAAACTAGCTTTGCTATTCTTCTGATGAAGCGGTTCAAAAAACAGTTTACCCCTTCTGTATTCATCGAAATCAGCAAGTGGTTTGATATTGGGATCACTAACTGGGGCCATACCGATGCGATTTGTTCCGAGCTTATTGCCGTCTTTCTGGAGAAAAAGATTATCACTTACCATGAAATGAAGGATTGGCTCAACGCTCCCAATAAATTTAAACGCAGAGCGGTTCCGGTATCCTTAATTAAATTGCTTAAGTACACCAATGAATATCAGGCTTTTCTTGATTTTATTGAACAGCTGATGACTGACCCCGAACGCGAGGTTCAGCAAGGTGTTGGCTGGTTTCTTCGCGAAGCCTGGAAGAAACAGCCCGAAACCACCGAAATGTTCTTAATGAAATGGAGAGATACATCTCCCCGATTGATTTTTCAGTATGCAACTGAAAAAATGTCGGCGGAGCAAAAGCTCCATTTCAAGAAAAGTAAAAGGATAAAATGACTGCAGAAAACGACAATTTTCATTTCTCTATCAGGGAAGTTGTGATTGGTGATTTGCAAAGCATATATAACTTGATTTGCGATCTGGAGGACCAAAAATTAGACTTCACCCTTTTTGAGAATACTTTTAGAGAAAATCTAACCGATAGTAATGTTATCTATTATGCTGCATTAGCCGATAAATGTATTATTGGGTTTGTCAGCCTGCACATTCAGCACATTCTCCATCACAGCAAACCAACCGGTGAGGTTCAGGAGCTGATTATTTCCCCTGGCTATCAGGGACATGGAGTGGGCTCAATGCTGATGCATAAAGTGGAATCAGTTGCCCGTGAGCTGAAACTTGAAGAAATTGAACTCACCACCCGGGTTTATCGGGAGCATTCGCAAGTTTTCTATAAACAGCTTGGGTATGTAAATACGCATTTCAAATTCGTAAAAAAGATGAGTTGAATCTGCTACAGTTTTGATTCTACCCGTATTTTCTCAAGTATCAGATATACCGCAGGACAAACTTTTGAATTCTTTAAAGTAAGGTCGAATATTTGCTGGATTTTTTTTCTGTCGGTATGTGGATATTCCCTACAAGCCTTCGGGCGTTCGTCATAAATCTGGCAGTAATTGTTATCTAGCAAGAACGGACAGGGGGTTTGTCTAAAAACGTAGTCGTTATCCTCATCAATTCTTAAGTACCTCTCAACCATTTCAAATGGTTTGATTTTGAGTTTCCGGGAGATCTTTTCAAGGTCTTTATTGGTAATAATCGGGCTGATACTTTTGCAGCAGTTGGCACAATCAAGACAATTCAGGGTTTCAAATATTTCATTATGGAGTGAATGAAAAATTTCATCCACCCGGGATGATGGCTTTCGCTTTAGAATTTTTAAAATCTCCTTGTTCCTTCCCTCGTTATTTCGAGCTAGCTCTTTAAGTTTATTCAGGTCTATCTGCATCCTCTTTTCTGATAAAAATCCCGTTGAAAATACCAATATTGATTTGTGAAAGCAGCAAACCAACTATCACAACTGCAATTCCAATCATCTTGATAATGGTAAGCGTTTCACCAAATTTAAAGTATGCAATAACAGCTGTTAGCACAGGTATCCCATTGGTGAAAATGTTGGCTTTTGATATCCCAATTCGTTTAATCGAATATGTCCAGAAAATAAAGGCAAAGGATGATGCGAAAATAGCAAGCTTTAGCAACGGGACAACTGCATCAATGGTTATAGGAATGGTAATAAAATAGTTGTATTCAAATATCAGGAATAATGGCAGAAAGAAAAAAATGCCTATACTATTCTGGTAAGTAACAATAGAAAAAACGCCATATCTTGCCGAGAGTTTTTTTATAACAATTGAGTAGCCAAGTGCTGCAACTACCGCCAGGAACATTAATACTACACCCAATGGGTTTGCATCTATCTTTCCAAAACCATTATGAAAAATTACCAGCCCAACCCCGCTAATTGAAATGATAATCCCCAATAAATTCATTCTGGAAATTCTTTCGTTTAGGAAGTAGTAAGCCCCGATGGGGCTGAAAAGAGGTATCGTTGTTATAATGACTGCTGCCAGCGTAGATGAAATTAGGCTAACCCCAAAACTTTCCCCGATGAAGTAAAGGAACGGTTCAAAAAAAGCCAGAAGAATGAAGTATTTGATATCTTTCAGATGAATCCTGTTTAACCTTTTTATGGATGATGTGAAAACAAACAGGAATATGCTGGAAATGATTAACCTCAAAAAAATCAGGGTAATGGGTTTAAAATAAACAAAGGCATCTTTATACCATACAAAAGAGAAGGCCCAGAAAATCATTGCCAGGGTTAAACTTAGATATAAAGTGATGGTTTGCTTATTCATTTTTTTGGATGATATTCCGTTAAACAGCTTGCGAAGATAATCTTTACAAGTAACTTTATATAATATTTTAGCTGGTGAGTAGATCAAACATTTTGGTCATGAATAGAATTAATGAAATTACAGAACTTCGGCATGCTTTGCATAAAACCCCTGAGTTGTCAGGCAAAGAGCGCATTACAGCAAAAAAGATTTTAAACTTCCTGAAATTATATAAACCTGATAAAATCTATAAATCAATTTATGGATATGCTTTGGCTGCCGAATATATTGGACAGGAAAATGGTCCAACCCTGCTTTTTCGGTGCGATATGGATGCTGTCCCTGTCGAAGAATCCAGCCAAATTGAATATCGCTCGTTAAAGCCAAATATCTCCCATACCTGTGGGCATGATGGGCACATCGCTATGGTCTCCGGGTTGGCAATCTGTCTAAAAGAGAGGCCAATTAAAAAAGGCAGGGTTATTCTCTTCTATCAACCATCGGAGGAGAATGGCGAGGGAGCAAAAGGATCTGTTGAAGGGTTAAAAAGGCTGGGAATAGTCCCTGATTATGCTTTTGCCATTCATAACCTGCCCGGCTACCCAAAAAATTCAGTAATTTTTGGGAAATACACGTTCTCTGCCGCATCAATGGGCCTGGCAATTAAATTGAGAGGTAAAACATCTCATGCGGCATACCCGGAGAATGGGATAAACCCATCTCCAGCTTTATCTGAAATCATGCAGTACATTTTCAATTTTGATAAAAGTGTTTTCAGCGATTATGTTTTGGCAACTATTGTCAGGATTGAAATGGGCAATCGTACATTTGGCATTTCGCCGGGCGATGCAGAAATGTTTGTTACACTTAGGGCATTCAACAATGTGGACATGGAAAAATTTTCATCAACTATTATAGCTGCAATTTCAGGTATTTCGGGAAAGCACAGGCTGGAGCTGGATTATTATTTCTCTGATGTTTTCCCGGCTTCAGATTGCAACAGTGAGCTTACAGAAATGGTGGCGCAAATTTCAAACATTAAGGGTTTCAATACTATATACTTGCATGAACCGAACCGGTGGAGCGAAGATTTTGCACACTTTACAATCAATTTTCCATCCATCATTTTTGGAATTGGTTCAGGGTTGGATCACCCGCAATTACACACCTCATCCTATGATTTTCCTGATGATATACTGGAAACCGGTGTAAAAATTATGGATACAGTTGTTGATGAAATGCTTCGTTAAAAAAGCAAAAAATGAATAAAAATGGGTGATTCTCTCTCATAATTCACTATATTGGTGCATCATTTAAGTTAATACAATCGTCATTCAGTTAAAAAAAACTACCATGGAACAGGAAAAAACATCAACAGCTGGGCAGGTGATGGGAATTATCGGAATTGTACTCGGAGTAATTTCCCTGATTGTGGCATTTATACCCTGTGTTGGGGTGGTTGCCTTTATACCAGGCGTGCTTGCTCTGGTTTTTGGCATTATTTCAATTTCACAGGCATCACGCGAAAATGGTTCCAAGGGTTTAGGTGTTGGAGCGCTGATAATTTCAATTATTGCCATTATAGTTGCTGCGCTTTGGCTAATGATTTTTAGCGGGGCTTCGGTTATTGCCGACAAAATAATTAAAAACTCCGATCAGTTTGAGAAGATTGGTAAAGAGTTTGAAAAATCCTTCAACGATGAAATGGATAAAAACTTTGACATGAACACCGTTTCGGATAGTCTGGAAAAAGCATTACAGGAGCTGGAATCGGAGATGGATAAGATGGAAGGAACCATAGATGAGCATGATGCCCACGATGCAGGGAAAGCAGCTGCAAAGGCTATAAAAAAAGCAACCGAAGGGCTTAGAACTAAAAAGGATTCAACAACTAATAAATAATGATCATTTCCTGCCTATATACACTTATTGAATTAACAGGGTTAGTAGTTTTTGAATATTTTCAATTTTAAAAAATTTTTCACTAATAACATTTTCCTCATCAACCTGTTCATGCAACCAGGTGATATGGTAAGGAATAAAAACGCC
>CAZKHG010000037.1:0-35022 GCA_964552655.1 uncultured Rikenellaceae bacterium
GTAAGCAACTTACGAAAGAATCCCAAGTGATTTTTGAATCAGTTGTTAAAACCCCTGACTTTGCAAGTTCATCCAACATGCAAGATACACCAGCAATAAAACTGGATAAAACCTTTTTTGAACCAATTTCAAGTAAACTATTTGTTAAAATCGCATTTTCCAAAATTAATCCAGTTTCAGAAAAATTATAATTATTCTCTTTAATCTCAGCATAAAAAATAGAAATAATAAATTGACCAACAGTTTTAACAACGGTTTCGTCTATTTTATTGCTTTCTTTTCGGTACATTTGATTATCAAACTTCTCAATTAGCTCAGAAAATTTACCATAGAATTCACTAGCATCTTGAGATTTCTCTTTTAAACCATTCAATTGTGAGTAAAATAATCTCACATTTTTCTTATAAACATCATCAATGGTTTGTAAAGCAGAAGGCAAATTACTTTTATTCTGCTTAAGATATTCAATTTTAACCTTAAGTTCAGATTTGATGACATCAACATTACTAGTTGGTTGATCAAATTTAGCACATGAAATTAAAATCGAAATCATTAGAAAACGGGTTATTCCGTTTAGTAATGAGTTTTTTGTATTCATAGCTTTTAGTTTTATTAATAGTTAATTCTGCTTATTGTGCTATGGTTACCGCCTTTGACCTAATATTCTAATAGGCTTTCCCTTGTTATGCAAAGGTTACCCCTTTGCCCGCTTATCCCAGCAGGCTAAGCCTGCCCATTCCGGCAGGTAAACCTGCCATAATAGCCCGCCTGAGGTTGGAACCTCGGGCGGACGGGGTTGGTTGTCCTGTAATTGGTTACACTCATTAGGTACTTACTTTTGTTCACGATGTTTTTATTAGTATTCCCCAGCCATACGACCATAGGATTGAGGAAAAGCAGAATAAAAGGATATTGGTTATACCAAAAAAATCAACCCAAAAAGGTTTCCATATTTTAGGGATATTCTCATTTTGTACCTGACATTCTTTAAACAGCTCTTCATTGGAGGTTATGCCATCTTTTACTCTAATGCTATCTGCTGCCGGTGTCAGACTCCAGGAGGCAATGTTGTAACCAAGTTGGTAACGAATACTCTGCTTTGTGTTGGTATCCTGAAATTCAGCGGTGGTTTTATCCAACAACCAGACATAGAACAGGGAAACAATAAAACCCGTTACAATAAACCTGAATGCTAAGTGAAAAAGTTTGCTTTTATCCTTGTACCGGTTGTTATAACCAAACCACAGAAAGGCTGCAGAAATAGCAGATACTAAAAAACTAATCTTGCTATACAATGGAGGTGCATACCCCATAAAGAATGCGAAACCCGGGATTAGGACGCTTACACTTCCAACAAACCCGTTGAAAGATTTTAATTTTATAAGAAACTCATTCATGGTTTTTCTTCAATGAAAATGGTTAAATCACCGAGTATTACGTAGGTTACCTGGTTGGATGTTCTTTTACCATCTCTTTCTGTCCAAAAAATACAGGTTCCGATTGGCAGTTCTATAACACAATCATTCGTTGGTCTTGTTGAGAGGTATATTGCAGGATCGATTTTTGACTTGTACCTGACCATTGCCCCTGGCTGTTGTGTCAGTATATGAACCCTATATCGAATGTCCCTGATATAGGATTCAAGCATCATTTTATCCAGAAGATTTGCCCTGTTTAAACTATCCGGTGCGTTTTTATAGTCGTTATATAATTTTTGGAGAGCTTCGTTTTTCTTACCCAGCTTATTAATATTTTTATCGATCAACAGCTCCTCTTTAAAAAATTTTTCATCAATCTTAAGTGCATTGCCTTGTCCCATGAGAAGTTGGTTCAACATAATCATTAATAAAACCGATGCTAAAGTTGTTTTCATAGTTGATTTGTCATTTAATCAGGTAAAGTGAGTTGCGATTTGTGTTACATTTTATTCCTGAAATCTAGCAGAAACCAGTGCTTCTGATGTAAGCACTTACTACAATTCCGCGCTAGCAGAGTTAGAACCACTGGCAGATGGAGACATTGGATCTTCTTCAATTGTTTCTATTATAAAGCATTCTGCTTTTGAATCAACACTCGAATTTATCCATACGAATGTCTTTGTATCATAACCTTTAATGTTTTTAATACTTGCGATTTTACCTTCATCATTACTAACAAGTTGATTAAATAGCCAAGGTGATGTATCATATTGACAAACGATACCAGCTGGACGAGCGAATCCTTCTAATCTACTTGCCAGATTAATAATAGAACCAGCGTAATCAATTCTATTACCATAATTCAATTTCCATGCATGACCTTTTGCCGCTCCACAACCCATTTCCAATTTTAACACTTCAGTTGAATAAGAATCTCGTTCAACACCGGTTAATTTTCTAAAATGGTAATAAAATCTTTTAATAATTTCATCTAACAAGAAGATGATATTTTGTGTTAATTTACCTTCGTGTTCATTTGATATTGTTGAAGGAATTTCCCAAACCATCATTATACCATCCCCCAAATTCTTATACATAGTAGGGATAATATATTCTGAGATTAATAAATTATCATTTGTAACCTTACCATATTCTGGATCTATATGTTTAGTAAACCAATTCATCAAACCTTCGTTGAATACTTTATTGTATTGTTTAAGAAAATTTTGAATTTTCCTGTCCTGCATTTCTTGTTGTAACTTTTTACAATAATTTGTAAACCCTCTAACGTCAAGAAATGATACAACAATCTCAACATCTTCAACAATTGGTTCAAAAGAACAATTTAGAAATTCTCCAAACTTTAGAACCCTATACAAAGTATCTATCCGTTCTTTTTGAATTTCATTTTTTCTTTTTTCATCTTGTAATTGTTTTTCATTTTCTGGAGGAATTGCTTTATTCGAAACACTATTTATTTCAATGTTGGGAGTGCTTGGTAAAGTCAATTTTTTTTGGTTTTTTTTGGTTTGTTTTTCCATTTGTTTAATTGTTTGATTTTGCACTTAACTTGTTTTTATTTTTAAGATTAAACCATTTACCTTATTTTCAATTAGGTTCCCCATGTTGGGCCAAAGGTTTCACCTTTGCCCGCTTATCCTGGCAAATTTTGAAAACTTTCCCCCCCGCCCTCAGCCTTAGCCTCGGGCAGGCTTAGTCTATCTAGTTGGTTGCGGTTTGAGTGGTTGCCTTATCATATTTCTTTCTAGTATTTATACCATTCTGTTTCATGCCTTGTTGATAATTGTACTCAGCTTTTTAATATAACCCTTGTCTTCATCAACCTTAACCACTTTTATATCATCCCTCTGGAGTGCTTCATTAATATTTTTACTTACATCTGAAAGGCTCACCAAAACCACATTGTTCTTTTGTTTTTGTTCAAGTTGCTGTTTTAGTCGCTTCATGGAAGGAACGATGGCTAGTGGCAAATCATCTTCAGCTTGAGAGCCTTTAATTTCAATTATGGTTACTGCCCCGGTTTTGGAATCAACAATTTTAATATCAGGTCTAATAAAATTGTTATCCATATCACCTTCTAGCGTAAACTTAAAGTTGTCGCCTAACTCTGTACTTAGTTCATCCATTATGGTATCTAGTACTATTTTCGGATTAATAAGTGGTTTCATAGTGTACTGGTGAATTTTAGTTCAATGGATAAAAAAACTGTCTTATATATTAGCCATAGGAGAGTGGCCCCTATTGCCACAACCACGTTAAATAAGCTTTTCTGAATATCAAAATCCATCATATAGCTGAATAGAAATGTGGCGATGGGTATGTATACTTTTACGGCAACATCTTCATCTAACGATTTTTTAAAAAACTCCAACCTATTATGATATACCCCTGTGATTATATGATTTGACTCTGAGTAGATATGGCTTTTTGCATATTTTATTTTCAACTTTTTGGATTTGCTAAAAGACTTGATAAGATTGAAGGTCTCATCAATATTCACTTTTAAGTTATTGATATTGTCTTTTGATGAAATATTTTCGACATGGAATTTTAACGTTTTCACATCCTCATTGAATACAAGGAAGACCCTGTTGTTGTCGATGCTGGCAAAATTTACCTTCTCAATAAATTCATCAAACCCATCAAAACTAGTGTTTTTCATTGCCTGCCTAATGTCTGCTGAGCCACCAAAGTGCTCCTCGATAGCAGCTCGTAGGTTATTTGGCAGATTTTGTTTGAACTGAACTTTTATTTCTGACCACATAGACTTATTTTAAAATGTTAGGCTATAATTATGGGAGTTAAAATCTGGATTTAGGCTTCAAGGTGTACTTTAAACTTCCTAAAGCTAGGATATTTGAGTCTTTAAGAAAGTTACTTGGTTCTCCCTTGAACCCAGCTGCAATTTCCAGAAATATTCCATCGTCAAGTTTAAATTCAAGTCCAATGTTAGCTATAGCCGTTTTTGCATCGTATTTAGAATCTTTTGCAAACTCATAACCGTACCCTAAGTCAATGGAGAATCTGTTGTTGGTGTTGCCAACCAAAAAGCGTCCCCCACAGAATACCTGTGAAACTATTGTGGAGTCGTTGGTCCTGGCATTGTGAGGCTTCCCAAATGATACCATACCCACCGCTTGTGCTCTTTTGCCAACTTTAAACTTACCGTTTAAGTAGGATTTAAATACCTCGGTTTTCAGTGTACTCCACTTATTCTCTATTGAATTGCCAGTCCAACCGCTGCCCAGGGTAATAACCGTAGCATTCCAGTGTTCTTCATGCCATTTTTTCTTGATTGCCAGAAATGATTCAATCTCCGATTTCTTGAATTCTTCGATATTAGTGGTTAGTTTTTTATACTTGATACAAAGGCTTAGCAAATCATTCTTTTCAGAATCGGTCAATTTCATATTATTATCGCTATTGATAATTAGGATGCCGATTGTGTCAACCACCATCTGGTAGTTGATAATAGTTTCTCTTTTTGAAATTAAGGTGTCACCTAGTTCAAAGTAGTCATTAACTAAAATATCCGTTTTGTCGTCCAATTTTCTTTCTCTAAATATTTTTGATAGGATCCTGTTAGTTTCAATTAAAAATGTGTGTTTTGCATTGCTAATGGAAATCAGGGGATTTGTGGCCTCTAATTTATTTCTAAGTGAATCATCAAGTAATGGATCGGATTTATCATAGAAGGTCCATTTAATACCTGCACCAACCCTACTTCCCAAGCTATCGGATATAGTCCCAAAGGTTATTTGTAAATTTCGAATCAGATGGTATTTTTTATAATCCTCATGTGTAGTAGTCTTATAAAAAGTTTTTATCGGAGACCAGTCAATTGCAAGTCCTGGGGTTATGTTGGAACCACTACTAACTACATTAAGCAAGCTAGCAGCAAACTCTTTTGGATTACCTGGCATCGATGTATTATCCGGTTTAACATTTAGTAGGGTAAATGCCCCTATATCAGGGGTTGAAAAATCGATGTAGTAATCATCTGTCGATATTTTGTTCTGTGTATAACCTTGATAGATATTTAACAGTAGTGCTATAATAATTAAGTGTAAACATTTTACTTTTTTCATAGGGTTAATTAGTTAGTAAGTACATATTTAAAATTTGCTTCCAGGAATTTAGGCTTATCTTTTACAATGCCATTTCGTTGTGCTTTTATTGGCCATGTATATATTGGTTCATCTTTACTACCTTGAAACCAATCAATAAATAATTCGTATTCCAAGTCCTTGGTAGTAGGGTTTAGTAGCTCCATCGTGAGGCTATTTATACAATTTTCATCTTCTAACAACAAACTTCCTTTCCCAATTTCATACTCATGTTTAAACTTCTTGGGTTTTGGTATTGGTGGGTAATTAATACTTTTTTCTGAAGATAAAGCAAAACTGTACTTTACTATTCCTGAATAGGCAATTGTTATTTTGATTTTTACAATTTCGTTATTGTTTGATATTTTAATTGGCACCATAGAAAAAGTTTTAAGTTAATTATGTTTGTTCAAAAATCTTAAATAATCCAGGATCATCTTAAGCTCAAAAAATGATTCTATTATACTGTGGTGAGCGTCTTGTTAATTTACCCAGAGCGAATTGTGAACATATTCATTGCGCATTGTGAACCCCTTTTGATTATTTTGTTATTACACTCGTGATATATAAGCAACACTCTTTGAATATATTGAAAACACCTTTGGTACATATTGTAAATACTGTTTAGATTGTTGTTTAGCCACCCGAATGGTATTATAAACTCCCCTTAGGTGCATTGCCTGATCGCTCCGGGTGTCTATTATTGTATCCTAAAGCCTGTTTTATTTAGTTGGTTCAGTGTTGGTTTTACTGCCTGCAGCCCCCGGGAAACGCTTTTGCAAATCTTCATAGATTACCTGCGCTCCCTGCACCCCTTGCTTTGCTGCCACTTTTACGGCATTGTAGAATACCATTGCTGCACCAAACGCTTCCATACCCGCCTCGGTTGAGGTGTCCTCCATATTTTGGACCAGGGGCCTGATAATACGGAGTATCTCCATCAGGTTTTTTGTGAGCTGGTAATCTTTGGAAAATTCGGCTGTATCGAGGTATGCTGGTACAAGTGTCGGGTTGGTGTTGATGTAGTTTTGTACCTTATCAACAAACCCAACAGACTTATCACCTAATATCATACCCCCTTTACGTTGCTCATCGGTAAGACTTATCAGGAAAGGCAGCTTATTGCTGATGGTTTGTAATGCCTGTTTAATTTCACCAATATCGGCGGGTGAAAGGGAAGCGGAGATCAAATTTTTTGCGGCCATATTTTAACTTTTTAGTTTCGCCTACTCTTTCCCGGATTTTCGGCTTGCTCCGTATGCTATGTTTTAAATATCCCTGGTATTTATTAATGTATAGGTAAACCTTGCCCCCCAGTACTGGGAGGCCTCGGTGCAGATGTCCATCAGCTGGTCGAACTGGAACGAGTCGGCCAGCACCTGACAGCCGGCGCTCCACTTGTTCACGGCCAGCGATTTGCCGTTATATACCGCCCGGTGGATGTTGATCCCAAAGTTGCTGCTGGTGTACTCCTTGCCGGTGCTGTAATCAATCACCCCATCCTTGTTGTAATCGCGGATCACCGTCAGCTTGCCCACCTGCTGCAGGGCTTTATAGCCCTTGTGCAACCCGATGGCATGGCTCCCGCGGTACTGCCCCTCTTTCAGGATCGCTGTGCCCAACGGGTTTTTGGGGTGTTCCAGCCAGTAAAGCCCCGGGTCGGTGGTGGCCTCGAACACGATATGGTTCCAAACCCCCTTGTACTTCCACATCAGGGCAACCCAGTCGTCGAACGAGTTGGGCTTGCCGGCCTCGTTCCGTATCCCCACGATGTTCAGGTTAAAGGGCTTGTCGTCCTGCTCGAAAATCATATACCCTTTGCGTTTCAGAGCGTTGTATATTCTATCTAAAGTTATGTTGGCCATTCAGATTCAAGATTTCAGATTCAAGATTTTCCTTCTAGATATTAGGACATGCCCCCATGCTCAGCGCCCCATGCCCTCTGCTCTTTGTCCTATCACTTCTCATCCCTCTTCTCCTCCGTTTTGACGATTGATCCCCTGAGTTTTACGAGCTTATTCAGCAGGTCAAACCAGAACGGGGCGCCCAGGGAGAGGGCAATGGCGGTGGCCAGGCACCCGAAGAAGTTTTTCCAGCTGTCGAAGATAAACCCCTTGCCGTGTGCCCGCTTAAAGTAGAGTACCTGTCTGGCCTCTTTGGTGTAGCTCTCGAGCCTCTTCAGCTTATCGGTCAGCTCCTGCTGTTGGGCCTTCACCACGTTGTCCACGGAATCGGCAATGGCCTTGTTGTACCCGTTGATATCGTTCAGGTACCTCCTGCGGAGGGTTGAGTCGGCTTTTACCCGGCTTACCAGACCGGGGTCGTAGGTTGATTGCACCAGTTCGGGGTGGGTGATTATCTGCCCGGCCAGCGATACCATCTGCCCGCGCACCCCGGGGTCGTAGGAGAGCTTACGGACTATCTGTATGGAGTCCACGTTCAGGGCAGCCGCCACCACAAACCCAACCACGAAGGTGATGAACCAGATTTTCCGTTTGTACCAGCCGGAGACGCGCTCCATGGTATCGTCGAACCAGGCTTCCAGCTCGGTTTTAAACTTATCAAGGTCGTGGTTGGCATCGTCGAGCAGGCAGAGCAGGAAATCGCCTGTTTGGGTGCCCTTATACTTCTCCAGGGTGCTCTTCACCTTATCGAGCGTGGTGGCCCCGCCTTCGGCCTGGCTTTTCAGCATGTGCATCATCGCCTTGGAGAAGTTGCGGGCCTTAATGTAGGAGGGCTTGTTGTAAATCTTCCACAGCCCGCTGGCCATGTACTTGATGAGGGGCGTTTGGTAGAACTTGCCCGCCAGCACCTCAACCCCGTCGTCGTCGTTGAGCATGCGGCCGATCCCTTTCGCCAGGTTTCGGGCGCGCAGCTGGAAGTAGGTGGCGATCAGCTCCACCAGGGTGGTGGTGAGCAGGCTGTAGGGGGTGTAAATAAACACCAGCCCGATAACCACGTCTAATGCAATATTTCCGGTCATAGCTTTTTTTATTCTAAGTTATAGCGTATAGTAAAATCAGTCAATACAAAAAAAGGGGTATCCCATTTTTTGAAAGAATCACCTGTTTTTTATAAGAAACCCTAGCTAATGCCTGCAAATAAGGGGGGGTACTTTTTTTGCAAAAAATGGCAGGTTACCATTTTGGCTTTTTTGGGGCAGGATAAAAAATGTCGGATTTTGGGGAGATGGATATCACCAATATCAATTTTATAGCTGATTGATCAGCGCGGGAGGGCTGGGTTTATCACCCGGTTATTGCGCTATATTTTGCTCTGGCTTCCTTGCGGGAAGCAACCTGCAGCTCCCGGTACAGCTTCTTGATGTGGCACCTGACCGTCTCGGGGCAAATTTTCAGGCTCAGAGCGATCTCCTTGTTTGTTTTGCCCAGGTGGATCAGGTGCAGTATCTCCTGCTGGCGATTGGTTAAGCTTTTATAGCTTTCAATCCCCTTTACGTGGGGTGAGTTAATATAATCAACCACCAGCCTGGTAACCTTCGGGTTGACCAATACCTTATCGCTCATTACCTTCCTGATCTCTTTTGCCAGCGAGTTGTTCGATTTGTTATTGATCAGAATCCGGCTGGCGTTGATCATAACCGAATCGCTTGCCGGAACATCTGCTCCCTCAGGCGAAATTAACAGGCAGATTCTGACATTGCGCCGTTTAATCTGGTCAATCAGGTTTTGCCCTTCTTTCCCCCTGAGCCTTACATGGAGCATAACCACCAGTTTGTCGTGGATATTGAGCTCATCAATCATCCCATTATAGAACTGCTCGGTTTGCAGCTGTTTTAGCATCCCGTTGCTCTCTACCTTATGGAAACCCTTGCCGATTTCCCTTAGTTCGTTGTCTATTACAGCCAGTTTAATCATAGAGGGTGATTTAGAAATTAGCTAATGAAAGGTATAAAAAAAATCATTGCTGTCCGACAAAAAGCCTTAAATCCCTGCCAGCCGGCAGGCAGGCCCTACGAGGAATTTTTTTCATATTAAATTCTGCTATTTTACAACACTTTAACAGCTACGCTGTATTTCGCTGTAAGCGATAAAGTATTGTAAATTAAGCAGACCATCCTGTGTAGATTTCCCCGTAGGGGATTGACTGGGTAAAGGTTTTGGTATAATAATAAAATATTAGTCGTTCAGTAATAAAAAAAATTAACAGGCTAAGCAAACTAACCCCTGAAAAGGTTGCGGGTGAAAAATATAGAATGAAACTTTATTAGATACAATTTTTCTACTTCCCAAGTATTTTGAAAGCAAAAAATGCCCCCCAGTGCAGGTTTGTTTGATTAATTATGTAAGCCCCACCTCCAATTGGTAATCTGTCTTCTGAAAGGTCAACCAACCCAAAATGAACATTAACCCCAGCTGTAATTCCATTGTTAAAATTATATCCAATGGCATACACGCCTCCAAAATCAATGGTTGAGTTATTATCCCAATCAAAATCAGATGCTTTGGATGCCAGTATGGATGACCCATAGAAACCAAGTTCGGAAAAGAATTTATTACCAATTATTGCTGTTGCTTTTAAATCCAAATAATGCAATTTCCAATAGGCACCCCTGTAGTTATACTCACCCCCAATTACAAAACCAATTTTCTCATTAATATAATTTGTAAATCTTAACCCAGCCCCACCGCTGAAGTTTGGACCACCATCGCTATGCAGTATTACACCTGCACCTGCAAAACCCATTACCTGAAGAAATTGTTTGGGTTTTAATTCTGAGGTATTCTGGGAATACCCTAAGTAGCTAAAAAGCAGAATCAGGCTAATGATTGAATGCCATTTTTTCATAGTTTCAATAATTTAGGGTTTAACATTTGGTTTCAAAATACTATTAATGTTTTAAATTAATTCCTATACCTGCCACAAGATCAACCAAAAAAGGAATAAATTTTATTTAACTTTAAAATTATACAATTTAATTTTTTGAGTCAAGATAAATTTTGATATGAGATATTTTCATTAATGCTTTTGACATTAAGGTTGATTTGAAAATTTTAGTTGAAGTGACTATTCTTAAACATCATTAAATAAGACTATAGAAATTATCTTTATTGAACAGTGTTATTTTAAATACTTCTTTGGCTCTGGCTTAAATTTTCAATAAACTATAATAAGGGGAGATGTAACTTAAAAATTTGAGGATCAAGTGTTGGGTCTTACTTGAGCATTAAGGAAAAACAAAAGAGGAATAAAAAAAGGCCGTTAACCTTTCGATTAACGGCCAAAAACCAATAAGAAAACTAATCAATTGTGTAAACAGAAAAAAGAGACAGAAATTAGTTGATTACATAAGCTTCGGTCCACCAGGAGGCAACATTGGCATAGGCGATATACCCAAAACCTGCAGTTGCCCAGGTTGTACCCCAGGAGTTCATGAATTTGAAAGCAGCTTTATCATCATCGTAACCAACAACACAATAGCAATGTCCGCCAAGTGAAGCGCCATCGAAGGTGGTAAGAACAGAACCACTGGTCAAATACATGAAAGCGTTGTTAACCGGACCGGCAACAATAACGGGTTTACCCAGTGCCAGGAAGCTCTTGATTGATGTTGCGTTGATGGGAACTGTGCTATACCCCGGGATTTTATATAAAGCAGCCTCAGTTTTTTGAGCTGTGGTGGGGAGCAGTGTGCAGCTAACATCGGTGTAAGGCATCGAAGCCCAGGTGCAAACGCCCTGTGCAACCAAAAGATCCAGGCCTCTTGTAACATACGAACCGGATGAACAAGGTTTTCTAACTTTGATCTGGTTATATACATACTCCGGGCTGAAAATGTTAACGCTGGTGCTCCACGCTGCCGGGTGATTCTTTTGCCAATCGATGCTGCGGCCTGCATAGGTTGTCCCCCAGGCTACGCATGAACCCTCAGCTCCCTGGTTCCCTACCGGGGGAACATTCAGGTCGAGTACTGAAGCCTTAATATCAACGGAAGGAACTTTTGCTACAGGCAGCTTAGCATACTCATCGGCTGGCAAGAGCTCGCAACCTAACGAGTAGAATGTTGAGGAAATTTGTGGCTCGGCTACATCCTTCTCGGTCTTTTGGCAGGAATTCAGGATCAGTGCGCTTAAGCCAAATACAAAAGCAAAAAGCAATGTAAATTTTAAGGTTGTTTTCATAAAAGTTTGTTTAGTTAGGGTTTAACAATGCTACAAATATGTTTAACCCAACACTAAAAGAAACAATAGGTTTCGCCATTTAATATTGAGGTGAAAATGATTTTATATAATGAGAACTCCGTATTGCATCAAACTTTTTATATTTGAGCGTTAATTGAAGCATTTAATGCATAATTATTATTAATTTTATATTGATGAAGAAGTCATTACTGCTTTGGGTTGTTTCGGGTATCATCGTACTTTACAACCTGGTTACATACACAACAGGGTGGGGGGGATATACCTTTCAGCTTTATTCCAGCAATATTTTGCCGGTTGCCTGCGCTTTGCTGGCCATAGTTGTCCTTTCATTTACTTTCGACAGGTTTAAAAGGTGGGATTACGCCAAATATTCGTGGCTGATGATACTGGTGGGGATCGTTTTGTATATGATGGGTGAGTTGACGTATGCAATACTTGCGGTCTTCCATAATATTGATATGAATGAAACATTCCCCTCAGCAGCCGATTATTTCTGGTGCCTCGGGTATATCCCACTCTTCATCGGGTTGGTTATCATGCTTATCGGGTATAGGCGGGGAGGTTTCCCAATGGGGAAAACGAAAATTTATATCTTGATATTCTTTGCCCTGGTTTTGCTCCTGGTGTTAATCACCTATTTTATATTACTTCCCATTTACCGCGATACAAGCACCGATGCTTTGGCGAAGTTTTTTTACCTTTTCTACCCGATTGCCGATGTGTTATTGCTGGTGCCTGCTGTAATCCTGATGTACATCACCAGCCTGTTTGGCAGGGGTGTGGTATCCAAACCCTGGAAATACCTTGTTTATGGTTTTATTCTGTTCACCCTAGCCGATTTAGCCTACTCTTATCTTAACTGGCGCGATTTGTACAACGCCTACGAGATTATTGATGTGGCCTGGAATGCCGGGTACCTGCTGGTTGGGCTGGCCGCAGTTTACCAGCTGGAGCTGGTTGATACCTTAAAGGGGAGGGATGAATAATGAAGGGGTTTAATAATATATATGCTCAACGGGTTTTTGCCCTGCTTGTCCCGCTCATAGGCGATTCGATGGCCAGGAGCGTCATTAAGTTCCAATCGTATAAGCTGGGCAAACAGGAGGAATTGCTTACCAGTGAGGATTTGCCAAGGCTGGCTAACGAAATCAGGTCCGGTTTACTCCCCTTTGTGGGTTCCGATACCGCTGCGGTTATTTCAAGTAAAATTCTCAGCAGCAGCTAGCCGATCGAAAAAAACTCAAAGTTTCTGTATCTTGTAGTACTTCATGATCTCCTCCACATTTTCCTCAATGGCCAGCCTGAGGTAATCCACGTCATTCTTAAGGGAGAGCTTATTCTTAATGTTACTCCTATGGGTCTCGATGGTGTGTATGCTCACATTTAGGCTTTCAGCAATTTGCACATTTGAATGGCCCATACAGATCATTGTAAAAACCTTATTCTCTGTTTTGGTCAGGGCATCGAGTTTTTTTGCCTGCCTGTTAAACGCAAAGCCCAGCGATTGAAAGGGTATTGTTTTCCCGAGGTAGTTCTGGTTATTCATTACGCATTCAATGGCCTCAATCAGCTCAACGGCCACGGCCTCTTTCGGGAGGAACCCATCAACCCCTGCATCCATAGCGCTTTTTAGTATATCCTTTTCATCGTAAGATGTCAGTACAATGATTTTAATTGCAGGGTGATTCTTTTTGAGCTCGTGGGCAATTTCAATCCCGTTAAGCGAACCCGCTTTTTTCAGCTTAACGTCAAGCAGAACAATTTCGGGGTGTTGCGGATTCTGTTTTAGGTGGTTGAAAAGCTCATGGCTCGATGAGGTGATATCCACCTCATATTTATTGGTTACCTCCAGGATACTCTTTACCCCCAGACAGAACATTTCTGAATCATCGGTAATGCAAATCTTAATTTTACTCATAGGATCATCCCCATTTAATGTTGAAATTTAGGTAACGAGAATTTAAAAGTAGTATTTTCTTCCTTATCATCATACCAGATATCGCCCCCGTTCCGGTTCACCAGCTCCCGGCAGATCAGCAACCCAAAACCTTCGTTATCCTTCGAGTTGAATAGTTTTGTCCGGTCAGCAGGATTAACCCCAACTCCTTCATCGGTTACCGATACTTCAACCATGCCGTTTCTATCAATCATCGATACCATAATGCTACCCTTGTCGGAAAATTTGATGGCGTTGGATAAAAGGTTGCGAAGAATGGTCCGCACCATGTTCTCATCAGCAAAAACATTGCTGTTGGGAGCCACTCTGTTTACCAGGGTGATCTTTTTGCTCAGGGCATGGTGTTCAAACAGGGCAAAAACTTCGTTTATGGAAACGGAAATATCGAATTGGGTGGGAAGAAATGAGATTTCACCCCGTTGAGATTTAAACCAGTCGGTTAAATTCTCCAGCAGGTTATAGATAGATGAGGCGTTATTATGCATGGTTAGGAGCCCTTCCTGTACCTGGTTTTTGTTGTACAGATCGATATTATCCGCCAGGGTTTTGGAAAAAATGGAGAATCCCAGTAGCGGGGATTTTAGGTCGTGGGTGATAACAGAGGTTATGATATCCCTGATCTTGTTCAGCTCTACAATATTTGAAATATCGGAAAAAATAATAATTAAGCTGATTACATTATGCAGCTGATCGAGAACAGGCGAGATGGTTACCTGGAACCAGCTTGAGGTGTTCGGCGAAACATGGATTCGTTCACTGTAAAGCACAGGTTTTTTACTTGCTAGACACGATTTTACCTTTTCCTCTATCTCAGAGGCATTAAATACCTCACTTAGTCTTGTCCTGTATAGGTTGGTCTTATCAATATTGAAGTATTTCTGAAAGCAATCATTGGTCCATTCAATTTCGCCCTTGGTATTGGTAATAATTACCGGGTTATTGGTTTTGCGGGCAACAATAGAGAGCTGCAACAGGTTCTTGTTGATTTTGTCGAGCTGCCTGGCCTGCGATTCAATCTTTGACTTCTGATCCAATATTTCCGATGTTCTCTGGAGAATTATTTTCTCCAACCTGCGTTTCTCCCGTTGATACTTGTTTTGAAAAATTCTGTAAAGCAGAACTACCAGTATGATCAGAACAATGGTTGCAAAAATATAAGCTCCCGGCGACCGGAACCAGGGTGTGGCAATGGTAAAATTCAGGGTAATGGGTTGGCTTTCCTTGTCAAAAATATTCCTTGATTTGATATGCAGGTTATAGCTACCCTCTTTAAGCCTGGTAAATTCGCGGGTATTATTATTTGTCCATCTACTCCATTCCCTGTCGTGCCCTTCCAGCAAAAAGCTGAACTGATTAGATTCTTCAGCAATAAAACAAGAACAGGTTACCGCAACCTTAATCCGGTTTTGCTTATAATCAATCGGGTTCTCGACAACAAAATTCTGATTTAATAGTACCGGAATAACCTGATCGTACGACAAGCTGTTACTATTGTAAACCGATACCTTGTTGATGAAAACCTGAGGGTTCTTAACTATTGACCCGGCTAAGTTGTTTTTTTGGGCGCAAATTAACCCGTTCTCGCCCCCAAACCACACATCCCCGTTTTCCCCTTCGTACAAACAGAGTATCCCTTCATTTTTAAGCCTTTTAAATATCGGGTTATAATCTGAGCCATGGGTTAAGCAGTGAGGAATCAGCCCGTCATTATCAATATATGACACCCATAACCCTGAGGTTTTAGGCTGCTTTAGCAGGTAAAGCGGATTGTTATTAATAATATCGGGCAGTTTTAAGGGAATCGTGTTAATGGTTCCGGTTATGGAATTGTACCGCCCAACACTATCGCCTACGTTAAAAAGTATATCATTTTCAAACAAAGTTGAGTAGCCGGGGTTGATATCGTAATTGGTCAGGTAGTTAAGGCGGTTTACCAGCTCATACCCATCATTTGCAGCTGATAAGATAAATGCACCGTGGTTAATGGTACTCACCCATACCAGCTTGTTGTTGAACTCAATTATATTTTCAGCCGGGTAATGAATATCCTGCTGAAAGGTAATACTGCTAGCTTGAGGGGAGGTAAATGCCATATAACCGAATCCTTTTTGAGTGGCAAGCAATATCCTATCCTTACGAATACCGGATTGACAGGCATAGTAAACGGGGAGCTTCTCGGAAATCAATTGAACCTCATTGCCTTTGATAGTGTACAAACCGCTGTTGGTGGCACAGAGCAGCAATGTATCAGGCTTATTTCTACCTTTTGTAACGAAATAGCTAAGGCTGGTGCATTTAAAGTTAATCCGGTCAATGCTGATTAAACCGGGGCTTAATGCTCCAATTTCCCTGAAATATAACCCTGAACTTGACGCTATATAGATCCTGTTTTTTAATTTGAGTATTGAGTTAACCTTAACTGGTTTTCCATGAAGAGCAGTAAATCGCGACAAGGGTATGGCGTTTTCAAGTTTCAGGATACCATTTTCCAACGCAACCCAGATATTCCCATCAGCGGTTTCTTTCCCGAACCAGGCAACCTGGGTTGGAAGTATATTCTCCAGGTCGAAATGCTGGTAAATTGAACCATCCTTTTCAAAAATATATACCCCATCATTGCACGAGGTAATCCCAAAACTATTTGGGGATACCCTGAATATACTGGTTATCTTTTCGCATTTTAAGTTAAGCCTGCTATTGATCTTGTGGGTTAATTCATTGTTGATGGTCCCGGGTTGTATGCTGAAAATGTAAATTTTCTTCTCATCAGATACCAGCAGGTTCTCAGTATCATAGGGTAAAATATTTCTAACTTTAACCTGTTTAAATACATCACCCCCTTTGATCGGCTTTAATTCCCCATTTACCATCCGATAAATACCTGAATTATTTTGGGCTACCAGCAGCTGATCATCAAATTCACCTGCTGCTAGAAACTCTGTTTCAGCTTTTAAGATGTTAATACTATTGTCAACAGGGTTGTATATATAGATATTTTCCGAAGAGGTAAAACAAATGTTTTTAGCAGAAAAATTTATTTCTATTACATCCAGATGAGTTGAATCAATATTACGCAGCGTTTGGCTTAAAGAGTGGTATTTCATGTTTTGGTTTAAATCCGGTGAAAAATACCCGAAGGAATGGTTTAGCCCGGCATAAATCCTCCCGGATGGATGAGTCTTAATGCATTTTAAAGGGGAGTAAGTAGCGTAGCTGTTCCAGTTTTTCCCGTCGAATTCCACTAACCCCTTGTTGGTTGCAAAATAGACAAACCCATTTACCCCTTCATCTATCCACCAGGCTTGTTGAGGGAGGCCGAATGATTTCATTGGGTAATAGCTGTAGAACGGCAAGCCCTCGTGTCTAATCTGAGAAAAGGCGTAAAATGAATTAAAAAGTAAACTAAAAAGGATAAGTAGTGTAGGTCTCATTTAGCGGTTTAAAGAACCTCGAAATTTAATTTTTTTATTATTCTATTCAAAAAGCAATTAAATAAAAAAGCCTGCGAGGTTAAACAGCAGGCTTTTTAGTGAATATTGGTATATAGTGTAATTCTATTTTTCCGGTTTGGCAGCGGGGTTGGTATTCATATTCATAACCCCTATAAGTTGCTGGACTGTACGTTGCATCCCTTCGGTTGACCCGTCCAGGAAAATAACGTTGCCCTGGCCTTCCTCGGCAAAGTGCTTGATAGCTTCTGTCCACATGGAGAATAGCAGGAACGAGGAATCGAGGTTGGCATCGGTCATCTCCTTGGCGGCAACGGCCATCCCTTTTGCCATCTCTGAACGGAAAAAGGCAATTCCTTGACCGCGCATGGTTGCGGCATCGCGTTCTGCTGCTGCAGATATTTTAATCGCATTACCTTCGGCTTCGGCTGCTTTGGTTTTGGTGATCAGCAGTGCCTGGCCTTCATTCTCGGCGGCTGCTTTCAGGTTGTTGGAGGCAACCACCTTGGCCATGGAGGTGAGAATCTCTTTATCGAAGGTGATGTCATTCAGCTGCAGGTCAATGAGGTGGTAACCCCAATCCTCCAGGGTGGTGTCGAGGTGCTTTTTAACCTCCTGAACGATCTCGGTGCGTAAGCCTAAAATCTCGGCTTGTTTTTTAGTAGCCACAAAACTCCTGATTGTTCCTTCAACCGTACGTATTAGCGCCTGCATCAGGTTTTTATCATCAATAAACTTGAAAGCCACGTTCTTAATAGTAGCCTCAGACTGATTGATTACGCTGTAAAGCAGCATCGCTTTAAAATACACATTGGCCTGATCCTGGGAAACAGCCTGGAATTCGAGCTCAACAGAGCGGTTCTGAATGGATATTCTCCGGTAGATCACTTCGATCAGGGGAATCTTGAAGTTAAGCCCCGGACCCATAACGCGCCGGTATTTCCCAAAAATGGTAACCACGGCAACGTAGCCCTGTCTAACAGTTACAAACCCCGAAAGGATGATTATCACAGCAAGTGCGATAACAACATAAGTTCCAACCATAGTAGTAAAATTTAAGTTTTTAAGGACAATAAATGTACTAAATAAGATGTATTTACAAACAGCTGATGAAAAGATTTATTTCACCGGCAGGGATGATATAACCCTAGTGGATTTATGGATGAAATTTAGAAAATATCAGATAATATTTTGTCCAGAATAATTGATAATACCTTTATCGGAACTTATTAATCTTATGTTGTAAACCTTAGCCCACTTATATTGTTATGTTAAAAAATAAATGAAAAGCACTACATTCAGGATCACCACAATTGTTCCAACCGAGTAAAGAATAAACTTATTCAGAGTGGTATTCCTGTATTTTCCCATAACTTTTTCTGATGAGGTGAGGTAGATCTGGAGGAATATGGTGAATGGGAGCTGAATGCTCAGAACCATCTGGGAGATAATCAACCCGTTAAACGGGTTGGAAATCAGAAGAATTATTAAGAATGCAATAACCAGTGATATTGCCACTCCCAGTCGGGAGTGGTTATCCTTGATATCGTAAGGCTCCTTAAACATCCCTGAAAAAATGGTACCTGCAGCCATCCCGGAGGTGATTGTGGAGGCTATCCCCGAGAAGAGCAAGGCCACAGCAAACACCGCTGCAGCATTGGTGCCCAGTAAAGGGGCAAGCAGCTGGTTTGCCTGTTGCAGCTCGGTAACCGGTGTGTTGTTCCTGAAAAATGTGGATGCTGCAAGCAGAATCATCGCGCTATTAATAGCCCAGCCAACTACCATGGAGAGGAGCGTATCCACAAACTCGTATTTCAGTTGTTTTTTAATCACCTTTTCATCCTTGAGGTTCCACTGCCGGCTTTGGATTATCTCCGAATGGAGGAAAAGGTTGTGGGGCATTACAACAGCCCCCAGAACGCTCATAATTATTATAATGGAACCCTTCGGGAATGTGGGCGTAACCCACGATCTGAGCGCAGTATCCCAGTCAATCTCTACCAGTGAGAGCTCATACAGGAACGATAGCCCGATTAACGACACAAAAGCGATAATCCACTTCTCAATTAGCCGGTAGGAGTTGGAGTAGAGCATAATCATAACAAAAACCATAACCAGCAACGAACCTGCCCTAATGGGTACGTTGAATAGCATGTTTAAAGCAATTGCTCCTCCCAGTATTTCTGCAAGTGAAGTAGATATTGACGCGAGCATAGCAGACCCTAACAGAAGGTTGGAATACCGGGGTTTGAGGTAGATACTGGCTGCCTCGGAAAGGCATAAACCGGTTGCAATGCCCAGGTGGGCAACATTATGCTGTAGCAAAATCAGCATAATGGTTGAAAGGGTGACTATCCATAGCAGCGAATAGCCAAAATCTGCCCCTGCCGAAAGGTTGGATGCCCAGTTGCCGGGATCAATAAAACCCACAGTTACCAGCAACCCGGGACCTATAAACTTAAATATCTCCTCGGCGCCAAACTTTGGCCTGTAATTCAGGGAATCTATTTGTTTAAAAAACCTAAACATCCTGTTTCATTAATTGCATAATTTCTTCTGTTCAAAAATAATAGAAAATACATTTTGTTTATGGCTGAACAGTTAATAAAATAAACTGGCCTAATATCAGGGTAAAGAAACACTTAAAACATTGCTGTTGTTTAGAGCTGATTTTAAAATATGTCCTTTATAGCTCATCTGACTCAAACTATTAAGTAATTCAATAAATTCTTTGCAATCATATCGCCAAAATTTATTATCAGAATTTCATCAATCTAAAATGCCCTTTGATACCTCAAAAGGCTTGTTTTAAAATAGTTTTTATGTAAAATTCTACAAAATAATTTCTTTTCCGTAAAAATATCATATATTGAAAACCTGTTTATTGATTATAAATGATGGCGCTTAGGTTTGATAAAATAGCTCTCTTTCTGATTTTATTCGAGTTCGCCCAAATTGGCAAATCTCAGGAAATTGGGCATTTCCCCATTCGGAATTTTAACCATCGGGAGTACAGCGGGCATGCCCAGAGCTGGGCTATTACGCAGGATCACCGCGGGTTGATTTACATTGCCAATAATGTTGGGGTTATTGAGTATGATGGCAGTGAATGGCGGCACATTTCTATAAACGGCGCATTGGCCAGATGTCTGGATATTGATAGCCAGGGGAGGATTTGGGTTGGCGGACAGGATGAGATTGGTTACCTGGCAGCCGATTCCTCGGGCAATTTAAGGTATGTCTCCCTGGTTGGCCTCTTACCTGAAACGTCTAGCCCGCTTGGCCTTGTTCGTCGGGTGTACGCTACTGACAACGGGATTTATTTCAGTGCAAACCAATGTATGATCCTGATCAAAGGGAATAATGTCAAGGTTTGGAAACCTAAAACATATTTTCACAGAACCTATCAAGTATCGGGTCAGATTTTTACCCACCAACCCGGGTACGGGTTATCATACATCAAAGGCGATTCGCTGCTTATTGTCCCCGGCGGGGAAAAATTTACTGATGAGCTGATCTACCTTATGTTACCGCATTGGAAGGATAAAATCCTAATAGGAACCTATACTCATGGGTTTTTCGATTACGATGCCAAAGCCCTTTTAAATCCCCTGAGTGTTAATTCTGATTCCCTGATAACTCCATTCAAAACCAGCAACGACAAGTTCTTCAAAGAGAATCAGGTGTACTATGGTGCAAAACTGCCCGATTCGAATTTTGCTATTGGAACATTTATGGGCGGTGCAGTATTTATGAATCAGAACGGCAGGATCACCCGGAGCATTAACCGTGAGAATGGGTTGCAGGACGATGCTGTATGGTACATGTTCCTCGATAACCAGGATAATATCTGGATTGCATTGAATAACGGGATTTCATACACAGCCATCAATTCACAGCTAACCAGCTGGTCGGAGAGCATGGGGATCAGGGGTACGCTGCAATCAGTGGTAAGGTTTAATAAGAGTTTGTATATCACTTCCAATATTGGGGTTTTCAAAAAAGAAGAAAGCCTGTTTAAACCCGTTGAGGGTATTTCCACTTTATGCAATAAGATGTTGGTTGCCAAAACATCCGACGGGAATCAATCCCTGTTGGTAGCCACATCGGGTGGAGTTTATCAGGTTCTGGACAGGGAAGGCAAACTGGTTGAGAATGGAAATCTTCATGCATACAGCTTTGTAAGATCCAAGGTATTTCCTGATATTTTCTATGTCGGGCTGAATACAGGCGTAGGGGTCTTGAACTATAAGCATGGGAAGTGGCGTTTTATTGGAAAGTTTGAACAAACCCAGGGAACTGTTTATTCCCTGGTGGAGGATGCAAATGGAAACCTTTGGTATTCCTTACGCTATAAAGGCGTTTGCAGATGCAATGTGGTGAATCCTTATCAACTTGTACTGGAGGATCTGAGACTTTATAACAATATACCCTTCTCTCCCAGGTTTGATGATATGTCTGTGAGTATCATCAATAATCAGGTTAAAGTGGCCACCGATAAAGGATTGAGTAAGTATAACCCGGTCGATGATCGTTTTGTACCCGATTCTTCTCTGGGCCTTGAGTTTGTGGATGGGAAAACCGGTATCCGGATTTTAACCCAGGATTCTGTTGGCAATATCTGGTTTGAGGCATATAAGTACAACCCCAACCGATGGGTTGAGCGCGCTATCAGGACGTATGAAGGAACTTACAGGCGAATTCCTGCCCAGTTCAGAACAATCCCAGAAATGATCTTTAATGATGTTTTTGTTGAACCAAACGATTTGACCTGGATTGCCGCCAGTGATGGCCTGTACCGTTATGACGGCTCAATCGGAATCGGAAATCAGTCTAATATAAAACTTTTAATAAGACAGGTAATTGCCGGTGAGCAAAAGAAAATTTTTAACGGGACTTTTTACAGATCAGCCGATACTGTAACCTATAAATCCATAAACCCATTCCAACTTTCCGACCAAGTCCCCGAACTTTCTTATCACGACAACTCGGTTGTAATTTCTTACGCTTCGCCTTTTTTCGGCCAGTCCCAGAAGCTCGTTTACAGCCATTTTCTGATGGGGTACGATAAGAAGTGGAGCGATTGGACTACAGATCAAAAGAAAGAATATACAAACCTTAAATCAGGCAGCTACAAATTCCAGGTTAAGGTGAAAAATATTTTTGATGTGGAAAGCCCAATCGTTTCTTACGATTTTATCATTAAACGGCCCTGGTATAAATCTCCATTTGCCCTCATATTCTATTTATTCCTGATTGGGTTTATTATATGGGCGGTAATTGCCATTAATACAAGGATTTTAAAATCAACCAATATCAGGTTGAAGAAGCTCGTAGATGAGAGAACCAGTGAGCTTTTAGCATATCAGAAGGAGATTGTTGAGAAGAATGAAGCATTGCAGCAACAAAAGGAAGAAATGCAAACCCAACGGGATGAGATGCAGGACATTTATCAGCATATAAATGAGAGTTTACAATACGCCAAAACAATCCAACAGGCAATTCTACCCGATTTATCCGTGTTGGATTACCTGTTTGAGCACTTCCTGCTTTTCCGGCCAAAAGACGTTGTTTCAGGCGATTTTTACTGGACCACTCAGATTGCCCCAAAGGGCAAACAGCCTGAAAAGGTCTTTGTTGCAGTGGTTGACTGCACTGGCCATGGCGTTCCCGGTGCTTTTATGTCCATGATTGGAAGTAGGATACTGAATGAGATTGTGATTGAACATAAAATCTACAGCCCGGCTGCTATCCTAACTGAAATGAATAACGCAGTTAACCAGGCTTTGCGTCAGGATGTCAGCGAAAGTTTCGATGGAATGGACATTTCGTTATGTTTGGTGGAGAAAAAGTTGCCCGATCAATATGAGGTAACCTTTTCAGGAGCCAACAGGCCTATATACTATTACCAGAAAGGGGTACACAGAATTCAATCGCTGAGGGGCAACAGGAAATGCATTGGGAGCATCATCCCCGATGTTGACCCGGAGTTTGTAAACTATAAAATCTACCTGCAGCCCGGCGATATCATATTCCTTAACTCCGACGGGATTATTGACCAGAACGATAGATACAAGAAGAAGTTTACAACGGCCAGGTTTCACACCGCCTTGCTCTCCAATATTGATCAGCCAATGGCAGATATTCATAAAAATCTTGCTAAATCCTTTGATGAATTCAGAGGTGAAGAGTTTCAGCGTGATGATATTACTGTACTGGGTTTGAGGTTTAAAGAATAATCAGCAGACTTGTAATCTTTCCTATTTATTTTTTTCCTTTGATCAATTTGGTATCTTTAGCAATCTAAAAAATCAAAGAAAATGAATAAACTTATTGCTATTGTATTGCTTTCTGCAATTGGGTTTACAGGATGCAATACTGCCCCAAAAAATACCGAGGATATAATCGGTCCAAACAAAATAAAAGTTGAAAATGGACTCCTTACCCCCGAAGTTCTTTGGTCCTTTGGACGATTGGGAGAGGTCGCTGTTTCTCCCTGCGGGAAGATGCTTGCCTATACTGTCAGCTATTACTCAATAGAGAAAAACAAGGGCAATACGGATCTGTATTATATGACTACTAACGGTTCCGATAAGATACAGCTAACCAGCACTAACGCCCAGGAGTTTAACCCTGTGTGGACCAACAATCACCGGATACTTTTTATTTCTACAGAAGGTGGTTCTGCCCAGATATGGTCAATTAAACCAGATGGAAGTGAAAAGAAAAAAATATCCGAATTTGATGGCGACATCAATGGGTTTTCCATTTCTCCCGATGAAACGAAAATCCTGTTTATTTCTGAGGTAAAGGTTGATAAGCTTACCGCAGATATTTATCCCGATTTGCCCAAGGCAAGCGGTAAAATTATAACCGACCTGATGTACCGCCATTGGGATTCGTGGGAGGATGGGTACTACAGCCACATCTTTGTAGCCGACCTGATTAACGGCAAAGTGGAAAACCCTCGCGATATAATGCCCGGCGAACCCTACGACAGCCCCATGAAGCCATTCAGCGGGATGGAAGAGATTGCCTGGACACCAGATGGCAAATCAATAGCATATACCTGCAAAAAGTTGACCGGGAAAGAGTACGCATTTAGCACTAACTCTGATATCTATCTTTTTAACCTCGAAAATGGCAATGTTAAAAACCTAACTGACGGGATGCCCGGTTACGACAAGCAGCCGGTTTTTTCTCCTGACGGAAGTAAAATGATCTGGCTCTCCATGGAACGCGCCGGCTTTGAAGCGGATAAGGATAGGATTTTTATGCTCGATTTAGCTACCAATGAGAAAACTTATCTTGACCCCGGTTTCGATTATTCAGCAGAGAATATCAGTTGGACACCCGATGGCAAAACCCTTTACTTTATTGCAGGTGTTGAGGCTACATTCCAGGTATTTAAGATGGATGTTGAATCGAAGAAAATTGAAGCGGTTACTAAAGGGCTGCACGATTATCACTCTGTTGCCCAGGCTGGAGATATGCTGATTGGAAACAAGGTTTCCATTACCAAACCTGCCGAAATTTACCGGATTGATCCGGCAAATGGCAATGAGGAGGAGATATCATTTATAAATAAAGAGCTACTCGATCAGCTGACAATGCCTACTGTTGAGCGAAGATGGATTAAATCTACCGATGGTAAAATGGTGCATACCTGGGTGATTTTCCCGCCAAATTTTGATAAAACAAAGGTTTATCCGGGGTTGCTTTACTGCGAAGGTGGACCGCAAAGTCCGCTTAGCCAGTTCTGGAGCTACCGCTGGAATTTCTCCATCATGGCATCAAATGGCTATGTGGTTGTTGCGCCAAGCCGTCGTGGAACTACCACTTTTGGCCAGGCCTGGACCGATCAGATCAGCAAGGATCATGGAGGCCAGGAAATTGCCGACCTGCTTGCTGCCATTGATGAGGTAAAAAAAGAGCCCTGGCTTGACGAAAACCGGCTGGGTGCTGTTGGAGCCAGCTATGGTGGACAGACTGTATTCTACCTTGCCGGAAATCATAATAAACGGTTCAAGGCATTTATCGCCCATTGCGGTGTGTTTAACAGCGAAATGGAGTACATGACCACCGAGGAGATGTTTTTTGATCAGTGGGAGAATGGCGGTGCCCCTTGGGAAACCGATAATAAGGTGGCGATGCACAGCTTCTCTAAAAGTGCTCATAAGTTTGTTAAGAATTGGGATACTCCAATTCTTATTGTCCATGGCGGGAATGATTTCCGAATCCCATACACCCAGGGAATGGCTGCATTTAATGCTGCTCAGATGCGGGGTATCCCCAGCAAATTCCTTTTCTTCCCGGATGAAAATCATTGGGTGCTTAAACCGCAGAACGGTATATTATGGCAGCGCGAATTTAAGGCGTGGCTGGATCAGTGGCTGATGAAATAAACCGGGATTGATTAGACAATTCTTTTTTGTAATTTAATTAAATTAGGGCTTTAGTATAGCCGGTAAAATAATTTTCTTAAAACTGAAATGGTAAAAGGGTGAAAATTTTTTTCGATCCCTTTTACTTTTTTTACTGATATTTTAACCTGAAAAACTTACCTGTAACGTGTCAATATATGATATAGTAAAAAGAAGATCAACTTACCATGCCTATATCATTTTGTATTTTTTGTTGTTTAACCCAAATAAATATTAAGATTATCTTATACGATTTTTTTGTAGTGCTGTATTAATATTCTGAAAAAACAATCCGGCTTTCTCTAAATACAATTGTATCTCTTGGATTTGAAGCAGCTGAAATCTTTCCCAAAAGGTCACTGCTGATTGAATTATTCTCTCTCAGGTAAAATGTACACCCGTAATTATAGTGAGCCATAAAGCTTAGTATCGGTATTTGTATTTCGCCATCAATCTCATAAGCATAAATTGTTGGTTTGTAATAGGTCATTTGTCCAAAGGGGATTGGTTCAACTCTATCAATATACGGTTTAAAGCGAAACCACACTTCATTAAAAGCTCCCATTGTGCTGACAATAGAGTCTTTTACAAAGAGGATGATCCCTTTTTCGTGCATAATTTTATAATCGAGTATTTTCCCGTTATCCATTATAAACCTGGCCTTAGAGGGTGAAATTAATTCTACGGAAAAATTTGCTTCATTGTAACTAATAATGTTGCTATCCAGGGTTGGTGATACATTTAGTATCGAAAATTCGCTTGAGATTCTTTCGATAAACTTATTGATCTTTTCGGGGTTCACTACTTCCCCTCCACTTGCAAAAAGCCGGGTGTTCCCCTCTTCAAATCTGGTTTTTTGAAATTTTTTCGGGTACAAATCATCCTTTCCACAAGAAAAAAGGAATGAAATGCACAATATTGAAATTAATCGGAGCGACCAGAATTTCATCTGTTATAGTTGTAATTTATAATTCGGTTCATCAATATTATGATACTGATTTGTAAATATTTTTAAAAGTATTTTTTTGATAATCGTTACAATTTATTTAACAATAATTCGAAATATGTATTTCTTTATTGGCACCCAAAAATAAAGTTAAAAATAATCACCATTGCTCTTTACCCAGATGTTAAAAAACATTTGAACTAGCGATTACCTGCCAAGCTATAGTGGTTTTTCATCGTCATGTTTTGTAAAGGGAATGAATTATTTAGTGATTTTTTAAAAATTTGATGTTATATTTGATTATTGTTTCTAATCAAAATCAATTCTTATGAGAGCTGCTTGTCCGAATCTGCTTTTGATGATTGCCTTTTTATTATTCAACTCATCTCAGCTGTTTGCAAACAGGATCGTTTTAAAGCCCGATTATCAGGCAAAGTACGATTCAGCTTTGGTAAAGCTGGAACAGGCTGAGCAAAAGTTGGAACAGGCCCAGCAAATGATCCGCGATGCCAAAATCCAGATCAAGGAGAGCAGCAAGGAGAAGAAACGACTGGAGAAGGAGATAAAATCTCTGGAAAAGGCCTTTAACAAAAGTACAAAGAAGCTTGAGAAGCAGCTGAAATCGAAGGACAAGGAGGCACGTGCTGAGGCAAAATCTACCCTTCAGGAGTTGAAAACAAACCACAAATCGGAGCTGAATGAGCTGAAAACCGCCCTTAAGGAAGCCAATAAAGAGCTAAACAATGGGAATAAGCTGCTTAACAGGGGGCAAACCAAGGTGAAAACTGCCAAGGAAGCCAAAAAAAGGGCAGAGGATAAGCTGAAACTGGCCGAAAAAAACTTAGAAAAAGTATCCAAAAAAGAGGCAAACCTTGAGGGGTGATTTAACCCCATTTTCTTGCGTGAAGTATTAAAGTCATTAATTTATGGCGTTATTAACCTCTGCCATCAAAATATTTTGTTGTTTGCAGCATTTAATTTGATAATTCGTCTATATCAATATTTAACAAATAATAAGAACTATGAAAAATTTAATTATTAAAAATCCAATTTTATCATTCGTAATTGTTACTTTTCTTTATTCCTGGACACTCTGGTTGCTAATGATCCTTTCTTCGAAAGGTATGTTGCCGTTCAGGTTTCCCACTAATTTTCTGGGTTCATTTGGTCCGGCTATAGGAGCAATTACTATAATTTTGATTTCTGAAGGTAAAAGAGGGCTGAAAGAGCTGGTTCGGAAAATCTTCCTTTTGCAAACTAACATTTGGAATTACCTGTTTGCACTGCTATTTATTGTTGCAGCAACTTTAATTTCGTTGCTGATCTTTTTAATTTTCAACAATTCTGAGCTGGAATTTGGACGAATTGATTCCTGGGTTAACCCTGTTCTTTACTTTATAATTATTTTATTTGTTGGTGGTCCTTTAGGTGAGGAGTTGGGATGGAGAGGCTTTTTACAACCTCAACTTCATAAAAGATTCAACCCGTTTGTGGCCAGTTTGATCATTTCTGCAATTTGGATTTTATGGCATTTGCCGTTATTCTGGCTGGAAGGTGCTGCCCAAAAAGGAGGATCAATACTCAATTTTACTATTCTGGTGGTGTGCATGTCGTTTTTATTCACATGGTTATACCTGAGAACTAATGGAAGCCTGATGCTTGCCCTGTTGTTTCACACCTCCGTCAATTTTTTTACAGCTTACCTAATTCCGATTTTATTGCCATTTACCTCGGCCAATCATCTATTTAATCTTATTTCTACACTAACAATTATTGGTCTGACTTTTACTATTGTTTTATTTTCCAAAAACAAGTTTATGGTCCTGGAAAAAAACTGACACAATCAAGTAAATGAAACAATTTAGGTTGAACTTTCTTTTGGGAAGATTTTCGGAACATAATATGTTTCTGTCTATAATCCTTTAAAATCATTGAGTTTGCTGTTACCTATCCCTGAGAAAATTGTACATTTGCTATTAGACGAAAAGATTATCGTAAAATCATTCTGATGCATAAATTCTCTTAAAATGAGAGGAATTGGGTTGGCGTTAATTGTACTATTATCTGGTTTCATGGCTAAACCCGCAGAAACCGATTCTTTATTAAAAGAGTTGAACAGGTTGCAGGTTACTGAACAGCTCAATATAATCAGTAGGTTGTCATTTAATTATATTGTTGAGAACAGCCAATCGCTGATACCAATTCTGCTAAAATATGAGGGTTTGGCAATCGAAGAAAAGAAGTTTAAAATTTTAGCTAAGATTTATGAAAATCTTAGCCTGGCATACTACTACAGGGGGAAGTACGATGAGAACTTAAAGTATGGGTTAAGGGCTTTAAGGCTTTACGATAGCCTTAACCTTAAGAGTGAAATGGGAACAATGTACGGTGAGCTGGGCTACCAGATGAAGTACAGGGATTTGACAAAAGCCTTTGAACTGATGCGGAAAGGCATTTATTTCCTTGAACAGCTTAAAAACCCTGAACCTCTGGCTAAGATATACGATAACTATGGCGTGCTACACGAATTGAACAACCAAATCGACAGTGCCCTTTTTTATTATCGCAAATCGTTTGCAATTAAAAGATCAAGGGCCGATAGCATTGGCATTCCATACAGCCTGAATAACTTTTTTATGGCTTACATGCTGATCAATAAGTACGATTCTGCATACAAGTACCTCGAAGAATCAACCAGGATCAGGTTAAAAACCAATGATATATTAGGTTTAGCTGAGAATTACAGCTATTTCGGCCAGTTCTATTCGGCCAGGGCTGATTATTCCAAAGCAATTCAATATAACCTTAAATCACTGGAAATCGCATCAAAGCATAATTATACAAATCTTGTAAAATCTGCATATAATGACTTGTCTGTATGCTACGAAAAATCGAAGGATTACAAGAGTTCATTGAAATACCACAAGTTGTTTGCTGCCATTCAGGATAGCCTTATCAACCTCGAAACCAACAAGACCATTGCCGATTTACAGGTTCAATACGAAACAGCTGAGAAGGAAAAGGAGCTGATTCGCAAAAATGAGCAGCTAGAAAAGGAAAGAACCCTGAAAAGCTTAATAATTGTAATTGCCATTGTTACTATTCTGGCCACTATGGTTTTTTTCTGGAATAAGCAGCTGATAGCCCAACGCAACGAGAAAATAAAGCTGCAAATGGCATTAATAGAAGGGGAACAAGCTGAACGAAACAGGATTGCTATGGAGCTCCACGATGGCATTGCTAACGATATCAATGCGGTAATTATGTCTTTCAACAATTGCCTTACCGGCAACAGGGTAATTAGCAATGAAGATATTGAAAAGCTGAAGGGAAAGCTGGGCGAAAGCCATCAGAACGTAAGGAAATTATCTCATTCATTGATGCCCCGGAGTCTTCATCAAAACGGGTTAAAAGTTGCGCTTGGTGATTTATGCCTAAATTTTTCCAGCTCATCACTTTCAATCTCTTTACAAACCATAGGATTGGAGGAACGTTTACCCGCTTTTATTGAGCTGAATACTTTCCGGATTGTTCAGGAGGCGATTAACAATATTATTAAGCACTCCGGTGCCAGCTCAGTACAAATTGAGTGCAACAGATTTGACAACCAGCTATTGCTAAGCATTGAGGATAATGGTGTCGGTTTCTCCGGGGAATTAACTAAAGAAACATCCGGCTTGGGAGTGCAAAGTATTAAAAACAGGGTACAACTGATGAACGGCAAAATTTCGATTAATTCTGCAGAAAACCAGGGCACTTCAATTGATATTCAGATACCTCTTAAATCGTAAAATGATGGCTGGAAGGATTAAACTGGCAATAGCTGATGACCACCCAATGGTGGTTGATGGGTTGGAAAACTATTTTAAGGACTCATCCCAGATTGAGGTAGTGGCCACAACCAGCCACTTGAATGAGGTTATGAAAATGATATCCACCTTTTCACCCGACATCCTCCTGATGGATTACCATTTTAATAACGAAACCCTTACCGGGCTTGATATGTGTCGCGCCATTAAGATTGAACACCCTTACCTAAAGGTGATTATTGTTTCCTCATTTTCCGATATTCCCTTAATAAACGATTTTATTGCTGCAGGGGCAAAAGGTTACATGCTTAAAACCTCTTCGCGACAGGAGTTTATTGATGCCATTCTGAATGTTTTTGCCGGGGGCGAATCGTTTAGCAAGGATATCAGGGAGCTATTGGTGAAAGAGAGGTTGACTCTCAGCAAGCAGCAACAAATCCGGTTTACCCGAACCGAAAAGGAGATTCTCCGCATGATTGTTCAGGGATACTCATCGGATGCTATTGCCAAAAAAATGTTCAGGGAAAGATCCACCATAGATTCCCATCGAAAAAGTATTCTGGCCAAGTTTCACCTGATGGACGATAAGGATTCGGAACCATCCAAAAATATATCGCACTACATCGCCAAGTTCAATATTGCCAGCAGGTTGGACAGTTTATAAGTTAAACTTCGTATTTATTTCCTTTAGCACTAAAATCCCTACTAGTAGGGATTTTTTGCATTTCAATTTCACTACTACTGGGATTGCATGGGCAAATAATGTGCTCTACTTTTACTCCAATAAATCAATTGTATAACTAAAACCTATTTGTCATGAAAGCATTCAGAATTGGTAGGTTGGAGTTATCGTTAATACTCCTGTACATAATTCTTGGTATAGCGTTTTTGGTGCTATTCACCCTATCCATAAGATAGTAACTTTGCAGTAGATGCTAAAATCTGCCAGCTCTCACCAAAATGCCAGAAGTGGCAACCTGTATTTATTTGAGATTATTCAATTCCCAACGACGATTTCATTAATTCCACGATAAATCGAGGTCACATTTCCTATGAATTCGCTTCCATTTCGGGAAGATTGTTAGTAGCATCTTAACCTCGTTAATTAAAAAAACAGATTGTTTCTTTTCCCTATTAATCATCGTAAAGAATGAATTCCCTGATCTAACAAATTCCTTTCTGTTATAATTTGAACGGATTTAAATCCATTCCCTTTTTGTTAATCTGGTGAAATAGTGTAAATTTGATTAAGTGAACAATGCAAAAACTTTGTCTTTATTAAGAGGCATAAAGTTTTTGAGTTAAACAGATATAAACTACAAAGCCATGAGAATAAGACTGAAGCCAAAGGTTTTCTATGTAATTCCGGCTTTTACGATTGGTTTTTTGTTTAGCCTGGCAGGGATGACTTTTGAGGATTATATGCATGATATACCCATTGCAGATTCCCTGGTTAAACTCCATCATTTTGTAGCCCCTTTCTTAATTGGATTGCTTTTAGGTTTTTTTGCATTTCTTTACTGGATGCGAAGAAAAGAGCAGCTGGTGGCACTGAATCAATTTACAGAAAATATAAACTCCCTTTTAGCCATAAGCAATTCGCTGATTTCCACCATTGATCTGGATCAAGTGCTTCAAATAATCATTGATAAATCTACCCACCTGATAAACCTTGAAACCGGGGCAATCTATCTTCACTTGGATGATAAATTGTACCTGGGTGCAACCACTCCACCTCTACCCGAAAAATTCCCCGAAATATTACGCCACGATCTGCTGTCAAACCATCCACATATCCAAAGGTCGATTAACACTCATGAACCAGCTATTATACCTGATACATCAAAAGAAGCTTTCTCAGAATCCGAGCAAATTGTGGCAAATGCCCGAAACCTAAAATCAATTTTATTTATTCCATTAATTATTGAGAATCGCCCAATTGGAACTATGATACTAGGTACTACAAGCGGGTTGCGCAATTTTTCGAAACAGGAAATAGATATTTACAAAACATATTCAGGTCAGGCAGCGCTGGCCATTGAAAATGCAAGGCTTTACAGGAAAAGCCTTTTAATCGCCAATGAACTCCGACAGCAAAATGAGGAATTCTCAACCCTAAATGAAGAGCTAAGCGAGAACAACCGAAGAATACAGCAAATCAACGAGGATCTTAAAATTGCCAAAGCAAAAGCGGAGGAGAGCGACCGGTTAAAAACATCATTCCTGCAAAACATGTCACATGAGATACGCACCCCCCTTAATGCTATTGCTGGCTTTTCAATGATGCTCTCTGAACCTAACCTGCCAAATGACAAGATCAGCAAGTTTATTGAAATTATAAATGAAAGTAGCAACAAGCTGATAAGTATAATTTCTGATGTTATTGAAATTTCTCAAATTCAATCGAACTCACACAATGTGGTGTATCACGAATTCGACATAAAAAAATGCATCGATGAAGTTATTCAGGAGGCTAAATCAAAGATAGGAAATAGTGAAATAGATTTGTTCATCACCTCAAATATTAAGAATCATCAGTAGGTTATTTCCAATGATAAAATTAAAATAACTAACATTATAAGACACTTAGTTGACAATGCTATAAAATTTACCGCGGAAGGGGCTATCAAGCTCGATTTTAACCTGCAACCAGAATGGATCGAATTTACGGTTTCGGATACTGGCATAGGCATACCAGAGGATATGCAGCAATTGGTTTTTGAACCATTCATGCAAGTTGAGTCAGGCACATGCAGGCGATTTGGAGGCAACGGGCTTGGACTGGCTATTGTTAAAGCATCTGTAGAGATGCTAAAGGGAACAATTATGCTTGAATCGGAGGTTAACAAGGGGACAACTGTTAAAGTTTCAATTCCGTTAAAGCAACTTCCTGATAAGCCGTTTAAGGAGCAAATACCCCAAACCACTCATTTCCCCGTAAAATCAGTTTTAATTGTCGAGGACGAGCAAAGCAACTACGAATACCTGGCTGAACTTCTCGCCGGTACAGGCATCAGGCTTTTTTATGCCCCAAATGGTCAGAAAGCCATCGAAATTTGTAGAAATAATACCGATATAGGTTTAGTTTTAATGGATATTAAAATGCCGGTAATGGATGGAGAAACTGCAACCAAGGAGATTAAAACATTTCGACCTGAACTACCTGTAATTGCTCAAACGGCATACGCACTGGAGAGCGATAAGGAATATTTCTTGAAAAGTGGTTTCACCGATTATATTACCAAACCAATTAAAAGCGAAGTTTTCTTTGGGGCGGTCAACAAATATCTCGGTAAATAAATATATTTAACCGATTAAATAATTCAAATCCAGTTTACCACCACGCAACTTTTCCCGGTCTGATAACATCTTTGTTTAAAATATTTTATGAATACCAGGTTTTTGTTCCTATCGCTATTCATGGTTGTTGCAGCTTGCAGCATGGACGATGTAAACAACCCCGAAATTAATCAACAGGTGCTGTTCCAGGTGGAATACATCAACTTTGCCTGGGGATTTCAGCACAGTGGCATTCTGATTGATTCATCGGGCAGGGTTTGGAGTTACAGGATGCCTGATAAATGGAATTACCCTGATTCCCGTGGCTATATTGGTTCCGATGAGATGGAGGAAAATTTACAACACCTTGATTCTGTGCTTTTCCTGAT
The DNA here is from genome assembly GCA_964552655.1 of uncultured Rikenellaceae bacterium. GTDB lineage: Bacteria > Bacteroidota > Bacteroidia > Bacteroidales > Tenuifilaceae > CAZKHG01. The sequence continues at coordinate 33,962 of CAZKHG010000037.1, forward strand.
AAACCATAATACTTTGATTCAGAACTACTCTAAACTTATTAGTGCCGCAAACGGTAGGATTACAGAACCCCGTCATGAGATGTGCGATGCCGGGGCAATTGTGTACTCCGGGTATAAATATGAACCTGGCGCTAAAAGGTACAAGCGGATTCTGATCAGGCAATGGGGTGACTTTTTTATCGAGAATAGATCACCCGAGGCAGATGAGCTTTACCAATGGTTGCATAACCTGGTCAACCAGCGAAAATAAAGAAGCCCGGGTTGGGAGTAACCCAGGCTTCTTCTGGCATAATTCTTAAATTTATACTTCAACTTTTACAGGTTCCACTTTGTAGGCAACAATCTCGGTTATATACCGCTCCTGGCCGTTTTTATCGTTGTATTTGCGGTTACTGATGCGACCAAGTACAGCAACCAGCTCCCCTTTTTTCAGGAAATCTGTTGGTTCATCCTTTTTGCTTTTCCACCAGATAACGTTGTGCCAGGTGGTGTTTTTGACCCATTCCCCGGTGTTGTTCTTGTAGCTCTCGCTGGTAGCCAGCCTCATGCTTACAAGTGTACGTCCGCTATCAAATACTTTTACCTCTGCATCCTGTCCAAGGAACCCCTGGAGCTCCACCTTGTTTAATGTTGTTTCCATTTTTCTAATAATTTTTAGTTAGACTTAAAATTGATGAAGCAAAGTAAAACCCTGCCTTGAGGGCGATTCGGTTATTAAATGGGTATAGCCGGGTATTATTCGTTTGTTGTCGTTTATAACTGAATAACAACGGCTAAGTAAAAGAGTATAAATTATCAACCGGAGATTTCATTACAGGTAAAGCATCCAAAAATTATAATGATTGATGTTGAGTGTAATTTTCCCTAACTTCGCTAAGTTTAAAATTTACCATAAAAATTAAACGTTAAATTCAAAAGATCAGCAGATCGTAATGAATTTAGGCTAACTATTTAGTTATAGCCATTGTTAAAAAATTCAATTATGAAAAAGGACACTTTATTTTTGGAAGAAAGAATTCAAGAGCTTGAGCATGAAATTTCAACTCTTAAAAAATCGCAAA
>CAZKHG010000038.1:0-34867 GCA_964552655.1 uncultured Rikenellaceae bacterium
GAATCACTTACCAAAGTTTCAATAGTTGGAAAAGGGGTAATTGATGGCAATGGTAAGCTCTGGTGGGATAAGTTCATCCAAAGCGGGAAAAAGTATGAAAGACCCCGGCTAATCTATATCAAAAAGTCAAAGGATTTGTACTTTGAAGGGATAACCCTACGCAATTCGCCCACATTTCACCTGGTGCCTCAGGATTGCGAAAATGTGGTTATTACCAATGTAAAATTTAGCGCTCCCGATGAATCACCCAATACCGATGCAATTGACCCTTCACGTAGTAAGAATGTTACCATTACAAAGTGCATTATTGATGTTGGGGATGATAATATAGCCATTAAAGCCGGTCGAAGCAGTGGCAACATCGGTGCCCCTTGTGAGGATATCTTTATTACTGATTGTATTTTTTTACATGGTCATGGACTTTCCATTGGTAGCGAAACCACAAACGGGGTGAACAAGGTCATTGTAAAGAATTGTAGCTTTAACGGAACCACAAACGGAATCCGAATAAAATCGAATATTACTTTAGGTGGGCCGGTTACTAATGTTTCGTACAGTGATATTACCATGGAAAATGTGAAAAATCCTATCCTGATCACCTTTGAATACAAGGATAATAAAAGCGATAAAATCACCACCGATATCCCTTCTGTCAATGGCTTTACAATCAATAACCTTACAATAAAAGGTTCTAGATATGCCGGAAGAATTATCGGCTTGCCCGAAAGCCCGCTTCAGAATATCGTTTTGAAAAATCTTAATATTCAAGCCAAAACCGGATTGGTTATTGAAAATGCAAAAAATGTTCTCCTTCAAAATGTGATCATCCAGGTTGAAAAAGGAGAAAAGGTGATTACCAATAATGTTGAAGGAACAGGTTTAAAAATTGAATAAATTGAATCAGTTTAGAGGTTGCATAATTAAACGGTTGGTATCGTTTAATTTTGTTATAATTCCATTATTATCAGGAGCTCAGGCCGTCTATTATATCGATTCATACCTGGGTAGTGATACTAATCCAGGAACACAGGTGCTTCCATTCAAAACAATTGCAAAAGGAATCAGCGCTTTGGGAACAAATATTGGTAGTATTTACCTTAGATCCGGCACTTATTTAGTATCATCTAAAATAAACCTTACCCAGAGCGGACAAGTAAATCAACTCATTAAAATATGGTCATATAACAATGAAAAAGTGATAATTGATTTTACTGGCAATTTATCGGATGGATTTAGTATAAGCGGTAGCTTCTACCATTTAAAAGGTTTGGATATTAGAAATGCCGGGCACAACGGGATAAATATTTCAGGTAATAATAATATTATCGAAAATTGCGTCACCAGGAATTGCAGCAATACGGGTTTACATCTTACCGGATCAACAGCTCCCGGCCCATCAAATAACCTTATTCTGAATTGCGATTCTTTTTACAACTTCGACTCTCCAGTAGGTGGTAACGCTGATGGTTTCAGCGCAAAGTGGAATGTAGGTTCCGGAAATATTTTCAGAGGTTGTAGAGCCTACAATAACTCAGACGATGGTTGGGATCTGTGGATGTGTACGGGTTCAATTCTTATTGAAAGTTGCATTGCATTTCGAAATGGTGTGGATATATGGCATACCGGGCTATTCGACGGGAATGGAAATGGATTCAAGCTGGGTGGAAATTATGTGGCTACTCCCCATACTGTTAAGAATTGTATAGCATTCGATAATGCTGGCAATGGGGGCAAAGGCTTCGATGAAAATAATAATACGGCAGGGCAGACAATATATAATTGTACTTCGTTTCGAAATAAAAATTATAATTATGCTTTTTACAATGATCCCTTAATCTCTGGCATTCACACTATCAAAAACTGTATATCATTTTTACCCGGCAAAGTTGATATAATTAAAAATGCCATCCAGGAAAAGAATACCTGGCAGAATTTTACAGTTACCAGCGCAGATTTTATTAGCACCGATACCTCAGGTTTTGTAGCTAACAGGGATGCCGATGGCAAAATCCCTTTTAGCAGCTTTCTACGCCTTTCTTCAGGAAGTTTACTCATTGATTCAGGGGTTGATGTTGGAATTCCTTTTACTGGTGTTGCCCCTGATATTGGCGCTTATGAATACTCAAGTACAAATGTTATAAGTTCAATGGCCGATAGTTTTAGGATTATTTCAGTTACACAAAATTATCCAAACCCTTTCGATAACGAAACAGCATTAACCTATCAATTATCCAGAAAGGCTAAGGTTAGTATTCATATTTACAATGTTTTAGGTAGCAATGTTGCATCCATTTATAATCAGTTAGAATACGAAGGCACTCATCAGGTCAAATTTATTACAACTAACTGGGAGGCAGGTTTGTACTACTATACAATAAATGCCGGAAATGAAAAATCGTGCGGCAAGCTGATTAAAATTAATTTATGAAAAGAATACTGCTAATATTTTGCATCGGCTTGCTTTCATTCAAACAACAGCAATCCATAACGATTTACCTGATTGGCGATTCTACAATGGCCGATAAACCAATTGTGGATAACCCCGAAAGAGGCTGGGGACAGATTTTACCTGAGTTTTTCAATAATCAGATCAGAGTTGAAAACCATGCAAAAAATGGGAGAAGCACAAAGAGCTTTATTGACGAAGGTCGCTGGGATTCAGTGATGGCAAAAGTAAAAATGGGTGATTATGTATTTATCCAATTTGGCCACAACGATGAAAAAAAGGAGGATCCCAGACGTTATGCCGAAGCGCATACAGCATATAAAAGCAATCTGATCAGGTTCGTTTCCGATTGCAGGGGGAAAGGAGCTGTTCCTATTTTACTTACCCCAATTGTGAGAAGAAAATTTGATGGCAATGGTGAGTTGATTGAAACACATGGCGATTACCCTACGGTTGTAAAGGAGGTGGCTAAAGACTTCAATGTCTTGCTAATTGACATCAATGAATCGAGCAGAAAATTAGTAAGCGAAATGGGTGATGAAAGTTCCAAAGCCCTTTACCTGTATATTAAGCCAGGAATATATCAAACCCTACCAGATGGAAAAAAGGATGATACCCATTTTTCTGTATTGGGTGCAACCACAATGGCTGAATTGGTAGTTGAGGGTATTAGAAATCTTAAAATTGATTTAGCTACATATTTGAAATAGTGCCTTGAATGTTTACATCAATTTGATTTGGTAATAAAGTCAATATCTAGTTTAACATCAAAATTGAAAAGAAATGAAAGAAATCAATAAGATTACCAGACGGGAATTTGTAACCAACGTTGCCAAGGTTACTGCAGGTGCTGCAATTTTAAGTAGCATCCCTGCTTCGGTTTATGGATTTTATTCGGAGTCTAAAAAAAGAGTTGCAATAGTTGGAACTGGTCATCGTGCAACAGGAATGTGGGGGAAAGATATCGTTCAGAAATATGGTGATCTGGTAGATTTTGTTGGACTTTGCGATATAAACCCAGGACGTTTACAAACAGCAAAGCAAATGATTGGCGTGGCTTGTCCAACATTTGTGAACTATGAGGAAATGATTCTCAAAACAAAACCTGAAATAGTTATTGTAACAACACCTGATGGAACTCATCATTCCTTTATTGCAAAAGCCCTGGAGTTAGGATGCGATGTCATAACTGAAAAGCCCATGACAACAAGCGGGGAGAAGTTAAAGGTGATTCTGGACGCACAAAAGAAAACAAGTAAGAACAGGATTATAGTTGCACATAACTACCGCTATTCTCCTACAAGAGGAAAGATTAAAGAATTACTGATGCAGGGCCGCATAGGCAGGTTGACATCGGTTGATTTTCACTGGTATCTTGATGTAAATCATGGTGCAGATTATTTTCGTCGTTGGCACAGGTTACGTGAACATTCCGGCACACTATTAAATCACAAATCATCGCATCATTTCGATTTACTAAACTGGTGGATAAACTCTGACCCGGTTTCTGTTCATGCTTTTGGGGCCCTTGAGTTTTATGGGAAAAATCATGAATTCCGACACACGAATTGTCGTCCCTGCCCATTTAAAGAAAAATGTCAATTCTTCTGGGATATGACCAAGGATAAACGGTTGATGGATTTATATGCAGCCAATGAGCACTACGATGGTTATTTACGTGATGGTTGTGTCTGGAAGGAGGATATTGATATTTTTGATAAAATGGCTGTTCAAATAAAATATGCAAATAATGTGCAGGTAAGCTATTCATTGACTACCTATTCGCCGTATGAAGGGTACAGGATTGCATTCAATGGTACAAAAGGTCGAATAGATTTCTGGATGCATGAGAAACAATCGTGGCCAATGGATAATTATGATGAGATCCAGATTACAGATAATTTTGGCCAACCAGAATTTCTCCGGTTGGAACGTATTCAAACTGGTCATTACGGTGGCGATGATTTAATGAGGGATAAAATATTCAGATATCCTGATGCTCCGGATACCTTGCATCAGGCTGCAAGCATCAGGGATGGGGCAATGGCAGTTTTAATTGGTTTTGCCGCCCGTAATAGCATTGATTCAAAACAGGTTGTTAACATAGCAGATTTATCTGAGCTAATTCCCAGGGAAATAATTCATGAAAGCTAAAAGAATATTTTTAATTTCCAAAAGTATAGTAATAGGGTTTATACGGGAAATCTTATTTAGAATTTTAAACATTTATTATGCGATCTACATTAACTTTCATCGCGATATTTGGGTTTCAGCTATGTTTTCCACAAACCTATGAACTATCTGATATCTCGAAAGTTTGGGTATCAGATAATGGAGATGGAACCTATAAAAACCCGATTATTTTTGCAGATTACTCTGATCCTGATGTAATATGTGTCGGCGATGATTTTTACATGACCTCTTCCAGCTTTAATTGTATTCCCGGGTTACCAATTTTACATTCTAATGATTTGGTTAACTGGCGAATTATTTCTTATGCACTTCAGCGGTTTCCTTCTGATGAATTTAGCAGACCACAGCATGGCAAAGGGGTTTGGGCACCTGCAATTCGTTATCATAAGGGCGAATTCTTTATCTATTTTTCTGAACCTGATCTGGGGATATACCTGGTAAAATCAAAAAAACCGGAAGGCCCATGGGATGATCCTATTCTGGTTAAATCGGCAAAGGGATGGATTGATCCCTGTCCTTTTTGGGATGAAAATGGTAATGCATACCTGGTTCATGCTTTTGCCGGGAGTAGGGCAGGGTTTAAAAGTGTTCTGGCTATTAACAAAATGAGCGGGGACGGGACAAAACTTCTTGATGATGGTTTGATTGTTTTTGATGGTCATGAGAACCACCCTACCATCGAAGGGCCCAAACTTTACAAACGAAACGGGTTTTACTACATTTTTGCTCCCGCTGGCGGTGTTACTGATGGGTGGCAAACCGTTTTAAGATCAAAAAATATTTATGGTCCATACAATGATAAGATTGTTATGGAAAAGGGTAGCACAGCAATAAACGGTCCGCATCAAGGCGCATTTATAGAGCTAGATTCAGGAGAATCCTGGTTCATTCACTTTCAGGATAAAGGTGTTTATGGTCGGATTGTTCATCTTCAACCCATGAAATGGGTTAACGATTGGCTAATAATAGGAGTAGATAAGGATAACGATGGGAAAGGTGAACCTGTATCAGCATTTAAAAAACCTCTTTTAAAAAGAAAATCAGGGATTTTCACTCCTCAGAGTTCAGATGAATTCACAACAACCTCTTTAGGATTGCAGTGGCAATGGAATGCAAACTACCAAACAACATGGTTTTTTAATGATGCAAAAAGGGGCCATTTAAGATTATTCTCTGTTCCATTACAAGAGGGCGTTACCAACTATATCGATTTGCCTAATTTGCTGCTTCAAAAATTTACTGCTCCTGAATTTTCAGCTATTACAAAAATGACATTCAACCCAAAAATAATTGGCGAGGAGGCAGGTTTGATTATAGTTGGAGAAGATTATGCCCGGCTTGCTATGAAAAATTCAGGGAAGAATTTAACGATATGCTATTCAGCTTGTATAGATGCTATTAAAGGTAAAAAAGAAATATGTATTGACAGTTTAAGTGCAACAAATACAACTATATATATTAAAGTTAAAGTGAATGAACCCGGTTTATGTTCATTTTATTACAGTTTTACCGGGAATGATTTTATTCAGATAGGTACACCTTTTGAAGCCAAAAAGGGGGTTTGGATCGGTGCCAGAATCGGTCTGTTTTGTACCCGCCCTATCTTTAAAAATGATGGGGGTTATGCTGATTTTGATTGGTTTAGAATTGAAAAAGAATAAATGAAAATCTTTTTATTAAAATATTATTACCTGATCATTTTGTTTATTTGTTTGGGATGTTATGGCTCTTTTGCCCAAGAGAATTATAATGTTTTACCATGGAAGGCTTCAGGTTCATTTAATTCTTGGTTATTATGGGAGGTTCATGAGCAATACGCACAAAGGGACTCATCCTTTAACCTTGCTTTGAAATCGGTTAATGGTGTTGAAAAATACCGCCTGTCATGTAAAGAAAAATACCTGGAAATTCTTGGTGATTTACCTGAAAAGTCACCTTTAAATCCTGTTACCGCTGGTATTATTATGTTAAAGGGCTTTAAAGTTGAAAAGATAATATTCGAAAGTTTACCAAATCATCATATCACATCAAATCTATATGTACCTGATGGGAAAGGACCATTCCCGGCAGTTTTGTTTTTTTGTGGGCATGAGTCAACTGCAAAAGCAACCGAATCGTATCAGCAAACAGCGAAGCTGTTTGTGAAAAACGGGTTTGTGGTTCTTGTAATTGACCCAATATCTCAGGGAGAACGATATCAACTTATTGACAGTGCCGGAAAACCCGCAACCAGAGGAGGTACAACAGAGCACACTTTACTTAATGCAGGATCAAACCTGGTTGGTACCAGTGTGGCAGCATATGAATTATGGGACAATATTCGTTCGCTCGATTATCTTGAATCAAGATCGGAAGTGGATAGGAACCGCATCGGGTGTCTGGGAAACTCTGGCGGCGGAACTCAAACATCCTATTTTATAGCATTTGATAATAGAATTAAAATTGCTGCACCATGCAGTTACGTTGCATCCCGGGAAAGGAATCTCGAACTTTTTGGTGCCAGCGATGGTTGTCAGCATATCCCATACGAAGGTTTAAATAAACTTGAAATTGAGGATTTCCTGATTGCTTTTGCTCCAAAACCACTCCTGATTCTTGCTGGCAGATTTGATTTTGTTGATTATTTCGGTGTGCAAATGGTCGAAAAAGATTTGAAAAAAGTTTATTCATTGTATAATAAACCCAACAATTTTAAGCTGTTTACCTGGGATGATGGCCATGGAATTTCAAAACCCAAAAGGGAAAATGCTGTAACTTTCTTTCGAACATTTTTTTATAACGATAGTGCTAAAGTTGTTGAACCAGAATCTGAAATTTTAAATCCTGAACAGTTATACTGCAGTGCCTCTGGTCAGGTTGTAAATTCTTTTCCGGGCGAGATCACAATTCAGAATTACAACCTGAAATTGGCCAATGGATTGCAAAAATCGAGGGAAGCCTTTTTAATGCAAAGCGATGTGTTCAAAAAAAAGAAGGTTTCTGAACTATTGGGATTTACTGATAGAAAACTCAATCAAACATCAGAGTTAGTTGGAAGGGTTGAGTTTGAAGATTATTATTTGGATAAACTGATTGTACGCACTGAGAATGAATTACCAATTCCTTGTTTGTTTTATTCTCCCAAAGTTTCAGCTGTGAACCCGGAAATACTTATCATTCTTAATGATGAGGGCAAAGCAAAATCAGCAGCTCAATTTGATTTATTTTCATCTCACCTGAAAAATGGTAAGATTGTTGTACTGGCTGATTTAAGTGGAATTGGTGAACTATCGGATTTACCTCAACAAAATGATCCTAAATACTGGAACAAAGAATACCGTAATGCAATGATTGGCCTGCATGTTGGAAAAACAGTAACAGGTCAGCGGGTAAAGGAACTCATTTCTATCATAAAGTTTTTTACTACAAATTCAAATTATAGAGCCAGTGCAATTCAAGTATGGGCAAATGGATTAAATGGCCCTGTTGCATTATATGCAGGATTATTTGAACCATCAATCAGCTCAATAGCAATTTCTAGTTCTATCGACTCCTATTTCAGACTATTAGAAAATCCTTTAATGAAAGATGCATATTCTTATGTTTTGCCATCTGTTTTAAAATATTTCGATATACCCGATATCGTAAAATGGATTGGCGTTGAAAAGGTAACTTATATGAATACCAATTATTTAAAAAAATAAAACAAAACTTATGATAAAGGTTTTTAGTAAAGTGATCCAGCTTTTTGTTGTAACTCTGCCATTAACAGCATGTACTCAACATCTGGCATTTCCCGGTGCCGATGGGTTTGGTAAATACGCAAGTGGTGGTCGGGGTGGGAAAGTAATTGAAGTGACCAACCTGAACGATAGCGGTGATGGAAGCTTAAGATCAGCATTGACTGAAAAAGGGAGAAGAACAGTTGTATTCAGAATTTCAGGAACCATTTTTCTTGAGAGCACCTTGCTTGTTAACAATGGAGATCTTACAATTGCCGGACAAACGGCACCTGGCGATGGTGTTACTATCGCAAATCATCCCTTAGTTATTTCAGCTGAGAATGTAATCGTCAGGTACATAAGGTGTAGGCTGGGCGATTTGCATAAAGCACAGGATGATGCTTTTACGGTAATTGATTCAAAAAATATTATTGTTGACCATTGCTCATTCAGCTGGTCGGTTGATGAAACAGCCTCCAGCTATAAGAATAAAAATACCACCATGCAGTGGTGCATTATTTCTGAAAGCCTGAATAAATCTGTGCATAAAAAAGGGAGTCATGGCTATGGAGGAATTTGGGGAGGCGATAAAGCCACTTTTCATCACAACCTGTTGGCTCATCATTCAAGCCGTAATCCAAGGTTTAACGGTGCAAGGTACTATGCCAACTGGAATGAGCAGGTTGATTTCAGGAATAATGTAATCTACAATTGGGGTTTTAACAGCTCCTATGGTGGCGATCCCAGCGATAAGGATGGCGCAAAGGCAAAAATCAACATGGTTAATAACTACTACAAACCCGGTCCTGCCACCAGGAGTAACGAATTACATTATCGCATTCTTGAACCTTTTTCAATGAAAGATTATGGATTCAGCAATTGGTATATCGACGGGAATTTCATGGAAGGGAATGAGATTGTAACCAAAGATAATTGGAATCTTGGGGTGCAAAACATCACTAATAATGACAAAAAGAAAATACAGGCAGAAAAACCTTTCGATTTTGTAATGGATTCCACACAAACAGCCAAGCAGGCATACGAACTGGTATTGCAAAATGCAGGGTGCATTAAACCCGGAATTGATGATGTTGATAAAAGAATTCTATATGAAGCGAGAACCGGAACGGCAAAATTTGGTGGTTCGTGGGGCAAGAATTCTGGTATTATTGATTCTCAGAATGATGTAGGAGGTTGGCCAACATTAAAATCGGCAATTCCTCAGTCTGATACAGACCACGATGGAATGCCGGATGATTGGGAAATAAAAAACAATCTCAATCCCAACAATGCTAAAGATGGCATATTGTTTACATTGAATAAGGATTATACCAATTTAGAGGTATATTTGAATGATATACTGAAATAACGAGCAATTGATATATAGCTATATTACCAATCATTTTAGAAAAATAACCAACCAAATTTGATATTTAATTTTTATGTACTTATATTTGTACGCAAATTAGTACATAACAATTTAACCCATGTTGACAACATCAATTTCCGACTTTAGAAGAGACATTAAACGCTATTTGGATCGTGTGACAGAAAACTTTGAGATATTAATAATCAACCGCGGAAAAGATACTGGGGTTGTAATCATGTCCTTAGAGGAATACAATTCACTTTGCGCGACAAATCACGAATTAGCCTCCAAAAAGAATGAAGAAAGACTTGATTCTGCGATAAAAAAACTGAAGAATGGTTCATCATTCTCTAAAGAGCTTATTGAAGAATGAAGTACATATTTGTAGATGAATCCTGGGAGGACTATTTGTACTGGCAGACGACCGACAAAAAAATGCTCACCAAAATAAACTCTTTGCTGAAGGACATTTCAAGAAATCCTTTTTCTGGAATTGGAAAGCCCGAACCGTTAAAGCATAAGTATAAAGGGTTCTGGTCAAGAAGAATTGACGGTGAACATCGGCTAATATACAGAGTGAACGGAGGCGAAATCCTAATAGCAAAATGCAGATACCATTACGACTAAAACCGAATGTTAAGAGCGTGTTTATTTTATTTGGGATTAGATGTTTTGGAAACATTTCCCCTAATTGCTAGTTTTCCCTTTGAGAGATAGAAACATTGTTTCAATCTCCCAAACAAAACAAAAACACCACAGTTATAATTATAATAAACGAAAAATTTTATAATACCCATATTACTAATTAATGAAATCATTGATGAATTATTTAAACAACCTAATTGTAAGGAATTTACTGAAAATTACATCAGCCTTTTTATTTTTACTTATGGTAAGTTCCAGTCTAAATGCACAAAATATGATCATTAAGTTGTGGCCTGATGGTGCACCGGGCGCCAAAATTGATTCTTCATACAAAGAAACAACCATAATGGATAATAGTAGGCCACGCATTTCGAAAGTTTCTGAACCGGAGATTTGGGTTTATTTGCCCGATAAATTGATAGCTAATGGAACCGCTGTGGTGATTTGTCCGGGAGGAGGTTATGGCCGTTTGGCAATTGATCATGAGGGCTGGGATGTGGCCAGATGGTTAAATACTCTTGGTATTGCTGGTATAGTATTGAAATATAGATTGCCATCTGAAGCCATTATGGTTGATAAAACTATTGGCCCGTTGCAGGATGCTCAGGAAGCAATCAGGTTTGTACGGCGTAAAGCTGTTGAATGGAATATTAACCCCAACAAGATTGGCATTATGGGATTTTCAGCCGGAGGCCATTTAGCTGGTACTGCATCAACAATGTACAATGAAATAATTTACAAGCCCTTAGATACCGTGAGCGCAAGGCCAGATTTCTCAATTTTGATCTATGGGGTTCTTTCCATGAAGAGTTTTACTCATCCTGGATCCAGACAAAATTTGCTGGGCGATAACCCGTCTCAGGAATTAATTAACAAATTTTCTAATGAGCTACAGGTGAATAAATCTACACCTCCGGCATTTCTTGTTCATGCCAGTGATGATAAAGCGGTTCCTGTTGAAAACAGTATCAGGTATTGTCAGGCTTTGGTAAAAAACAATATTCCTTGTGAACTACATATATACGAAACCGGCGGACATGGCTTTGGTACGGCGTTAGAACGTAAATCAAACGAGTCGTCTTGGACAGAGGCTTGTTACAAGTGGCTTAAAAACAGGAGATTATTGTAAAGGAAATATTTATTCAAGAGGTAATTTAACTTTAAATTTATCGGCATATTCTGTTGGACTTACACCATATTGCTTTCTGAAGGCACGACTCAGAGAATTGGGGTGTTCAAAACCAACCATGTATGAAATTTCTGCAATGGTAATTTTATTATCAACTATCAGCTGAGCGGCACGTTTTAAACGATAAGAATTTAGTAATTCTTTGGGTGAGTAGCTGGTTATTTGCTTAATTTTTCGGCTAAAATGGGATCTGCTCAAATAAAAATTGCGACAAAGATTCTCAATATTGAAGTTGGGTTCAACAATATTTTTTTCTATCATATCGATAACTCCTTTTAGAAGTTTCTCATCTGATGAGGTTACTGTTACTTTTGAAGGCTCAATTGTAATCTCTTTTCTAAACAGTTCACGTAATCTTTTCCTCGATTCAATCAGGTTTTTTGCCCTGATTTGGAGCAGCTGGATGTTAAATGGTTTCTCAATATAATCATCTGCTCCCGATTCTAACCCTTCGATTTTGTTTTCTACCAATGTTCTGGCAGTTAGTAGTATAATGGGAATATGACTGGTAATAAGGTTTGTTTTGAGGCAGCTGCACAGTTCAATTCCATCCATTTCAGGCATCATCACATCGCTTATAATCAGATCGGGTTGTAATTCAATCGCTTTTTGCAGGCCTTCTTTCCCGTTCTGAGCGGTAAAGCAGTTAAATTGAGTAAGATTGTTTTTAAGGTAGCTGATCAGCTCAAAATCATCCTCTACAATTAGAACTTTATCCGTTGGTTTATTGGTAAAACTGTAATCTATTAAAGATTTATTAATTCTGGATTTTATTTTATTAGAATGGATCTTTATCGGGCTTTCTTCAGCAGAAGTTTGATTATCGCCTGATAAAGTCATTTTAGAGGTAAATCTTTGTGGTAAACTGTCCAAATCTTCATAATCCTTTGTCAATACAGGAATCAGTACTTTAAAACTACTTCCTTTGCCAATCTGGCTTTCTACAGATATTTTTCCACCATGAATTTCTACCAAATCCTTGATATAAGCAAGTCCAATCCCTGTTCCTGCTGATTGTGTTTTTTCTTTTATCTGGTAAAACCTTTCAAAGATATGCGGCAAATGCTCAGTAGAAATTCCTTTGCCGGTATCTGTTACATTGATTTGAATATAATCATATGTATCACCCGGCAAATGGTCATCAGTGGATTTTACCTGATGTAACTCCAGGGTTATTTTACCAAATTCTGGTGTAAATTTAAAAGCATTGGATAGCAGGTTGAAAATAATGTTTTCAATTTTATCGTGGTCAAAGGCAGTTTGTAATGTATTAATATTTGAGTTAAACGAAAGGTCAATCCTTCTTTGAATTGCAAGTCCATTGAATAGGTTTAGAACATCTTTCAGGAAGGAAACAATATCTGAAGTTTTGAGGTTTACATCGATTTTACCGGTTTCCAGCTTCCTGAACTCCAGAATTTGATTTATTAACCTTAGCAAACGGTTAGCGCTTCTGTATATTACACCGTAAAGGTTAAACCGTTCCAGCTCATCTGTTACTTTGGTTGATATTAGTTTGTCTATTGGACCCAGGATTAAGGTTAATGGGGTTCTGAATTCGTGTGATATATTTGTGAAAAAATTTAATTTGGCCTGAGACAGCTCTTCAATCTGTTGTAACATCCCTTTAAGCTGATCTCTTTGGGTCTTTATCTCTTCATTTTGGATTTCGAGAAGTGTATTTGAATATTCAAGCTGGTCTTTTTGAAAAATTATTTGTTCCTGATGGGTTGTAATTTCTTCATTTTTTGCTATTATCTCTTCCTTTTGCCGGGAAAGCTCCTTGTTAATTTCGCTTAATGAAATGTTTAACCTGGTTAACTTCCTGTTTCTTCTGTAACTTTGAACCTCATAATAGGCAATAGCCGATGTAAATGCGAGCAAAAGCAATATGAACCATGTTTGTTTCCACACCGGAGGAAGAACAGTAAAACTTATTTTTGCAGGACTTGGATCAACATTAAAATCGAGATCTCTTGCTCTTACCTCAAATGTATAAGAACCATCCACCAGATTGGTAAACGTCGTATAGTTTTTATTATCAAAAGGTGACCATTCGCTATTATTTAATCGGTAGGAATATGCTAATTTATTTTCAGGGGTATCCTCCATATAATCCTTTCCCATCCAACTTATTACGGTATTACCCGCACGGTCAACTTCCTTGGTGTACACAAGGATTTTTGTTTTTGGGGCAAATGTATCTGGCTGGTATCTGACCGTTCTAAAATTTTCATAGGCAATCTGTGGAGCAGAGTTAAATGTAAAGGATCTTCTTTTCCACTCTCTTAACGATTTATTTATCCAAAGCGCCCCATCGCTGGATTGAACCACTTCGCCACCTTCACGGGTTAGGTAAAGTTGAGGATGAAAAATCTCTTTTGTCCAGATTTTACCATCAAAACGGCAGATATCATTGTCGGTTGCTACCCAAACATTAGAATCGTTTTGAGCGAAAATACTAGTTATAGAATTGCTTGATAACCCATTTTCCGTATTGTATTGAAGCCATTTGCTTCCATCATAGGAAAATAACCCGTAAAACCTTGAACCAATCCAGAGGTTCTGGCCTGGCTTGCTGAAAATATAATTTACATATTGTTTAAGATACCCGGGATTTTCCAGGCTGTTCCAGGATTTTCCATCGAACCGTAGTAGTTGGGTACCGCCCATCCAAATTGCACCGTCTTTGGATTGTCCTATCCCGTAGGCATTCCCCTGATGAATCCCTTCGTTTCCGGTATAATGAGACAAAGTGGGTTTACCATTAAAACCGGGTTTTAGGCGAATAACCCCTGATAGTTGTCCTTTTTGATCCAGCACATCAACGCTGGCTCCCAGCCATATGCTGCCATCATTTGCTTCAAAAACTGCCCGATAATCAATACCCCAGGAGAGTTTTGGGTAGGTTTGCAGGCTCCAGCTCTTCCCGTCAAAATATGATGTTGCTGCAATGCTGTTATGACTGCCAGCAACCAAAATATTTCCGCTTTTTGTTGCAATTATTTTTACAGGGGCATCAATTATGTTGTCGTTTTTGTCATAATAGTACCATTTACCGGAATCATTAAAAACAACTTTGTTGTCAACAGAAAGGAACCATTTTTTTTGATCAGGTGTCTCGCATTGAAAATTGAGGTTTTTATAGGTTAACCATTTTTTGTTGCCATAATCAAAGCGGTAAACATCATTCTGGATTCCGGCAATCCATAAATTTCCATTTTCTGATTCGTGAAAAATCACACGTGAGTAAGGTATTGGGAATAAAGGGGCTTCATAAAGGTTCCATTTTTCATTTTTATAAACAAATAATTTACCAATTGCGCCAATCAATATACTGCCATCACCGGTTTCCATGATGCTTGTATGCAGTTCATCCCCACCTAAAAACCGGCTGAGCTGAATGTATTCCCATTTTTTCCCATTGAGTGTTAAAATCCCTGAACGGTGGTATGAGCTGATAAGCCATATCTTATTATCATGTGCCCGGATGGCTTTTAAACCTCGATAAAGTGGTTTACCTGCAAGTTGAATTGTATTTTCTGAATTTGAAACCTCTTTCTCGGCCAGTGAAGCATTTAAGTTGAATTTAAAAATTTTACCCCGAGATGATTGAGACATGAGCACCCAGAGTTCCTCAGGTGAATATTCAAAAATATCATCAACCCTTGAAGACTTATTCTCAAAAAGGTAGCTATCCGGTAAAACAATAAATTCATATCCTTTAAAGGAATTTTTTAGAGGAGTATAATTAACCCCCGGTACCAGAAAAGTAATATTCTTGTGGTTTATATATATTAACCCTTTCGACATCCCAGCCAAAACCGCACCATTTTTTAAGGTTTTTATACAGCTAACATTGAGCAGCTCGTTTTTCTCTGTTGAGAAAAGTGGTCGCCATTTATTATTTTCAAATATTGATATCCCCTTTTCGGAACCAGCATAGATAATCCCATCATTTGTGCTTGTAATTGAAGTGATTGGGAAAACAATTTCGGAATTTAATGTATCGAAGAAATTCCAATCCATCCCATCATACCGGCAGGCTCCTCGATCTGTTCCAAACCAGATTTGCCCTTTTAAATCAGTTTCGATGCACCTAATTCCTTTCCCACGAAGTTCGGGCATAAATTTCCACCTCCAAGGCTCAAGCAATGGATCCTGAAACTCCGGTTTGAAGGTTTTTTGTGAGTATAAGCTATTTGTACTACCCGATAAGAGAATAAGTAATAGTATGCTGATAAGTCTGTTTTGCATATGCTTTTGTATTACCAGTACTTTTTTTACTTTACAGATTGTACAAATTTTTTATTAAAAGGTTATACTTGATCAGTCTAATGAAATTGAAAAGATTAAAATTAAATACCATTAATTGAGTTCAACAATAAGAGGATTTCTAACTCTTCCTGAAAAATCCTCAACATAGGAATTCCATTGCTCATCTGTTTCAAAACCCCATTTACTCCATCCTGCACCTGTATAGTAAAGAAGTTTTTCTCCTTTTTTGTAATTAAAACATAAAAAAACGTGATCTTTATTTTCTTTAATATCAACAACCTGAGCAGTACCAACAATTCCCAGATAAGTAATTCCGTTTTCCTCAACGTTTAGCTTATATGTTGAAAATCCTTTTTCAATGTTATTTGTTAGAGAAATACCTTCTTTCCGTTTTGCAATTCCTGCTGCAACCATCATTGAGTTGTCAAACTCCTCAACAATTGCAGTTAATTGGCTGCCAGCATCCAGCGAAATTGTCCTGATCTCGGTTACACTTTTCCCATCAACATAAAAGTGTGGGTAAAATAGTTTGAATGATGTCCTGATTGGGCCATTATCCAAAACCTGATAAGATTGAAAGTTGATACCCAACCACAGTGAATCATTAACAAACGGGGCCATTCCACCTGCACCAAGTGTTCTTCCAACTTTAAAACAATCACATCCTTCACCGTTATCTTTATGGTAGCTGATTTTTCCCGCCAGGTAATCACCGTACCACCTATCTATTACTAGTTTATCGGTTCGTTTCATCCATACATCAATGCCATTACTTGGGCCATCTTTAGGAATAAGCGCCAACCCGTAAATTCTGAATGCTATTCTATCATTTTCCCAGGCATAATCATCATACCTTTCCGGTACAAATCGTCCAAACGTTTTCAATTCATATGCATTGGGTTTACCAATCTTTATTGTATAAACTGTGCTGGAATTCGCATCAATTTTAGCCTGGAAAATAAATTTTTGTGGTATTTTCTCCCCATTGTAGATAAGTTGTGATGGAATTTCGATATTTTTTTCGTTGAATACAACTAAACTTTTATAATCAACATGCCCAAACGCTTTTTCTAGGTCTGGTATTGCAATTTCAACAGTTTCGTTAGCCCGGTTAATTGAAAGGGTGTTTGTAATATTTACTTTGATTTGTTTGGATGAACATCCAAACAGCAATGAGAGGACTAAAAAGCCTAATATTTTAATTTTCATAGGATTGATATTATTTGTTCTATTTAGGAAGCTTACCCAGGTAAGCTAAGATTCCACCGTCAACATAAAGAATATGGCCATTCACAAAATCAGATGCTTTTGATGCCAGAAAAACAACTGGTCCCTGCAAATCGTCTGTAGTGCCCCATCTAGCCGCTGGCGTTCTACCTTTAATAAAGTTGTTAAATGGATGGCCCTCTTCCCTTAATGGGGCTGTTTGAGGAGTTGCAATATAGCCAGGACCGATCCCATTTACCTGGATGTTGAACTCAGCCCATTCGCAGGCCAGGTTTTTGGTAAGCATCTTAAGCCCTCCTTTGGCTGCAGCATAGGCAGAAACAGTTTCACGCCCTACTTCACTCATCATGGAACAAATGTTGATGATTTTCCCGCTACCTTTTTTAATCATGCCTGGTGCAACCGCCTTGGCCATTATAAAGGGGCCATTCAGATCGATATCAATAACCTGCCTAAAATCTTTAGCAGACATTTCTATTGCTGGAATTCTTTTAATTATTCCTGCATTATTGACCAGAATATCTATCGTACCTACTTCATTGGTAATAAGTTGAATGTGTTTGTTAACGCTTTCTTCATCAGTTACATCGAATACATATCCTTTTGCGGCTATTCCACTTTCCTGATATTCCTTTAACCCATTTTCAACCATCTCAGCATTAATATCGTTGAAAACGATTTTTGCACCAGCTGCCGCTAGGGCTTTTGCCATTGCCATACCGATACCATAAGATGCTCCGGTTACCAGGGCAACTTTGCCATCCAATCGAAAAAGGGTAGTATCCATTATTTTTTTATCTTAAATCGGTTATTTTGCTGAAATCCTGGTCGGAATAGTCAAGGTTTTCACCAGCCATACTCCAAATAAATGAATAGCTGGATGTTGCTGCTGCAGAATGGATTGACCATTCAGGGGAAATAGCTGCCTCATTATTTTGCATCCAAATATGCCTCGTTTCATTTGGCTCTCCCATAAAATGACATACAGCCTGCCCATCAGGTACCTCAAAATAAAAATAGACTTCCATTCTTCTGGCATGAACATGAGGTGGCATGGTATTCCATACGCTACCTGGTTTAAGTTCAGTCATTCCCATTTGGAGCTGGCAGGTTTCAATGATCTCTCTAACGAGCATCTTATTAATTGTCCTATGATTTGAGGTTTCGAGGGCACCCAGCTCCATGATAACGGCTTCATTTTTGGTTACCTTCTTATCCGGGAAAGATTTGTGTGCGGGAGCAGAACAGAAATAAAACTTTGCAGGTTGAGATTTATCAACACTTTCGAACAACACTTTTTTATTCCCTGAACCAATGTATAAAGCTTCTTTAAAGTTTATGTCGTATATTTTATCATCCACAGCAATTTTGCCTCTGCCACCCACATTAAAAATTCCAATTTCCCGGCGATAAAGAAAGTGATCAGCTTTTATCGGATCTATTGTTTCAAGTAAAAGAGTTTCGCCAACGGGCATTGCACCACCAATAATCATTCGATCATAAAGTGAATAAACCATATTCACGTTATCCTTATTAAATAAAGATTGAATCAGATGCTCTTTTCTGAGTTTTCCGGTTTCCCAATTTTTTACATCAGTAGGGTTTGAGGAATATCTTACTTCAAATGTTGTTTTCATAATATTAAAAGATAAAACCTTATTAATAACTTCAAACCATTGGCATTATTTAAGCAGGAACTTTATGCAAATATATCATTGGTTAAATTTTTTATACAAAAATAATAAAATAATTACGTGTACGTACACGTAATGAATAAAATTTATATATTTGCCTATCTATTAACGATGATAATACTTTTAACTACCTGATAATCGTTATCGTTAACGGTTTATAGGATTAATAAAAATAAAAAGTTGAAGAACTATCCCATGGATAAACCCGATAAAAAAATTACTATTAAAGATATAGCTCAGCTGGCGGGTGTTTCCATAGGCACAGTTGACAGGGTTATTCATAACCGGGGTGAGGTATCTAATAAAACCAGGGATAAAATCCTCAAAATTACCAAAACCCTCAACTTTCAACCGGATGTTCTGGCAAGTGCACTGGCATCAAAGAAAAATCTGAGGTTTTCTACAATCATGCCTGCTGTAGATAAAGACAGCTCTTTCTGGAAAGTGCCTCACCTGGGAATTGAAAAAGCTTTAAAAGAAATTGAGCACTATGGGATAAATCATTCATTACACCTTTTTTCGGTAACAGATAAGGATTCGTTTATTAGTGCAGCTCAAAATGCAATGGATGAAAACCCTGATGGGTTGATTATTGCACCAAGTTTACAAAATGAAGCGATTGAAATTGCGAAGATATGTACTGAAAGAAAAATCCCTTTTGTTTTTTTTAATTCAAATATTACAAATCAGAATCAGATATGCTACGTTGGACAGGATTCAATTCAAAGCGGTATTGTTGCAGCAAGGCTCATGGATTATGGTCTTGAGCCAGGTTCTGAAATATTGGTAGTTTCTATATTTAGCTTTCTTAAAAACAACAACCATATCCTTAATAGGAAAAAAGGGTTTTTACAATATTTTGAAATAAACAACAATTCCAGATTTAAAATACATACTTTGGAAATAAATAGTTTGGATGTTGTCGAAATCTTTCAGGAGCTTAGAAATTTTTTTAACTCCCATCTAAACATAAAAGGTGTATTTGTAACAAATTCCAGAGTATTCCATGTTGCCAGGTTTATTGAACTGGAAAATATAAAGAACATAAACCTCATTGGGTATGACCTTACAGAGGAAAATATCCCCTATTTGAACAAAGGGATAATTAATTTTTTGATTAATCAAAAACCCATTGAGCAGTCATACAGGGCAATAATTGCTCTATTTAATAGGATCGTCCTTAAGAAGGATGTTCCTGAAGAGATTTTATTGCCTATCGATATCGTAACCCGGGAAAACTTAAAATATTACGAATAATATTTCTTATTAATACTAAAAGGATGAATAAATTATCATTTGAAGATTTGAACCAACAGGTTTGCGTACTTACTGGCGGGGCAGGAATTATTGGAGCAGCAATTGCAAGAGGATTGGCTCAAAATGGTATCAAAACCGCAATACTAGATTTGAACGAGCAAAGTGCAAAGGAACTTGCCCTGGCAGTTGAGAAAGAAACAGGAACTGTTACCAGAGCATATAAAGCAAATGTTTTGGATAAGGATTCATTAATAGCTGCAAAGGGAAAAATCAATGCTGAATTGGGAAAGATCAATTTGCTGATAAACGGAGCCGGTGGAAATTCACCCAAAGCCACCACCCAGCTGGAGATGCTTGATAAACAAAATCTTAGTGATCTTGAAAAATCGTTTTACGGGTTGAATGTGGAAGGTTTTGATTTTGTTTTTGATCTTAATTTCAAAGGTACCCTTTTGCCCACAATGGTCTTTACTACCGATATGCTTGAATTGGGGAAAGGGGTGGTTTTAAATATATCTTCGATGAACTCATTCAAACCGTTAACAAAAATTCCTGCATATTCAGCTGCAAAAGCCGCTGTTAACAATTTCACCATGTGGCTTTCTGTACATCTTGCAAAAACCGGAGTTCGGGTAAATGCAGTTGCCCCAGGTTTTTTCCTTACCAATCAGAACCGATTTCTTTTAATTGATGAGAAAACTGGCGAGGCCACGCCTCGTGGGAAAAAGATTATTTCTAGTACACCTATGGGACGTTACGGCGAGGTTGAGGAGCTGATAGGTACCGTATTGTACCTGTTATCTGACATTTCAAAATTTGTCACGGGCATCTGCATTCCTGTTGATGGCGGCTATAGCGCATATGGGGGTGTATAATATTATCGTTTAAAATGTTTTATTAGCACTTAATCAATTAACTTACATTGGTAAAATGAAACTTAAGTTAAAAGAAAATTACAAATTCTCTTTATTGGTGCCAACCAGTATGGGAGTTAGAATTACTCCGTTGAATGGTCAACCTGTTCATAGCAGTGATACATTTTTTATGCAAGCCACCAGTGCCGAAACTAATGTGGCCAGTATTTCATCATATTTAGGATTACCTGTTAAGGTTCTCACAACATTTGTCAAAGGTAGCCCTATTGCACAGCTGATTAAAAGCAACCTTTCAAGTCGCAATATGTCATTCGAGGGCAAAGAGGTAGAACAAGGTGGACCCTGGGGTTACCGGCACCAATTTAATATTGCTGATAGCGGTTATGGATCGAGAGGTCCCAGGGTACACAATGATAGAGCCGGAGAGATAGGACGTACTTTAAATGTAAAGGATTTTGATTTGAATAGAATTTTTGAAGTTGAGGGAGTTCAAATTGTCCATTTATCTGGCTTAATAGCCGCTTTATCCGAAGAAACCAGCACTTTTTGTTTAGAATTAGCCAGATATGCTAAGAAATCTGGCAGTTGTATTTCCTTCGATTTGAATTATCGCGCTTCATTTTGGATGGGTCGTGAAAAGGAGCTAAGAGATGTTTTTTCTGAGATTGCTTCATTTTCAGATATACTTGTTGGTAACGAGGAGGATTTTCAGCTTTGCCTTGGTATTAAGGGGCCCGAAACTGGTGGGAAAAGCATTGAGGCTCAGATTGATAGTTTTAAGGAAATGATAGGAAGGGTAAAAATCAGCTACCCCAATGCATCAATTTTTGCAACCACCCTTCGTGAAGTAATCAGTGTTAATAAGCATTTATGGGGATCCATTCTCCTCGATGGCAATAGCTGGCATATCATTGAACCCAGAGAAATTAATGTGCTTGATAGAATTGGCGGCGGCGACGGATTTGTTGGGGGACTATTATATGGAATTCTCAAGGGCTGGGATTCTGAAAAAAGTATGCAGTTTGGATGGGCCAGCGGGGCTTTGGCTACAACCTTTCTGACAGATTACGCCCAACCTGCTGATGAGGAAATGGTTTGGAGTATTTGGGAAGGTAACGCGAGAGTGAAAAGGTAGCTACAATTTTCATTCTTTTGATTGCTACATGGGGTTTGTTTATAATGGCTTTTTAAAAACAAAAATATGATTTACTATCAACGAGGGTCGGAAAAAGATGTTTTAAAGTCAGAGGATTTGTTGCTGGGCTTACACATTGCGCTGGATAAATTAGGGAAACGAAACAAAATTCTCATCATTCCTCCAGATTTTACACGTTATCATTCAAAAGCCGGAGAGTTAACTTCTTATGCTTATTGTTATTATAAAGATAGAATAAAAGATGTACTTCCTGCACTTGGAACGCATAAAGCAATGTCAGACCTCGAAATTGAGAAAATGTTTAAAGGGGTTCCCAAAGAACTTTTTCGGGTGCATGATTGGCGCAACGATGTGGTTACGGTTGGTAAAGTACCAGGATCTTATATATCTGAACTTACAAGTGGACAGTTAAACTATGATTGGCCTGCACAACTGAATAAGTTGATATGGGAGGGAGGTCACGATTTAATCCTATCAATTGGTCAGGTGGTTCCGCATGAAGTAATTGGAATGGCTAACTATAATAAAAACATATTTGTTGGCACTGGCGGGGCAGAAGGGATTAATAAAAGTCATTTTGTTGGGGCAGTTTATGGGATGGAAAAAGTAATGGGCAGAGCTGAGAATCCGGTAAGAAAAATTCTGAATTATGCTTCTGAAAAATTTACAAATCATCTTCCCATCGTTTATGTTCATACTGTGGTTGGCCGCGATAATAAATCCAATAAACTGGTAACCCGTGGTCTGTTTATCGGTGATGATTACACAGTTTTTACCAGGGCGGCTGAACTTTCCTTGAAAGTCAATTTTTCAATGCTTGATAAGCCATTGAAGAAGGTTGTAGTATATCTTGATCCAACGGAGTTTAAAAGCACATGGTTGGGTAATAAAAGCATTTACCGAACCAGGATGGCTTTGGCAGATGAAGGTGAATTAATAGTCCTTGCTCCCGGCTTAAAGGAATTTGGAGAGGATAGGGAAATAGACCGACTTATTCGTAAATATGGCTATTGTGGGACACCACAAACATTAAAATATCTGAATGAAAATAAAGAGCTGGAGGACAATCTTAGCGCCGCAGCACATTTGATTCATGGCAGTTCGGAGGGCAGGTTCTCAATTACCTACTGTCCGGGACATCTTTCAAAAGATGAAATTGAATCGGTTAATTTTAGCTACGCACCTTTAACTGAAATGATCAAAAAATATAACCCGGAAAAACTGGTCGATGGATTTAACAACATCAATGGTGAAGAAATATTTTATATTTCTAATCCAGCAATAGGTCTTTGGGCTTATAAGGAAAGATTTAATTCATAAGGAATCTAAATAATTTTGTTTATCATTAATGATTTAAAAGAATGAAAGAATTATCTGATATTGGGCTAATTGGACTGGCTGTTATGGGCGAAAATCTCATCCTTAATATGGAGAGCAAAGGTTTCACTATTACAGCCTATAATCGCTCGGTTGAAAAAGTTGACAATTTTATAAATGGTCGAGCAAAGGGTAAAAACATCAGGGGAGCGCATTCAATTGAGGAGTTTATCGCATCACTTGAACGTCCCAGAAAGGTTATGCTAATGGTAAAAGCGGGCAAAGCTGTAGATGATTTTATTGAATTACTTTTACCTCACCTTGAGCCTGGTGATATTATTATTGACGGCGGTAACACTCACTTCCCCGATACAGACCGAAGAACCAAATATGTTGAAAGTAAAGGTTTTCTCTATATTGGAACCGGGGTTTCCGGAGGAGAAGAAGGCGCGTTGTTGGGCCCATCAATTATGCCTGGAGGTTCAAAAAATGCCTGGAATATTATTAAACCCATATTTCAAAAAATAGCTGCAAAGGTGGATGGTGATGTTCCTTGTTGCGATTGGGTTGGAGAGAATGGAGCGGGGCATTTTGTTAAAATGGTTCATAACGGAATTGAGTATGGGGATATGCAGTTGATCTGTGAAGCATATCAGATAATGAAAGAGTATGTTGGTTTGTCAAGCGATGAAATGCATCAAGTTTTTTCAGAATGGAACAATGGGGACTTAGACAGCTATCTTATTGAAATAACAAGAGATATACTGGGTTACAAAGAAAATGGGGAACCACTTGTTGAAAAAATACTCGATACCGCCGGGCAAAAAGGAACAGGAAAATGGACAGGCGTTACTGCACTTGATTTGGGTGTTCCATTGACTCTTATAGGTGAGGCTGTATTTTCCAGGTGTCTTTCTGCTCAAAAAGAAGAAAGGGTACAGGCATCAAAAGTGCTTAGCGGTCCAAAACCCTCATTCAATGGAGACAAGAAAACTTTTACTGAAGATATCCGACAGGCATTATATGCATCTAAAATAGTATCCTATGCTCAGGGTTATGTGTTGATGCGTGAAGCTGCAAAAGAGTTTGGCTGGAATCTGAATTATGGTGGAATTGCCCTGATGTGGCGTGGTGGTTGCATTATTCGCTCTGTATTCTTGAGTAAAATCAAAGATGCGTTTGATAAAAATCCTGAACTGACCAACTTATTACTTGATCCATATTTCAAAGAAAGGGTTGAGAAGGCTCAAGCCGGTTGGAGAAGGGTTATTGGTGCAGCTGTTGCTAATGGAATTCCCACTCCTGCTCTTTCAACTGCACTTGCATATTTCGATGGTTACCGTGCCGAAAGACTTCCTGCAAATCTTCTTCAGGCTCAGCGTGATTATTTTGGAGCGCACACCTATGAAAGAATTGATAAACCCAGGGGCGAATTTTTCCACACCAACTGGACTGGCCGGGGAGGCGATACCGCTTCATCAACCTATAATGTATAACTAGAAATTAATAGTAAAGCCATGACCCTAAAACCGCTAACCTCGAAAATGACAAATTACAGATGGGCTATTTGTGCGCTTTTGTTCTTTGCAACAACAATAAACTATATGGATCGGCAGGTTCTTTCATTAACCTGGAAGGATTTTATTTCCCCTGAATTTCATTGGACAAATAATGACTATGGGAATATTACCGCTATGTTCTCAATTTTCTATGCATTCAGTATGCTTTTTGCTGGCCGTTTTGTGGATTGGATGGATACAAAAAAAGGATTTTTATGGGCTATTGGTGTTTGGTCAGTTGGCGCAGTTCTTCATGCATTTTGTGGCATTGCCACTTCGGGAATTGTCTCCGGGAGCTGGCTTGTAGGATTCGAAGGGGCAAAAAATGCAATAAGCATGGTTGATAATATAAGTAAGATTGTTTCTGTTAGCGTAACATTTTTCATTTTTGCAAGACTCATCCTGGCCATTGGTGAAGCAGGAAACTTTCCAGCAGCCATTAAAGCAACAGCTGAGTTTTTCCCAAAAAAGGACAGGGCTTTTGCAACCAGTATATTTAATGCGGGTGCAACTGTAGGAGCTCTTATCGCCCCGGTAACAATCCCAATAATTGCAGTTCACTTTGGCTGGGAAATGGCTTTTATTGTAATTGGTTCACTTGGATTTTTATGGATGGGCTTCTGGGTTTTCATGTACAAGAAACCTAACAGTCACCCTCTTGTGAATAAACTTGAACTCGACTATATTCATCAGGATTCAATCGCAGAAAAGGCAGCTAATAATAACCAGGAAAAAGTTGATAAGAAAATAACATTCAAAGATAGTTTCAAATACAAACAAACATGGGCTTTTGCCTTTGGTAAATTTATGACTGATGGGGTTTGGTGGTTTTACCTTTTCTGGACACCTGCCTACCTGAGTGATGTTTACGGGTTAACATCAGATAAAACTATGGCTCAAATATTACTGTTTGTACTCTACGCTATTACTTTACTTTCTATAATTGGCGGTTGGTTGCCAACATATTTTGTTGATAAAAAGGGGATGAACCCTTATGCCGGGCGCATGCGTTCAATGTTGATTTTTGCTTTTTTCCCCTTGCTGGCATTACTTGCTCAACCTTTAGGTTACTATTCTTACTGGTTTCCTGTTTTAATCATTGGTATCGCCGGGGCTGCACATCAGGCCTGGTCAGCTAATATTTTCTCCACTATTGGCGATATGTTTCCTAAATCCGCAATTGCTACAATAACGGGCATCGGCGGAATGGCCGGGGGTATTGGTTCTTTTTTAATTAATAAAGGATCAGGTGTGCTTTTCGATTTTGCCAAAAATAGTAATATGAAATTCATGGGTTTTGAAGGCATTAAATCAGGATATTTTATTATATTCTCCATTTGTGCGGTGGCCTACCTAATCGGGTGGACTGTAATGAAATCTCTGGTTCCTAAGTATAAACCTATAGTAGATTAAGTATTATCAAAACAAATTATTATAAGATGAAACCGTTTCTTGACGAAAACTTTTTGTTACAGACCAAAACAGCAGAAATGCTGTACCATGAGCATGCCAAAAAAATGCCAATCATTGACTATCATAACCACCTCATTCCAGAAATGATAGCCACAAATAAAAAATTTGATAATATCACTCAGCCCTGGCTTTACGGAGATCATTATAAATGGAGGGCTATGCGTACAAATGGTGTTGATGAAAAGTTTTGCACCGGAAATGCTTCCGATTGGGATAAATTCGAGAAATGGGCAGAAACCGTGCCCTATACTATGAGAAATCCATTATACCATTGGACTCACCTGGAGCTGAAAAGGTACTTTGGTATAAATGAGATTCTTAATAAAAATAGTGCTAAAAAGATCTATGATCAGGCCAATGAGCTCCTTCAAAAAGATAGCCATCGGGTGCATGGTCTGTTATCATTAATGAATGTAGAGATTCTCTGTACAACTGATGATCCTATTGATTCATTGGAACACCATAAATCAATTTTAAATCAGAATTTATCATTTAAAGTATTTCCTGCCTGGAGGCCTGATAAGGCAATGGCAATCGAAAACCTGGAATTATTCAATGGCTACATGGATATGCTGGGCCTGGTTTCAGGTATTGAGGTAAGTTCTTACAAATCAATGTTAGCTGCCCTAAAGAAGAGACACGATTATTTTGCCACTCTTGGTTGTAAACTATCTGATCATGGGTTAGAGAATTTTTATGCAGAGGATTATTCCTTGGTTGAGATTGAATCAATCTTTGCCAAAGCAAGAATGAAAATTGCCCTTTCCTATTCGGAGATTCTTAAATTCAAATCAGCCGCTTTGTACGATTTTGCAATTATGGATCATGAAAAGGGTTGGACTCAGCAGTTTCATATCGGTGCACTAAGAAATAATAATTCCCGTTTACTGAGAAAACTAGGACCAGACACCGGATTTGACT
Organism: uncultured Rikenellaceae bacterium; assembly: GCA_964552655.1. Classification (GTDB taxonomy): domain Bacteria; phylum Bacteroidota; class Bacteroidia; order Bacteroidales; family Tenuifilaceae; genus CAZKHG01. The sequence continues at coordinate 27,301 of CAZKHG010000038.1, forward strand.
CAATTGGCGATTTTCAAATAGCCTTACCCATGTCTAAATTCCTTAACAGGTTAGATAAAAATGACAGCTTAGCAAAAACCATAATTTATAACCTAAACCCTGCAGATAATGAGGTTTTTGCCACAATGACCGGGAACTTTCAGGATGGATCAGTTGCTGGGAAAATTCAATTTGGGTCTGCCTGGTGGTTCTTGGATCAAAAAGACGGTATGGAAAAACAAATCAATTCTCTGTCTAACCATGGCTTGCTGAGTCGTTTTGTTGGAATGCTTACTGATTCCAGAAGTTTCCTTTCCTACCCACGTCACGAGTATTTCAGGCGAATTTTATGTAACATGCTGGGTAACGACATTGAAAATGGTGAACTGCCCAATGATGTTGATTTTATTGGCAAAATGGTTGAGGATATTTGTTACAATAATGCTAAAGCCTATTTTAAATTCAGCTGATAAGTTAATGGAAAGAGTAGTAACATTCGGAGAAATTATGCTAAGGTTGGCAGCACCCGGTTTTGAAAGATTCGGACAATCCAACTCTTTTATTGCATCTTTTGGCGGGGGTGAGGCTAATGTGGCCGTATCGCTTGCAAATTACGGAATTGAATCCCGTTTTGTAACCCGACTTCCAAAAAATGACATTGCCGATGTAGGCATCAGGGAACTGATAGGATTTGGAGTTGATACATCTTACATACTTCGCGGTGGCGAACGTATGGGGATATATTTTCTGGAAACCGGTGCAGTTAATCGTCCAAGCAAGGTAATTTACGATCGCTCACATTCGTCCATTGCCGATATTGAACCTGGAATGATCAATTGGGATAGAGTTTTCGATGGCGCAACCTGGTTTCATTGGACTGGAATTACACCCGCTATATCTGAAAATGCTATGAATATTTGTGCTGAAGCTATTCACATTGCCAACCAGAAAGGCATAACTGTTTCAGTTGATCTTAACTACCGGAAAAACCTTTGGAAATATGGTAAACCTGCGAGAGAGGTTATGCCCATTTTGGTTCAGGGTTGTGATATAATTCTGGGCAACGAAGAGGATGCTGAAATGGCGCTGGGAATTATACCTGTGGGTGTTGATGTAAAATCAGGGCATGTAGAATCAGAAGCCTATCTGTCTGTTTCAAAGCAGATTATGAAGCAATTCCCTCGTTGTAAAAAGGTAATAACTACTCTAAGGGGATCAATTAATGCTAACCACAACACCTGGTCGGGTGTGCTTTTTGATGGAAAAAAATTATATGAAGCCCCGATTTATTCGATAACTCATATAGTAGATAGAGTTGGAGGCGGTGACTCTTTTATGGGCGGGTTGATCTATGGATTTTTAACCTTTAAAGGGGATGATCAAAAAGCCTTGAATTTTGCAGTGGCTGCATCATGCCTTAAACATACCATCTATGGCGATTATAACCGCGTTACTGTGGATGAAGTAATAAAATTGATGGATGGCGATACCTCGGGAAGAGTGAGCAGGTGAGAGAATGAGAAATTGAGAAATGATAAACAACCCGTAACCTAACAAAAATTTAGAAAATAAAATAATTGAAAACCTACAGCAAATGGCACGATTTAAGCGAATGCAAGTCCTAAATACATTTCTTGCAACAGGAATAGTTCCGTTGTTTTACCACGAGAACTCTGAAATTGTTAAACAAGTTGTTAAAGCATGCTATTTGGGAGGGGCCAGAGTTTTTGAATTTACTAATCGAGGTGATTTTGCCCATGATATATTTGCCGATGTTAACAAATGGGCAATAAAGGAATGCCCTGAAATGGTAATGGGAGTTGGCTCAGTTGTTGACCCTGGTACAGCATCCTTATTTATTCAGCTGGGCGCTAATTTTATTGTTTCTCCCATTCTCAACCTTGAAATTGCAAAAGTATGTAATCGCCGTAAAATTGCGTGGATGCCTGGTTGTGGAACACTTTCAGAGATAAACACTGCAGAAGAACTAGGTTGTGAAATTGTGAAAATATTCCCTGGTAAGGAGGTTGGCGGACCATCGTTTGTAAAAGCCATTCTTGCCCCTTGCCCCTGGACAAGTATAATGCCATCGGGAGGAGTATCTCCTGATAAGGAAAATCTTAAAGAATGGTTTGATGCCGGAGTGGTTTGCGTGGGGTTGGGCTCAAATCTTTTTAAAAAAGATCTTATAGATAAAGGCGATTACGCCTCTATCGAACTTAAGGTCAGAGAGGTAATTCAAATTGTTAAAGAATTAAAAACTAAATAATTAAATCATGTTAATTGAAAAGTATTCGTTTGGAATGGGCGATCGATTTGGTAGGGAAGGTCAGGCCCAACTTGCAGCAATTCAGGAGATGAATAAGCTGGGCTTTAGTATAGTTCCTGTTTGGAATAAATCATACCGCGAACACACCATTGTTCATACAGATCAATCTTCCGTTGCCAAAGAGGCTAAGGATGCTGTAATTGCAAATGGCTGGACTGGGAATTATTATGTTGATGCCGACCATATAGGACTCGCAACTGTTGATCAGTTTATCGATTACAGCAATTTTTTTACAATTGATGTTGCCCATTTTATTGGCAAGTCACCTGAAAAGGAGGAGAAACAAGATTTTATAAATCGATATAGGAAATATGTTGGACAACTTTCCATTCCTGGTATTTCAGAGAGCTTTAATGTTACAGAGCTACTTTTAGAAAGTATCGCAGATAAGTTTTTGAATGCCATTAAGGAGGTTAAATCAATATATAACCATGTTGTTTCGAAAAAGGGAGCCGAAAATTTTATACCCGAAGTTTCGATGGATGAGGTTGATCAGGCTCAAACACCTATCGAGCTGTTTTTTATTCTTGCCGAGTTGAAGCATCAGGGTGTGGCAGTTCAAACCATTGCCCCTAAATTTACCGGATTGTTTGCTAAAGGAGTTGATTACCAGGGAGATATTGAACTTTTTGCAAAAGAGTTTGAACAGGATATTGCTGTTATTCAGTATGTGATTAAGGAGTTGGGATTGCCTTCAAGCTTGAAACTTAGTGTTCATAGCGGAAGCGATAAGTTTGCCATTTACCCGATCATGAGAAATGCAATTAAAAAATTCGATGCAGGAATTCATGTTAAAACAGCCGGTACAACCTGGTTGGAAGAGGTAATCGGTTTAGCGCAGGCAGGTGGTGATGGGCTCGAAATTGCGAAAAAAATTTACGAAGAATCAATGAACAGATATGATGAGCTAACCGGACCTTATTCAACAGTTCTTAATATTGATAAATCAAAACTCCCCTCAGTTGATACTGTGAAATCATGGAAAAGTAATCAGTTTTCAGCTGCTTTAACCCACGATCAAAGTTGTAAGGATTATAACCCAAGTTTTCGCCAGCTGATCCATGTTGGTTACAAAATCGCAGCAGAGATGGGAGAGATGTATCAGAATGCCTTAAACGATCACCGGGCTATTATTGAGAAAAATGTTAAATTTAATTTGTTAGATCGGCATCTTAAACTCCTTTTTAGATGAAATTCTTTATAAAAATAACAAGTACCTCATGAAAGTAGCAAATGTTAGTGTACAATCACTGTTACCCTCCATATTATTTGATTTTGTGGCAATCGCAGTTATTTTTCTATTGCCGTCATTTTCACACTTAACAGGGATTGCAATATACAAGTTTGATCCAATGCGGATAGCCTTATTTGCAGCGATTTTATTTACAAATCGGAAAAATGCATACCTGATCGCTTTTTTACTACCGGTTGTATCTTTTATAATCTCTGCTCATCCCTATTTTTACAAGGTTTTTTTGATCTCAACTGAATTGATACTCAATGTCTGGTTGTTTTATTTTTTTCTGTCTAAGTTCAAGAATGTTTTCTTAATATCATTTACCTCTATAATCATTAGCAAAGCGATTTACTATGGACTAAAGCTGTTTCTACTAAAGCTCTTGCTTATTAATGATCCGTTAGTTAGTACTTCGATACTCATCCAGATCATTGTGGCAATCTCCATTAGTGCCATTATTTCTGTTGGGTTTTATAAATCGGGCAAGAATTTATAGAGCTGTAATAGCAATTTATTTGATAGCAAGTACCTGATATTGAGTTGAATTTGCTTGTTTTAAGTATTTGTTCTAACTTACCATTATCAATTAATCAAATTTATACAATAATGAAAAAGAACAAGTACTTAATATCCTACATGACCCTTAGAAAAGCAGTCGGGATACTTGGAGTCTCGTTTCCAGTTATTCTTGTTGTAGGTTCGGTTGTTGCATGTGGGTATGACCATATCCTAGGATCCATCAGCGAATACTACCATAGCGTGATGCGAAACATCTTTGTAGGTACTTTATGCGCTATTGGTTTATTTCTATTCTCTTACAGAGGCTATAAGCAGATAGATAATATTATGGGCAACCTGGCCTGCTTTTTTGCACTTGGAGTTGCATTCTTCCCAATGTCCTTGGGCCCTTCAGATCTGGTAGATAAAATACATCTAACATCTGCAACTCTTCTATTCATAACCCTGGCCTGTTTCTCACTATTTCTATTTACAAAAACAAAGGATAGGAAAACCATGACCAGGCAGAAAAAGCGCAGAAACATTATTTACATTGTTAGTGGTATCATAATGTTAGTATGTATTGTGCTTATTGCTTCTTACTTTATATTCGGGTTGTACAGTTACCCCGCTATTTATCAGTTAAAACCTGTATTCTGGTTCGAAACCTTTGCCTTATGGGCATTTGGAATATCCTGGTTAATAAAAGGAGAGGCAATACTTAAGGATAACCAGTAAGTTGTTGGAAACAAAAACCCCATGTGAGCACTTGGTTCACATGGGGTTTTTTTAAGTGCCCAGGACAAGACTCGAACTTAATTTATTCATTTTTACTCTTTTTTATTCAAACGCTATATTATAAAGCAATAATAGCAATATATTCGAATAATTATTTACTATAAAAGTAAAAATAAAATAACATAAATAAAAAATAAATGTCCCCTAATTAGACCCCTATTAGAAAAATAGTTTATCTTTCGGACTAAATCAGGAGTATGTCAAAAGTGAATTTCTTTCTTAAGGATCCAAAATCGAAGGATGAGACTTTGATCTTTCTTGTTTACAATCACGACTATAAAAGGTTAAAGTATTCTACTGGGGAGTTCATACTACCAATAATCTGGAATTCAGAATTACAATCTCCAGAAATTTCTAGAAAGTATCCACACAATTCTGAAATACATAGAAGATTGGAAGAATACAGGTTTTTTATCACTGATTTAGTGGGGGAGCTAAAAAGAAAGAAAGAGCGGATTACTCCAGCTAAACTTAGAATCGAACTTGATAAAAAGTTTAAAGACATTGTTATAGATGAAGTGTCAGGCTTGGAACAAGTTAATTTGATTGAGTATATTAAAAACTATATTGCTCAATGCGAAGAAGGGAAACGGCTGACCGCCAAAGGTAAAAGATATAAGATTTGGACTATAAAAGGATACAAAACTCTTCAATTTCATCTTAGCGAATACATGAAGAAAAGGTTCATTAAACTTGATTTTAAAGACATTACAACTGATTTTTACTCTGATTTTTTAGGTTATTTTAATGAGAACAATTATGCTACTAACACAATTGGGAAGCACATTAAAAATATAAAAGTGATGATGAGTGCTTCGTTTGATGAAGGTTTACATAATAATCTTGATTTTCGGAAAAAGGCTTTTAGGATTCTTACTGAAGAAACCGATGCAATCTATTTGTCTGAGGCAGAATTAGAAAAGATATATGAACTAGATCTTTCAGACAAAAAACAAGCACATCTTGAAAAAGCTCGTGATCTTTTTATTATTGCAGCTAGAACTGCACTTAGGTTTGAAGATCTAACAAAACTTCAAGAACACAATATCTATATTAATGAAAAAGGTTCTTTTTTAAGAATTCAAACTACCAAGACAGATGTTAATGTAGTTGTACCTCTTAAGAAACAAGTAATTGACATCTTTAAGAAGTACGATGGAAAGTTGCCACGCGGAATGTCAAATCAAAAGATGAATGAGTATATTAAAGAGGTTGGTTCTCGTGCTAAATTGAATACCATTGTCACTAAAAATATTACAAAAGGAGGACTTAAAGTTGAAATAAATATCGAGAAGCATGCTCTAATTACCACCCATACGGCTAGAAGAAGTGCAGCAACTAATCTTTATTTAGCAGGATTTCCAGCTTTGTCAATAATGAAGTTAACAGGACATAGAACTGAGAGAGCCTTCTTGAAGTACATTAGAATGTCAGAAGAGGATAATGCTTATAAGATGGCTGATAATGATTACTTTAAAAATGATTTTATAGAAAAACCTGTTTTAAGAGTTGGATAAGTTTTTATCAAAATCAAGTTACCTTCTTACCTAGATGGATAATAAATGGAATAACAGCAATATAGCAGGGTAGGGGTCGATGGTTTAAGTTACCTAAATCATATCGACTAAATGATAATGTAATTCTAAAAACCAAGGTAAAAAGATAGAATAAAAAAACCTCAAACATTTTTGCGGACGTTTGAGGTTTTAATCACTTTTGTAAATCAAAAAACAGTCAACTTATTTATTACTTCAAGAGTTAAATTGTAATCATTTTTTATTCAGGCAGTAAGTTTTTCCCTTTAAGTTTTGCAGGTAAAAAGATATCAATTGCCCCTTTTATTCCAACGCTCATTACAATGTTAAAAAAGAATGCTAGGAATCCAATAAGTAGCAATGTGCCCGATAATGCAGCTAAAACCATGTAGGTATTGAACTCACCATTAAGGTAAAGTGAGCGTCTTAGCATTCCATTCAAGCCGGCCATACCCATAAAAGCACCCATACCAATACCGCCAATCAAATGGCACCAGAAATGGATTTTAACTAGTTTCTCGCTATACCATTTTGCACCATTCGTTAGGATTGGGAATAGAAAATATATTGCTGAATATAATGTCATTGTTAATCCAACAAGAATAGCAACGTGAACATGTGGACCAATTACCCACTGTGTATTGTGAAGAATTCTGTTCAAACCAACATCCGCTTGCATAATTCCAGCAGGAACTGCTAAAGCAAATCCTAACAATCCACCAAGTAAGAACTTTAATGGGTTTGTCATCTTCAAAGGCCTAGCGCTCCATAGCGTTGCCAAGGTGATGAAGAATGCTAAACCCTGGGTAATCAGCTCAAACGCGGTAACCATTTCACCCGATAGCACCTTAAGAATTCCAGGTTGTGCTTGATCGGATAGTAGGTGATGAGACCAGACCGTCCATGAAACAACCAGTTCTACAAGTAATGCAGCACGTGCAATATTCTCCATGAAAAGTTTCTTTCCAGTAATAAGGGTTGCTAGTAGATACCAAGTACCTGCAACGAATATCAGCACAAGTCCATCGGCAATTAGATCTAGACCCCACCAGAACCAATTCTTATAAAGAAGGGCATCGATAGCTGTTGTTTTCAAATCAAAACCCATTAAAGAACCTACCATGTAGATTAGGATAAGAACTCCCGTAAAGAGGATAATTGCCGTATTAAATGCCATATCAACGGTACCAC
>CAZKHG010000039.1:0-34642 GCA_964552655.1 uncultured Rikenellaceae bacterium
TGGGTGTTGAAAATGCTGCACCATAGTAAGCCGGGTCCCTGTAAAATATCAATTTACCATATTGTATCGTATCAAATTGTGCATAAGAAATGGACGCAACAAATAGAAAAAACACAAAGGTTAACTTAGATTTCATCATAGTATGTTTTTAATTATCGAATTTTAAATTGTTTTTCATCCTTTTTAAACACGAAATTACATAGAGTAAATTTATTCTGACCCGTTGGTGAAATATTCATAATAAGATGGAAGTTTCATAATAAAAAAGTGTAACAACAAATTTAATTTTTTAATTGTGAACAACAAGGAAAATTTCATGGTGGGATAAAAGAAGTACTATTTAATCCTGCACTTTCTGGCTTCTTTAAAAAAGCTTGTCCACAAATCTGAATTTTCAGTACATGCAGACATTTTTTTATCCATTTCATTTTTAAAACGCTGATAAGTTTGAGTGTTGCTCATCTCAATCCCAACAAAATTTGTCCATTTCACAACATTGATATCAACATCGTTCCCATTGAGAGTTCTAAAAAAAACACAGGGGTTTTTCTCAATATAAAGAAGACTGTTTTTAGCCAATTTCTCATTAAAATCACCTTCGTAGAGATCGATTATGGTATTGAAAAGATAGAAATAGAATGGGCGGGTTTGGCCGTTAGAGGTTAAGACGCTATCAATAAAACTGCAATTCTTCAAATCGTGAGATAATACTAAGTCGCCCTTGTAAAATGATTTTGCAGCATTGTCTATGCCGGGGTGATTTAAATAAAAAGAAATTGGTTGCCCATCTAAATAATTAACCTTTTTTTTGTTAGCAATACTATTAATTATCTGATTACCATTATTTTTAAATCCTGTGGGTAATAAAAAAACGGCAATTACTACAACTGTTTTCAGGAGACGATTCATGTTAATACCAAAAATTGCTCAAAAATAGAAAAACTATAACTCAAACTGGCCATAGGTTAAATCCTTTTGAAATGATCATAGCAATAGAACCCTAAATTTCGAAACGAAGAGAAAAATTACTTAAATTAACGAGATTTCAATACTTTGCCAGAAGCTCTAAATCTGGTAGAAGTCTTAGTGGGCAAAAAAATTAAATGTATGTTACTCTAAAAATTTCTTAAAATCAGAGTATTTAAAGCTTTTCAGGATTTGGGCCAGCTTGATTGCCTGTGGAGTTGAGTACTCGTCGGTAAAAAAGTATTCCCCGTTTTCCATTTGCTGAATATTACTACACTCCAAAATTATCAGCTGAATTGCAGTTCTCGGTTTCGATTTATCAAAGTAATCCTTGTTCAATTTTGTTATTGCTCTTGCTCCTTCGAGCTGATATGGGCACCCACCAAATTTATCGCCCTGGTAAGCCGGACTATTAAGTTCCTTTGGTGTCATCGTTGCCATCTCCCCTTTAACCTTGTCAATCAGCATCTGGTCTGCCCAGTCACCAGTACCATCGTTTAACTTCTTCTGGTGCTTGCTGATTAGCGCTTCGTTATACTCTTTCACTGTAACTGATACCCACAAGGGTTTACCGTTTGTAATGGTAATTATTCCATTGTTGTAAATGTTGCAGCCATCAAGCTCTCCTATTTTATATGGCTCAAAGTTCAAAAACATCCCATCTTTATCAAATACCTCTTCTCCCATTATATAACCATTAAAAATCAATTCAAGTTTATTGAAGTAAATAGTAAAACCATAGACACATTCAGCGCATTTCCATACAGGCTGTCCCTTTTCATCCTGAAACCAAGGGTAAATATTAGCAACTAACCTAAAGTATAATAGGTTGCACCATTTTGAATACTGTCCAACGTCTGGTATTTCTGATATTAACCTAACCTCAAAACCAGTAACATCTGTAAGGGTTTTATAGGTTTGTAAGTACCTGGCAAAATTCTCAGTTTTCTTTTTAATGTCCTGTTCCTCCTGCGGTGAATACTTCTGAGGAAAATCGTAATCGTACTTTTGATGTACATAAGTAACAGCTCCTGGGTGATTTTTCAGGTAACCATCTTCCTGGGCATTTGCCGCTGATAATCCAATTATTACCAATAAACTAATAAAAGAGAAAACTGATGATTTCATAAACTTCAAATTTTTCCTGACAAGTTACTCCAGATTAGCCAATTAAACATAAAACTTGAAAAAAATTATACCCGGATGCATCATTTTTCTTGAAAAACCGTCTTTTTTTTAAAAAATACTATGAAAAATACAACTATGAAAAATTCATTCTTTATGATGCTATGGACATTAGTATTTGTTACTCTATCAAATCTCTCTATTGCCCAACCAATTAAACAGGATATTACCGGGGTTAACAGGGTTGAACTGAACTTAGCCTGTGAAGTAATCTTATTACAGGGTGATAAATCATCATTAGTTATCTCTGGCGATAATGAAGATTTAGAGGATGTTAAGGTTAGAATAAGTGGTAATAAACTTGAAGTTAACAACAAAAGACACCACCAGCACAAAGAGGATATTAAAATAAACCTAACCGTTACAGACTTAAATGAATTATCCTTAAGTGGTGTTGTGGATATTCAAACTCCGGAAACGGTAAAATTTACTGATTTCAGGATAGAGGCGAGCGGGGTTGCTGAAATTGATTTTAAGTTGCAGTCAACAAAAGTTAATATTGATGCAAGTGGGGTTTTAACGGCTAGAATAACTGGTGATACAAAAGATCTTGATGTTGAAATAAGCGGTGTCGGCAAGTTAAATGCATCGGAATTCAAGTCGGAAAACTGTCAGGTTGATGTTAGCGGTGTTGCAAAAGCCAGCGTTTACGCTTTAGAGAAACTGGATGCATCGGTTTCGGGAATGGGAAGAATTACCTATTGCGGCAGACCAATTATTAATAAAAACACTTCCGGGTTTGGTTCGATAAGCAGGTTGTGAACAATTAAAAATTAAATTATCTTAATCACATAAGCTGCTAAGAAAACACAAAAAACACCAGTGTCTTTCAAAAATACTTTGTGATAGTTGCACCAGATTTTGTGGACATTGTCGTTACTCAATATTAACAATTCCATTCCGAGTATTTTATCATTCTTGAAGAATACTACCTTATCCTTAATTCTTTTTCATCCTTCATTTTCTGCAACAAATTCTCAATTATCAATTATCTTTGCCCGCTGAAAATAAAAGGTATTAAATCAACGGATTATGGATTACAATTTCAGCGAGATTGAGAGCAAATGGCAGGAATACTGGAAGAAGAATAAAACCTACAAGGTGGATATTGACCATTCACGTCCAAAATACTATGTGCTCGATATGTTCCCCTACCCTTCCGGGGCCGGGTTGCATGTTGGGCATCCCCTGGGATACATTGCATCAGATATTTACACTCGCTATAAGCGCTTACAAGGGTTTAATGTTTTGCACCCGATGGGTTACGATGCGTTTGGCTTACCCGCAGAACAGTATGCAATTCAGACCGGACAACACCCGGCAATTACAACCGAAAACAATATTAAAAGGTATCGTGAACAGTTGGATAAAATTGGTTTCAGTTACGATTGGGATAGAGAAGTTCGCACCTGTGATCCAAAGTATTACCAATGGACACAATGGGCTTTTATACAAATGTTTAAGCACTGGTACAATAATACCACCCAGAAAGCTGAACCTATTGAGACTTTAACAACTGAATTCGAAAAGAACGGTAACTTAAAGGTTAATGCTGCTTGCAGCGAAGTGAAATCATTCACTGCCCTGGATTGGAAATCAATGGGTGAAAAAGAGCAACAGGAAATTTTACTCTCATACCGTTTGGCTTACCTTGCAGATGTTATGGTTAACTGGTGTCCTGCACTTGGAACCGTTCTGGCAAATGATGAGGTAAAAGAGGGGTTATCTGTTCGTGGTGGCCATCCAGTTGAGCAGCGTAAAATGCGGCAGTGGTGCCTGCGGATATCTGCTTATGCAAAAAGGTTACTGGATGATTTGGAAATAATAGATTGGACCGATTCATTAAAAGATATTCAACGTAACTGGATTGGTCGTTCGGAAGGAGCCGAGGTATTTTTCAAGATTGATAATTCCGAAAGAAAGATTTTAATCTTTACCACCAGGCCAGATACCATTTACGGGGCAACCTTTATGGTGCTTGCCCCGGAAAGCGAACTGGCTGAAGAGCTTACCACTCCCGAATACCGCGAAGCGGTTGAAACCTACAAAAGGGAAGTAAAAAAACACACCGAGCGTGAACGTATGGCTGAAACTAAAAGGGTTACCGGTCAGTTCTCAGGTAGCTATGCAATCAACCCGTTTACAAATGAACGAATCCCCATTTGGATTAGCGAATATGTTCTGGCGGGTTATGGAACTGGCGCAATTATGGCAGTTCCCGCACACGATAGCCGTGACTTTTTATTTGCAAAAACTTTCAACCTACCAATCGTTCAAACAGTGATCAGATCTGGGGAACAACCTTCTGACACTTCCAGCTGGTTAGAATCGTATGATGCAAAAGAGGGCATTGTAATCAACAGCGGAATAATTAATGGGCTGGAAGTTAAGGAGGCAATTTCTAAAATCAACGATATTATTGAATCACGTGGATTGGGTAACAGAAAGATTAACTATAGGTTACGCGATGCCATTTTTAGCCGCCAGCGCTATTGGGGTGAACCTTTCCCTATTTATTACAAGAATGGCATACCATATCCATTAGATGAAAACCAACTCCCTTTGGAACTCCCTGAGGTTGATGCATTTCTTCCAACAGAGAAAGGAGAACCACCGCTTGGGAGGGCTAAAAATTGGCAAACTCCCGAAGGTTACCATTACGAAATGAGCACTATGCCAGGTTTCGCCGGATCATCAGCATACTATCTCCGGTATATGGATCCTCATAACAACAAAGGGCTTGTTTCAAAAGAGGCAAATGAGTACTGGGAAAATGTTGATTTGTATATCGGTGGTACAGAGCATGCTGTAGGTCACCTCGTTTACTCAAGGTTTTGGAATAAGTTTTTGTTTGATACCGGTTATGTTTGCAAAAACGAGCCATTTAAAAAGCTGATCAATCAGGGGATGATTCAGGGTCGTTCAAATTTTGTTTACCGGGTAAAAAATTCAAACACCTTTGTATCCCTTAACCTGAAAGAGAATTATGATGTTACCCCTATTCATGTTGATGTAAATATCGTTGAAAATGATCATCTGGATATTGAGAAGTTTAAGCAATGGCGACCAGAATTGCAGGATGCAGAATTTATCCTTGAGGATGGCAAATATGTTTGTGGCTGGGCTGTTGAAAAGATGAGTAAAAGCATGTGGAATGTTGTAAATCCTGATTTGATTGTTGAAAAATACGGTGCCGATACCCTGCGCATGTACGAAATGTTTTTAGGCCCTTTGGAGCAAAGCAAACCCTGGGATACAAATGGCATAGATGGTGTTCATAAATTCTTCCGCCGTTTGTGGAGATTATTCCACGATTACAACAACCAGTTTAAGGTTACCGATGATCAACCTACAAAAGAGGAGTTCAAAGTATTGCACAAAACCATCAAAAAAATATCAGATGATATTGAACGGTTCAGCTTCAACACCGGCGTTTCCACATTTATGATCTGCGTCAATGAGCTTACCGATTTAAAATGCAACAAAAGGGCAATTCTGGAACCTCTCACAATTTTAATTGCGCCTTACGCTCCACATATAGCAGAAGAGCTTTGGCATCTTTTGGGACACAACACTACAGTTTGTGATGCCCTGTGGCCAAAATACAAAGAGGAATATCTGATCGAGAGTACGTTTACCTGTCCGGTATCTTTTAACGGTAAAATGAGATTTACTCTTGATATCCCTTTAAATCTGTCACAAGCCGAGGTTGAAAAGATAGTACTTTCTTATGCCGGGACAGTAAAATTCTTAGAGGGAAAACAACCAAAGAAAATTATTGTGGTCCCAAATAAGATTGTGAATATTGTATTATAATGATAAACCTTGCTTAAGACAAAGGTAATATAGAAATAAAATATTCTATCTATGACCACAAAATCAATCTTAAAAATAATCCGAACCTATGTAATAATTGTATTCGGGTTATTATTATATGCACTTTCCTGGACAGCCTTTTTGCTCCCACATAAAATCACCGGTGGTGGTGTTTCGGGTATTGGGGCATTGGTTTACTATGCAACCGGAATACCAATGGGTTATACTTATTTCCTGATTAATATTGGTTTGATATTGCTTGCCATTAAAATGCTTGGGGCCAGCTTTGGGATCAAAACCATTTTCGGGGTTTCTGTTGGTGCTTTTCTTTTAACATTACTTCAATCATTAATCACCACGGCAATAATTGAGGATAAGTTCATGTCAACAATGATTGGTGGGGCTTTGGCCGGTGTGGGTTTGGGTGTGATTTTCACTCAGGGAGGAAGTACCGGCGGAACAGATATTATTGCCATGATTATTAATAAATACAGGAATATTAGTCCCGGTAGGGTTATCCTTTGGTGTGATGTTTTTATAATCGGTTCTTCATTCCTGGTTCTGCTTGATCTGGAACCCATAAAACGTATTGAAACCATTGTTTACGGCTATGTGGCAATGGCAATTACTGCCTATTCTATTGATGCCGTCCTTTCCGGAAGCAGACAATCGGTTCAGGTCTTTGTTTTTTCCAAGAAATATCGGGAAATAGCCGATAGGATTACATCCCAGCTAAATCGTGGAGTTACAGTGATTGACGGTCAGGGTTGGTACACCAAAGAGAACCAAAAGGTTCTTATTACCCTGGTGAGGAAACATGAATCCAACGATGTGTATAAAATTATCAAAGAGATAGACGCTGAAGCGTTTATTTCGGTTGCCAGTGTTATGGGGGTTTATGGTCAGGGATTTGAGAGGATCAGAAATTAACAAGGGATTTAACTAGAAAATAAAGAACCCGTTTCCAAGTTGTAACATTGGAAACGGGTTCTTTGATACTTTAAGGCTATCGCTTAATAAACTTCAACACTTTGACCTCCTTGTCAATTTCAGCTTTCAGTGTATAATGTCCAATAGGTAAAGTACTAACATCAATTTGGTTGTCAACCAATTGACTTAAAACCACCAACTTGCCGCTACTATCAAAAATTGATACTTTTATCTTGCGTGATGCATCACCATTGAGGTACAATACATTTGTTACAGGATTAGGGTAAAGTCTTAAACTTTCCGAAGATATTGGGCTATCAATAGAGGTTAAGGTAACGTCCATGTTATCAGACAAACCTATACACCCATCGATTGTTACCCTAAGTCTGTATAACCCGCTCTGCAGCACCTGGAAAATGGTTCCGGTGGCCTCGCTGATATCCAAACCATCTTTAATCCACTGGTTTCCTGAGGCGTAATTAGATACCAATTCATACTGAGTGGTAGTTCCGCTCTGCTTGGTAATAACCGGGAGTGGGTTAACACAAAATTCCTGACTAACTGGAGTTGCAGCAGCATAAGTTGCATTGCCTGGTTGAGTGGCTGTAACAGTAACCTTTCCAGCGCCTGTCAAATTAAGGGTAACCCCGCTCAATGTTGCAGGTCCGGTTACCTGATATGTAATTGTAAGACCGGAACTAGCTGTTGCTGTTAAATTAACTACTCCTCCGTTATCCTGCTGATTTGAAATGGGGTTGAAGGTAATGGACTGGCTTAACTTATTAACAGTGAAAGATTGCTGTACATTTACCGCCGGGTTGTAATTTTCATTTCCACTCTGACTTGCAGTAATTACAGTAGTCCCAGCGCCAACTATTGTTACAACTTTACCGCTTACAGTTGCCACAGAAGTATTACTACTGCTGAAAGAAGGATTCAAACCTGAACTAACCGAAACAGACAATGTAAAAGGTGCATCCGTTACAAGTTTATCACTAATAGCATCGAATAGAATAGTTTGGTTAGCTTTGTTTACAGTTAATATTTGGTCAACCGGAGTGGCTGCAAAATAGTTTTCATTCCCTGCCTGTGTGGCAGTAATAGTAGTTGTTCCCGCTCCAACAATGGTAACCGTATTTCCACTGATAGTTGCAACCGCAGGATTGCTACTTGAAAAGGCTACGTTCAACCCGGAACTTGCTGTGGCTTCTAGAGTAAAAGGTGAATCTCCAAAGGTCTTAACCGGCAATGCTGCAAATGTAATGCTCTGACTTTGCTGAACAATAATCATATTAAAGTTAGCAGTAAGAACAGTATTTGAGGATGGCATTGTGTAAGTAAAACTGGCCTGGTTGTTCACCACAACGCTTGATTCGTTTGTCCAATTGGAGAACTCATATCCACTATTGGCAGTTGCACTAAGTAGAATATTACTTCCTCCTTCATAAGATCCTGAACCAAAAACGTTTCCTGCTCCAGCAGGGTTAACGTTAAGTGAAAGCGTGTATAGCGGAGCTCCGTCAGGGATAAAGTGCGCAGTAATAGTTACATTCTCCGCAGGCATACTGAATAAATAGGGATTTGCGGAACTTACTACCGTCCCTCCAACTTGCCAGTTTAAAAATGTGTATCCTGTATTTGGAGATGCCAAGAGTGATACTACATCTCCTAAATTATAAGTTCCGGCACCTGTTGCAGTCCCCGACAAATCTGGGGTGATATTAATATTTACATTATAGTCAATCAGAGCAAAGTTGGCCGTTAGGGTTACATCATTTGCTGGCATTGTATAAGTAAAGTTGGCAAGGGAACTTACTATGTTGGAATTTCCATCTGTCCAATTTACAAATGCATACCCTGCATTAGCTGTGGCACTAATTGGTACTTCTGTCCCTGCCTGGTACTCATTGCTACCGCTTGTTATTCCGGCTTCCGATGGATTGACATCAAGGTCGAGAACGTATTTTGGTGCTATTACAACCTCAAAATTAGCAATTAGAGCTGTATTGGAACTTGGCATAGTATAAGTAAAAGTGGCACTTGTGCTTACTATATTTCCCCCGGCATCTGTCCAATTAACAAATGAATACCCTGTATTTGGTATCGCTACCAATTGTATATTGCTTCCCGATTCATAGTCACCAGCACCTGTTGCCAAACCTGATCCAGCCGGACTTACATTAAGGGTTAATGTATAAAGTTCTGTTCCCTGAGCAACAAAATGGGCAGTTATGTTTACATTTTCAGCCGGCATGGAAAATATATAAGGGTTTGCAGAGCTTATAGCAGTGCCAGCAATTTGCCAGTTCAAAAAGGTATAACCGGTATTTGCTGATGCTAAAAGTGTTACTTCATCTCCAGCATTATATGCACCGGAACCACTTACCGATCCTGATAAACTGGGCGATACATCGACACTAACATTATAACTTATTAATTCAAAGTTAGCGGTTAGAGTGGCATTGGCTCCGGGCATCGTGTAGCTGAAATTTGCATTGGTGCTTACCACATTGGCTCCCGCATCAGTCCAATTAATAAAAATGTAGCCCGAATTTGGAGTTGCAGTAATTGAAACTTCTGTCCCTTCCTGGTATTCGCCAGCTTCGGTTAATACACCTGCACCAGAAGGATTGGTTTCAAGAGTAAGGTTATAAGATGGTGGAGGTTCAACCACAAAATTAGCAGTTAGTGTTGCAGCTGATCCGGGCATAGTGTAGCTGAAACTAGCATTGGTGCTTACCACATTGGCTCCTGCATCAGTCCAATTAACAAAAATGTAACCTGAATTTGCCATAGCAGCAATTGAAACAGATGCTCCTTCTTCATATTCGCCCGATCCGGTTACTGTGCCCCCTTCAACTGGATTGGCAACCAGCATAAGATTATACTTTGGAATAATTGATTGGTAGTTTGCAGTTAGCTCAACATCCCTTGCCGGCATTGTAAATGTGGTTGAAAGCGCAAGCGGATTTCCAAGTAAAACGATATCGCTATACGCACCAGTCCAATTAACAAAATTATACCCATCGGGAACCTGGGCAGTGATAGTCACCTTTGAACTTTCCAAATAAACTCCACTTCCGGTAAGAACCGCTCCAATATTATCGGGGTTGGCCAGCAGAGTTACGTTATAATCATTCACAACCCTGATGCGTCCATTATCGGTTAACGCATTGGGTAATCCTTCATTAAGGATGAGCTCATTGATATTCACGTATGCATATTCCCCCATTGTGTGGTCGGCGGTAAGCTGAAATCTCAACTTTACAACGGGTGCTTTTCCAACATAAGAATTAGCAGTGAATTCTGTTGAACCGGCACCGGCTATCTTCAAGATGTTTCCATTCAAATTGCTTACAAAATTCCAGCCTTCACTGAGTGTACCATTCGTAACCAGCTGAACAAACTCCAATTCAGGGTTTTGAAACTGAATGGATGCCTCTATTGATGAAATTGACTGATCTGCAGGGAATTCGTTGATGAATAATGGTATGTCAAAGGTAGTTAGCCCAAGGCTGATGGTATCGGGGAAGTAAACTTTTGTATCATAGATGTTGAATAACCCGGAGGTTTTGGTTGCTCCTACATTATCAGTAACCTTTACGTAAACTTTTCCACTCCTAAGAGCCAATAAGTTTCCGGTTTGATCAATAGTAGCCGAGTTGGTATTATCAACACTCCACGTATATGGTTCAACCCCATTTGAAGCAACAAGGGGTAACGTCTGGCCAGCTATAAGTGTTGATGAATTTGGGGAAATGGATATGTTGGCAAAATTGATGGTGCTGAAATAGCCATTTTGTGTTATACCAAGTAAATCCTCATTAAAAAGGGCATTGGATAAATCCAGGGAACTTCCCCCCTGATTCACTGCTGATATATCGAACTTGATATATAGCAAAATACCACTACCAATCAGTGGAGTAGCACCAGCAAAAGAAATTGTCACCTGCCCGTTACCAAAATTAACCACAGGGGCATTGTATGATTCAAGCAATGTTCCTTCAGTTAATATTTGAACCGGGTTTAGGATGTTTTGGTTATATGATACAGAAAGATTTCCGGCCACAATATTTAAACCGTTAAGGTTTGTTACATTTACTGGTATATTGATGGTGCTGCCCTGCCATTCACTCAAATTATTGGGTATGCTTAACTTGTAACCTCTTACTTCAATATTTCCGGTTGTTTGGGCAGTTAAACCAACATTATCTGTAACTTTAACCTTTGTAATACCTACGTTAGTTGCAGAGAATAAACCCGTAGGGTCAATACTTCCAATACTGCTATTAATGACCTCCCAGGTATATGGTGGAGTTCCGCTCCCATTCACAGAAAAGGCTAAAGTCTCGCCCCGAAGCACTATTCCCGAGCCTGGGGATATCGAAATGCTTGGTGCATAATTTATGCTGACATACCCGTTCTCAAAAGTCATTAAAGGATTTCCTTCGTTGAAATAGTTCAAAGAAGAACCAGTAAAGGATATTGAACTCCCACCTGCAATCAAGGCTGAAAAACGAATAATTATTAGTGTATCACCTTTATTGCCGGTTAATGGTGTAGATCCTGCCCCTGCTATTGTTACTCTGCCAGCCTGGTAGTTTACTGCAGGTGAACCAAATGCACTGCTAATGGTTCCCGTTGTTAAAATGCTTGTTGCCGTTAAATAGTAATCGCTAAAGGTAATATCAAGGGTATAGGAGTATATTCCTTTCCCTGTAAAACTACTGTCGGCTATTATCGGAACATTTATGGTTTGACCTGCAACGGTTGATAAATTAGGGATTCGCAGCCTGACCTGTGCGTTTACCAAAGTGTTGCTCAGGAGAATAAGCTGCAGGATTATTATTAAGTAGTGTAGTTTTTTCATAGTCAGCAATTTTTAGTTGATTTTTCAAAACCCGGGGGCTTCGTAAAGCCCCGCAGGGAGAAAATCATAACTACATTACCTGTCAATTTGCAGCTTTTTAACGCTAATGTTCTTGCCCATACTAACTTTTAACAGGTATATTCCCGATTGCAGGTTATAGCTGTTAAGGTTGTAGGTCAGGGTATAATAACCTTGAGTTAGCCTATCATTTACTAGAGTAGCAACAGTTTGGCCAGTCAGGTTAATCAAGTCAATCCTTAAATTATTTACCTCATTGATATTAAGGGCTATGCTTATGTTATCCCTGGCAGGATTTGGGTAAACCGAAAGTACGCGTACATCCGGAATATCCTGAACGTTAGTAGCCACTTTGGAAATTGTAATTTCGCCACCAACCGAATAGCTGGTAATATCATCCTCGTTTACCATAGCATCGCTAATAAAAACTGACGTTGTGGTGTTCTCATCAAATTCGGGATTTACTCCAAAGGTGATATAGGCAATATCGCTATTCAGGTTGCTCTCCATGGAATTTGCTGCTGCAATTTTAATAATACCCGGATGGGTAATATCAACTGCGTTAAACATTTTTGAAATTGCATCTCCAACAACAACCTCATTAACAACCAGGTGGTTGGGGTTGAAGTTGATTTGCGCCTGTAAAGAAGCAGCTCCATCAACGTTTATGGAAACGGGAATCGTTATTTTATCCCCGGCATTTACCATTCCGCTGCCAACTTTCAAAAATCCATCGGATTTGGATTTCTTTGTTGCGCCCGATTCAAAATAGTTGACCAATCCCACGGCATACTGAAGTACCCTTGAGGCATCAAAGGCAGAGACAGCTGAATTGCCGGTAGCATCAGCCACCATCTCCTGCCGGGTATTAAATGTAATACTGCCAACCACTTTTTGCAAAATCAGAGAGGCATCAAAGGCTTGTATCTTGCCATTTAAGCTAACATCCCCAAGAATAGGGTTAATCATTCCGGCTGTTGCAAATGGGTTGTAATTAACTGCATCAGTAACTGCAACACCTATACCGGTTGGATTGCCCGAATGAGTCGGACCACTATCGTGTCCCCACCAGCTGTTGGATGCGCTTATTGTAAATGTCTTATCCACATTATTTACCCCTTTCCCTCCTATATCAAAAAAATCGCAATTTGTGATAGCTGGATTTGAGGAACCATTAATTTTTACTCCATCATAGCAACTATAAAAAGCAGTGTTGCTAATTGTTGGACTTGCACTGTTTACTTCAACCCCTGGGTGAGTTGAAGAGTAATAGTAATTTCCATAATAAAGGTATTTTGAAGCTGTGTAACGAACAATAACATTATCTAAAATACAAGATGGATCAAGTGCTTCATTATAAAATTTAATCCCTTGCCAGTTAACACTGTTCATATCGGCTGGGATACCATCAGAGTTGCTATCGCCTCCATAAAAATCATCGGCTAAATTGGTGAAAACAATTTTATCGGCTAAATCACTTCCGCCTTGGGCTAATAATCCTTTGTAAACGTATAAATAGCCACCGCTATTAAATTTACAAATCACTCCTGGATTAATGGTAAGAATTGCACCAGTTCCAATTGTATAGTATCTAAACAAATAGGGTATGTTTGTAATCCCTCCGAAATTCCTTTTGGGAAGAGTGATGTCCTGGGTTAACGTTTCATCATTTACTCTTATAGCTTTGAAAGTTTTTCCTGAAATTGTGTTCCCCGACGAGCTGGCCGGATATGCAACCAGTGATATTGTCATTGGAGCATCATTAAGATTATGAAAAGTGTTATTGGTGATATTAGGTTCCGATACACCGGTCATTACGATTCCAACATCAAGCTTTTCGAACCATGAATTCGTAATGGTGGGAGAAGCACTCACCAGCTCAACTCCCCGGTTTTTTGTTTTAATAATTGCATGGTCAATCAGGCTTAAGTCGCTGCTTACATCGTTAAATGTGAACCAGGGATTATAGTAGTAATAGTATCCACCAGGTATTTGAGTTGCGCCATCATTTCCAACATCGGCTGGATTACCGTAATTATCATCATAGAAATCGGTGAATACAACAGGGTTCTCTGAGGTTCCTTGAACTTGTAAGTTCCCGTTTACCAAAATATTGGCATCGTCAGCATCATAGTAACTCCTAACCTGCTTTGTCTTAAACACGATATTGGCAGGGATGGTAATTGTTGTTCCCGAGTTGATTATGTATTGTCCTGCCAGATAGTATGTAATATTGTTTATCCCGGCAAAATTTCGTTGGGGTACAGTTCCGTTCTGGGAATAGGTTTCTGGTTTAATCCCAATTGCTGAAATCCCGATATTCGACATCGTATTAGCCTCAAAAACAGGGTTGGCGAACATGCTCATATGAACAGGGGTTCTGTCAATGTTGAAGATCTGGTTATGGCTGATCACGGGGTTTGACGAGCCATATATTCTGAAAGCATTATAATTTGATAACTCGACAGTGCAGCTATCCACCAATGCGTAGCTGCTGTTGAATTCCACAATGGAGGATGCATACCGGAAAACACAATGTTTCAACAAGTTGTTAGCAGCAATACCGCTGGATCTGAAATTGATGCCATACCAATTTCCTTTTGCAGGGATTGTTGTGTTACCATCGTCATTGGTATCTCCACCAGCAGAATCATCGCTGGTCGATGTAAAAACAATTTTCTCATTCTTTGTCCCATCGGCAATCAATGCACCATCAACATAAATAGTAGCAGAATTATCCATTTTTACAACTACGGAGGGGTTAATGGTTAGCGTGGCATTTGATGCTATGGTCAAATTACCAATTAAATATGCAATATTGGTAATACCCGCAACATCCCTTGATATAAGCGTTGCATCGGATGACAAGGTTCCTTCAAGAATTCTCAACCCCTTATTCCTGTTTGCGGTGAAGGTCATGCTGGTAAAAGAAGGGTTGGATGTCAATGACATGGCAACCGGTTCGTAAGCACAATTCTGAATAATCACATTATTTAGCACAGGTGCAGAATTACCTTCAACTCTTACTCCGTACTCTGCGCTCTGCTCAATTAATGAATTTGATAAAGTAGGAGAAGCATTTGATGTTTCAATCATGGAATATTGGTAATAATAGTAGTTATTTCCCCCGTACTTAATAACACAATTATTCAATGAACAGTACGAATCATCACTGGAATCGTTGAAACGTATTCTGTTCCAATTACCGCTGGCAGGTGCGGATGCATTTCCATCGCCATTGGTATCACCCGGATTTCCAACATTATCGTCCTTTGTAGAAGTAAAGACAATTTTTTCGGTTGGGGTTCCTTCTGCCTTAAAGCCCCCGTTAACATAGATGCTTTTGCTCTCAATTTTAATGACTACCCCAGGTTCAACATCTACGTATGTACCGTTGGCAATAGTCAAATCATGCAATAGAACATAGGTAATGTTTTCAAACCCTGCTATATCCCTTTTTCTGATTGTTCCGCTGATGCTTAAATCTCCACCAATTAAGCCCATGGCATTCCAGCCACAGTTAGCAAAAGTGTTCCCGCTAAAAGTTGGATTGGAAGAGGGTGTAAGAGCAAAGGGGGTGTAAGCAACATTTATCATGCTGTTATTTGAGATGGTTGGTATTGCCGATTCGTAGCTCCAGATACCATGGTTTACATCCTTAATTTCATTGTCAGTTATACTTGGGTTTGATTTAATGATTATGATTGCGGCAGTTCCCTCGTACCATTTTGAGGTAGCCCCTCCGTTGGAATAAATCAATTCTGATTGTCCTGCGGCATACTTTACCTTACAGTGCACCAGGGATGATGAGGAACTGCCTTCGGCTAAAAATATTCCACCAAAGTTCCCCTTTGCGGGAGTTGTATTTGTACCATCTTTATTGGTATCTCCCGGATTCCCGTGATTATCGTCTTTGGCTGAGGTGAAAACAATTTCATTACCGGCAGTCGCTTCTGCAATAAGAGTTCCATAAACAATAATATTGTAACCATTATTTGATTTTATTACCACCCCCGGATTAATCGTCAGGGTTTTTCCAGTCGGAACTGTTATTTTCCCTAACATCAGGTAGGTAATATTTGTCAACCCGGTGAATGATCTTTGAATTATGGTAGCATTGGCTGTCAGGGTTCCTCCTAACAAACCTATGGCGTCAAACTGGTTATCAGAAAACGAGAGAACGTTATCGGTAAAAGTAGGATTTGCTTCGAATGACATGGCAATCGGGGTCATCTGGCTGGAACCAATGGTAGTATTGCTTATTACCGGAGTAGATGCATTATATAGTACAATCCCATAGTAGTTATTGGAAAATTCACAGGAATTAATTGTTGGTCCGGCATCTGTCATGTTTACGCCTCCGTTATAATTGGAGCCAGCATAACGTATTTTGCACCTTTGAAGTATGCTGGCAGCATCGTTGCTTGAATTGTAGAATGCGATACCATACCAGTTGCTATAACCTGGCGTTGTATTTGTTCCGTCCCCATTGCTATCTCCTCCCCAATTATCATCATAAGTCGAAGTAAAATAAATATTTTCCCCTGGCAGAGCATCAGCGATTAGTGTCCCATAAATTGACAATTCCTGATAGTAAAATTTCAAAATGTTATTGGACCCAATCTCAAAAGTTTTATCTGCATTAACCGTAAAACTTGAAGCAAAATGAACTGGAATTGTGTAGCTGGGAAGGGTTAAATCAGCACTTAAAGTGGAAAAAGCAATATACACATATTTTTTTGTGTTAGCTGATATTGTGTTGGTTCCTGTTAGAGTCACCGATGCTGGACCATAATAATAAATTGGGTAATCTGCCTGGGAAATTGTGGTATTGGCTATTTGAATTGAAGAACCGGAATTAAGCCAAATCCCATTCTGTGTGATATTGGAAATAACCACTCCATTAATGTTTGCAACACCCCCGGTTTGCATTGCTATTCCGGAATAACCAATACCGCTAATTGTTCCGCTTGTCATGTTTAGAATTGCTCCAGTGGCAGAAACATCAATACCATTCTGGCTAAAGTTGCTTAAATTTGTATTTGCTAGCGTGGCCGTTCCTTTGTAAACCCTGAACATCTGAGCGTACTGAATATTTGAATTTGATATGTTCACAGTACCGGTAAAAGTTCCATCCCCGACCTGAATATATCCCCATTTACCAGCAGTAGGGCTTGCGCTTGATGTGGTGAAAATTACATTATCTGCACTTAAAGTGCCATTTACATATAAATAAAGGTTGTCGTTAAATTTGACTGTAACCCCACTTTCGATAGTGAGGGTCACTCCCGTGGCAACAGTTACACTGCTGGTAACTGTGTATGGGCTGCCTGCAGCATTCCATGTTGTGTTTGAACTAATAGTTCCCGACACGTTGGTTTGCGCTATCAGGTTGTAAATGCTTAAAAAGCCAACTAGCAGAAGGGTAAACTTTTTATTCATAGATTTAGGGTATTAGTTAAAAATTAAGTTCAAATTTGAGTTTTTGTGATTAACATGGGTTTTAAACATTTGTTTAACTTTTTTTATCAAAAAATAATTAAAATAATTCTATGTAACTTATATTCTGATAGTTATTATTTGTAATTATTCTAAATAATTTAGGAGTTATTTAAAAAGGACCAAAAAATTTACATCGTTATTTAATCTAATGAGGATTAGATTTTCAAGACATCCTTTGGGTTGTTAACCAGGTGTTACCCAGAGATTCCAAAACATTGTGGAGCCAAAGAATTAATTCCCGGGATTTTATGATTTTAAATCAATCAACAGTAATTACCTGGGATTAAATCGCTATCATATTAACATTATGCTATTTTTGCCAACGAAAATTAACTTTTACAGGTTTTAATATCTTAATGTTAAAAAATTATTCATCTATGGATAAGACCATTAATTTTATTATCCTATTCTTACTTTCTGTAATTTATTGTCAGTTAATTTCTTGCAAATCAGACAGAAATAAACAAGCCACCCATCATGAAAACACAAATATAAATCTTAGCAATACCAAAAATATCCTGGAATACGGCATCCCTGTCGATTCATTCAACGTGGTAAACGGGTTTGTAAAAAGAGATCAAACTCTGGGTAACCTGCTAATAAATTACGGCGTGAAAATGGAAATTGTTAACCAGTTACCATTGACAACCAAAGATGTTTTTGATATCAGACATTTTAAAGCAGGAAACAGGTATAAGGCTTTTTACACGCTGGATAGCTTGCCAAAATTAAGGTACCTCATTTATGAAGACACACAGGTTGATTACTATATTTTCGATTTTTCAGACTCCCTGGTGATCAGGAAAGAACAAAAAAAGGTTGAAGCAATCCGAAAGCTAAGTGAGGCAACCATATCCACCTCGCTTTGGGAAACAATGCAGCAATATAACCTCAACCCCGTTCTGGCACTTGATCTCTCTGAAATATTTGCCTGGACTGTTGATTTTTTTGGCCTCTACCCAGGTGATAAATTCAAGGTTTACTATGACGAGCTTTATGTAGATGGAGCACCTATTAATATAGGTACTATCTTTGCAGCCCGGTTTGAGCATCGCGGCGAAACCTATTATGCTTTTAGGTTTTCGCAGGATTCAACCCCTAGCTATTGGGATGAGAAAGGCAACTCGCTCCGCAAATCATTTTTAAAAGCCCCGTTGCGGTTCTCCCGGATTTCATCTCGATTTTCAGGGAATAGGTTCCACCCGGTTCTGAAAATTTACCGGCCACATACTGGAGTGGATTACGCAGCACCTGTAGGAACCCCGGTTATGTCCATAGGTGATGGTGTAGTAATTGAAAAGGGCTATACCTTTGCAGCAGGGAATTACCTAAAAATCCGTCATAATAGCGTTTATACAACCGGGTATAATCATTTCTCAAAATTTGGGAAGGGAATTGAGAAAGGGGTAAGGGTAAGCCAGGGCCAAATAATTGGGTACGTTGGTCAAACCGGGTATGCCACAGGGTCTCACCTCGATCTGCGTTTCTGGATGAACGGCAAACCCGTGGATCCATTAAAAATAAAGGCTCCCCCGGTAGAACCCATTAAACCGGAAAACCTGGCAGTTTTTCTGAGTTTTATAAGTGATTCTAAATTTAAACTCGATAGCATTGCCCCACAACCTGTTTTCCCCGAAAATGCAATTGGAATTATGAATTGATTTTTACGAGTGTGTTATAGATTATTTCGGGGTAGAATTTATATTCCAGCTCATGCACTCTATTTGCAAGGCTATCAGGAGTGTCATCAGGGAAAACCGGGCATTTGGCCTGAAAAATTAAATCCCCTTCATCATAATTACTATTTACATAGTGAATTGTAATACCGCTCTCCTTTTCTCCTGAATCAATTACTGCCCTATGCACTCTGTCACCATACATCCCTTTTCCGCCGAAATCTGGCAGCAAAGCAGGGTGAATATTTATAATCCTGTTTGTAAACTCTGCAATAATATCTGAAGGAATAAGTTTTAGAAAACCGGCCAGAACAATCAGCTTAATTTTATTTTCTTTTAAGGAGCTGAGGACAAATCCGCTTTTCAAATCGTTAATGCTAAACAGGACTGATTTTACCCCAAACCTTTTTGCCCGTTCCAACACAAATGCATTAGGGTTATCAGAATAAATAACAAAGTGACTGGTTATCTTATGGTTATCAAAATAGCTGATGATATTCTCAGCATTTGATCCCGAACCCGATGCAAAAATTGCTATATTGCTCATTATCTGTATTTTAATAAAATATATTTAAACGAGTGTTAAAAAATTATATTATACAGCATCAAAAATAAGAACAAAAAAATTACTTTTGCCCCAGAAAATTTCATTTACCTTTTTTTATTGAATAAATGTTTTTTTCTTTGCACGTTATTTTTAATTTACTAACCAAATTTAAAAAGCTATGTCTGATATTGCAACCAGAGTAAAAGCTATTATCGTTGACAAACTAGGTGTTGATGAGAATGAGGTAACCCCCGAAGCCAGTTTTACAAACGATTTAGGTGCTGATTCACTTGACACCGTAGAGCTTATTATGGAGTTTGAAAAAGAATTCAACCTCTCTATCCCAGACGATGAAGCTGAAAAGATCAGCACAGTTGGTGATGCAATCAAGTACATCGAAAACCACAACAAGTAATTTTTAACCCATTTTCAGGCATTATTAATTTAGCTTACCGGTATTATGGAACTAAAGCGCGTAGTAGTTACAGGACTTGGAACAATTAACCCGATTGGTAATAACATTCAGGAGTTTTGGCAAAACCTGGAACTAGGTGTCAGCGGTTCTGAATTGATAACCTCATTCGATACCTCTAAGTTTAAGACTAAGTTTGCCTGTCAGGTAAAAAACTACGACCCCACGAATTACTTCGACCGGAAAGAGGCACGAAAACTTGATCCTTATGCACAATTTGCATTGATTGCTGCCGATGAGGCAGTTAAGGATTCAGGCATAAACCTCGAGACTATTGATCATGATAGGGCTGGAGTAATCTGGGCTTCTGGTATAGGTGGATTACAAACGATGACGGACGAATTGAAAGGCTACTTCGCGGGCGATGGGACTCCGCGATTTAGTCCTTTCTTCATCCCAAAAATGATTGCCGACATTGCCGCGGGACATATTTCCATGAAATACAACTTCCGTGGTCCCAACTACTCAACTGTTTCTGCATGCGCTTCTTCCACCCATTCAATGATAGATGCCTTTAACCTGATTCGTTTAGGCAAAGCTGATGTGATCATTACCGGTGGTGCTGAAGCATCCATAAATGAAGTTGGTCTGGGTGGATTCAGCTCAATGCAGGCTATCTCTTCCAATAATGACGAGTACAAAACCGCTTCCCGTCCGTTTGACGCAACCCGCGACGGTTTTGTTATGGGCGAAGGTGGTGGAGGAATGATTCTGGAAGAGCTGGAACACGCCAAAGCCAGAGGTGCAAAGATTTATTGCGAACTTGTTGGCGGAGGGATGACTGCCGATGCATATCATCTCACAGCACCACATCCGGAAGGACTTGGCGCCCGCAATGTGATGCTTCGCGCACTTGAAGATGCCGGTATGAAACCGGAAGATATCGACTACATTAATGTACATGGTACTGCTACTCCTCTTGGCGATATTGCTGAACCAAAGGCTATCCTAGGGGTATTCGGTGATTGGTCATACAAGCTGAACATCAGCGCAACCAAATCAATGACCGGACATTTGCTGGGAGCTGCCGGGGCAGTTGAAGCCATTGCGGCCATTTTTGCAATAGTCAAAGGGGTTATACCACCTACAATTAATTTCAAAACACCTGATCCTGAAATTGATAGTAAACTGAACTTTACTTTCAACCAGGCTCAAAAACGTGAGGTAAAGGCTGCCCTTAGCAATACATTTGGGTTTGGTGGTCATAATTCCTCTGTAATTTTCAAAAAATATTCGTAAATCTCTAAGTGGTATCTTTCCTGCTTAGGCCAATAAACCGATTTCGAATCCCTAAAGAGGACAAGGAGTTATACCATAAAATCAGAAAGATTTTTGGATTTTCTCCCCGCAATATCGGTTTGTATAAACTGGCTCTCATCCATAAATCAGCATCGCTTACCCTATCCAAAGGGAAAAAAGTTAATAACGAACGCCTGGAATATTTGGGTGATGCAGTGCTTGATGCAATTGTTGCCGATTACCTTTTCGATCAGTTCCCAAACCAGAAAGAGGGTTTTCTAACTAAAATGCGTTCGAAAATAGTCAGCCGCGCCAGCCTCAACCACCTTGCCCTGCAAATGGGTTTAGACCGGATTATTGTATCCCAAAATTCTATTCAACCAAGCCAGAAAAACATCTACGGGAACACTTTCGAGGCTATAATTGGCGCAATGTTTCTTGATCGTGGCTATCAGTTTACAAGCGAAAAGGTAATTAACACTATTCTCGAAAAGTATATTGATGTTGATGAACTGCAAACCATTGAGACCGATTATAAGAGCAGAATTATTGAGTGGTCACAGAAAAACAAATCGACCCTAAGATTCCAATCTAAAGAAGTTCCTGCTGAAAATGGAGGCAGCCCAAATTTTATAGCCACAATTTTTATTGATGAAATATCTGTGGGCGAAGGGTTTGGTTCCTCAAAAAAAGAAGCTGAACAAAATGCTGCAATGGAAGCATTGGCAAAAACCGATGAGCATTTTTCGCAAATCCCTTCGGAGAAAAACAACCTTTCTTTTATCCCTGATGAAACATCCGATAACTGATTAAAATTGGAAAAGAAAAAAACCCATAAGCTTTTAGGCAATTTTGAATTGTCCTTTACAATTTATGCCATTTCCTGCACCGAAAATCAGATTAAAACTGCCTGGAATATTAATAGGGCTATTGGGATAAACTTACGAGATACCAATTCTCCTATCCCGACATCAAGTCCTGAGGACTTGTTCCCGGTTTTCTCAGATAAAGAGTCAACAATTAATCTCACTTTCAATCTAATTGCCAATAAAACGCAAAAATCTCTTCTGGTGAAGGAGCTGCCAAACATTGATTTTCTCCTGGAGATTATTGGAGATCCAGGTAAAAAAGAAAAGGAAGAATACGTTAAAAAACTGAAAAAAATCCAGGGAATTAATGCTGTTATTGAGGTAAATACAGAAAAAATCAAGCAGAAAACACCTTTCTCCTCCATATAAAAAAGAAGCAGGCGGTTATCCGCCTGCTTCTTTACCCTAAAACTCCAAACCTATGAAAAAGATGAAACGTTAAGTTTCTTCTATTTTTACGGTACAAAGATACCACATCTTAGAGCTAACAGGGCTTAACGTCTGTTAAACTTTGTTAAGCCTTACACTTAGGCAGATATATAATTTAACTTTGCTGATATGAGTCGCAAATTAATATGGCTTTTAACAGGCGTTATCTCTGTTGCCACGTTTGGGTTGATCCTTGTTCAAACCAAGTGGATTCGTATTGCAGTTGATATAAAGGAAGAACAGTTTGTACAAAGCGCAAACCTCGCATTGTCCAAAATTATTTCTGAGGTGGACAAGCAGGAAACCATCGTAAAAATTATTGATGAGATTAGCCCATATACAACTTTAAGCAATACCGGCCGGCTTGAGCTCACGTACAAAACGAATGTTTTTAACCAAACTAAATCAGGGTACAGAACCCTCCAGCGTAACCAGCGGGTTTTTACCTTAAACCAGCTGGACTCCATTAAACTCCCATCGTTAAACAGCTTCTCCAACAAGGATTCTATCAGGGTGATTCAAAGAAGTAACCCGCTTCTGAATATCTACCCAAAAAAGGAAACCAAAAAACCTTACTCTGATATCAATCTTAACCTTCAAATTGATGATAAACTGCTAAATAAAACGGTGTTTGTTGAGAATATTGTTGACAAGATGATTCGGATTGATATGCCGATTGAGAAAAGAATACCGCAGGAAGTTCTAGACACAATTATTACCAAAGAGCTACACCGAAAAGGTATTGCAACCCGGTTTGAATACAGGCTTTTCAACGAGCAAGATAGCACCATTTACAAAAGCAAAAACTATTATAAACCAGCAAGGGGGCTTATCCTTAAGGATCAGCTATTCCCCAACGATTTTTTTACCCGGAAGTATTACCTGAATTTATATTTCCCCAACCAGAAATCTTACATCATTGGTTCACTTGGGCTAATGACTGTTTCCACCACACTTCTTACGCTTATTATAATTTGCTGTTTCTCCTTAACCATTCTGATCATTTTCAGGCAAAAAAGGTTATCGGAGATAAAGAGTGATTTTGTGAGCAACATTACACACGAGCTCAAAACACCTATTTCAACCATTTCACTGGCTGCCCAAATGCTTAACGATAAAAGCATTCCTGCCGAGAGAAAAAATTTAAGCTACCTGGGCGGAATTGTGGCAGATGAGAGCAAAAGGCTGGGATTTCTGGTTGAAAAAGTTTTACAGATGGCCATTTTTGAGAAAACCAAACTCAAGCTGAAACTTAAAGATGTTGATATTCACGAAATAATCAAAAAGGTAACCTCTGCCTTTGCCATTCAGGTTGACAATATCAACGGAAAACTTGTAATGGATTTAAGCGCAAGCGATACTGTTTGTTTTGCCGACGAAGTGCACATTACCAACGTGATCAACAACCTGCTAGACAATGCCCTTAAATACCGGAACGGGCACCCGGTAATTGAAATTATCACAAAAAACGCATCAAGAGGCATTGTTATTGCTGTTAAGGATAATGGCATTGGCATTTCCAAGGATGATCAAAAAAGAATTTTCGATCAGTTTTACCGGGTACCAACAGGTAACATTCACAATGTTAAAGGGTTTGGCCTTGGACTAAGCTATGTAAAAAAAATTGCTGAATCGCACGGGGGTAAGATATGGGTTGATAGCTCATTAAACAGTGGCAGCGAATTCTCAATCTACCTGCCAAAGGCTGGACCTGAGGATAAATATGACTAAAATATTAATTTAAAAAATAATGCTATGGAAAAACGAAAAATCAGAATATTGCTGGCTGAAGATGATGAAAATCTTGGGTTGCTGTTAAAGGAATATCTTCAGGCTAAAGATTACGAAGTGGATCTGTACAAAGATGGGGAAAAAGCCTACAAGGGATTCCAAAATAAATACTTCGACATTTGCATACTGGATGTAATGATGCCTATAAAGGATGGATTCAGCCTGGCCCGCGACATCAGGATGTCCGACAGCAGCATGCCAATCCTGTTTTTAACGGCTAAATCCATGAAGGATGATGTGCTAGAAGGTTTTACTGCCGGTGGCGATGATTATATGACCAAACCATTTAGCATAGAGGAGCTCCTGATGAGAATTGAAGCAATCCTCAGGCGAACCCGAAAAGACTCGATAGCTCCAGGACAACACATTTTTCAGATTGGCCAATACTCATTTGATGCAACCAAACAGCTCCTTCAATTGGGTGATGATGTCCGAAAGTTGACAACTAAGGAAAGTGAACTGTTAAAATACCTTTGTGTAAACCGAAACTCGGTTTTAGACAGGAATTTTGCACTAAAAACTATCTGGATTGACGACAGCTACTTCAATGCCAGAAGCATGGATGTTTACATCACAAAACTTCGCAAATACCTGAAAGATGATCCTACCATTGAGATAATAAATGTGAGAGGAAAGGGGTTTAAACTAATTTCCTAAAATATCATTTTAAGAAACATACCATTAACCCATAAATTCTTTATATTTGTCAAAGTTAGATGGTTTAAACCTGAAATGTTTTGTAATTTTAAGAAATTATTGTATTATTAGCATGGTTTCTAAGTTTTAGGTTAAACTATTCAGATAACAATGGAAAAGATCATATTAAATCCTACAACTGAAACGCCTAAGGTAGTTCTGGATAAGGAGAATGCCCGCATTGAATTATCCGGGAACTCATTGCCTGAGGATGTTAACTCGTTCTACAAACCCATTTTATACTGGTTTGATGAGTATTCCAATAACCCTAACCCTCGAACTGAAGTGGTTATGAACTTTGAATACTACAACACATCCTCATCCAAAATGATACTGAAAATCCTGGAAAAATTCAGGGACATCCATCGCAAGGGGTTTGATGTTGAGGTTCAATGGCACTATATGGATGACGATGAGGATATGATTGAAGCCGGGGAGGACTACTTTGAACATGTTAAAATTCCGTTTAAGTTTGTGGCGCACCAACGAAAGTAACCACTGTATAAACCGAAATATCCATTTCAATGTCAAATCTGATTATCAGGCTTAAATATTTCTTTAAGAGCATAAAAGGCCTCCCTAAAACCGAAGCCATTGAATCGGAAGATCAGGCACTCAGGAAAGAGCTTGCTGATTTTACTGAATTCAGCCAATCCAATGATCTTAAGCACTTCGAGGAGCTGAAAACATGGTTTGAAACAAAAGAGTACCAAAAGGTTAAAGCTGAACTCAAGGCTTTAACCTATAAATCATCCCCCGAATATCAAATTGAAAAGGAATTCCTGGCTATCTCCAAGGACAAAGCACTTAAAAATTACCTGTCGGTTAGTGAAACCGAAACCCCGGCAAAATTTATTGAATTAGAGAAGTCTGGGTTACCTGAAAACTTTGCCGAACTTGAATCTTTCGTAAAATCAACAGAATACAAACAAGGTCGGAAACAATTTAAAAAAGATAACACTGAGGAGTATCAAAAAGAGTTGGCATATATAGAGCTAAAGCAAAACCAGGATCTTAAAGAATACCAAAGGCTTAAAAAGTGGAAACCATTACAGGACTATTTTAAAATTAAAGATTCTGAGGTTTTAAAGAAATACCTTACGCTTAAAGAAAAAGTTGAATCACAGGATTTTAAAGAAAGAAAAGCTTATCTGCTTTCAACCGATAAATTTGAAAAAACAGAAACCTATAAGAACCTTCAGGAGTATCAATCGTTGGTTAAATCTGAAAAAATACAATGGTATTTCAGCTGTTTAAAAAAGGATAAATTTAAAGAGCTAAAACGATGGGAACTTTCTTTCAGTGATGATTTCAGCAATAAAAAACTTGATCCCAACAAATGGATTACCCGTTATTTCTGGGGTGAAGCCCTGATAAATAGCAGCTATTCTCTTGCTTCAGATAATCAGTGGTACTCGGATGGTAAAAACATTGAAATTGCAAATGGTACGTTAAAGATTAAAACAGTTAAGGAAGAAGCAGATGGTATTTCATGGGATGCCAGATATGGTTTTATTCCAAAAAAATTCAGCTACACCTCTGGCCTAATATGTACCGGCAGTTCATTTCGACAGAAACACGGACGATTCGAAGCAAAAGTTAAAGTCAACCCGGCACAGGGAGTTTACCATGCATTCTGGCTTGTTGGCGATAAAATGCTCCCCCAAATTGATGTATTAAGGAAGAAAGACGTTTCCAATAATTCTATCCAGGGTGCCTTCTTTTGGGAGAAACCCTCGGGCGGGAAAGCAGGAAAAAGACTTACCCAGGCTGGGGGTCTAGATCTAGCAAACTTTTATATTTTAGGAGTTGATTGGGACGAAAACCAAGTTATATGGAAGGTTAACGGCGTCCCCTTTAAGGTTGAAAAGAACAACTTACCACAAGGTTCAGTTTATATGATATTCTCATCAGGCGTAAATGGACAGACTGATGATTCTAAATTACCCGTTACATTTGAAATCGATTGGGTAAGGTGTTGGACAGAAATAAAACACTAGGCATTCTATAAATTAAAAGGGAAGGGGTTCAAAATTTTGAACCCCTTCCCTTTATAACATTATGGCTGCAATTCTCAGCAAGGTCTTGCGATCCTCCTTATAGGTCATTTTGAAATCGAAGAGCCAATCCCATTCCTTTGACGTTGAGTTCTTTGGTAAGTTGATAAAGACCGTTGGATTTGTTCCGATTAACTTATCATCCTCAGAATAGAAAACTTCTTCATAGTCAGTTGAAATAACCGATTTCCCCCTGGGCAAACTGTCGAGGTGATTTTGCTGAATTATCTCTGCTACTTCAACAAGCTGATCATGTGTCAACCTGAATTTTTCTGATAAATAATCGGTAATAAAAATGCTAAGCTGGCTTAAAAGATTTATTGAAACTACAAGATCTTCCTTGTAATCGAATCTTGGTATCCGCTGAATATTATTAATCAGCTTAGAATAGTCGAAAGATTTTCTGGGTTGTTTAAATACCAGATTAGCGACACCGCCGGTCAGGTCGGTTGTTTCGAATATAATATTTGGGTATTTAGAGTATTTACTAACTATCTGACGAGGATGAATAATATCAACCAAAAAAATTTTATCGCATTTTTCAATTAGCTCCTTTATAGGAACATCAAG
This sequence comes from uncultured Rikenellaceae bacterium, assembly GCA_964552655.1. Taxonomy (GTDB): domain Bacteria; phylum Bacteroidota; class Bacteroidia; order Bacteroidales; family Tenuifilaceae; genus CAZKHG01. The sequence goes on from CAZKHG010000039.1 coordinate 27,634, forward strand.
CAACCATCCACTTCCCAGAAGTCTGATGGTTTTAGGTTGGTATTTATTAACAGCATCAAGAATATAATTACCAGTATACTCAAGATGACTTTGCCAACCGCCCTCCTCCCTCAGCATTCGCTGAATTATACCTGTTTGACCCGAAAAATAGCACATTCTGACATCCCTGAGCCATCCTGAAAAATCATTAAAAACTCCCATACAGACTGCAAATAAAAAAGGTTCCTGTTCTGGAACCAAAATGTATTTGATAAAAACTAATCCATTTTTAAAACAGCAAGAAACGCCTGCTGAGGAACCTCAACTGAACCAATTTGGCGCATGCGCTTCTTCCCTTTCTTCTGCTTTTCAAGCAATTTGCGTTTTCGGGTAATATCGCCACCATAACACTTGGCGGTAACATCCTTACGTAGGGCCTTTACTGTTTCGCGGGCAATTATTTTGGCTCCGATAGCAGCCTGGATGGCAATGTCAAATTGCTGCCTGGGGATAAGCTCGCGGAGCTTCTCGCACATCTTACGGCCAAAGTTGTAGGCGTAATCACGATGTATGAGTGATGAAAGGGCATCCACCATTTCGCCGTTGAGCAGAATATCCAGCTTAACAAGACTGGCCTCCTGGAACCCGTCTAAATGATAGTCGAATGAAGCATATCCTCTGGAAATAGATTTTAACTTATCGTAAAAATCAAAAACGATATCACTTAAAGGCAACCTGAAAGTGAGCTCCACCCTATCGGATGTTAAGAAAACCTGATTCCTGAGCACACCCCTTTTATCAATACAAAGCTTCATAACTGCTCCAAGGTATTCCGTTTTGGTAATTACCTGGGCGTTAATAACCGGTTCCTCGATATGATCAATCAGGGTTGGGGCAGGCAAACCACTTGGGTTATGCACCTCAACAACCTCACCTTTTGTTGTATATACCTTGTAGGAAACGTTAGGGACTGTTGTAATTACGTCCATATCGAACTCGCGGTAGAGCCTTTCCTGAACAATCTCCATGTGAAGAAGTCCCAAAAATCCACAACGGAATCCAAAACCAAGTGCAAGTGAAGATTCGGGTTCAAACGATAAGGAAGCGTCATTTAGTTTCAACTTATCCAGAGATGCCCGTAAATCCTCGTATTCATCAGCATCAACCGGGTAAACCCCGGCAAAAACCATTGGTTTAACATCCGAAAAACCCTCGATGGCTTTAGCACATGGACGGGCAACGTGGGTTATGGTATCGCCAACCTTAACCTCAGTGGATTCTTTTACCCCTGAAATGATATAACCTACATTCCCGGCGCTCAGCTGATCTTTGGGCAATAATTTTAATCTTAAAATACCTATTTCATCAGCATCGTACTCAAGTCCGGTATTGAAAAATTTGACCTTATCGCCTTTTTTAATTGTTCCGTTGAATATTTTAAAATAGGCTATAATCCCTCTGAACTGGTTAAACATCGAATCGAAAATAAGTGCCTGCAAAGGGGCATCGGGATCACCTTTGGGCGGTTTTACCCTGCTGATTATTGCTTCCAGTATTTCCTGTACGCCTTGACCCGTTTTTGCACTCGCAGAAATTATCTCCTCTCTTTTGCAGCCTATTAAATCAACAATCTGATCCTTAACCTCTTCCACCATTGCAGCATCCATATCAATTTTATTCACCACCGGGATAATTTCCAAATCATGATTTAATGCCAGGTAGAGGTTGGATATTGTTTGTGCCTGAATACCCTGTGATGCATCAACAACAAGCAATGCTCCTTCGCAGGAAGCGATAGCGCGTGAAACCTCGTAGGAGAAATCGACATGGCCGGGAGTATCAATCAGGTTCAGTATATAATTGGTTCCCTTATGTTCATACTCCATTTGGATAGCATGGCTTTTAATGGTAATCCCTTTCTCCCTCTCAAGCTCCATGCTGTCGAGTACCTGATTTTGCGATTCCCGTGCGGTTAATGTATGGGTTATATCAAGCAACCTGTCGGCAAGGGTGCTCTTCCCGTGATCAATATGGGCAATAATGCAGAAGTTCCTGATGTTATTCATCCTAATTACTAATTGGATTGCAAAGATATTGAAAAAAACATGAAAAGGTTTACTAAAGTTCTATCTTTGCCTTTAATACAAGTAAAAGCGATGCTAAGCAATATTAAAGTTATAGGTTTTGATGCCGATGATACCCTTTGGGATAACGAGCCCTTTTACCGTGAAACCGAGGATGCGTTCTGCGCGCTTTTGAAGGATTATCTTCCGAAAGAAAAAATTATTGAAGAGCTCTTTAAAACCGAAATCAACAACCTTGAGCTATACGGCTACGGGGTGAAAGCGTTTATGCTTTCCCTAATTGAAACGGGAATTAGGGTTTCACGGGGAAAAGTGCCGGTATCAACTATTGATGAAATAATAAAACTGGGAAAGGAACAAATCAACCGGCCAATTCAACTTCTTGACAATGTTGAGATGGTTCTGGAAGCACTAAAGTCCCGCTATAAATTGATTGTTGCTACCAAGGGTGACCTGTTGGATCAGGAGAGAAAACTGAACAAATCCAACCTGGCCCAGTATTTTCACCATATTGAGATAATGAGCGATAAAAAAGAAAAAAATTACCAGGAACTGCTTAACCATCTGGATATCAAACCGGAGGAATTCCTGATGATTGGAAATTCGATAAAATCCGATATCCTTCCCGTTTTAAACCTGGGTGGGTTTGGCGTTTTTATTCCTTACCATATCACCTGGTTGCATGAACAGGTTGATGAGGAAAGCATACAACATCCTCAATTCCTAAAAGTTAAGTCTCTTGATCAGGTCATTACCCTGCTATTTTCAAAAACCTAATCAAATACAAAATATTTATTGCAAAAAGTAATTGACGGTTAACCTGTTTTTTGTACTTTTCAGAATCAATAAAAATTTTTATTAGCTCATTGTAAAAGATATTAATCTCACTTTGAGATTTTGCAAATTCACCTTGTAATAGCTTATTTGATAAACTAATAGAAAAATATTCTTCTTGAAGGTCAGCAATGAACAATCTGATTAAAATATTCAACAAGAAACTCTTAATCGGCATTTATCTAGTAGTGGTTGTATTCCTTGTGCTGGTAAGTTTAATATATTACAAGTATGAAAAAAAAAGGATTATTGAAGAAAAATACAAAGACTTACATGATATAACCATTATAAAAACAGGTCAGATAATTCAATGGCAAAACGAAAAAACAGAAGGTATTAAAATTAACTCGCAATCGCCTTTGCTTATAATGAGTATTGAGCGATTTATTAATAACATTGAAGACTCTGTTTCAAAAAAGAAATTATCCGAAGTTTTAACATTAGCAAAATCACGATTCAATTTAGAAAGAATTAGTCTTTTCTCTGCTAATGGAGAAACAATTCTAACTATAGGCACATCTGATTTTAGCCCTAATAAAATAATTATTGAAAAAATTGATAGCACTAGGTTCTATAATAAAATTACATACACAGGGTTTTATTTTAACACCATTGAAAATAAATTGCATTTCGATATTATTGCACCGATAAAAGTTAAAAATCATATTGTTGCCTTACTTTTATACTGTATCAACCTCGATAATTTATTGGGTAATTTAATTAGCCCAAGGCTTTCTGAAAATAGTTCCACCGAACTTCAGGTAATCTGCAAAAAAGATACAGGTGCCTTTTATATTAATTATTTTCAGAATCAAAAACAGCAAAGATCATCCTGTTATCGTATTCAACAAAATGATGAGATTGGAGTAAAAGCCTGTTCTGGGCATAATGGGTCGTATATTGGAAAAGACATCAAAGGAAATATCGTATTATCTGATATTCACTATATACCTGAAGTAAATTTAATAATCATAACCAAAATTAATCAAGCAGAAGTATTATCCAATCTCAAATATAAAATTGTGATTGTAACGCTTATTATTATTGTTTTTCTAGTGTTCCTCGGAATTGGTTTGGCTTACATGTTCACAAACAGGCAAAAAAATCTCTACAAGGAGCTATTTATAAAAGAAAAAAATCTGCGAGAAGCTTTGGTTGAATTTCGTACAACCCTTTATAGTATTGGTGATGCTGTTATCTGTACAGATATTAATGGAAATATTAGGGAAATGAACCGGGTAGCTGAAATGCTTACAGGTTGGAAGGAAAGTGAAGCAGAAAATAAGCCCCTGGACTTAATATTCAATATTCTCGATGAAAATACAAGAATTCCCATTAGGGATATTATTGAAAAGGTTATTTCTAATAAGAACACCGAAGTCCTAAGGACAAATTCCCTTTTAATTACCTGCAAGGGGAAAGAAATCCCAATATCCAAAAGCGTTGCGGCAATTATTGATGAGGCAGGTATTTTTTCAGGTATTGTTGTAGTATTTAGAGATCAAACAGAAGAGCGTGCAGCACAAAAAGCCATTAAGGATAGCGAAGAAAAGTACAGACTCCTTTTTGAACTTTCCACAGAGGCTATTTTTTTAGTAGATCGCTTTACTGGCCAATATATAGATGCCAATGCCTCCGCAGAAAGGCTTACAGGAAGAACCATCGAAGAACTGAAAGGTTTACAAACCAAAGATGTTACCCCTTTTGGCTCCAAAAACAGATTAGTGCAATTGAACAGCACGGAAAAAAGTCAGGAATTTGGAGAGGTTGAATATATTAGACCAGATGGTACGAAAAGAGTTGCATTGCTTAGCACCGTGATTTTAGGAAACAATACTGTTTACGGGATTGCCAGGGATATAACTGATCGTAAAAATGCTGAAAACGAATTGATAAAAGCAAAAGAAAAAGCAGAGGAAAGCGATAGGCTTAAAACAGCTTTTTTACATAATATATCACACGAGATCAGAACTCCTATGAATGCAATATTTGGCTTTTCGAGTTTACTTCAAAGTCAGGGTTTTGACAAAGAAAAAACGAGCCACTTCACTGAAATAATTTGTCAAAATATACTCCAACTTGAGTCAATCATTAATGATATTATTTGTGTTGCAACCATTGAAGCTGGTCAGGAGAAAATCCGAAAAAAAGAGATTAACTTAAATGTACTGCTCCAAAATGTATTTAAGCAATATGAGTTAAAAGCCAACTCAAGAAAACTTATATTTAAACTACACACAAATTTGGATGATGCTAATTCATCCATTATTACAGATGATGTAAAACTTATTCAAATTATTTCCAACCTGTTAAACAATGCCATAAAATTTACGAACAAGGGAGAGATTCAATTTGGATATATTCCTAAAAATGATTTTCTAGAGTTCTTTGTTAAAGATACAGGAATAGGTATTCCCATTGAAAAACATAAAATAATATTTGAGCGATTCAGACAGGCAGATAGCACTATTGCCACAAACTATGGAGGAACAGGATTGGGTTTATCAATCTCAAAATCATACATCGAATTACTTGATGGTAAAATTTGGGTAGAATCTGAACCAACACGTGGGTCAACATTTTACTTTACCATTCCTTACCAACCTGCCAATAAATCGCTTTCTAGTCAAATACATAATAAACCCTCACAAGATTATTACAATTTAATTCAAAAAACAATCCTAATTGCCGAGGATGAAGACATCAATTTCATCTTACTTAATGAGGTTCTTAAAAAGTTCGACTGTAAAGTAATCAGGGCAAAAAATGGGTTAGAGGCAGTAAATATCTGTAAAAACAATGACCTAATCGAACTCGTTTTAATGGATATAAAAATGCCTGAGATGGATGGATTTGAAGCGACAAAACAAATAAAGCTATTTAAATCATCCCTGCCAATTATTGCACAAACCGCCTATGCACACCCTAGCGATAAAGAAAAGGTAAAAGAATATGGTTGTGATGATTACATTCCAAAACCAATTTCTGAAGATCTCCTAATCAAATTACTTATAAAATATTTAAAATAAAGTGAGTTCAATTTAATGTGTCATTCAGAGAGCAGCTTTAAACTAAATGCTAATCTGTATTACACTTTATATAAATGATTCCTTTATTTCTACTCTGTCTCTAAAAAAATTAATCGGGGAAAAAACATTATTAAACTGCAATAAATTAAAATCTACCCGTCAATAAATGTATGAAAGATGTAAATGAACAAAGAGGGGTACGCTCTTTTTTGGTTTCTGAGTATCGGAATTTAACACAATTTGTTAAAAGATACCTGAATGAAAGGTATTACAATGTAAGTGCAGAGGATGTTATTCAGGATGTTGCGCTTAACCTTTTTAGCAAAATCGATATTGATTCTCAGGTTGAGAATATAACTGGTTATGTTTACCGATCGCTGCGAAATCGAATAAGTGATATTCAACGAAAACAAAAAAAGGAGATCCTTTTAAGGGAGTTTGCTGATAATGAAGATGACGAACAACTGCTCAAAACATATCTTGTTAATAGTTCACAACCTGTTAAAGAGATAGATTACAACTTGTTTTACCAAAAATTTTACGATGTTTTAGAAGAATTAAGTCCTAATCAGCAGGCAGTGATCATTAAAACAGAAATTGATGGGTACACCTTTGAAGAATTAGCAGAAGAGTGGGAGATTCCGATTGGGACACTTCTTTCATGGAAGCATCGTGGAATAAAGAAAATAAAAGAGATTATCAAGCTTGATGATTTTTATATTGATCGTGAACAAAAATAAAAAACAATAAAAATGGATGAAAATGGAAAGTGACAACTATTTTGAAAACAGAAAATGGTTCCATGGTTTGAGATTCATCGGATGGATCATCCTTGGAACAATTGCAATTTTATGCATAGCATTCCTGTTCGGGTACTTTGTTATGTTGTTGTGGAACTGGTTAATGCCTGAGCTATTCGGATTGGCTACAATAACATTCTGGAAGGCTTTTGGCATCATTTTACTAGCCCGTCTCATTTTCGGCGGCTTTAAACATACAAGGTGTAATTATGAGAGAAACTATTCTAAAAACAAACCATTTGGTTATTGGTGGAAAAATGGATGTAAATCGGGTAAAATGAAG
>CAZKHG010000040.1:0-33242 GCA_964552655.1 uncultured Rikenellaceae bacterium
TATAAATAATTTAAAGATAGACCCCGGTAGTGTGAATATTTTTGTAATAAATTTATCCAACTAAAAAAATGTCTAAATCCTGTAAAATTATCAACCAAATGAAATTTAAAACAATACTCTTGTTCTTGACATTGATATTGGTTATCGATGTTGATGCCCAAAACCAGAATAAAAATACAGGCATTCCCTTCGACGATCTATTTTACCCAAAAACTCTACGGGTTGACTTTGAATTGGGCGGCAATGCAACAACCACTACCGTGTTTTTCAAGGAGATGAAGGAGGAGCCATTCTGGGGTGGACCTACCTCCAATTTTATTGATCCCTTCGATTATGGAAATTTCCGATACCGCGTTTTCGATGCTGAGACAAATAAACTTATCTATCTGAAAGGGTTTGGTAGTCTTTTCGAGGAATGGAAGGCAACCGAAGAAGCAAAAAACCTGAACAGGACATTCTACCAGGTTGCAACTATGCCCTTTCCTAAAAAGAAAATCCGCCTGGAAATCGACCAGCGCGAATATGCAACCGGAAAATTTGTTAACCTTTTTACCAGGGAAATTGATCCAAACGACTATTTCATCAGAAAAGAACAGGTACAATCGTGCAAGGTTACCAAATTGCTGGGGAAAGGCGATCCCTCAAAAAGTCTCGATGTAGCAGTTCTTGCTGAAGGTTATACTGCAGCAGATATGAAAAAATTCAGGCAGGATGTACTCAGGATTATGGGTAATATTCTGAACCATAAACCCTATCAAAATTTTAAGGACAGGATTAATGTATATGCCATTGAATCCGTCTCACAGCAGCAGGGATCGGATGTACCGGGGGAACGCATTTATAACAACACCATTGCGAATACCAGCTGGTACACCTTTGATGTATCAAGATACCTTACCACCACCGATATGAAAACCCTGAGCGATTATGCCGCTAACGTTCCCTACGATCAGATTTTTGTTTTAATCAACTCGAATCGTTATGGCGGAGGAGGATTTTATAACTACTATACCGCAAGCACTGTTGATCATGCACTCTCCCTAAAGGTAAGCCAGCACGAATTTGGCCATGGATTTGGAGGCTTGGCCGATGAGTACTACAATTCCGAAATGGCTACATCAGATTTTTATAACCTGAAAGTTGAGCCCTGGGAGCCAAATATCACCACCAATGTGGATTTTGAGCATAAATGGAAGGATATGATTTCTTCAGATATTCAATTACCTACCCCCCGTTCTGTTGAATACGAGGGTAAAGTAGGACTTTTTGAAGGTGGCGGGTATGTTTCCAAAGGCATTTACAGCCCTGTTATGGATTGTATGATGAAATCCAACAAACCTGATGAATACTGCCCTGTTTGCCAGCGTGCTGTTGAAGCACGGCTGAAATACTACCTTGATGAAGTATTCGAATTACCAGGTAGCTTAAGATAATCAGCTCTTGATACCAAATTTTGCTAAGTACTTCAAAATATATAAATGAAAAAGGTAAGTTTATTTCTATTGATTTTGTATAGTCTATCCGGTTTCGCGCAGAAAGATAAAAACACCAATCCTTATTATCTTTCAAATCGGGCACCCTTGTATAACAATCCATATATACCTCTACCTCTTGGAGCAATAAAACCTAAAGGATTGTTATTCACAATGCTTGATCTGCAAAGAAAAAATCTCAGCAGCAATGTGGATAGCGTTTACGAATTCATTTGTGGCCCACGAAATGCATGGCTGGGCGGTGACGGAGATTGTTGGGAGCGTGGACCATACTGGATTGATGGTCTTGTTCCCCTTGCATATATCCTGGATGATGATCGGCTAAAGGCAAAAGCTCAGAAGTGGATTGATTACACGTTGAATAACCAGCGTGAAGATGGCTATATAGGCCCAAGGCCATATACCAAAGAACCTACACCTGAACCCGGAATGCAGAAATATATGCCTGAGGACTGGTGGCCCCGTATGGTTATGCTTAAAATCCTGATGCAATACTACGATGCAACAAAGGATAAACGTGTTATTGATGTTTTAACAAAATATTTCAGGTATCAGCTCCAACAGTTGCCAAATAATCCATTGGGTAAATGGACATTCTGGGCATCGCAGCGGGGTGGCGACAACCTGCTGGTAGTTTTATGGCTCTATAATATTACCGGCGATAAATTCTTGCTTGACCTTGCTGAGATAATTCACAGCCAGACAACTCCATGGCTTACATACTATACTGATGGCATATTGGCAAAGAGAAACCCGTATGCTGATTTACACTGTGTAAATGTTGCGCAGGGTCTAAAAGAACCAATTGTTTACTACCAGCTACACCCGGAACAGAAATATAAATCTGCTGTAAGAAAAGGAATCGCTGATCTGATGAATACCCATGGTTTTGTAAATGGAATGTATGGAGGCGATGAAATGCTGCACGGCAATAATCCCACTCAGGGATCAGAATTATGTTCTGCGGTTGAAATGATGTATTCATTTGAAAGCATTTTGCCCATTACGGCTGATGTTTACTATGCCGATTACCTCGAGAAGATTGCCTACAATGTACTGCCCGCCCAGCACGACGATAACTTTACCCGCAGGCAGTACTTCCAGCAGCCAAACCAGGTTCTGGTAACTGATCAGCTGAGAAATTTCATGGAGGATGGCAAAGCCAGGATATGCTTCGGAGTGATTACAGGATACCCTTGCTGCACTGTGAATATGCATCAGGGATGGCCCAAGTTCGTTCAAAATCTTTGGTATGCAACATTTGATAAAGGGATTGCTGCGTTGGTATTCGGGCCAAGTGAAGTTAATGCAAAAGTTGCGGATGGAGTGGAAATAAGGATTAATGAGGAAACCATGTACCCATTTAGTGATAGGGTAAAATTTACCATTCAAACCCCGAAATCAGCGAAATTCCCTTTTCATGTAAGGATCCCCGAGTGGTGCATCAACGCAACTATAAAAATCAACGGAATTACAACTACCTATAAAGGCAGTCAGATTGTTAAAATTGATAGGGTATGGACAAATAATGATGTTGTTGAACTTGAACTGCCTATGAGTATAAGGGTTAGCAGGTGGTACGAAAATTCAGTTGGTATAGAACGTGGACCACTGGTTTACGGGTTAAGAATTGAGGAGGATTGGCGGGAGGTAAAATCAAGTCAGTTCAAGGATTCGTTTTACGAGGTTTACCCAAAAACACCATGGAACTACGGTTTATTACAGAAAAGTCTGGATAGCATGAATTTCAAGGTTGAAGTATCCGATAATATTGCCGATATGCCATGGAATCTTGCAAATGCGCCAATAACCATAAAAACAAAAGGGCGAAGAATTGAATCGTGGCAGCTTTACAATAATTCAGCAGGGCCCCTACCCTCCTCGGTTTGGCCACCAAGAAAAGAGTTTTTGCCACTTGAGGAAATCACTTTAGTACCCTATGGATGTTCAGCTTTAAGAATCTCTGAATTTCCTGTTACGCAGTAATAAGCTGATTATTTCTGTCTTACCAATAGAGGCTAATTTATTTATGTGGTGCCAGGATGAAAAAAACAAGTAAAGGGTTTCAATTGCACGTTTATTGATTTTAAAATGAATTATTTTAACTTACAGCCTGTTTAAGCTGTGCTAAACCTTTCTGAAAGATATTGAAATTGTGAACTGAAAAATAATTTGCTGCCTATGAAAAGACGTGAAATGCTAAAGACCCTTGGGCTAACCGTTGGTACCGGGATTTTGGCGCCAAACTTGTTCGCGATCCGCAATAATTTTAAGGGTGAAGTTTTCAGGGTTGATAATACGCTGGAACATCCTCCCCTGGATAAACCAGTCACTGCCATTACATTAGGAGCAGGTGCACGGGGTAATACTTATGGTGCATATGCAATCCAATTCCCGGAGGAGCTCGATATAGTCGGTGTTGCAGAGCCAATTCCTATCCGTAACGAGCGGTATGCAAAAAAGCATAATATACCCGATAACAACCGTTTTGTGACCTGGGAGCATGTTTTTGAACGACCTAAATTTGCGGATGCCGTAATTATCACAACCCCCGATGCTTTGCATTATGGCCCGTGTATGAAAGCCTTGGAAATGGGCTATGATGTTTTACTTGAAAAACCAGTTGCCCAATCAATCAGAGAGTGTCAGGATATAGAACAACTGGCGAAAAAGAAAAATCGTATAGTTGCTGTATGCCATGTTTTAAGATACGCACCATATTTTATCAAGATGCGCCAGATAATACAAAGTGGTGCAATAGGTGAAGTTATCAGCATTCAGCACATGGAGCCAATTGAACATATCCACATGTCACATTCCTACGTAAGAGGTAATTGGCATAACTCTAAAGAAACCACTCCAATAATACTGGCTAAAAGTTGTCATGATCTGGATATCCTCAAATGGTTGATTGGCAAACCATGCAAGCAAATTTATGCTATTGGCGATCTTAAGTATTTCACCAAAACAAATGCTCCAAAAAATGCGGCTAAACGTTGCCTGGATTGCCCAGTTGAATCCGAATGCGTTTTTTCTGCCAAAAGAATTTACCTCATAAACAGGTCATGGACCTATGTGTTTGATTTTCCGGATGATATATTAAAACATGAGGAATTCTTGGTAGAGCAGCTGAAAACCACAAACTATGGCCGATGCGTATTCGATATGGAAAACGACCAATGCGATCACTACATTACTTCGATGGAGTTTGAAGGCAACATTACTGCAGCTTTCTCAATGGAAGCTTTTACCTCTTACGGTGGACGGAGAACCAGGGTTATGGGTACAAAGGGGGATATTGTTGGCGATATGGAATCTATGACCGTGACGGATTTTCTGACAAACAAAAAAACATTGTGGGATGCATCCAATATTCAAGAAGTAGAACAGTACAAGCATTCAGGACATGGAGGAGGCGATATGCGTTTGACCCACGACTGGGTTCATGCTGTTGCAAAACAAGATCCTTCATTACTTGTATCAACTATATCTGAATCGATGGAGAGCCACATAATAGGATATAAAGCGGAGGAAAGCAGGGTTAAGAATAAACCTGTTAAGGTTAAAGGGTAAAAGGTAAAGGGTAAAGTTTACCTGTCGAAGGTAAAGATTAAGGTTGAGGATAATTTAACAATGATAATTTCATTTATTCTTGTCGAACCGGCTGTGCCCGAAAATGTTGGTGCTGCAGCCCGGGCTTTAAAAACGATGGGATTTACTGATCTTAGGTTAATCAACCCTTGCAATTATCTCGATGAAAAAGCCAAAATGCTTGCTCATGCATCGCATGAAATTCTTGAAAATTCACAAGTTTACAACACGCTAAAAGAGGCAATTCTTGATCTGGATCTTGTTGTGGCCACCTCCGCAAAACAACGATGGGTAAAGCTTGATGTTATACCCAGCTATTCCTTACTGGATTTCATAAAGGAAAAGGAGGATACAATCACAAATGTGGGAATCGTTTTTGGTCGCGAAGAATCGGGCTTAACCAACGAGGAGATAAATCTTTGCAACAGGGTATCAACAATTCCACTAGCCGCCCCTTACCCATCAATTAACCTTGCGCAATCCGTGATGATATACGCCTACACCCTTTCGCCACTAAACCTCCAGCCAGATCGAACAATTGATGAAAGCGTTAGCCCGGAGAGCTTAAAATCCCTATTAAAAAAAATTGATGATTTGCTTTACAAATCAGGAATTACGAAAGACATGCTGATCTTTGGCAGGATACATGAAAGAATATCTGATCTTAAAGCAAACGATATCAGGCTTTTACATTCAATAACCACTAAAATTCTGGATCATTTTAAGTGAGAATTTTCAATAATAAAAAAATATCCTCACATTTGAAAAATCAAAAAAATACCCAAAAATATATAGCCATGAAGAATGTACTAACCACTATTCTTATCTTTCTGATATCCCTATCCATTTCAGGGAAACCTGTAAACCAAAAAGTTGCCCAGCAAATAGCGGAAGGGTTTTACTCGGTTCAATCGGGTTTAAAAGCAACAAATATCTCAGTAAAGGAAATAATACCTTACTTGTATGAAGGAGAAACATCCATGTATATATTCTCTTTTACTACAGGCGGGTTTGTAATTGTTTCTGCTGATGATTCTGAAACTCCAATACTGGGGTATTCATTAAAAAGCCCAGTTAAGAAAGAGATTGACAATAGCGAAGTTAAATATTTATTCGATTTATATGGCAAAGCCATTAACCTGGCTAAAAGCTCTAAAATTGAAAACCCGGAAATTGCAAAACAATGGGAGCTGCTTTTAAAGGGAGAAGCTAAGAAAACCATTGCGGCAGTTGATCCATTGTTAACTACCACCTGGGATCAGGGCAGCGGGTATAATAACCTTTGCCCGTCGGGAACCCCAACTGGTTGCGTTGCAACTGCAATGGCTCAAATAATGTACTACCATAAATGGCCAGCAACAGGACAGGGCTGGCATAAGTACACCCCTTCCGATAACCCAAACTTCGGGGTACAATACGCCGATTTTGGATCGGTTAACTATGACTGGCAGAATATGCCTAACTTTCTTGGTTCTGGCAGCACTTTAACCCAAATAAACGCCATAGCCACTCTGATGTACCATTGCGGTGTTTCCGTTGATATGAATTATGATTCAGATGGCTCCGGGGCATTTAGCCAGGATGTGATGCACGCATTGACATCCTATTTTAAATACAACCCAACAACCATTAATATATTCTCTTATACCTCGACAACCGCTTCAACTGCATTGACAAAAACCAAAAGCGAGCTTGATCAAAACCGACCTGTTTTTTATTCGGGTGGAAGTAAAGCCGATGGCGGGCATGCCTGGGTATGCGATGGTTATGATGCTTCTGATAAACTCCATATCAACTGGGGTTGGAGTGGTTATTACAACGGCTATTTCTCCGTTACGTTAATGAACCCTGCGAACTATAATTTCAGCGAGTATAATGCAATTATTACCGGTATTAAACCAGGTCAGGATGTACAAGATATTCTCTGGATCAAGCAGGCAAGTGGTTTTATAACCGCATCCAGAGGAATACAATTCATTTCTGCTGTTAATAATCGCATTGCATGGGCAGTTGGCTACGACGGGAGTTCAAGCGATGCAAAGGTTAAAGAATATACAAGAACAATTGATGGTGGATCAACCTGGACATCAGGAACCATTAATGTTTCCGGTACAACAGATTACACCGCAGCAATGATCAGCGCTGTTAATGATAAGAAGGCCTGGGTTGCCCTTTTTGGACCTACAGGTGGAGGTAAAATTGTTAAAACAACTGATGGCGGATCAACCTGGGTACATCAAACCACTGCCACATTTTCATCACCCGATGGCTTCCCGAATGTTGTGCATTTCTGGAATGAAAATGAAGGTTTCTGCATGGGCGATCCAAACGGTGGATACTTTGAAATTTATACCACTACTAATGGCGGGGATACCTGGACTCGCGTTCAAAGCAGCAAAATACCTTCCAATTTATATGGTGAATATGGCACAGTTGGTTTTTATGATGTTTATGGCAATACCGTTTGGTTTGCAACCAATAAGGGTAGAATTTATAAATCCACCGATAAAGGGTATAACTGGATGGTTTACCAAACCCCTATAACCGATGCCTCCTTTGAGGTTACATTCAGAGACGAGAATGTTGGGGTTATCCAACGCAGAGGGGCTTCAGGTTCAACCACATCATATAAAACAATTAATGGCGGACAAAACTGGACACAGCTTAACCCTACAGGAAATTTTTACACTGCCAGCTTATCGTATGTTCCGGGTACAAACATTCTTATTTCCAGTGGTTCTAACTATGCATTACCTTTTATGGGAATTTCTTACAGCACCGACGATGGTACTACCTTTATTGATTATGCTGAATTTTATAAAAATCATCAGTTCACTGCAATTGGCGCTGCAGGTGAAAATGCTGTCTGGGCAGGTGGTTTTAACTCCAGCCAATATTCAGATGGCATGTGGCATTTAGGTTCAATCCCGATTGCTGCTAATTTTACAGCAAATAAAACATTTGTAAACCAGTTCGATTCAACTATTATTTTTTCTGAATACTCTTATGGTACCCCGGAAACCTGGGAATGGAATTTCGGATCCAGTGCTTCACCTCAAACACTTTCCGGCAAAGGACCACATCGGATTAAATATATGACCGAAGGGAGTAAAACCATCACTCTAACGATAACCAAAGGCGCCGATCAGCATATCTTTGTTCGTGAAAACTATGTGTGGGTATCGGGACCAGTTGATGTTCAAGTTCCTGGTAAAGAGAAGCAAATAGGTCTTTACCCCAACCCTGCCAGCACTTTCATCAAACTAGACGGATTTGAAAAAGGAAAAATCAGGATTTACAATGCCTCTGGTGTTCTTCAATGGGAATCAAAAAATCAGTACGATAACAACTCGATTGATATCAGCCAGCTTGCATCGGGATTGTATATTATTAAGATTGAAACCCCTGATGGAAATATGATCTCGAAGAAACTTACAATTGATAGGTAAGTATAGAAATTTCGGGGAATGGAGTATTGGAGGGATTTTAAATTGCCTCCAATGCTCCATTACCTTTTCCCTGCAGCCCTGAATAATATATCTGCTGATTGGTAAACCTTATCCCTTAGGTTTTTAGGTACTTGTGGGTTATTTTGAAGCCATGCGATAACAATTTTAGCTGCTTCCGGACTGTTGTACCCACCAAGGGTAGCATCCAACCACGCTTTAGGAAAGAAAATATCTCCCGTTTTCTGTATTATCT
Source organism: uncultured Rikenellaceae bacterium (assembly GCA_964552655.1). GTDB lineage: Bacteria > Bacteroidota > Bacteroidia > Bacteroidales > Tenuifilaceae > CAZKHG01. The sequence continues at coordinate 8,787 of CAZKHG010000040.1, forward strand.
CAATTACATCAAGGGAAGTTTTGAGATATTTAACCGAAGTTTTTGCCCTTAAAGGATGGTGCAGATAAACCAACGCTTCGGTTACCCATGGCTCAGGCCGACGGTTGGTAGCATCAGAAAGCCCATTAAAAAACGAATCCCTTACATCTATACTGGAAGAAACGGCTCTGCGGATAAACCTGAATTTGGCGAGCCGATCGGGGTTCTTTATCCTTTTCTCCTGGATATTCAATATACTATCGGTATTCTGGTAATCTCTTATCGCCAGCTCATAAGCCAAAGACATATAATCCTGCTCGTCAAGCTTTATGCCTTTAACTTTAATTGATTCATTCCAGATACCAAAAAGTGTATGGCGGGCTTCATTGCTATTCAGTATTCTGGTATAAGTCCAGAAAACAGGTTTACGCTCATTATCCTTTAATTCTGGAGATGTTATAAGTTTGAACAAAAACTCTTCTGTGGATGAAATTTTTTCATTTCTTTCACTTTCACCCATAAATTTCCACCAAACCTGTTCGAAATTATCAAGCAGATATTGCCGAATCTGGGGTTCAGTCTCCCTTTTTAACCCGGCTATAATTAAAGAGTAAAAGTCAAATTTATCAACTTTTCCATTCAGGAACAATTCATTTAATGTAATATACCATGATGCTCTGGAAACAGGTTCTGTAAAATGATTGGAGGTATCTAGCATGGATTTGATTGAAGTCGAATCAGGTATAAAAAACCCATACCCTTTGCCATCTGCGTTTGGTAATATCCAGCTATTAAAAGGTTTGCCAATCAGATCATAAACTGAAATGGTATCCTTGTTCTGGGCAATTTCGAGATATTCATTATGATCCTGATTTTTAATCAGTACACTGTATTTCATTGCCATGGGCAATGCATTGCCATACCTTGTTTGAATCAAACGGTAATCGGTAATTATTTTATTACTATCAGTATCAATTTGTGTGTTTATTTTTGGCATAGTGGGTTGATATACCCAGGCATTACTCCAATTTTGCACATCAAAGAGTGCAAATGGTTTGAAATTTGCGATGAGCTCTTCCCACCCGGCATTCTCCATCTGGTAAATTTTAAGGTAATCAATCACTCCGCGCCTGAACTGCTCGGGTTGCATCAACTCCTCCAGCTGCATCATCATTATTGGTGCTTTATGGTATATAATGTCCCCGTACAAAGTTCCAGCGTTCAGCATATTACCCAGCTGCTGACGGATTGGGTTTGCACCCATGGTCCGATCAACAGAATAGGCTCTGGGATAATGGGATAAAAGAAAATTCAACTTATGGTTTACTTTCGGGTACTGGGGGTTAACGATTTTATCGGCCATAAAACCGGCAAAAACCTCTTTCATCCAAACATCATTGAACCAATGCATGGTAACCAGATCGCCAAACCACTGGTGTGCAACCTCGTGCGCAATAAGATTGGCCTGTCTTAACAGCTGATTTTCCGATGGGTTTTCATCGAGCAGAATCCGGGAATCCCGATAGTAAATGGCCCCTGGGTGCTCCATGCCGCTATACTGGAAATCGGGGATCAGGATAAAATCCAACTTACCAAATGGATACCCTATTTCGGTGTACTCTTTTAACCAGTAGAGCGAATAAAAATGGCTCTTAAAAATCCCATCCAGATTTCTTTTTACTTTTTCCTTATCATTCTCCCTATGATACATCACAATTTTCCTTGATCCCTCAACTTTGCCAATACTATCGAATCGGCCGACAACAAAGGCAAAAAGGTAAGTGCTGATAGGCTGGGTTTTACCAAATTGGTAAAACCTTGTGGAATCATTCTCTGAAACAATGCGTTCATGGCCATTTGATACTGCAACCCAGGGTTTGGGTATTTCAAGGCTCAGTTCAAATGTTGCCTTAAGGTTCGGTTGATCAAAACATGGGAAAGCTGTTGATGCCCTATCGGGAACAAAAAGGGAGTAAAGAAAATCCTCCTTCCTGTTCAGTGAAGTTTCTCCGGCAATAAATTCAACTTGAACAGAATTCTTACCGCGCGATAGGTATTTTGATGGAATAATGATATGCCCGTTTTCAAACCTGTATTTAATTTTTCTCCCCTTACTGGTTAAGCTAAGAATATTGCTGACTTTCTCCCTGAAATCGATGATTACACTTCGATTTTCATAAAGTTGAAAGCTGATATTGATCTTACCGGAAATTGGTTGGGTTTTCTGCCTGGGAACCTTGAGGTTGATAGAATAATCTATATCATGGTAGTACTTTTTTCGTTCTTTGGCAAGCTCAAGCGATACACCCTCATCTGGGGTTCTGTTACAACCAATTGATCCTACGGCAAATAGAATTACCAATAATCTGTATAAATTTTTTAAAAACATCGTTTTGATTTTTAATAAGGATTAAAGGTATAAATTTGTGAAAACAATAGTCAATTACTGGATAAAATTTCACGTAATACATGATTGATCAGGAAAAAGATATTACCGCATTTGCATTTATTCTTTACAGATGTGCCATTGCTTATAAGAATGAGCTCAACAAAGAGTTCACAAAAGAATTTGGTGAAGACCTCAACGCAGATTACTGGTTTATACTGTCAGCACTTTGGGAAGAGGATAATATATCTCATGGTTTACTGGCCGAAAGAACCAGCAGGGATAAAGCTTCGCTTTCCCGAACACTTGATAGCATGGAGCAGCAAGGCATAATAACCAGGATTACAGACCCTAATGATAAGAGGGGTTCAAGAGTATCATTAACCAAAAAGTCAACTGAGATACGTAACAGGGCAAATTTAACTGCATACAACTTTTCCAAAAAGGAGCTGTATGGATTAAGCCCGATTGAAATCAAGGAACTTATTAGAATGACTAATAAAATCTTTGATAACCTAAAAACATAATAATAGATAACGCCAAGTTAATAAATCTTCAAAATTAATCATTGCTAGTAGTTTACTACAAGTTTCAGGTAACTTATAGCAATTCTTTCTTCAACAAATTACCACTCTCCCCTTTTATTATTTCTAAATCTTACTACTTTTAACCCTTCGAATTGAATCAAATTATAAATTATCAAGATAATGAATCTAAAACTTCGTCTAACAATAATGAACTTCCTGCAGTTCTTTGTTTGGGGTTCGTGGTTATTAACCATTGGTGCATACTGGTTTCAAACCAAGCAATGGTCGGGTACTGAGTTTGGCGCAATTTTTTCCACTATGGGTATTGCCTCCCTTTTTATGCCGGCAATTGCAGGTATTATAGCCGATAGGTTTATTAGCGCTGAGAAATTGTATGGAATCTTTCATATCATGGGTGGGGTTATTTTACTCCTGGTTCCCACTATCAATAACCCCGATTTAATGTTTTGGGCAATGCTTGTAAACATGATGTTTTACATGCCAACCATTGCACTTTCAATTACTGTTTCCTACTCATCCATGAAAAGCAAAGGGCTGGATATCATTAAGGATTATCCGCCTATCAGGGTTTGGGGAACCATAGGATTTATAGTTGCACTCTGGGTGATCAGCCTTTCAGGGTTGGAAAAATCTGCTGCACAGTTCTACGTATCCTCTGCTGCCGCATTTTTACTGGGCTTCTACTCATTTACCCTACCCAACTGTCCACCACTTGGTAAAGGGCATAAAAAATCGTTCGTAAGCGCATTGGGATTAAATGCTTTTACCCTTTTTAAAAGTTACAAAATGGCTTTATTCTTCATATTTGCAATGCTTCTGGGCGCATCGCTGCAACTTACCAATGCATACGGCGATACCTTCCTTCACGATTTTGCCAAAATTCCAGCCTATGCTGATCTGGTAGCGGTAAAGTACCCGGCAATAATAATGTCCATTTCACAAATCTCCGAAACACTTTTCATTCTTACCATTCCATTCTTTTTAAGAAGATTTGGCATTAAGAAAGTGATGCTGATGAGCATGTTTGCATGGGTTTTACGCTTTGGGCTTTTCGGAACCGGCAACCCGGCTGAAGGTCTCTGGATGATTATACTTTCCTGTATTATTTACGGTATGGCGTTCGACTTCTTTAACATTTCTGGTTCCATATTCGTTGAAACCCAGAGCGATCCATCTATCAGGGCCAGCGCACAAGGCCTGTTTATGATGATGACCAATGGGTTTGGGGCATTCCTGGGGAGCAGGTTGAGCGGTATAGTTATTGATAAATACTTTGTCCTTGAAGGGGGCGCGTTCGATTGGAAAGGTATCTGGTTTACATTTGCAGCATACTCAGTTGTAGTGGCGATCCTGTTTGCCATCCTATTCAAACACAAACACGACCCGGAGGCAATCAGAAGCGTTCAGCATTAATAGTTAAACACAAAGGTAAACCCCAGCCAACGTTTTTGACTGGGGTTACTTTTTCAGATGTAACAAATTGCGATTTTAAAACTTGCGATACCATTGTACCATTGGAAACGGGAAAGGTGCAAGTTCCCCATCTGCATAGATGCCAGCAAAACCAAATTGAAAAGCTTTATCCTCATCTGTCTGCCAACGAATACCAGGAATTAGCAATGCACCTCCTTTTTTTCTTTCCCTGGTGTACCCTAAGTAATAATCGTAGTTATTTTCATACCCTCCTGGTGCAACTATAAATGAATCGAAAACAATACTTATTTTCTTGCTGGCCCTTGCCATAAATGCAACAGACATTAAGAACCTTCCTTCGGAATCACCATCTGAGAAAACACCTCCATACCCGCAGGAAAGAGTAAAGTTTGCTTTTCTGTCTCCAAGTGTATAGGCAACAAACGGTAGAGCAATCCCAAAATCCGGTTGGGTCCATGATCCAGTACCCAATAATGCGCCAACTGCAAAACTTGATTTACTCTCTTTTAGGGGGATACTGTATTTAATTGAGCCAATAATTGGTACGCCGACCCATGAAGTCATAATACCTAATCCAAGATTTTTACTAACACCAAACTGGAAATCAGGACCATATAAATTCCATTGGATATAGCTCTCCCCTTTTTCTATAGGCAGTCCGTTTGTTGTGATAAAGTATCGGGTTGAAAAAAGTTGTTTTGATATAAACTCACCACTAACAGAAAATTCTGCATTTTCAATCTCTCTCATTTCCTTAATTTGGTATTTAGGTATCGAAATCAATCCTCTATCTTTAGTATCGATTAGTACCTCTTTTGGATCCTGAGTTAAAATTTTACCAACAAACTCCCCCCCATCATTGGTTCTGATTAGGTATATTTTATCGGCCTTTTTTGGAATGGTATCTGTTTGGGCAAATACATCCTGAAAGGCAAAAAACATAATAGCAAACAGCATTATGTTCAGAATTTTTATCTTTTTCATAATCAAGTGAATTATAGTATAAATTTAACATATATATTTTGGTTCACAATACCCATAAATTCATTTTCGTGTTGTCTAACCTAAAAAAATATCAGGTACAATTCTTTTAAAAGATTTACATTTGCATTTTCAATTTTAAATCAACAATTAAATGAAAATATTAAAACCAATCCTTTTTGCGATGATATTTATCTTTTCTGTAGTTGCATGCAATAATAATACCAATCCGTTGCTAGGTGATTATAAAACGCCCTATCAAACACCACCATTTGGTCAAATAAAGCATGAACACTACATACCGGCAGTTGACTCTGCAATTTCTTTGGCAAGAGCTGAGGTTGATGAAATAATAAACAGTACAGATGAACCCACTTTTGAAAATACCATTGTTGAAATGGATAAGGGGGGCAAAAAACTCAGTGATATAACAAATATCCTGTTTAACCTTAACTCATGCGAAACTGATTCAACCCTGCAAAAGATAGTCAGGGAGGTTGCTCCAAAACTTACTGATTTTAGCAACGACATCAACCTGAATCCCAAACTGTTTGAAAAAGTAAAGAGGGTTTACGAAAAGAATGATACCCTCAACCTGTCTGCTGAGCAGAAAACGCTTCTCGATAAAACCTATAAGGGGTTTGTCAGGAATGGTGCCAACCTATCTGAATCACAAAAAGAAAGGTACAGGGTCATAACCAGAGACCTTTCCGATCTTTCTCTTCAATTCGATGAGAATCTACTTGCTGAAAGCAATGCCTACCAGCTTCATATCACAAATGCCGATGATCTGGCCGGTTTACCCCAAAGTTTAATTGATGCTGCAGCCATGGTTGCCAAAGATAAAGGAAAGGATGGCTGGATGATCACCCTTGATATTCCCATGTATTTACCCTTTATGAAGTATTCTGAGAAACGTGAGCTGCGCGAACAACTTTTCAAAGCTTATAACAGCAAATGTTTCAAAGGTAATGAAAGGGATAACCAGAACATCATTAAACGAATTGTGGAACTCAGGTTGGAACAGGCAAAATTACTGGGGTATGAGAACTTCTCCACCTTTGTTTTGGAGGAAAGAATGGCTGAATCATCTGAAAAGGTTAATAAATTCCTTAAGCAGTTGGAAGATGCCTCAATTCCTGCTGCCCGTAGGGAGCTTGAGGAAGTAACTGCATTTGCAAAAAAACTTGGTTTTACCGATAAACTCCAGAAATGGGATTGGAGCTACTTTACCGAAAAATTAAAAAATCAGAAATACAGCTACAGCGAGGAAGAGCTTAAACCCTATTTCAGACTTGAAAATGTAAGGGAAGGCATTTTTAAGCTGGCAAATATGCTTTATGGCCTGAATTTCACTTTGAATAAGAAAATTTCTGTTTATCACCCGGATGTTTTAGCTTACGAGGTTACCGATGAATCGAAAAAATTCATTGGTGTGCTTTACCTCGATTTCTTTCCACGGGAGGGGAAAAACGGCGGTGCCTGGATGACCTCCTTCCGATCCCAGTACAAAACCGACGGTCAGGACGTAAGACCCTTGATCTCAATTGTTACCAATTTTACCAAACCTACTGATAAGGATCCTTCGCTTTTAACATTCAACGAATTTTCCACTTTCCTGCATGAGTTTGGCCATGCCCTGCATGGGTTACTCTCCGATGTTACATATAACTCACTTAGTGGGACTTCCGTTTACCGGGATTTTGTTGAATTACCATCACAAATAATGGAGAACTGGGCGGTTGAGAAAAATTTCCTTGATCTGTTTGCAGTTCATTATCAGACAGGGGAGAAAATTCCTCAGGAGCTGGTTGATAAAATTATCAACAGCAGGAATTTTCTTGCCGGGTATGCCTCAATCCGTCAGCTGGGATTTGGGATATTAGATATGGCCTGGCATTCTATGAACGATCCGTTTACAGGGAATGTGAATGATTTTGAAAAAAATCAGCTAAAAGCACTTGATATTCTTCCTGAGGTGAAGGGCACCAACATTTCTACCTCTTTTTCTCACATCTTTGCCGGGGGCTATGCTGCCGGTTATTACAGCTATAAGTGGGCAGAGGTGCTGGATGCTGATGCTTTCTCCTTGTTCAAAGAAAAAGGAATTTTTGATAAGGAAACCGCTAATTCGTTTCGCACAAATATCCTATCGAAAGGTGGCAGTGAACATCCTATGATCTTGTATAAAAGATTCAGAGGGCAAGAACCAACTATCGATGCTTTGCTTGTAAGGAGCGGCTTAAAACAATAATTTTTTATTTTTGATGTTAAATCTGTACCTTTAATGATTCAAGGTTCAAAATTCATGGTTCAAGGTTCAGAATGGAAAGCCCATTGATTAACATTGAATTTTGAATCTTGAATATTGAATTTTGAACTTAAAACATCCAATCTTAAGAATTGTTACTAACTAAAATTTAAGAAATGAGGCGACTACTGGTACCCTTTTTACTGATTCTTAGCATCCTGACAAGCAGGGCAGATGAGGGAATGTGGCTGATAAACCTGATTACCCAAAATATGGCTAAAATGGAGGCAATGGGATTAAAAATCACTGCCGAAGACATTTACAATGTCAATAATTCCAGCTTGAAGGATGCCATAGTGATGTTTGATGACGGGAGTTGTACCGGTGAACTGGTATCGCCCAACGGGCTGTTCCTTACCAACCATCATTGCGGGGTGGATGCAATCCAATCGCAGAGCACTGCCGAAAGAAACTATCTAAAAGATGGATTTTGGGCTAAAACTTTGAAAGAGGAGCTGAATATTGCTGGAAAAACAGCATCAATTCTTGTGAGAGTGGAGGATGTAACCGACAAGGTTTTTAGCATGGTTGACGAGAAGGTATCAAATGCCGAGTATTTTACCCAAATCTACCAGGCAATGGATAAAGTTGCCGAGAGCAACAGGCAGGGTAAATACCAAACGGTGGTAAAACCGATGTTTAACTTTAATAACTTTTATCTTTTTGTATATGAAAGGTTTCTAGATGTACGGTTGGTTGGAGCACCGCCATCATCCATAGGAAACTTTGGCGGTGATGTAGATAACTGGCACTGGCCCAGGCACACCGGCGATTTTTCAATGTTCAGGATTTACACCGCCCCAGATGGCAGCCCGGCAGAATTCAGCACCAGAAATATACCTTATAAACCCAAAAAATACCTGTCAATATCACTGAAAGGGGTTAATGAGGGAGATTTTGCAATGATTATTGGATTCCCAGGTACAACCTATCGTTATGCCAGCTCCTTTGAAGCAACCCACGCCCGCGATGTAATTGCACCCTGGAAAGAGAAAGTTTGGGGTGAAATGATTCAGATTGTTAAGGATGCTCAATCCAAAGACCCACAGGTTAAAGTAGATTATACCGATAAGCATGATTACCTGGTTAATTTTTACCAGAAGGATACCTGGCAGGCTCAATCCATGTTCCGGTTCAACGTTGTAGAACGGCTTAAAGCCCGTGAGGATAGCCTTAAATCGTGGGCATCGCTGCTGCCATCCCAGAGAACCAAATACTTAACCGCCATACCACAACTCGATGATTACTATAAGGTTTACAGAAAGAATAAATGGTATGAAATAGAAAATTCATTATCCGCTTTAGCATTTTACCCGGTGGATATCGGAAAAAATATTAATGCCTGTAATAGCCTTTTCGATGCCATGATGGGCAATGGCAAGGTGAAAAAGGAGGCTCGTAAGATAAAAAAACAGCTACCGGTTATCTTTAAAAACTATCATATTATTCCCGATGTATGGTTGTACTCCACCGCGCTGCAAAGTTTACTGCAAAATACATCTGATTGCCCCAATATACCATTGATACAGGCGCTTAAGGAACAACCCCGGATTGACGTAATGATGCCAATGTACGCGCAGAACTTTTACCAGCGTTCGTACTTCAGCTCACCTGAAAATTTGAAACGGTTTCTAAAAAAACCGGTGATAGACAGCATTGTTCGTGACCCGATATTCATGCTCTCGCAAAATTACAATTTGCTATACGATTCCATCTCCAGGCAAGCCCGTCCCATGCAAAATGATTACGACCGGGCCATGCAGTTTTACACCAGGGGAATTCTGGAAATGGAAAAGAATAAACTCCATTACCCAGATGCCAACTCAACCATGCGGTTAACCTATGGCAAAGTAATAGGGTACAAACCCGGCGATGGGGTTGCCTATAAACCTTTTACCAGCCTTACTGGAGTTATGGAAAAGGAGAACCCCAGCCAGGATGTATTTATTGTGCCTGCCAGGTTGAAACAACTATGGCAAAACAAGGATTACGGGATCTACGGTAAAAACGGTGAAATGCCTGTTTGTTTCCTCACCGATAACGATATTACCGGGGGTAACTCAGGCAGCCCAACTCTCGATGCCAACGGGAACCTTATCGGTATTGCCTTTGATGGCAATTTTGAAGCCATGGCCTGCGATTTTGCTTTTGAACCAGCTATCCAGCGGACCATTATTGTTGATATCCGATACGTACTTTTTGTAATTGATAAGTACGCCGGAGCAAAACGGCTGGTGGATGAGATGAAGCTGATTAAAGAGTAATTATACTCCTGCTAGCGCGGACTTACTCGTCCGTGTTTAAGAGTAAAGGGCTATTATTGCAACTGAAAATTGTGTAATATTCTTTGTAAATATTATGACCCGGACCGCAGGTCCTCGCCAGTAAGAGGAAAATACACCGACCTAGGTACAACTTGTACCGTCTAGGCGTTAGCCTAAACCGAACGAGGCAGCTAATCAGATTCCCAGGAAAAAAAACTCTTTCTCTTTGTTGTATAACTCAACAAACAGTTCCCTCGTCAGATTTTGTTTGCCTTTTAACCAATGGGGAAGTGTATAAATTTTATAGTTGAAATTGGTTAGAAAATCAAAGACCATCTCGGGTTTAGTGCCATAGTAGTCGCTCGCACCAAGGCCACATTCAAAGAGGATTAGCGGTTTTGAGTTCATAAGAATTCGCTTTGCACCCTGTAAAACCTGGTATTCCCCACCCTCAACATCTATTTTTATCAAATCAACTTTGGTTTGCTCAGGGATACAGGAATCCAGCGTTCGCTGCTCAATTTTTATTAGTTCAATCTCAGGGTTGGGTACATTGTATTTTCTCTTTTTCAACCCGCTGTAAGCCGGGGAGTTCCTGATATAATTGAAATCGGAAAAGCCATTCGAATTGCTCAGGGCATAAGGAAGGACTTTAGCCTTTACAGAATATTTAGCTTGCAACGCTTTAAAAAAATCGGGCAATGGTTCGAAGGCGAAGTGGGTTCCGTTGGGCGAATATTTGAGGAAAAGCCTTAAAAAATCCCCGCTATGTGCACCAACATCAATACAACAATTGCCATCAGCTATCGTTTTAATGATGATGAGCCGGGATAACCTATCGTACCTCAGGTTTCTGGTTAAATCCAACCTGCAAAACATCAATATATTCCGAAGTAAATTTTTAAGCTGAAACAACATATCAATAAAGTGATAGCCCTGATTTATCCCGTTACGAATATATAAAACATTTCAATTACTGAGGTGTTGTATAGGTTAATGCATTGTTTTGGGATCATAATAGTAAACCTTACAAAAATTTAACGTTGTTTACTATCAATTATTTAATGATTTGGTGTAAATTTCCTTTTGAAAATTTATAAAAAACCATGAAAACAAAACTAACCACCTTATTACTTTTAACACTTTCCTTATGGGTTATTAGCATTAATGAGGTTTTCGCTCAGAAAGGGGTTCCTTATGTAACCAACTATGAGCTGCCACCAACCCTAAGTAACCAGAACTGGTCTATGATCCAGGGGGATAATCACTTCATGTACATATTAAACCGCAAGGGAATTTACCAGTTTGATGGGTTTGAGTGGATTAAATTTGATATAAACGGTAAACCCTTGGCCGTATTTTATTACAAAGATTTGTATGTAAGCTCCGATAAAGAGCTCGGGTATTTTAAAAGGGATTCAAAAGGGATCTATAACTACTATTCCGTTAAGGATGAGACCGGTGACATCTACTTTAAATTCGCTGCACTAGATGATCAGGTTTACGCCTGTGGAACTCAACATATCAGCCGAATTTTAACCGGTAACACTTACCAAACATCACCTGTTTTTATTGAAACAGACAGCACCCAAGTTATTACTGATCTTTTTGAGCTTAATGGAAACCTTTTTATTATAAAGAATAATAAAAGTATTTACAGGTTAAACGATAACAAAGCAGAACTTCTGAGAGTTGGAATACCAGATAAAGATTTAATCCAGTTTACCTTCAACCACGACCAAAACACATATATAGGAACATCGGGCAATAATGTACTGCGTTTTAACGGGTATGATACCCGAACCGTTTTCCTGAAAGATCAGAAGTATTTTGATGCCAGCTTCATAAACTCAGGCGTTTCTGTGGATAGCACCCGATTTGCACTGGGTACTCTAATTGGTGGTTGTGTTGTGATAAATTCCAGAACCCTTGAAACTGAAACCATTCTCAACTACTCCAACGGGTTGCCTGATGATGAAGTGGTTTCTCTGGGGCACGATAATTTCGGTGGCTTATGGATTGCCCATGGTATGGGAATCTCCAGAACGGATCTGAATATTCCCATAAAATCGTTCGAACACTACTCCGGTATAAGCGGAAACATTTTATCCATTGCAGAGTTCAACAAGATGATTTATGCCGGTAGCAGCGAAGGGCTATTCTACCTGGCAGAAATTAAAGATTTCAAAGAGGTTGATGTTCCAGTTCAACCCGCTAAAAAAGTTGAACAGCCCGTTGAGGTTAAAAAAGAACCCGAACAGATAGTAACACCCGAACAGCAACAGGTTCAGCCCCAGGATCAGGAATCAAAAAAGAAAAAAGGATTTTTCTCCAGGTTGTTCAGTAAGACAGCCCGGGTAGAGGCCAAAGCCGAAAAGGAGGCCGAAAAGCAAAAAGAAGCCGAATTGATTACTGAAATTAAAAAAGAGGAAAAGAAAGAGATCACAGCTGCAAAGAAGAAGATTTATGCCTTGCAATCGGTGCGGCACAGCTACCAGAAAGTTCCAAACATTGACGGGAAATGCCGGCAGCTTATGGTTTATGACAATAAGCTGATAGCCGCCACCAGCACCGGAATATATGAGGTTGAGGATAACAAGGGCAAAGCCCTTGTTACCGGGAAGTACATACTATTCGCAAAACCCTCCGATTTCTTTAAAAAAACGTTATACCTATGCACTACCAATGGCGTTGAACGGTTGAGTTTTATCAACAACAAATGGCAAGCTGTTAACCTGTTTAAAATAGAAAATGAGTACCCTGTTTCACTGGTGGAATTATCGGATGATACGTTACTAATTACCACTGAATTCAATGTGTACAAGTTATCCATTGTTCAGGGCGGACAAGCGGTATCAAAACTTTTAACCCCAAAAAATAAATCGATAGATTCCCCTATTGCCAGAAAAGTGGGAGGTGCTACCAAAGTTTTCACCAATAATCAGGTGTTCAACTTCAGCAAAGAGAAAGATTCATTGGTTGTTGACCCTTCATTTGAGTTATCGGGTATCAATGTTATTTACACCCAGGATAATTATACCTGGGTAAAAAGGGATCTGCGATGGAAACTTTACTCCCCTGAAAAAGAGCTGAATATCTCAGCAGTCAGGTTTTTAGGGTTATTCGACAAAATAAATGATCTATTTATTAATGAAAATAAAGAGATATTTATTGCCAATGATTTCAGCAATATTATACGGGTAAAGGTTAACCCAAAAGATACATTACAAAACGAATTCCCATTATTCCTCAAGCAGGTTATTGATAATCAGGGCAGCATTATCAACTTTGAGGACATCAAACTCAGCTACTCAAACAATGCCCTTAAAATCAGCATTGGCGCTCCATTCTACATCAAAGAAAAATCGGTAGAGTACCAGTATTTTATTGCAGGTGTTATGAGCAAATGGAGCGACTGGACTAAGACAAATCCGCTTGAATTCCCCTATTTCCCAAGCGGAAAGTTTACAATCCAGATTAAGGCCCGGGATATTTTTGGGAATGAAAGTCAGGTATATTCTTTGGCTTTTATCATAAAACCCCCATTCTGGAAAACACCCTGGTTTATTGGTATTTGTTTGATTGTAATCGTACTTGGCCTGATCCAGGTGGTGAAATACAGGGAACGTCAGCTACAACGGGAAAAACAAATACTGGAAGAGAAGGTCCGCGAAAGAACCAAAACAATTGAAGAGCAAAAAGAGGTTCTGGCCGAACAAAACGTTGCACTTGCAAAACAAAACGAAGAAATTCTTCAACAGAAAGAGGAAATCGAGGCTCAGCGGGATGAGATCGAGGCCCAGCGCGATCATATTGTAAAGCAGAATGAAGAAATTACCAAAAGTATTGAGTACGCAAAAAGGATTCAAACTGCTGTTATGCCATCAAAGGAATTTATTGATAACATCCTGCCGGAATACTTTATACTTTTTAAACCACGCGATATTGTCAGCGGCGATTTCTTCTGGATGGAAAAGAAGGATGGTAAAATCATTGTGGTTGCTGCAGACTGTACCGGACATGGCGTACCGGGTGCATTTATGAGCATGCTTGGCGTGTCCTTCCTCAACGAGATAATAGCCGAAACCAAAGGAACCCAGGCCAACATGATTCTGAACAAGTTGCGTGATCTTATAAAATCAACCCTTTCGCAAACCGGGAAGGAAGGCGAATCGAAGGATGGGATGGATATTGCACTTTGCGTAATCGATTTTGAAACCAAAAAGCTGGAGTTTGCCGGTGCGTATAACCCGCTATACCTGATCAGAAACGGTGAACTGATTGAAACCAAGGCCGATAAAATGCCGGTAGGCATTCACCTGATCGAAAAAGATTCGTTCTCCAATAATATAATTGATTTTAAAACAGGTGATTCTATCTACCTTTTCTCCGACGGGTATATCAGCCAGTTTGGGGGCGATGATGGCAGGAAATATATGGCAAAACCATTCAAAACCTTCCTTACCAGCATTGCCGATAAGCCCATGGAAAAACAAAAGCAGCTACTTGAACAGAACCTGGAGGAATGGCAGGGATACCATCCTCAGGTTGATGATATCCTGGTTATCGGGATTAAATTTGTATAAGCCTGTAAGGATCGGGTTTTTGCTTTTCAAATGAACGGGATTAGGCTTAAGAATTGGATTAATTCCATGCCAAACCTTAAGCCTTTTCCTATTTCTTACTTATATTTGTCGGGGAAACAACGCACCTGCACATAATCTTTTAAAATGAATTTATCTATTATACTGCAAAATGTATCTCTCCCGGTTACCACAGCCCATACTGAGAATATGTTTCAGATATTCCTGAAAGGTGGATGGATACTGATCCCCATAATTTTTCTATCAATTGTAAGTTTTTTTGTGATCATTGAGCGGTGGGTGGTACTCAGGAAAGCATCAAAAGTGCCCAACCTGATGGGTACTATTAGTCCCCTTGTCAAAGAAGGAAAAATTGATGAAGCCATTCAAATATGCAAAACCAACGATCAGCCAGTGGGTGCCGTTCTGGAAGCTGGTCTTCATTCTGTAGGTTACACCCTGCGGGACATTCAGGATGCAATGGAAGCAGAAGCCCACCAACAGGTTGATAATTTAAGCAGGGGAAATCATTACTTGGTGATAATTGCAACAATTGCCCCAATGTTTGGATTTCTGGGTACAATATTTGGTGTAATCAAAATTTTCTACAACATTTCACTCGCTGACAATATCAGCATTGGTATAATCTCCGGGGGGCTTTACCAAAAGATGATTTCCTCAGCCACAGGGCTGATGGTAGGGATCATCGCTTTTGCCGGGTATCATCTTCTCAACTCAAAGATCGACCGGATTACCTCGGTAATTGAACGTCAGGCAAACGAGCTGCTTGTTGCAATCAGAAAAAATAACACTTTGGTTAAGTAGATGATTATTAAGAGGAAACGGGAGTTGCACCCTGAGGTGTTCACATCATCGCTGAACGATATCATGTTCTTTCTGCTTTTGTTCTTCCTGATCATTTCCACGCTGGTAAACCCATCGGTTATTCAGCTTTTATTGCCAAAGGCCTCGGTAAATGTTCAGAAGGTGAATAAAATTACTATCAACCTTTCAATAACCAAGGATTTAAAATACTACCTAAACGACAAACCCATAGCATTCAACGCTATTAAACCAGCACTTACGGGTTTGGTGGATAACCCCGAAAATATTACAATTATTTTGCGTGCCGACAGGTCAATCCAGCTTCAGGATTTGGTTTCAATTCTTGATATCGGGAATCAGCTGCACCTGAAAATGATTCTGGCAACCCAAAAGGAGTGACTCTACTCTCCCCCGGTAAGCTTGAGGATTGCATGTTCAAGTTGAACCGATTTAAGCTTGAGGTAGTGGTTTAAAGCTGTGTTCATTAGCTCATCAATGGGTACATTCAGATAAGCGGCAAGAATTTTATATCTCTTAACAACTGATGGATCGAGGGCAAAATCCTGGGGATTTGGTTTCACTTCTATCTTTCCAGGTTTGGTTATTTCAACTGCAGGTTCATCCTCTTTAATGAACCGGGTATTGGTTAACAGCGCTTTTTGAATTTCGCTGATAGTTTTTTTACTTTTTGCCATACTTCCTGAGTATTTCGTTTGCCAGTTCCATATAATCAACGGCCCCTCTTCCCTTGGGAGCGTATTCAAAAACCGATTGCTGGAATGCACCACATTCCATCAGGGCGATATCCTGTCTGATAAAAGTATTGAAGAGTTTACCTGAAAGTACGCTGTTTGCTGAAAGATTGGTGATAACAGCCTGACTAAACTTTGTTCTTGAGGCAAGCTTTACAAACAGGATTCCTGCCAGTTCAAGGGTGGGGTTCAACCGTTTATGCACCTTTTCAGTAACATGAAGGATACGGTCCAAACCAATGAAAGCAAAGTTTTCGGCCTGCATGGGCACAATAAAATAGTTTGCCGCAACCAGCGAATTTGTTGAAAGAGTTCCAAGGCTGGGCGGGCAATCGATCAGCACAATATCAAAATCATTTTTTATCTTTTCAAGGTTTTCTTTTAAAATGTACTCCCTGCCGGGTTCGGCATTCATTAACGATTCCGTATCAAGCAGCTTATCGGAAGAAGGGATGATGCTGAAATCCTTAAGGGTTTTAATGGATTCCTGAATGGGTATTTTCCCAAGCAGAACATCACAAATATTGGGCTCAACACCCATAACTCCTGATGCAGCAGAAAGGTTGCACTGGCTATCAAAATCAATAAGCAATACTTTTTTCTTTCTCCTGGAAAAGGCTACTCCCAGATTGTGAGCCGTTGTAGTTTTGCCTGTTCCACCCTTATTGTTTATGATTGAAAAGATAATAGCCATTTTAGGGTATTTTAGGTTAATAATTTTTTAGCTCAACTAAATTAACCAATTATGATGATATCAGGTTAAAGTTTTATGAAAAACTTAACCCCTCTTTTTAAAATCAACGATGACTAATTTTAAGATAAACATCGAAACAAGTAATGATAAAATAATATAAACCGCACGGTTTGTGGCAAGCTTGTTCATTTGTAAAAGCTGGGTAGCAAGTAAATTGCCTTTGAAATACTCAACCGGTGGGATATCGTGGTAGTGCCATTTACCAATGATTGTTCCATCCTTAATTATCATCAACCCTGGATTTGACCGGATTATGGTTTTAAGAAGAACCTCATCGGCATTGATAAATGGGTATAATGCACCGGAAGAAGTTGCAAAATCATCAATCTGATTCCTTGACGATGAGGTTATTACAGCAAAACTGTACCCTTTATCTCTGGCTAATAGGTATAGCTGGTTCATCTGTTCTGCTGATCCGGGCTTAACTTTTTGAATTTCCTTAGCAATAACCAGAAAATAATAACCTCTGTGATTAATTATGCTATCGGTGATATCGTTACCATACAACGAGAAAAGGTTAAAATTCTCAACGGGGGGAGTGAACCCTTTTCTTACCAAGGTTGATTTGCTATCAACAAATTTCCAGGTGGAATCCTGCCAGGGGTAATTATTCTCATCAAACTCTTTGATCTCACCATTCTTCTGGTAGTAAAAAATGGTTTTGTATTCATCAACCGGAGCGTCTTCAGGAACACGCATTGCCTCGGGTATATTTACACCAATTTTATATGGCCTGAAATTTATCAAAGGCAAATGATTAAACCCGTACCAGGATGGAGCTAACGATATTAAAATCAGCATGGCAACAAGGAGCCATTCTGTCCGGTTTTTTAAATTTGATTCAAGGGTTTTTCTGCTTACGAGGAGAAATATTGCTGCAACCAGGAAAAAGATATTTTTATAAAAGGTTTCCCAGTTGGTGAGTTTAATGGCATCCCCAAAGCACCCGCAATCTGATACCGGATTGAACAGTGCCAGAATAAATGTCAGGGGTGTAAACACAACCATAAACAGAAATGCTCCCCATGCAGCCAGCCTCATCTTAACTCCAAAAAGTAGCATCAAGCCGATTAAAAGTTCTGCTGCACAGAGAATAAAAGAAAAGACGATGGTTAATGGTTCAAAAAAATCGGCATGAAATGCCTTAAAATAGTCCGAAAATTTATAGGCAGAACCCAGCGGATCGACTCCCTTTACAAAGCCGGAAAAAATAAAAACAATTGCCAGTGTGTAGCGAAAAATCTGAATCAGAGTTTTGAACCTATTACCCATAATATTTGAAGTTACAAATGTTTAACATGGTCTAGTATCAAATCAAAAATATCGTTTGGATTTTTAATATTCGTCTCCTGATCATAACATTTAATTACATTAAAAGTTGAATCCAGTTTCTCCTGATTCAAGTACACCTGCCTCACTTTCTCCTGAAACTGTAAATCTTTCTCGTGAATGTCCTCTTTACCATTTAGGTAGGCTCTGTCATCACCAAACCTATTCTCAGTTAACCGTTCTTTTGTGAAATTAAAGGGTACATCAAGGAATAGGTTGATATCCGGTTTGGGGATTTTATAGTAGTTGTACTCCAGCTCAAAAATCCAGTTCCTTAACCGGGTTTGGTGCGCTTCATCTTTAAACTTGGCGCACTGAAAAGCGATATTGGAGTAAACATACCTGTCGAGCAGAACATTTTCACCCTGATTGAGCCAGTTTTTAATCATACCCGAAGCATCCATCCGATCGCCAGCATAAAGGAGGGCAATAACATAAGGATCAACCTGATTGACATCACCCAATTCACCTCTCAGGAAACGGGCGATCATCTCCCCGAAAAACGGGGAATCGGTCCTGGGAAAATGAAGATACCGGTGTTTTAACCCCTTTCCTTCAAAATAGTCAGCCAGCATCTTTATCTGTGTAGATTTGCCGGCACCATCCAATCCTTCAATTACAATAAATGCCATTTATTTTTAAGGTTATTTTCCAACTCAACATTTTTCAAATATAAAGTAAGTCAGTTATGGTAAATCTTTAGTATTTTTAGCTTCGAAAAGCAATGCAAGATAGGAAAAAATGGAAAAATTGGGTTCATTTTTTAAGGGAAGGCAAACTCTTTCATGCAAAGGTAAACTGCTCGATATCTCTAAACCTCTGGTAATGGGTGTTATAAATGTTACCAGAGATTCATTCTTTAAAGGGAGTCGGTTCACATTTAGCTACTCCATCGCCAAACGCGCAGAGCAAATCCTGCAGCAAGGGGGAACAATTATAGATGTTGGGGCCTGCTCCACCCGACCTGGTTCCGAACCTGTGAACGAAACAAACGAGCTGAAAAGATTGTCAAAAGCATTTACAGTAATCCGCAAAAAATTTCCTGAGGCAATATTGTCAGTTGACACTTATCGGTCTGCTGTTGCACGTAAAGTGGTAAATGAGTTTGATGTTAACATAATCAATGATATTTCAGCCGGGGAAATGGATGCAGAAATGTTTAAAACTGTGGCTGAGCTGAAAGTGCCCTATGTGCTTATGCACATGCAGGGGAATCCAACAAACATGCAGATTAAACCCCATTACGATGATTTAATGGGTGATCTGTTTTCCTTTTTCACAAAAAAAATTGAAACCCTTAATCTTCTGGGGGTAAACGATATAGTAATTGATCCGGGGTTTGGATTTGGGAAGAGCATTGATAATAACTATACCCTTTTGAAAAATCTGAATGCTTTTCAGATTTTCGAACTGCCTGTTATGGTTGGTTTATCGAGAAAATCAATGATATACAATGTACTCAACACCTGCCCTTCCAAAGCTCTAAATGGAACAACTGCTGTTAATACCATTGCTCTGCTTAAAGGAGCCTCAATTCTTAGGGTTCACGATGTAAAGGAAGCGGCAGAAGTTATCAGGTTAATGGAAATCTACAATTCACAACCCTTATATCAATAGTGTAAATATCAACTGATAAAAATGATTATTCTGTTGTCCCAACTTTTTATTACCATCAGAGCACTGGATGTTATAGATGTACTTCTGGTTGCCCTCCTACTTTACCAGATTTACATGTTGATAAGGGGGACTGTGGCTATAAATATTTTTGTCGGTATTTTTGTCCTCTACATGATCTGGTTGATTGTTAAAGCCCTTAACATGGAGCTGCTTAGCAACATCCTGGGGCAAATAATCGGGGTTGGGGTGATTGCCCTGATTATTGTTTTCCAACAGGAAATTCGTAGATTCTTACTTTTTATTGGTACCCGTTACCTCTCAAAGAACAGGTTCTCCCTGGAAAATTTTTTGTTTCCCAAACAAAAAAATATTATTGCCCCGGTTAACATAGATGCAATTGTTAAAGCTGCCCGACACCTGTCTGATTCCAAAACCGGCGCCCTGATAGTAATTGCCCGCAAATCGGAATTACAACTTTATGCTGAAACCGGTGACATTATTGATGCAGAAACATCCAGCAGGTTAATTGAAAATATTTTCTTCAAAAATAGCCCGATGCACGATGGGGCGTTAATTATTGTAAACGATAAGATTAAAGCAGCTCGTTGTGTTCTCCCTGTAACCGATAATATCAACCTGCCAGCCCACTATGGCATGAGACA
This sequence comes from uncultured Rikenellaceae bacterium, assembly GCA_964552655.1. Taxonomy (GTDB): domain Bacteria; phylum Bacteroidota; class Bacteroidia; order Bacteroidales; family Tenuifilaceae; genus CAZKHG01. Next base: position 29,212 of record CAZKHG010000040.1, read on the forward strand.
TCGTGCAGCACTAGGAATGACTGAAAATACCGACTCCCTGGTTGTGGTTGTATCGGAAGAAACCGGGAAAATCAGCTTCGTTTTAAATGGGTCAATTAAATATGGCGTTTCCCCCATGGAACTCAAGCAGCTGATTGAACAGAATCTGAAAGAAAAGTAGGTTGTCTGTTATCTGTTATCTGTTGTTTGCTGTCTGTTATTTGTTATTTGTTGTGGATTCAACTGAATGACCGGTTTTCAACATTTTAGCCAGTAAATTGTTTTGGAGTAAATAGGGATATGTTAAAAATTGATAACAAATTAATAATTGGTTTTTTTAGACTACCCTTATAATATTTTCGTTTGTATATTTGTGTGTTCAGATTAAATTAGCTTTTGATTATGATTAAAAAATCCATTTTAGCAGTGTTTATAGCTTGGGCTTTTTTTTCTACCTCACAAGCCCAGCTTGTAAATGATTTACATACCCTCTACAATCCTGCTTATTTTACTCATTACCAGAACGACAGTACATCCATTTTCACCCCAAATGGGGTAAACAATACTGGGAAAACCAACTACAACATTTCTTTTGGCACAGGCTATACCTCGTTTGGTAAAGGAGTTGGATTTACAAATTCTTACATCTCTCCAACTGTTGCATATGCACCAAATGAAAGGTTACAAGTGGTTGTTGGCGCCACTCTTTCATACAATAATTTCAACAATATGGCAGGTAACGTTGGTAGTATTCAAAATAGTTCAACACCAAATTCTGATAATCCAACCCAGGTTTTCGCTTTCAGCCGTTACCAGCTAACAAGCAAGCTAAGCGTTTTTGCTTCCGGATCTTTTTGTAAGAATCAGCTTTATACTTCACCTTTTTATTATGGTGTTGGAAAAATGGATTACAATGAGTTTGGGGTGGGTTTTAACTATAAGCTGGGGGAAAAGACAACCATTGGGGCATCTTTTAACTTCTCCAATGGCTCAGGTTATGGTTTTACCCCATTAAACCCATATAATCAAAGATTTCCATTCTAACAGTTTAAAAAGAAACCGGCTAAAAAGCCGGTTATTTTGTATCTGGAGATTTAGGTGTTAATCTGCTTCCTTTTTACCAAACAATTCCTCAAAGTAATCGAGCAGGCGTTTAAGGAGCCTGTAGTAAAGGATTATATACATTGATATGCTGGAAATCCAGATAACAATAATATTTACCCAAAAAGTATGGAAAAAGTGCCCGAATAGTTGTTTTGCAGGAGCATAAAAATGTGCCCTTATCAGTTTTGATTCAGGGTAAAGGTATATTGGATCCACCTTTTGGATCAGGTTCCCATGGTATTCAATAATCCGATCTACCTCTCCCCCATTTCTTACAAAATCGCTCAGGCTTTCATTGAAATATTTCTGTTTAAGTCTTAGAAAATTCCCAGTGCCTTCGGCTGTTTGTTGATAGTCTGATATTATCTGATCCTTTTCACCGCTCGCTTTATTGTATAGCTTGATATAGTATTTCCTTAAAGTTTCAAAATAGTCCTTAATATCATTTAATAGGGGTTGATTGATATTTTCAACATCAATTTCATTAAACTTCTTGAATGGTAGCTTCGATCCGGAAACAGAGTTCATCTCCTTGCTGATCTCGTGTTTGATCAACATCATAGCATCCTGAACCTCTGATTTTTTTTCAGGGTTGGCCAGATGACGTTCACAGAAATCAACCTTATTCCCCAGGGTTTTAAGCCAGTAATTCCGCTTGAAATCCGAAACGCTCATCGCCTCATCGTAGATGTAAAACTGTTTCTGGTACTTATTCTCCTTGAACTGATATACAGCCAGTGCTTCGTAAGCCCAACGGGCTAAAATGACTTCGCCATAAAATGGTATGTGGCTTGGTGATGAAATGGTAGGGTTTAACTTCTCAAATTTAACGATGATACCACTCAGAATGATTTGTGGAATTACCAGGAACGGGATTAGTATATAAATTGTGACCACTGTTTTAAAGCTATCAGAAATTACCAATCCCAGGAGGTTGGAGGAAACCCATGTACTGAACAAAACAAGCCAGTACTGAAAATACATACCCTTGATTTCCAGTATGGTGTTTCCAATCACCACAAAGAGCAATGCCTGAAAGGCAGAGAGTACTAAAAGTATTACAACTTTCGACATCAGGTAGCTGGACCAGCTGAGGTTAAGGAAAGCCTCCCGTTTCAGGATTTTTCTGTCTTTGATTATCTCCTCTGCGCTCACTGTGAGCCCTATAAATATAGCAACAATCACTGCCATGAACAGGTAAACTGGTAAATTGCTGTTCTCCAGCAAGGTGTATCCCACCTGATTTGCAATGTCAACATTCCAGAATTTAATGATATAGGCTAAAAGCACAGCTAAAATGGGAGCTTCAAGCACGTTAATGATCATATACTGGGAGTTAGCCAGCTTGGAAAGAACATCTCTTCTGATAAAAACTCCAAGCTGTTTTACCCAACCGGGAATCTTAAACTGAATTTTAGGTAGATCAGTTGGAACTTCAACCGGGGTTTCACTTTCAGGAAAATGCTTTTTAAAGTGGTCGCTCCACTCAGCGGGGTTGGTTTTTCTGGTTCTGGTGGGGTTGCCATACTCGTCCAACACATTGGCTTCCACAATGTTAAAAATTTGTTCGGGGTTTACATTCCCGCAAAGGGTGCACTCACTTTCATTCCAGTTGGCATGCTGAACCCTGGACTTGAAGTAAATGATTGATTCAATCGGGTCGCCATTATATATCTGAAATCCACCTGTATCGAGTATCAACAACTTATCGAACATTTTAAATATATCCGATGATGGTTGGTGTATAACCACAAAAACAAGTTTCCCTTTTAGGGTTAGCTCTTTCAACAGGTCTAGGATGTTTTCAGAGTCCCTAGAACTTAAACCAGATGTGGGCTCATCAAGGAAAAGGATTGCGGGTTCACGGATAAGTTCGAGTGCAATGTTCAGCCTTTTTCTCTGCCCGCCGCTTATCTTCTTGTTAAGGGGCGATCCAACTTTCATGTCTTTTCTCTCAAGCAGGCCAAGGCTAAGCAGAGTTTCGTCCACCAATCGCACAATTTCCTGCTCCGGCAGGTTATCAAAACAAAGCTTTGCGTTGTAGTAAAGGTTCTGGAAAACGGTTAGCTCTTCAATTAACAGGTCATCCTGTGAAACAAAGCCGATAAGCCCTTCAACCTCATCCTTTTGTTTATGGATATCAAAACCGTTAATAAGCACATTGCCCACAGTAGGTTCTTCTGTCCCATTTAAAACGTTTAGCAAAGTGGATTTGCCAGCACCTGATGCACCCATTATACCAACAAGATGGCCGGATTCCTCGGTAAAGCTCATTTTATGCAACCCAATTTTGCCCCCCTTAAAATGGAATTCCACATCCTTCACCTCAAAAAGTATCTTCTCCTTAATCCTATCCTTGGCAAACCGGCCAACTATATCACTGTAGTATATCGGTTTTATCCTTGAGTTGCGGATGGATGAGCCATTATTTAAGACAAATATTTTATCTTTCTGAACCAGATGTCCATTTAAGTAAAGTTCGTGATCGCCCCAGTACCTAAGGAAAAATATATTGGACGATTCAACATGCAAAATTTTTATCTCACCCTGAAGGGCATCTGAATAGATGTGTCTGGATATATTGTTTGAATCAACTTCTTTGATATTGTTAATAACAAGGATGTTGTTATTGGGAATCAGGGTATTAAATGGAACTAAAACGTAATCGCGGATAATGGCAAATTCTTCCTCTGTAAAATGGAAAGTTTCAGCCACCGTTGAGATGAAGGCCATCTCCTGGTAAGTAACCTCCCCTGATTCTGGCTTAACGAACTCCAGCAATCGCACCAGAACTACAACTTTTTGCTGCTGGGTAAGCTCCTCGTTGATCTGACCACAAATTTTAAGTACCCTAACTGAACTTGATGAAGTTCGTTTCTTTGTTTTTGTGGTTTCGCTTAACTTTTGCTGATGAATATTATAGTAGTAGTCGAATACTTTAAGGTACT
>CAZKHG010000041.1:0-32820 GCA_964552655.1 uncultured Rikenellaceae bacterium
CTTGGAGCTGAAGTTGGATTTTATACATCCTTTAAAAGTTCATACATCAAAACTGTATCTATTAACTATACGTACCTAAAATCGTCTAAAGCCAGCGGTCAATTTGACTCTTACTACGCATTAGATTACCTAAATCATAATCTGGTTATTGGGATTAATCATCAAATATTCTCAAAACTTGAAGCAAGCTGGAAAATTTCTTACCAGGACAGGGTTGGAACTTATATCAGCCAATCCGGAAGGAATGAAAAATACCCATTTGTTTTCATTACAGATTTCAGGGTGCAATGGGTTAGCCCTAAAATAAATATTTACACAGAGGCAAACAACCTTTTCAATGTCAAATATTTTGATATTTCGAGTGTAACACAGCCAGGGTGTTGGTTATCGGCTGGAATTATATTCAACTATAACTGGTAGCTTCCTTATCGGAATGTGTTGAATAGAAATGCTAAATTCAAAATATGTGATTATTTTTGTGGCTAAATTTTTAACAATTATGAAAATGAAAAAATCAACCACTTTACTCATCAGCGTTATTTTTATTAGCGCCTTAGCATTTGCCAGCTGTGGCAATAGGGAGAAAAAAGAAAACAGCAACGAAATGGAAAAGAAGGAGTGCTGCGAGAAAAAAGACAGTTCAGCATGTGAAAAACCTTGTGCTGCAGCTGCTGATAGCACAAAGGCTAACTAGTTTTCTACTTAGAATCTGAAAAAGACAACCCGTGGGTTGTCTTTTTTTATACACCAATATCGGGTCTTGCCCTTACAATGAACCAGGGATTTTTGAGTTCCTCTTTATTGTATATCATTCTGATGCATGAATCTGCATTAACAACCTGGCAGCCTGCTCCTTCGGCAATTGCTTGTCCTGCTGCGGTATCCCACTCAAAGGTTGAACTAAAACGAGGGTAGATATCAGCCTGACCTTCGGCAACCATACAAATTTTCAAGGAAGATCCACGAGAAATAAAATCCAGATCACCATACTTGTTTCTCAACTTATCAATATAATTCTGTGTATCCCTTGACATGTGCGACCGGCTCCCAACTACGGTGAATTTTTTTCTTGAAGATTTTATTGGAAGTTTACTGGATCGTTGAGCTAAATCGTTAAAGTTATAGCCGATATTCTTATAAGGGTCTGTTAAATTGATTTTATATGATCCATGCGATTGCAACGAGAAGTATAAATCACCGGTAACAGGCACAAAAACAACCCCTAGTATCGGGTATCCATTAAGTATAAGTGCGATGTTTACGGTAAACTCCCCGTTCCTTTTGATAAATTCCTTGGTACCATCCAACGGGTCCACCATCCAGAAAATCTCCCAGCCTTTTCGCTCTTCATAAAGTAAATCTCTACCCTCTTCGCTAAGCCACGGTATCCGGGTTTTGGATAATGAGTTGGAAATCTCATTGTGCGCAAGCTTATCAGCCAGGGTTAATGGGGTAGCATCAGATTTCAGGTTTACCTGAAAGTCATCAGAGTTATAAACATCTATTATTAGTTTACCAGCCCTAACAGAGGAATTGATGGCTTCGGTAAGCAAATTTATCAGCTCTGATTTTTCGATCATTTATTTTCCACTTAACCGGTCGCAAAAATAAGCTTCTTTTTTTATAAAAACCCAAACATGGTATAAAACATAAACTATCGATTATTAAACAGCGTTAATTATTGAAATTTTTCCATAAATATATATACATTGCACAGAAAATATAAGCGTTTTACATATTAAAATATTTAATTATGAGCACATTAGATAATTTACAGCCTTCTGAAATATGGAAGTACTTCAATGAGATCTGTACTATCCCAAGACCATCCAAGAAAGAAGAAAAGATAATCAGCTATATCATCGAATTTGCACTAAAACATAACCTTGAATCAAAAAAGGATGAAGCCGGGAATGTGGTGATCCAGAAGAAGGCTACCCCCGGCATGGAGAATTTGCAGCCTGTGGTTCTCCAAAGCCACTTGGATATGGTTTGCGAAAAAAACAGCGATACAATTCATGATTTTTTAAATGATCCCATAATTCCCTATGTTGATGGGGAATGGGTTAAAGCAAAAGGCACAACCCTTGGTGCTGATGATGGGATTGGAATTGCCGCTCAGCTGGCTTTGTTGGCATCGGATAGCATCCCGCACGGGCCTATCGAATGCTTGTTTACCGTTGATGAGGAAACCGGGTTAACAGGGGCATTTGAAATGAAACCCGGATTTTTCACCTCAAAAATTCTGCTAAACCTCGACTCTGAAGATGAGGGTGAATTTTTCATTGGCTGCGCCGGAGGGGTTGACACGGTTATCACCTTTGCATACGAGAGGGAAAAAGTTCCATCCGACTTCATTGCTTACAAGCTAACAGTAAAAGGGTTAAAAGGAGGTCATTCCGGCGATGATATTGATAAAGGGTTAGGGAATTCAATTAAGATCATCAACCGTTTTCTTTGGAAAAGTTCAAACAAATTTGATTTGCGAATTTCGCAGCTCGATGGTGGTAACCTTCGAAATGCTATACCACGCGAAGCTTATTCTGTTTTCGCGCTCCATCAGGATGACAAAGATGACATGATAAAAGATTTTGAGATTTATAAAAAAGAAATTTTAAATGAAATTGGAGATGTTGAAACGGGTTTAACCATTACCCTCGAAAGTAATGATTTGCCTGAGTTTGTAATTGATGAGCCAACACAATTCGATTTACTCAATGCACTCTACTCTTGTCCCCACGGCGTTATTGCAATGAGCCGTCAGCTTAAGGGATTAGTAGAAACGTCAACTAACCTGGCATCGGTTAAGTTTATTCAGGACAATCAGATTTTGGTTACAACCAGCCAGAGAAGTTCTATTGAATCGGCCAAACACGATATCGCAAATATGGTAGAAAGTGTCTTCAGGCTGGCAAACGGTCATGTACAACACTCAGAAGGTTACCCCGGGTGGGCGCCAAATACAAACTCCGAAGTGCTAACCATCACCAAAAATGCATACAAAAAGCTATTTGGTGTTGATCCGGTTGTTAGGGCTATTCATGCTGGTTTAGAGTGCGGGTTGTTTTTGGAAAAATACCCGTATTTAGATATGATTTCATTCGGGCCTACAATTAAAGGAGCTCATTCGCCCGATGAAAGGCTGAATATTGAAACAACCAGAAAATTCTGGGATCTTTTACAAGAAGTACTTGTTAACATCCCGAAGGTAAAATAGCTTTTAATCAGAATGCCATTGGCCCTCTGTGTTACTCTGCGTCTTCTGAGTGGATCTCTGTGAAATTATTACCCGGAGAAACCCAAAGAAAAACTGAGCTACACAGAGTTTTTTATTTAATTTTGGAAAAAATTATTCATGCGGATTGATATCATCACAGTATTACCAGAGCTACTTGAGAGCCCATTAAATCATTCAATCATTAAGCGGGCAAAAAACAAAGGTTTGGTTGAGATTAATATTCATTTTTTACGTGATTATACAACCGATAAGCACCGAACAGTCGATGATTACGCTTTTGGTCCGGATGCCGGAATGGTGATGAAAATTGAGCCCATTTACAGGGTTATTGAAAAGCTGAAGAATGAGAGGGAATACGATGAAATAATTTATACTTCCCCTGATGGTGAATTGCTAAACCAGAAAACAGTAAACCAGCTTAGCCTTAAAATGAATATTATCATCCTTTGCGGGCATTACAAAGGGATTGATCATCGTATAAGAGAACATCTTATCACTAAAGAAATATCCATTGGGGATTATGTACTTTCCGGAGGTGAATTAGCAGCAGCCATAATTGTAGATAGCGTTGTTCGACTTATTCCGGGTGCCCTCTCCGATGAAACTTCTGCCCTATCTGACTCTTTTCAGGATGGTTTGCTAGCACCACCTGTATATACTCGTCCAGCGGAGTTTAATGGTTGGAAAGTTCCGGAAATTTTACTTTCAGGCAACTTCAAGGAAATTGAGAAGTGGCAAATGGAACAAGCGGTTGAAAGGACTAAAAGGTTAAGGCCTGATCTGCTTAATGAAAAAGATTAAGTTCAAATCAAACTGCAGGTAAAAAAGTTTAACCAATTCTTAATCAATAATCCTTGTTTATATCAAGAAAAAAAGGGCTATCCTTACAGACAGCCCTCTTCTGTTTCTTCTAATACTTAATAATTTTAGCAATTTTATCAGAATTACCATTTTTAAAAGTAATCAAATAGACCCCATTTGAAAATTCCGATAAGTCCAGATACAATTTATCGGTTGTATAGCTGATCGTTTGCTCTAAAATTGTCTCCCCTATCAGGTTGGTAATTTTAACTACAGAACCCAAGCTAATTCCATTGGGAAGCATTATATAAAGTTCACCTTTGGTAGGGTTTGGATAAACATGGATATTATCTGAAACGACTTGATCTACAGCGGTTGGCCAGATTGCAATGCTGAATGTATGAGAAACCGATAACCCTTCACCATCAGTTCCAGTTATTGTAATTGTTGTTGTTCCTGAGGATTTCACAGTAAATATCACAGCATCGTTAGCCATATAAATCTTTAGCACCGATTCGTTACTTGATGTAACTGAATAAACCAACTGATCATCATCCGGATCAGCAATTATAGCAGATAACAGGAAATAAGGCGTTTCTGAGTAGGAGAACTCCTTATTCCCAATTGGGTTAACAATTACGGGTGCCCGGTTAACATTCTGAACAGTTAAGAGAATTGAAGCCTCACTTTTATTACCAAGGGCATCCTCCGCCTCCACAACTAATGTGTAAACACCTGCATCATCATAAGTTGGTGAACAGCTAATGTCTAAAGTGTCATTTGCAAATGAGGTTGAGATAAAAGGTTGAGGGGTTTTAAAATTCATAGAGAAATTATCACCCTCTTTATCCTTGGCAATGACTTTAAATTTCAAAATTTCATTCTCTTTAACTGATAGCGCCGTTTTCTCAATCTCAAACTTTGGACCCTGGTTCAAATCAAGAATCAATGTAACCGTTTTTTTAGATTTATACGGATCATTCGAGGAGATTACCAGCTTGGCAATATTCTCGCCTGGATTGGAATACCCTGCTTTAAAATCAAGTGATACTTCTTTCGCAGAACCGGCAGGAATTGTACCGGTTTGTGACGAGGCCAAAGAAACCCAAACAGCACTTTGATACTGCTCCTCAAGAGCTCTTACAACCCATCCATACTGCTGAAGTGATGCTCCTGCACTTGTTAAATCATACCAAACCCCATTGCCAGAACCATACAAATAACGGTTATTAATAACTGATGGCATTGTAACTACACCCTGAGGGAAATTAGCACCCGACTCGTACCCAATTACTACAAAGAAATATTCATTGGGATAGAAAAGCAGATTCTTTTCAAGGGGAATGGTAATCAGCTGGCCAATATTATCAGCACTGGTTACACTATATTCAAAGATTTGGCTATTTATCAATTTAGCCTTGTAAATATCACTGCTCCCGGCATATACCTGAACCTTAATTTTTGAATTAAGCCACTCACCAGGAACATACCACGTTTGAACATGTGTTAGGTTGAAACCATCATCAGGTGCCCGGAAAGCAGTAAGAGTATAGAATGGTGACGAACCACCGTACCCTAATTTTGAATCAATTGCAGTAGCATTCTCATAGGATAAAACACGGTTAAAACCATCTTTACTTGACTTTGAACTATTTTTAGATTGAACTACGTCTTGTTTTTGAAGTACAGGAGTAATTACATTTGATTTTTCTGAACTTACTGCAATACTGTTATCCGTTGTTACGCCCCGTAAATAGTCAATATTAAGTGAATAATTAAGATCGTACCCTCCAAACAGGTTATCAATATGCATTGATTTAGTTTCGAAAAGAGTTTTGGTTTGAGCATAAACCCTGATGGTATCTATCTCAACGCCAATAACGGGAGGCAGGTAGGCATCGGCAGCAAGTGCAACGGGATATGTTCCCTGATCGGTGATTATTGTAAGTGTATCCCTAACCTGATCAGCTGAAACTGGTGTTATCTCAACCATAAATTTCATAGAAGATTTCGGCTGTAGATAAAGCGGAATTGGCAGCCAGGTATTCCAATCCGTTTCAGGCAGATAAGCAACATCAATCCATTGCCAGATTGGATTACCAAACCAATCAACACCCTTCGTATAAGCATAAACTTTGGATGAGTTCATTTTGGATAGGTCAAACGAAAATATCTCTGCTTTAGCCGTTCCTTTATTTTCAATATTAAACTCTTTTGAGTAAACTTTAAATGGTGACACCCAGCTTTCTGGTGTTTCAACAACCATTAAATCGCCCAGGCCAACCGAATCGGGGTAAACGATATCAGCCGAACCGCTCACAGTTAAATTTACAGGAATTGATAAACCCTGAGACTGTGGAGCATTGTTAATCAACTTTAGCTCATCATTGTACTGTCCTGCAAATAGTTCCATTGCGCTAAGGGTTACATCAAACTCCTTGCTTTCACCAGCAGGTATAATGTATTTTTTAACAGGAAACAACTCATAAGCCAACTGGTTCCTGTTAATATATGTGCGATTGGCTATCTGGACACCCTCCGTTCCATCAATATTCTCTACACCAATTACACCGAAGGGTGTAATCAGGTCGGCATCAGTTTCGTAATGCATTTTGTACTGGAATCTGATATTGCCGGTTTTAAAGATGATAATTTGGATAGACATTGGACCAGTCATCCCAAAACCAGTGTTGAAATCGCAAAATTCAATAATGACCTTCTCTTCATCAGAGTAAACATAATGACCTGTTTTTGGGTATTCTTTAATCCATGATTGTCCAATAAAACCATACAGAGCTGCAATAAAATTATTGGGCGCCTCAACATTAGGAATGGCTTCACCGCCAAAAACTAATAATTCCTGCTCAGGTTCAAAACCGATAAGCCCGTTATACCCAACATATAGGTAATTGTATTCATTCCCATAAAAGTTGAAAGTGAATGGAAGGTTAATTTTAGCCGACCATGGGTTTTCGCCCGACCATGGATCCCCAACGGTTACAATATTTTGTGGCTCAGCAATCTCAATCCAGCTAAAGGTTGGGCCACCTGCATCTTTACTGCTTTTAAAATTGTATGTGTAATTCGGAATTACAGGCACCTGTTTGGTTGTAGTTTTTTCAGAAATATTCATCCACGAATTCCCAACCGGGGCAAAATCTAAATCATGGTTTCCGCCATTGGAAACTTTTAAAGCCACTGTTTTTGAGTCACCGGATACAAGCGTTTCATTAATATTTGTGATGCTTGTGCTGATTTGCGGGGCTTCAATTATCTCTCCTGTCAAGTTGATCTGATAAGTAGCCGGTTCATCGGTTGTAATTGTCAGAATATCATTGAACACCCCAAGGTTGTCCGAGTTGATTTTAATAGTGTAAAAGTTTGATCTGCCGGGTTTCAACACTTGTAAAAATGTGCCATCTAAAGTATAATTACCATTTACAAAGGTTACACTGAAAAGATTCACAGGTGCTTTACCAGTATTTGCAATAAAGAATGTCTCGGTTTTTGTATCGGTTTGGAAAACCTTGCCAAAATTCAGAACAGTAGCACTTTGAATCACCTTAGGATTGCCTCCGCTTGTGATATCGAAGTTAACTGTGTGTAAACCAGGATTGTTTAGCGGATCATTCGATATTACCACCAATTTCTCAGAATATTCTGCCACATTAAGGTTTTCTGTTTTGATAGTATATTCCAAACTAGCTGATTCCCCTGGCTGAACAGTACCGAAAGGATTGGTTAATGTGGTAAATAATCCTTGCCCCGGACTTACAAATTCAACTGCACTTCCGTTAGTAATTACAGAATTATCCTGATTATTATAATCGTGAACAAGTAGCCCGTCATTTTTTGTTTGATCCTCGATACCTATATAAGCGCTGTAGCAAAAGCTTTCCAAAGAAGCCCAACTATCAGGAGTTAAATCTTTAATATATATATTGATATTGCCATTATCATGCAAAACAGCCTGATAGGTAGCACTCCCAATACCCGATGCCGGAACATTCTCCCATTGAACAATAAATTTGTCTGTAAATCGCTGATAATAAATATGACCGCCATTCTCAACATCAGTAGCAAAACCTGTTGCAGAAATAATCCTGTCGGGTAAACCTTCCCATTTATAGCGTAAAGGGTTCGTACTCCATATATAACCTTCGGTGTCAAAGCTTAGAGTACTATAACGGGAAATGTAAACTGAGGTCTCGTTTTTCCCAAAGAAAGGAAATTCAAATCCAATATCAACTTGTGTAAAACGTTTAGAATATTCATCATCAAGCTGTTTGGTAATATCAGTTCCTGTTGTAGAAATATCAGTCCAGATGAAAGCAGGTGAAGGGTTTAGCCCTTCCGGGTTGGTTGATTTTGTATATCCAAATTTATGGACATTGGCAGGAATTTCATCCATATTGGAGCCATCGGCAAAGGCAGGAACAAAATAATCCAATGGATATTTGCCGGTATTGCTGATACTAAACTGTCCGGTAATTAAATCTCCAATTGCCAGGTTTGTAAAAGTATTCTCAGCTGGTGAAATGTTCATAACCGGAGGATCAATACCATACCCAAAAAGTTCGAAAGAATAGGTATTCCCTTTATCATCCTGCATAGTAACTATTGCAGATATGTTCCCTGTTTGTGTTGGCTTAAAATTAAACTTTATGGTTTGCTCTGTCTTGGCATCAAAATAGGAGTTTAATCCAGAGTAGTAAGAGAACTGTGGGTTTGAAATATTGAAAAAGATTGAATTCCAGTTTGAATCGTAACCGTAAGGTTCAAACTTAAACCGTCCCAGGCCAGTATTTTGCATTTTGACCTCAAAAGTTTTTTCGCCACCAACCAATACTCCGCCGGCATCGATTCTCCTGCCAGTTTTAATAATAGGTTTATGCCCGGAAATAGATAATGTAACGGGTAAACCTATAAGTGGTTCATCGGTTTCATTCGTATTGATCGCTATTTTTGCTGAATAATCGCCATTCATCATATTTGATGCATCAACTGATGCACTGATAACGGCTGAACTATTGGCTGCAATACTTCCGCTGGTCGGGGAAAGGATAATGTATTGATCAATATTCTTGTATTGGCTGATTGCATATACAGCCCAAACAAGCTGATTATCATAATATACATCTTCAAACCCTGTCCAGGTCTTTCCAAGGTTACTACTGTAATAACAATTTTTGGAATCATCTTTGTTTGTTTCGAGTCCTGCGCCAAGTGGATATTTGTTCAATGAAGGCACATGGAAAACAATCCAGAAGTATTTATCCTGCTCGAAGAATAGTCGTTCCCCAAGATTAATCGGAGTATAACCATAATCCGAGGTATATGTAACTTCTTGCCTGTAAACTACTTTAGCATCATCAATATTCATTCCTTCATAAACTTCAAGAATAACAGGACCTGTAGTTTCCTTATGAACCAGAAAAGCATAAATATTAGTTAAATTAAATCCTTCGGGATTTGACACTTTAAATCTGGTTGCCGAAGAGTTTGTATAGGTTGAATCAGTTTCTCCAACTACCCATAGATTCCAGGAATTAGGGTTAAGATAAGACATTTCATCATAGGTTGGATTGTCAATAGCATACGCAACTGGACGGGACGCTTCCCTGGCTTGTGATGTGCTGATATTTTTACCGTTTGTGTGATGAGATGTTTGAACCTGAGGGTAATTTACCTTTTTTAAAGAACTTGGATAGGCGTATTTATGATGGGTAGTTGCCTCCCATTTAAGTAAACCTTCCCCATTATTTAAAAGATTGAATGTTAGCTCCTGTTGCGGGTTTTGAATAATATCAACTACAAAGTCAAGGGAACTGGTAACAGGATCAATTTGCGCATCAGGTCCGGCATTTGTTGTGCCAATAACCTGGTTTGACAGCTCCGATTTATTTCCCCAGCGATCAACTGCTCTAACCACAAAATAGTATTTTGTCAGTGGTTTAAGGTATGTTACTTCAACCGAATCGGGTGAACCTGCTTCAAGCCGGCTGTTCAGCTTAACCACTTTTGCAGTTTGAATATTTGATAGGGTGATTTCCTGGGTTGAATAGTACACCTCAAAACCCACAGGTTTTATATCATCAGCATCGGCAGGGGCAGTCCATTTTAACTTGGCAAAGTCCTGCGCAATTCCAGCTAGTGTAAAATCATTGATCTTATTTGGAGCAATAAGGTTATTGGTTGCTAAAGCAAGGGCTCCATCAATTGCCCCACTACCCATTTTTCCTATATAAAACTGATTTGCAGGAATTGTATCAAGGAATCTTGTACCGGTTAACAAGCGGTTCTTTAATTCGGCATTGGTAAAATTAGCACCACCAAATTTTGAAACAACAAGAGCTGCAACACCCGATACGTGTGGACAAGCCATAGAGGTTCCGTCCATAAAACCATATGCATCATTTTCCAGTGTACTCAATACCCCATTCTTGTACTCCGAATTTGGGCTCAGATTGACATTATCTTCAGATTGGCCTCCAGGTGCAGCTAAATCTACCCATGTGCCAAAATTTGAGTATGTTGTGATATGATTTGAAGCATTTAACGCAGCAACAGCAATACATGAAGGATAGTAACCCGGGTAACTTGAGTATTCCCATGAATTGTTGCCTGCAGCAAATATTACCACTCCGCCTTTCATCGGGCTGCCGGCATAACTACCTGCCTCAGCAATAAAGTAATCAATCGCATCAAGTACCGATTGCTCATAAACGTTGGGTTCTGAATAACCCCAGCTGTTCTGGGAAATAACCGATCCCATATCGGCAGCATAAACATAAGAATCGGGTGTATTCCCCCAGCCAGTCCCACCAAGTATCTGACACGACATTATCCGAACACCATCGCCTTTTCCAGAACCACCTGCAATACCCGAAACACCAATTCCATTATTATTTACTGCACCAATGGTACCTGCAACATGCGTTCCGTGGTACATTGCATCTACAGTACCTATGTTGCTGGCAAAATTAAACCCGTAAATATCATCCTTATAACCATTGCCATCATCATCAACGCCAGTAATACCATTCAATTCGGCTTCATTAACCCACATTGCATCCTTTAAATCCTCATGTTTTACATCAACACCCTGATCGTGTATGGATACAATTACATTTTTTGATCCTTTTGCAATATTCCAAGCTTTATATGCATTAATATCTGCTCCGGGCTTACCACCTGATTGTCCGGTATTATTGTAGTGCCACTGTTTATATAGGTAAGGATCGTTAAAATATTCAGAGGTTGTTCCTTTCTCGGATTTTGAAAGGTAAACAGGTTTATTGCTCCCATCAATCAAAATTTTCTCTAAAATAGGTTCCGCTTTTAAAATCTCCTGTAGATTGGCATACTCTGCAACCACTTCATTGGATGAAGCTTTACTATTAAGGGTAACCTCATACCAAAGATTTAACCCATATTTTATGTGTTTCTCCTCAAATTTTGGAGAGTAAGGGAATACCCTTTTCATCTCTATGGCCGAGAATTTACTGTTAACTTTATCCAACTCCTGAATTCCTGTTGTGATTATCCCTTTCTCGCCAGTTTTATTTAACCTAATTGCTGAAGCTATACCAGGTTTTAACTTTATCCTGATAGTGCCCTGCAATTGTCCATTCTTATAACTCTGGCTATAAGAATTCAGAAGTCCGAAACATAGTAATACAAGAGTGAGAATTATTACCTTGATTTGCTCTGTGGAAAGTTTTTTCATAGGATTATGATTTTTGTTTAGGATTTTTCACTTTTTCTGATCTCTTTTAGTTATATCATCAAGATTATCAAGCAATTTTCTTAATGCTTCATTTTCATGTTGCCGTTGTAATATTTTTACAATTATCTCCAGGTCTTTTTCAGTTTTAGTTATACCATCATTGTCCTGCTGAAAAACAGATAATCCATCAGTAGTCTTTTTCTTAGTTTTTCGCTTCATAATCAAATTGATGTTATAGAAAAGCAAAGATTGATGATTGCTCTCAAGACTTTTTAGTAATAAGGCTGGATAAATACTGTACGATTATATAAAATGCCCTAGAAAAAATCATACAATACAGAAAATGACCTGAGCAAAACCCCTACAGGCCATCTGCAAAATATTAAATCACAATCTATTACCTAATTAAGATTATGAAACCAGGGAATGAATGGAAATGGTTAATTACAAATTGAGCAGGAAATTTACTAGGTTGACTTCCTGGTTGGTTATACCCAACTTTTTTCTAAGGCGATATCTTGCAGTTTCTAGGCTATTTATGCTTTGACCAGTTATGGAAGCAATATCCTTTGAGGTCATATTTAGCCTGAGGAAAGCTGCCAGCTTGATTTCTGATGGGGTTAAATCCGGGAATCTAGCTTTTAGATTTTTATAAAAATCTTCATGAACACTTTGGAAACGGAGCTCAAACTCCTCCCAAACTTCATGGTCCGTGATAGATTGGAGATCAAATATGATTTTTTGAATTGATTCCCTGTTATCATCTGTGAATTTCCCTTTAAGTGCTAATAACCGTTGTGTTATACTATCAATCAGCTCATTCTTCTTGAGCATGTACATCACATTGGTGGTTAACTCCTTGTTTTTTATTAGCATATCCTTTTCCAGCTTCTCTTTCTCTAACCTGATGCGTTTATTCCGGCTTTTGCTAAGGAAAAACAGCAAGCTGAGAATAATCAATCCAAGCAGTAGGGATGAGGATACAAAAATTAACCGAAACCGTACTTTCTGATCTTTCACCTCTTTCTCCTTATTTGCAATTTCGTAATCATATTGTAATTGCAACCGCGCTATTTCATTGTATTTTTTATCGTTAAGGAGGCTGTCGCTAAGGAATTTGTACTGTTTATAGTAGTATAGTGCTTTTTGGTAGTCAGGAATTAATTCGTAAACCTCGGATAACATCATAAAAGCATTCTGGGAGGTAAGAAAAGTTTTAGTTTTCTGGCTAATTTCCAAAGCTTTGTTAGCGCATTCAATTGCACTCATTAAATTCTTCTTTTCCTTATAGTACAACGCTAAAAAAACATAGGACTTGGCTATACCAAACTGATCATTTATTCTTTTTCTAAACTCAATGGATTCATTCAAGTACGAATAAGCCTTGTCTAAATTCCCCATTTCGATTTCCAGCTTTCCAAGGTTGTTGGTTATAACACCAAAAACCTCATTATCTGAATTTTTAGCAAGATTATATGCCTTTATGTAATACTCCTCGCTGGTTTTATAATCTTTCTTTGTTTCATAAATATTGCCAATACTATTATAGATAACAGGGTACTGATACTGAAGATTCTTTGCTGATGTTTTGTAAATGTTTTTCTCATAGTAACCCAATGCTTTAAAATAGTATTCCAATGCTTCATCAAATTGTTGCAGCCTGTCTTTTAATACCCCTAAGTTATGGTACGTTTGAAAAATAAAGTTTTTATCATTCAGTTGTTCGGCAATTCTTAGGCTTAATAAGTAATTATTCAGAGCCTCATCGTATCGCCCAATAAATAGAAGGTTATTTCCAAGCGATGAATAGGAATGAAGCTGAAGTTTTTTATTTTCGAGTGATTTAGCTAATTCCAGTGCTTTTTCAGAGTAGTTTACTGCCTCAATATAGTTATGCTTAGAATGCAAAGAGGCTATTTCAAGCAAAATCTTAACTTTAGATGTATCAGAGTTCGCATTCTTTAATAGAATGGTTAAGCTATCCAGTTTAACCTGATTTTGTGCAAAAGCAGATACTGTAAAAAAAATTAAAAATATTGTTGATTTATACCGCATTAACCTGCCATTTTCTCCAAATGTAAAAAATATATAACATTTGCATAGAAATAATTAACATTTAAAAATGAAAATACCCGAAAACATTGAATTTTCGGGTATTTTAACTTGAAGTTATTTATATAGCTAATACACTTCCGGAACAAAATTCTGATCAGTAATTGGTGGTCGGACATAGGAGTTATCCACTTTTCTGGGTTTCAGTTTGATGGGTTCCGGGGTCAAATCCTCATAAGGGATCATACTGAGCAGATGTCGGATACAATTGAGCCTTGCCCGTTTCTTATCGTCTGCATGCACAACCCACCAGGGTGCCTGTTTAATATCACAGTGGGCAAACATCTCATCTTTTGCTTTAGAGTACTCAACCCATCTGTCTCTTGATTCAACATCCATCGGGCTTAGTTTCCAGCGCTTGGTTGGATCCTCAATTCTTTCGCGAAACCTCTTCTCCTGCTCAGAGTCGCTCACTGAAAACCAGTATTTGATAAGGAGAATACCTGACCGGACAAGCATCCGCTCAAATTCAGGACATGAACGCAGAAATTCAAGGTATTCCTCCTCTGTGCAAAATCCCATTACCTTTTCAACGCCAGCTCTGTTGTACCAGCTGCGATCGAACAGAACCATCTCACCTGCAGCAGGTAGATGAGGTATATATCGCTGGAAATACCATTGGGTTTTCTCCTTCTCGGTTGGAACACCAAGGGCAACTATTCTGCTATACCTGGGATTTAGCCGTTCAGTGATGGTTTTAATAACACCCCCTTTGCCGGCAGCATCGCGCCCTTCGAAAATCAGTACAACCTTAAGTTTTTTAAACTTAACCCATTCAAGGAACTTAACCAGCTCTATATGCAATCGGTTTAACTCTTCCTCGTAGAATTTCTTATCCAGCTTCTCCTTCTTGCATTCCACCAGCTCGTAGTGCTGACTTGGCATAAGCTTTGAATCACCTTTTTCGATCACATGATCGTGGTGTTTCTCCTTTTTTCCACCCTTTTTGTCCTTTTCATGCTTTGACATAACGGTAATGTGTTTAGGTTGTATTTTGAATATAAAATATATTCTGATGAAATTTAAGAAAAAAGTTTGAATAGCAAGAAATTATTAAAAAGTTTTTAGCAAAAAAACGAAAGCAAGAAGAGAATGTTGATGGAATTGTCAGAACCTTTTGAGTTTCAAACGCTGTATCTTAAATTCTGGATTCTGATTTCTGATTTCTGATCTTGGGTAATAAAAATTAAATACTACTTTTGTAAGTCTTTAAAAAATACCTTTATGGAAGAGATTAAAAACACCGAACAAACCAATAAACCAAGACCATCAGACGAAATTGATCTGATTGAACTTTTCTCGAGAATGGGTCGAGGGATTAAGAATTTCTTTTATGCTATCTTCAAGTACCTTTTCGATTTTCTGTTTTACACAGTTAAATTCTTTTACAAAAACGCCATTCCCATTGGGGGTTTCACCTTTGCGGGTTTTGTTGCCGGGACCATTATATACTATGTTTCCGATAAAGAGTACTCCTCCGAAATGGTTGCCTCCAGCAACTCCCTGAGAAACGACGAAATGATTAACTATATCAATAAACTTGATGAATTGTGTAAGACCGAGAATTACACCGGGCTTGGAAAATATCTTGATATGGACTCACTAAATGCCTCAAAAATTAAATACATAAAGGCTCTTTGGGCATTTGATAGAAACCGTGATAATTTGCCAGATTATGTTGATTATTCGGGTAGGTATGACATAAGAGCTAACGATACCATTCAAAGAAGATTATGGGACAGATTTTATGTTAGGGCTGTAGTTACTGATGATGATATATTCAACAGAATGAAAGACGGTCTGTATAAGTATATTTATTCCAATCAATATGTTCAGGAAACAAATAATATTCGAAAAAAACAGCAAGCTGAGATGATTAAAGAAATTGATAATGAGATAAAAAAGTTGGATAGTCTCCAAAAATATGAATATTTTAATCAAAACCGAATTATGCCTCAGGTTGGGGCTAACCAAATGGTACTATTTACTGAAAAAGACCGAAGACTTTACCACAAGGATATATTTACCCTTGTTGAACAACGACAGGATTTAGAAACAAAACTCACTGTAAGAAAAGATCCAATAACAATAATTCAGGATTTTACACCCATGAATAAGGTTGAAAATACAATATTTACCTATTTATTAAAATTCAGTATTATTGGATTCTTATTAGGATCACTTATAATATTTATATGGTTATATGGCAGAAAAATACATAAAACTCTTTTAGAAGAATAAAAAAAGCGGGCAGTGCCCGCTTTTCTTATTTCGGTGCCAGAAAATCAGTCTCGATGATTAGCTTCAAGGGTTAGGAGTAAACTCAAGAAAAACCCGAAAAACATCACCCCGGCAATTCGCTCCAGTATTGATTCAAACATAAAATTTGTCCCTACAATCAATATAAATGAAATTAATAAAAAGTTCCTGTCCTTTAATGATTTCTGCAAAGTTGAAATAACCAGCAATAATAGTAGTAAAAGGCCTACCAAACCCAGCGCAACCAATGTTTCCAAAAATTGATTATGAGCATTAAATTGATACTCATACGCATAAGTGATCCCCTTCTTCTTGTAACCCTCCTGTAACGCCTGTTTGGAGTCACCTATACCATATCCAATCAACCAGTGATTTTTCATAACATCAGGTATTGATTGCCATATATTGATACGAATTAAAGTTTCACCTATCAACTTTTTTTCCAGAGCATTATCATCTACAACTGATGATGCCTGTTCAACACCTAAACCCTTTAAGAGAATAGAAAACCTGGAATTATTCAGCGCAAAAACAGAGATCATTAAAATAATCACACCAAATATTAATAAACTAGTTAGCATACTTGTTCTCTTGAAGTATAACCATAGCAAACCCAGTATTAAAACAAGAGCACCCGTTACTACACCTGCCCTGGAAGAAAGCAAAATAATCATAATGATGAATAACAATATCAATGATGCATATCCAACTTTTTCTTTATAGCTATGGTAGTTACCTCTCTTAATAAGGTGAAAGAGTATGGCAATACCCATCGCATAGAACATTGATAAATAGGTTGGGTGTTGGTGAATGGCTAGACGTTGATGAAAATAGTAATTTTCCCAGGGAACATTCACCGGGGTTGGATTAAATACCAGCCCGTTAAATGTGTAACCAATTGAATTATAAGTTGCATTCAGCAAATATAATGCTGATACTACTATTAAACCTAAAACAAATGCCCAAAGTATTTTTTTTATAAAAGGGAATAGCTTATCCCTAGTGGTTAAAAAAATTAGAGGGAACAATACAAATGCAAGTTTTTGAACTACATCGTTGAAACCGCGGGTATGATCAGAAGAGTATAAAAGGCTTATCACGTGGAGTAACCAAAATAAAATCAAACCTATCAACTCTTTGTTCTGGTTAATATCTGGTTTGGAATTCCACCAGATTCCGCTAATGAACCATAGAATGCATAAAATGTTGAAGAAAATAATTGTCAAGTGAAGACTAATTGGTAAAAGAAAAACCATTACCAACAGTGAGTAGTATAAACCCAACTTCGATAAACCTGAAATTCTGGAAATCATTTCATTTCTTTTTTAATCGCTAAATATGTTGATAATTAAAATTATATGTTTTTTGAACCCTATTCAATAAAATGGAATAAAACATATTGATAATTTACGGAGTGAACATGAATGTTGATATAGTAGAAACCCGATGAATTTAATCTGGTTTAAAAATTTCAAGAACATTTGCAGCGAAAATACTATTAGCATAGCTATTCATATATTTTTGCAGCAAATTTGCCCCTAAAACATCCTTGGCCTGAAACTTATCAAAATTTAAAATGATATTGCTAAAATTATTATTATCATGGGGTTCAACTAAAAAAGGGTAATCACTTCCCAACATATTCGGAATATCACCTACCCTTGTGGCAATAACGGGTATTCCCAGCGACATGGCTTCCAGTATTACCAAAGGTTGCCCTTCATTCCATGAGGGCAGAATAAGGCAATCAAAATCACTTATAATTTTTTCAAGCTCATTACGATTATCTATAACCATAAGTGAAATATTCGCTGATTTAATCTTATTCAACTCGTTGTAAAAATCCGGTTCGTATATATTTCCATAAACGGTGAGGGTAAAATGCTCAAGTTCCTTTTGGGAAAATATATAAACAAGATCGCCAATACCCTTGGTTTTAATGTAATTCGAGATGCATAAAAACTTTCGGGAATAGTTTCTTTTAAACTCGTTTCTACTCTTTTCTATAAGTGAGGTATTTCTAAGAACGAGAACCTTCACTCTGGTATTTAGTTCCCTTACATCATTAATGTATTTTTCAGAAAGAACAACGACATTATCCACAAATTTGAGACAACCTTTCAGTAGCATACGTGTAGTCAATGACTTCTCAAAGGTAACCCTCAAATCTCCGCGATGGAGATGACATATTAATTTTGTTCTATGTGATACTATCTTAATCAATGGCAATATAAATAATAGTTTCAACAGCCCAATCCTTGATAGAGTAAGATTGAAATAGAGAATTCTAACTCTGGATGTGGCTAAAATTCCTATTAGTTTCAACCCGCAAAATAGGTAATGCGCTATTTTTCTAGCAGAAGAAAAACGCCAGGCAGACTCATCAACTTTAGCAATGATTTTACCGTTCTGAAGGAGAATTGTCTCCACCAGATGGTTGATCATGCTGATTCCAGTATGGGTGCGAGGTGGAAAATCACCCCATATTAACACATCCGCCCTTTTATTCAAAACGATTTATTTTTTAGAAAATAGAGCACATGATTCAAAGGCCAATCGCACTCAAAATGACGGCGGTTAATTAGTCTGCCATCAAAAGAGAAATAGTGCCTGTAATCACTCTGACTGTAAATATAGGTGAAATTATCAGCAACAATTTGAACTGCCTCCTCCGAAATATGCTCCGGCCTGCCAAACGGAAAAGCAAAATGATCACAAGACAAACCCAACCTGTTTTGAATTACCTCTTTAGCACCATTTATCTGTGATACCAGCACTTGCAGATCATTGGTATTGAGGTTGATATGATCGAGGGTGTGCGCACCAATAATGTGCCCTTCGGTAGATAATATTTGTAGCTGATCCCAGGTCATTGGGGGTTTATCAACCAAAACTATTTTTTTTGTGAAATTTTCTCTATAATCTTTGTCCCCATCAATAAAATTAGGGTTGATGAAAAAGGCAGCCTTGATATTCCGACTAATGAGTACCGGCCTGATCTTAGTAAAACACTCCTCAAACCCGTCGTCCCAGGAGAAAGCAACCAGGCACATATCACCCGGAATATTTCTGCTTTTAAGCTTTTCAGCGGCATCGGCAAAATTGATAAAACGTACCCCTGCATTTTGCAACCCATCCAGCAATCTTTCGAAAATTTCTGGTGACTCCTCATCGTTCAGGCTAAGAAAATGGCCGTTAAGGAAGTGAATTCCTGGTTTAGGTTTAGATCTTGCAGAGATTATATCAAGCAAACAATGACGGGTAATGGTGCGTACAGTAAATAATAATGAATTCAATTTTATATTTAATTAATTATAAACCAACTTGTACCATTTGATTGAATAGCTAACTTTTGATATTGAGTAGAAAGTGCTTTTGTTGTGGTACCATCAATTGTTTCAGAACCATAACCATCAATGGTTATATTACCAGCTGTACTTGTAATTTTTTTAATTACATAAATTCTTCCAAAACATGAATTTGCTGGAGGTAAACTAATTGTAATATTAACTGCGTTTGCAAGAATGGTATAATGAATGTTGGATAGTGTAATATTAGTTGTTACTGTTGTAATTGGCAATGTTAAAGGGCTTAAAATTCCAGAAATATCTACATTTTTAAAATAGTTATCGTCCCCTAAGCCGTATATTTGAAGTGCATCTCTCCATGTTTTACCTGTACCTAAATTAATTCCAACAATTCTTTCTGTCAATAAATGATCATATTCTCCAAATAGATAATTCCCCATAGTTACAGTTGGTACATTCCCTTCAATCCTAATGGTCGTAGTACAGGATTCTAATCTTAGTCCTTGAATCCTATTATGTTTCCCTTTTAAAAGAATACCAATATTATAATATTCTATTCCGCCCGAAAAGGTATTAGCATTCCCATCTGAGTACATTGCAATACCAGTTGAATTATTATTCCACATCGCTATCAAATATTCAAACTCAAGCCAGGGGTCTTTTTGATAACTTGACGTTCTACACTCCATCATTTTATCAATATGAATATAGTTTTGATTTATAAATCCTGCATGTTCAGAAGTTCCACCAGACCTTTCCATTTTAACTCCTACAACACAATCATACATATTTCTAACCTTGATATTGTTATTTGAACAACCCATAGAATCAACACTGCTATACATATAAATTCCATATTCAAATCCTTCAATCGTACCAATATCAATTTTACATTCATGTCCTAAAACCATGATTCCACATTTAGAGGTCTCCCAATTCCAAATATTATACGATTCGAATCCTGGCATGGGTCTTTTTAATTGAATTTTACCATCACCCATAATAGTCCCTCCTCCGGGTCTATTATAATTACTCCATAATTCAATAGCACCCCATGAAAAAGAAGTATGATCAAAAATAATTGTTGAGCTTGTAGGTATATATAAAGTTTGATTCGGTCCAATCCTAAGTCGATCTCGAATTAAATAAGTCTTATTTGGTGATAGACTTACAAGTTTCCCAGTGATTATTTTTGCCTGGATTGAGTCATAATCATTATGTATTCCGTCTCCAAACGCACCAGAAACATTAGTCCATACCTCTTGTGAATTAGAAATGAATACAATTAAATTAAGTAACATACCAACTATCAAAATTTTAAAATAGTTTGTTGTCATCTTAATTGAAATTTAGTTGGCTAATTTTATAATTATAGAATCAAAATTCCAAAAATCTTTATCGCGGTGTCAGTAAACAAAATTGGCCATAAGTGTTTTTAATTTACCCTAGTTTTAATCTTCAACAACAAAATTTACTTCTTCTGTTTCATTTGTGAAAGATATCTAATAAACTATAGTTGAATTATTAACATTTACAATGATTTAGTCAACTATATGTTTTTTTTGAGATAACATTAAGTAGTTCTTCATTAATAATCTCAATAATCTGATGACACCTGTTCTCAACCTTATGTAATTTTAGCGTACGATCTTGACCTGCCTTTGCTATTCTTTTCCGCTCTGACTCATTTTCAAGTAACCACTTTGCTTTTAAAATACAATCATCGATACTGTTATATAATACTGCTTCATGCTGAGGGTCAAATAAATCTTTCATGTTTACTTTATCATCTGTTAGTAGGCAGCAACCAACTCCAGTTGCCTCGAAGAGTCGAACATTACCAGCATAACTTCCAGCAACTTCCCCATGAATATTTAGGACTAAATCCGAATTTTTCAAAACTCTATACATATCAATCCCAAAAACAGGATGAAGGAAAGAGTCTCTCAATTTTTTTGAATAGCCTTTTATCGGACTATTCTTATAATTTTCAAACTTTTTGAATATGGAAAAATTGTTAATAATTATTTGTAAGCCTAATTTACGTAAAAGATTATAGGCAAGGTAAAATAATTGCTTTAATGTAATTTTAAACCTTGACTCACTGTTTGCGAAAACACTAATTTCCAGACCTCTTTCTAATATTTCTTCTAAAAATTCAATTCTCTGATCATGATAGCCGCTCCCAGTAAACAAAGAACCGCAAAATACAAATCCATATTTTTTTGAGGGTGGAGATGTAGTAAGTTCATTCAAAATCAAAGGGTCAAAAGCATGATAAACTAAATATGATTTTACACCATGTTTTTCAATGTCCATTTTAAGACCAGGAGTACAGGTAATAACAAAATCAATATCTTTTAGTCTATCAATTGTTTCTTTACTATATGGTGCGCAGATGTTTGCAAAAATCAACTTAACTGAGATTACTTGATTACGTACTAATTTTAACCACTCTGAATCAAGGAAATCAATATTATCAATCCAAATTACGTTAGGCATTAAGGATTTGATCTGATTTAATATAGTTTCTTTAACATTCAGGTTCTTATGTCCATTTTCATAATTCCACTTTTTCATCAGATTCTTATCATTAGCAAAACTGCAGTTGGCTTTATAGCCCATGTTATTTAACGTTCTGCAGTAAGTTGGAACCATTTCGGAGGAATCCTTTAAAATGAAACTATAATATTCATCATACTTGTACCGCTTAACTTCCTGATTTTTTTTAGGTAATGTATTTAAGTATTCTTTATATAATGAACTAATGATATAAATATTCAAATCCATACTAATTCTAGATTTTAGATACTCTCAGGCGCTTCTCGTAATTTAATAATATGTAAATCATTAAGGCTATTGATAATAGGTTGCAAAATACTTCAATTGCCACAAATATCTTTAAAAAAACCAGGAATGGATGATTTCTAAAAAAAACAAGCGTTATTATGGAAAAGAAATATATCGTTTGCCATAAACTATACATCTTAACCCTGTTCAGTGCTATAAACATTGGAGAAAAAGATGCAGCGATAAAGTTTAATGCAAATGACCAAACCAAAATTTTAGAAATTTGGCCAGAGGTTTCCCATGCATTACCAAAGAAAATAGTAAATAGACCTGTTCCAAATAATAGAATTATTATTACTTCGACAATTGCAATAAAAAAAGTTGCAAAAAAAATTGGATATAAGTCATTTAAAACTGACTGATTATTTCGATGATGCTCAGATACTTTTTGCAATAATACACTTGAAAAGGATGAAGCAATCAAGGCTAAAGGAATTGATAATACTAATTTTGTCAAATCAAAATAACCAGCTTGTTCTGAATAATAAAATCGATTGATAAAAATAACCGGTACTAAATTGCTGATTGCACTCATCAAACTTGGTAGTAAATTATATTTTGGGAAAATTGAATATTTCCTAATTAAATACTTTGTTTTGGAAAAACGAAATTCTTTTATCGAGAATCCATTTCGGGCAGATTGATAGTAAGATGCCACAACATTTGCAGATTGTCCTAAAACATCACCAACAATTAATCCTTTATTAAAATCTTTAAATGCAAACGTGACCTGCGAAACTCCTTCAAACAACCTTCTTGTTAACTTATTCCCAGATATGGCCAAAAAAGCCTTTTTGCGAATCAACCAGTAATTGAGCGCATAGAATGTACTTATTAAAAATGTTCCTAGTGGTATAAGATAAATAATATAACTAAAGTCAGGTTTTATATTAAGAAGTACTAAAATTTTGTTTTTGAAAATCAATGATATAATAAGCAGAATCACGCTGAATAAAAAACTAATTCCAATTGAAAGGCTTAAAAGATTCGAAGAATCTTTGTCTTTTTTTGGTAGTACAATTGCTTGTTCATATCGAAACGATGAAATAATCAGGAGAATTCCTAACATGCTCACATATACCGAATAAACGCCAAATTGTTCAGGTGTAAAAAATCTTCGTAGTACTGGTTGAAGTAAAATAGGAATAGCTTGAGCAATAAGAGTCCCAATTGCTAAAATTGAAGCACTTTTTAATAGCTCTGAATTCAGCAAAAATCTTGCTAATATTTTAAATCTATCCACAAGCTATTCGTTCTTGAAGGGAAATAATTTATCTACTTTTACAGAAATTAAATATAGAATGATTAAAGTGATGATGTAAACCGGAATTTTTAGGAATCCAATTTCACGATAAAGGAGTATTAATCCTATAATTATTAAATCAACTATTATTAAAGCAATATCCAAATGAAGGTGAGAATATCCTGCCTGAACAAATCTTTGGTATATATGCTTTCTATGAGGTTCACTTAGTTTATCGCCATTACGCCAGCGACGGTAGAGGGTTAAGGTGGCATCAAACCAGAATGGTGATGATATCATTAACCAGTTGAAAATAGAGAAATCGAGCGTATTATGATAATGAATACCAAGAACGACCAAAATAAACCCTAACTGAGTACTTCCTACATCTCCCATAAAGATTTTGGCCTTTGGCCAATTCCAGAAAATAAAACCAAAAACTGCAGCGGCTATCAACAGAATTTCCCAGCTGCCTGCAAACCAGAAAAGAACTAAGCTGATTATTATTGCTTCAAGTGATGCAAAACCATCGGCTCCATCCATAAAATTGTAAAGGTTTATAAACCAAACCATACCAATAATTGCAATGGGATAAATAATTACCGGCAGGCTTAGCAGTTCAACTCCAGGAGTAATAGGCTTTCTTAATCCACCCAACAGGTAAAATGCAGCAATGGAAACGGTGAAATGGATTATCAATCGAATAAATGGTTTTATCTCAATAATATCGTCTGCCAGGCTGATTGCCGCAAGGGCTAAACCACATATCAACGCCCAGAAAAGTTCCGGATCAATCCACCTGAAACAGTAAAAAACCAGTATTCCTAAATACCAGGCAATGATGATAGCCAGCCCGCCTCCCCTTGGGGTGGTGTCCTTGTGCAAACTCCTTTCGTTAGGGTGACTAAGTACCTTAAATTTTAATGCCCAATGCTTTATAAAATAGGTTAATAAAAAAGAAACTAAACCCACTAAAGCAATCACAACAATGCGGAGAAACTCTGATTCAATCATTTTTTGTTTTGAGATAGTATCTCACAGTTCTGTCAATACCCTCGCTACTGGAAACGGCCGGTGTGAAATTCAAAATTCTTCGGGTTTCAGTATTGTCAAGAACACTTGAACTATACAGACGTTCATAGTATCCTGGCAAAAAAATCGATATAAGTTTCATTAAAAATTGACCCGGGTTAAATATTAACCTTTTTTGGCCCAATGATTTCTGAATTGAAACAACCAGGAACTCAATTGAAGGGGATTCTGCATCCATTGCAATAAACAAGCCTGATTTTCCATGCTCAATTATCCTATCCATATATGCCACCAGGTTTTCTGTATAAGTGATACTTCTTTTATTTCGCACCCCCTTAAATGGAAGAATCGGGAATAGATCTACCAATTTAATAAGCTGCAACATGTTAGCTTTAACCCCCTCACCATAAACCATGGGTGTTCTGATAATGGAAATTCGAAAAGTATCATCAGCTAGTATTAATAACTCCTGTTCTGCTTTAAGTTTACTTTCCCCATAAAAGTCAGTTGGTTTACACTCAGTTTGCTCATTCCAGGGAAGTTGATTTTCATCATAACGACCGTAAACTTTAGAGGAGCTCAAAAAAATAAATTGTTTCACCCCTTTGCTTTTAGCAAGATTTGCAATTGCAATGGGCAAAAGTGTATTCACCCTAAAGTACTCATCTTTAGGTATTGATTTTTTTTGATGAACAATGGCAGCGAGATGGATAACCACATCAAAGCCCGAAAAGTCAATATTTTCCGGCTTTTGGTTGATAATATCAACCTCTTTAACTCCGAAATATTTGCTGTGTTTGATAAAGTTTGATCCGATAAAACTTCCCTTACCAATTATTAAGATTCTGGGCATTATGTAATAATAGTTTGAAAAATTATTTGCCTAAAAGTGTAAAACTATAAAGGATGCTTCTAACACCTATCGAATTTAGGTATTAAATTTTATTAATCTTTTTTTGCATCAAATTCCCATTATTACTAAAAACCTTTATAATATAAACCCCTCTCCCCAAATTCGAAGTATTAAAAAAGAAATTTACCAGCCCTTTATCTGAACTGATACGTTGATGAACCATAATTTTCCCGGAAAGATCAGAAAGTATAATTTCAAGATTTTCTGGATGAAATACTTCTACTGTTAAATTGATATGATCTGTGAAAGGGTTTTCGCTCAAATAAACAAGCCTGGTTTCGGGTTCATTCTTTGTTTCATCGATAAATGCAGGCTTTATTGTTAGCAAAGTATTATCAGGTAGTGCATTGAACAAAAAAAATTTACTACCATTAATTACTTCTGATCTAATGGTTTCACCATTTGAAATTTTTATACCGTCCCAGCTGTCTGGAACCTTAACCCTGAATGTAAGGGGTTGATTGTAAATGGAATCATCCAGGTTATCATCAATTTTTATTACAAAAACAGAATCATTAGAACTCAAGCTATATATTTTAGCTTTTGCCGATTCATCAATATACTTTATTACATTACTTACAGAAGTACACCATAATTTATCTTCCAACTTTTTAATATAATCAAGGTGATCCGTTAAAACCTGATGATCAACAGGAGAAAATCCAATACCATCAATACCATGTATCATCTCAATTAGCCATTTTTTATTTCTAATTGCATAATCCACCCATGAATTTGCATTACCTAACCCGGTTTTCTTATCAAAGCATTGCATTCTCAGGGCATACCTATCTAAACTATAAATGGAATTGTAACCCACCCTTGTTGACCTTGCAGCAATATAAATTTCCTTGGCTAATTTCTTTACCGAACTATTGTAATTACCCCATGGGTAACTTAGGGTTAACCCGGAATTAACACCAAAATGCTCATTTAAAAAGGCTTGAGAATTTAAAAGTTCTAATTGAGCATCAATTGCACTGATATTAACCAGATCCCTGTGTTTAACTGTATGTGAACCGATTTCGTAGTTGCTATCAAAAACTGTGTTTAGTATATTCTCAGTTACACTATCAATTAAGTCAGTAATCAGATAGAAGGATGCTGGTAAATTTCTTTCTTTAAGACTCTGTATTCCGATTGTAAACTGATTTGGGGAACCATCATCAAAGGTCAAACTCACTATTCCCAACTTGTAATTGTAAACTGGTGCTATCTGGTAGCATAAACCCGATTTATCGATATACAGATCCTGAGCCCTTGTATTGGTTACAATAAATAACAACAATAACATCAATTGTACACAAAAAAAACCAAAATGATCTTTTGGTATTTTTTCTGCCAAACTTTTTTTAGTATGCAGATACAAGGTAATTAGCTGAATGGTATTAAGTTAATTGAATACTTGTTTTAAACTAAATTGGATTCAAAAATTAATAGAAAGAATTAATGTTACACATTGATATATCTTTCATAAACCGATCTAATTCCATCTTCCAGTTCAATTTTATACTTCCAACCTAAAGAGTTTAACCTTGTTACATCCAGCAGTTTCCGGTATGTTCCATCGGGTTTTGACGAGTCCCAGATGATTTTGCCTGTGAATCCTACAGTCTTTTTAATTAATTCTGCCAGCTCAGCTATGGATAAATCCTTACCTGTTCCGATATTGATATGCGTATTGCGAATCTCCCCTTCTCCTTTCAGGTGTTCAAAATCAACGTTCTCCATCAGGAAAACACAGGCATCGGCCAAATCGTCTGAATGCATAAACTCCCGCAATGGTTTTCCACTTCCCCAAAGAGTTACAGATGATTCTGATACTCCATATTTTGATAAAATCCCGTATATTTCACCGGTTGAGAAATTACCGGTTATCCCTTCAATTGGTTTACTGTTCAAATCCTTACGAATAGCCTCCCATTCATTATTCTCAAGACATTTAGCCAGGTGGATCTTTCTAATTAAAGCAGGTAGTACATGACTTTTCTCCAGATCATAGTTATCACCGGGTCCATACAAGTTGGTTGGCATCACTGAAATAAAGTTTGTACCATACTGAATATTGTACGATTCGCACATCCTGATTCCTGCAATTTTGGCAATTGCATAGGGTTCGTTTGTGTACTCCAAGGGTGAGGTCAACAGGTACTCCTCCTTTATTGGTTGGGGAGCATCCTTGGGGTATATACAGGAGCTGCCTAAAAAGAGAAGTTTTTTAACCCCGGCAAGAAATGAGGAATGAATAATATTATTCTGAATCTGCAGATTTTCATAAATAAACTGTGCCCGGTAGGTATTGTTTGCATGAATACCACCCACCTTGGCAGCTGAATATATTACAAATTCTGGTTTTTCAAATAGTAAATATTTTTCAAGTTCATTCTGATTTAGCAAATCAAGTTCTTTATGTTTTTTTCCAATAATGTTATTATACCCTTTCGATAATAGATTACGAATAATTGCACTACCTACCAGACCGGTATGGCCTGCAACATAAATTTTGGAGGTCTTATTCATTAATAAAAAATTAAAGGATTAACTGTAAATATGAAATTATCGGGCGATTAAACTAAAGAGTAATAATATCAGCTTTCCCCCAATCAACTTTGCTTACAGCATTGGAAAGATTTACAAAACGAAAATCGCTAAGCAATTTGCTTAACTTGGCATACCCACCCTGCAGGCCAACGTACGATTTAAATCGTCTGGAAAGCGATAAACCTTGTAAAAGTGGTTGATCTGCATCAATATCCCGCGGGTGAAAATAGGTTACCAGATAGTCAGAATGCATTGAAAACCTTTTAATAAGGGAATATGGCATCAGCCTGAAATAACCACCACCTGAAAATACAAGCTTGTATCCCATTATGTTAAGAGCATTCATTGGGAATTCCTTAATGGTTATTCCATTGTAACTCATAATTACTGGTTTTGACACTGCAAATCCCGGGAAGCCACCAAAGTCCCTTTTCCCAGGAAAAACGGATGAATCAGCCTCAATACCATGTTTATGTAAAATTTCAAAGAACCATGGAATTTTATTATTGACTGAGAATGCAGGGGCCCTGAATAATTTTACCTTTTTACCTATAATATCCTCCATCAAAAAAAGAGATTTTTTTAAATCCTCTTCAAACTCTTTGGGCGTTTTGGTGTATATGAGTTTATGATCATACGAATGAGATCCAATTTCGTACCCCAAACTATCAATCCTTTTAATTATCTGAGGGTATTTCTCAGCTATCCAGCCCAGGCAAAAAAAGGAAGCGGGTTGGTTGTACATTTCTAAAAGTTCAAATATTTTTTCAATGTTGCCCTCAATCCTGGGTTTATAGCTGTTCCATGAACCGATATCATTCTGGAATTCAATATGAAACCAATCCTCAACATCAATGGTCAATATTTTCAGGTTATCTGACATCAAAATCAGACAGGTTAAATTTCCAATTGGATAAACTAAATATTCGCTGATCAACTCTACCGGACAGGCATTTGCCAATGAGATGCAATGTTCTGGGTTCAAATTTTCGGGGTACTTTAATCAGATTTATTGGTACCCTTAGGTTATTGCCAATATACATAATGATATCAACCCTCTTTTTCTCGCGGGAATGGATTTCCTTTACAACCCTTCCCATCCAGTTTTTTGTAAATGGTTGAATATCTATTATATAAGCAGTATTTATTCCTGATTCATCATATATGGAATAATAAGCTATATCATTACCACGGGTAACTCTGAAATATTTATCCCCAAAACGATAATCACTATAGGCTGTTCCACTTATCTTGCTAATAGGTAAGGATTTAGCCTGATTTTTACTGCCATGGCCTAAAAACAAAAGGTTTTGGGCTGATGATAAAATTCCGGACATCCAGTTTAAGCCTGAAAATTGCCTCTTAATTTTTGAAATATTCAGCACCTGTATATAATAATTGAGAACGCCAATATCATGCCAGCCAAGCAACTTTTTAAAATACAGGTAAGGGTTTTGGTTAGGAACGGCAAGAACAAAATCGAGTGTGTTATTCGATCTTTTTATAGCTTGATCATGAATGTGTTTAAATGAGTATAAATCTTTGCGGTACAATTCGTGAATCATCAGATCGGCTGCTGAACCAACTATGATCTCATTGCCAAAGTACTGATATTTAAAAGGAATGAAAGAAATGGCACCAACAATAGTTCCCTCATCATTATACATTAAACCATGGTAAGAAAAACCTGTTAGAGGGGATGTGTATTTGGTTATAAGAAATTGTGGAGTGATATTCCTGCTAAAAACATGATTGAATAATTTGGCCAGCTCATCAAATTCTTTATCAGAAAGTTCAACCGTTGTTTTGCCAAAATACTCCATTACTTTTTCTTCTCAATACAATTGATAATCTTGTCAATGCTGGTCATTTCAAGAATTTCTTCCGGTTCAAAATAAACTCCAAAACCAGATTCCAGCTCAACTATCAGGTTAAGGTGTTGAACTGAATCCCATTTCTCATGCATTCCATAGGCTATATCAGCAGGAATCAAACTTTTATCAATTGAAAAAGTTTTAGCCATTATATCAATCACTTTGCTCCTCATAGTTTAAAGGTGTAATACGGTTCAATCCCGAATGGTTTTTGCATTTTCATAAGGTATCTCTTTTCAGATTTATCCTCGAGCAGCTCAAAGCCCAGCTTTTCATAAAAGTCAGCTGTTTGTCCATTCTTACTGGTAGGAATATAGCTGGCGTAAATGTTACGAATGCCGCTCTCATAAGCCATGTTCATTATTTTTTTAATCAGGGCAAATTCGATGAACAAACCGAGGATTCTGCAGCTCAGTAAGTAGCTGTCTATTTCAACTGAATCTGTTGAAATTTTTTTAATTATACATACTGCCGTAATTCCATTATCCCCAAACTTATCAACTACTGAAGCCGAGTAAACTTTATGACCCTGGTTAATGAGGCTGGAGATATCCACCTCGGTGTACCTGCGGGTAGTAAGGTTGAACTGGTTTGTTTTTTGGGTCAACTGGGCAATCCGGGGAATGGAAAAAGAATCTGCTTCGGTAATTTTTATGGTGATATCAAGGCTTGCAATATAGTCCTCCAGATTGGAAAAAGTTTTTTGAGTTTGCTGGCGCAGAGCGTTTGTTTTATACTGCTGTATTTTTTCTTTATCCTCCCGGGTGATGTCATAAACCTGTAACCAGGTATCATAAAAGTCCTTAAAAAATGAGATCAATCCATATGGGTGAGGGGGAAAATCAAGTACAATAACTTCCGGTAGAGCACTTTTTACCCATTCTCTTTCGGTTGGGTTATCGTCAATAAAAAGGAAACTATCTGTCCCAATGTTAAGATCCTCGGCTATTTTTTTGATGTTAGTGGCCTTGTCATTCCAGTTAATCTGCCAGGCAACAAAATTATCTTTTTTCAGGATCATGTCCGGGTGTTTATCAAATGCATCCCAAACATCATCCTCGTTGTTTTTACTTGCAATGGCAAGTAATATACCATGCTTTGATGCTTCAAAAAGCATTTTCTGAAAAGTTTTATAGGCATTGCCGGGATAGCTGTTCCCCAGCTGTATTCCCTCAATTCCATCCTCGCCAAGCACACCGCCCCATAGCGTATTATCCAGATCAAGAACTATACATTTTTTTCGGATACCTTCTATTGCTTCAATCTGTTTCATAAACCAACCAGAAAAAGATTTTGATAATACGGGGTTAATGATGGACTTATACATGAAATAGTAACGCCAGTCAACCAGATCATTTGGATTGATTTTACTAATAAAATTAGTAAAATCAATCACCCTGGTAAGATTTCTGGAATCTGCAAGTTCATAAAGATACCTGTTATAGGAGCTAATGGTTTCAGTTATTCTCCTTGTGTTAGTATGAAATGAAAAGTTAAAAAGTGGTGTAATAGTAAATAGTAAAAACGAAGATGTAGGATTAGAACTCGCAATCAGCAATTTAAGCTTCTGCTTATAATCCTCCAGCTTCTCAATCAGGTTTGATTCACTTTCAAAAAGAGGACAGGAATAAAACCAGATGTAATTGGGGACCTCATCGGGTACAATGCTTATATCTTCGTATCCACTGAAAACCACACCTGGTACTTCCTTAAACAGGGGTTCAATGGTATAATTTCGGTAGATAAAAAATCTGCTGGTTTTTCCGCTCATCAATAATTCTTTCAATTATTTAATTTAGAATTGTAAAACTAAACCCGATAATCCGTAATGTTCATGTTACTATAAATTTAAATATTTTTCATTATTAACCGATTATATTCTTTATCCTCTACGAGGAATTTCGAAGCAAATTCTTTTGCTATTCTATTACAATACTTTAACTGCTACGCAGTAATTGGACAGTATTTTAGCCGGAGGCGATAGAGTATTGAAAGAAAGTCAACCTCAAAGTACATGTTTCCTCGTAGTGGATAAACCATATCTGGGTTATGTAGGTTCATTGTATTTTAGTCGGTCAGTACTGAATATTTTTTTGTCCTCCTCTTCCTGAATAGAAAATCAGGAATTCGTCGGATGATTTTTAAAGGAATAGTATAAAACGGAACTTTTAAATTATTTAAACCCCAGGCTTTATAGCACTGGTAGTTGGATCTGATAATTGATGCAATGCTTTTATTGCTGATTCCTCCTACCCTGAAACGGGTTACCAGGCCGGGATAATAAGAGCAGTTTACCCTGTACTTATACATGAACCGAAGAAGTAGCTCATAGTCTGCCGCAATGTTTAAATCGAGTCGATACAGGCCATGCTGCATAAAGAGATGCGTTTTTATGAAAACACTGCTGTGAGAGGGCATCCATCCGGTGATGAAATTATTGGGGTTGAATTCATTGCCCTCACAAACCCGAACAACCCTGTCGGTTCTTAACGGATCAACCAGAAGAGTATTTCCATACACCAGATCAGCACCGGTTGATTGAAAATGATTCACCACATTGGATATAACCCGATTGTTAATCAGCATATCCCCGGCATGTACCAACCCGATTATTTCCCCCGTAGCATGGGTTATCCCCTTATTAATGGCGTCATAAATACCCTTGTCGGGCTCGCTGATAAGAATATCAATTTGGTTGTGGTAACGATTAATAATATCCATCGTACCATCAGTTGACCCTCCATCAATGATAATATACTCAATACCTTGATAATCCTGGGATATAACACTTTGAACTGTTTGTTCAATTTCATGTACTTTATTAAATACAATGGTAATAATTGAAACCTTCATCTAAAATTCTCGTCTGTTTCTATTCTTTCTTCGATCTGCTGATTTTTTCCCAATCCGCTTTGGCCAT
>CAZKHG010000042.1:0-32780 GCA_964552655.1 uncultured Rikenellaceae bacterium
GATAATCAACTACTTTGCCCCGGGAATAACGGTTCCGGTGGGCTTTAACACTACTAACCTGTTAGCAAATATGCCAGCCGAAGAGATTTTTGCAAATTATGTTCGCCCGGTGGGTATTGGCGGAATCGCAATGGCCGGTATTATCGGGATAATCCGTTCATCAGGAATAATAAAGAAAGCTTTTGGGCTTGCTGTCAGCGAAATTTTTGGGAAAAACAAATCTGTTTCCAGAGAAGAACTCAGGACTAGAAGGGATTTGCCCATGTCAATAATAGCCGGTGGAATATTGCTGGCTGCCTTTGTAATCTTCATTTTTTTCCAGTTCGGAGTACTGCACAACCTTACACAAGCACTGGTTGCCCTTGTGATTGTAATGGTAATTGCATTTCTTTTTACCACAGTTGCAGCAAATGCAATAGCAATTGTAGGAACAAACCCTGTATCCGGGATGACTTTGATGACCCTAATTATTGCTTCGCTGATTCTAACTTCGGTCGGGCTTTCAGGACCTTCAGGTATGATTGCCGCTTTGATAATTGGCGGAGTGGTTTGTACTGCACTTTCAATGGCCGGTGGGTTTGTTACCGACCTGAAAATTGGGTACTGGCTGGGAACATCTCCCTATAAACAGGAGAGCTGGAAATTCCTGGGCACCCTTGTTTCCGCGGCTACCGTTGGCGGTGTAATAATTCTATTAAATAAAACCTATGGTTTTACCGGGAGTAATGCTCTTGTTGCCCCGCAGGCAAATGCCATGGCTGCAGTTATTGAACCAATGATGTCCGGGAAACCTGCTCCATGGTTGCTCTATACCGCCGGTGCATTTTTATCATTAACATTAACTATGATTGGCATCCCTGCATTGGCTTTTTCACTCGGTATATTCTTGCCAATACAACTTACTGCACCTTTACTTGTCGGTGGGATTATCGCACATATCGTCTCAACCAGGAGTAAAGATCAAAAACTTAATAAAACCCGGAAAGAAAGAGGAACACTTATTGCCTCAGGGTTCATTGCCGGTGGATCCCTTATGGGTGTTGTAAGCGCATTGCTCAAGTTTTGGGGTATAAACTTTATAAACCAGGATTGGTTTGATTCAAACCCGGCAGGGATAATAGCCTTTGGTATGTTCCTGGTTATCTGTGGTTATATTATATGGGAATCGCTTAGGGCCAAAGTGGACGAAAATTAATCATCTAACTAACAATCAACATGATAAATAAAGAGTACCTGATAGATCGGTTTATTCAGTATGTAAAAATCGATACTCAAAGTGATGAGAACTCATCAACCTTCCCGAGCACCAGCAAACAGTTTGACCTGGCAAAGCTGCTTGTAGAACAATTAAAAGAGTTGGGTTTAAAGGATGTTTCACTCGATGAGTATGGCTACGTCATGGCTACTCTTCCATCAAATGCCAATAAAAAAATCCCAACAATTGGGTTCCTGGCCCACATGGATACCGCACCCGACATGAGCGGGACAAATGTGAATCCACGATTCATTGAGAATTACGATGGAAATGATATTCTCCTGAATAAAGAGAACAATGTTATTCTTAACGTAAAAGATTTTCCTGAGCTCAAAGATTATAAAGGCCAAACGCTTATTGTTACCGATGGAACTACTTTATTGGGAGCCGATGACAAAGCGGGTATTGCTGAAATAATGGCATCACTTGAATACATGGTTACCCATCCTGAATTTAAACATGGTGATATTCGCATCAGCTTCACGGTTGACGAGGAGGTAGGACATGGTGTAGATCATTTCGATGTTAAAAAATTTAATGCTGAATTCGCCTATACTATAGATGGTGGTGCTATAGGTGAGCTGGAGTATGAAAACTTTAATGCAGCCGGTGCCAAGGTTTTTATCCAGGGCAGAAATGTTCATCCCGGGTACGCAAAAAACAAGATGAAAAATGCCATGCACATCGCTATGGAGCTTAACGCCTTGCTGCCCCAAAACGAACGCCCAGAGTACACCGAAGGTTACGATGGGTTTTTCCACCTTATTAAAACCGAAGGAAGCGTAGAAAACTCAATGTTACAATACATCATAAGGGACCATTCCAAGGAGAAATTCCTGAACAGAAAGGAGCAGTTAAGGAAAGCAGCAGATTATATCAACTCAAAGTATGGCGAAGGGACTATCAAACTTGAAATAACCGAGCAGTATTCCAACATGCGCGAAATGGTGGAACCAGTTTACCATATTGTTGAAACCGCAATAAAAGCGATGGAACTGGTTGGGGTAAAACCCCTGGTTAAACCCATAAGGGGTGGTACTGATGGAGCCCGTTTATCCTATATGGGTCTGCCTTGTCCTAATCTCTTTGCCGGTGGGTTAAACTTTCATGGTAAATATGAGTTTATTCCCGTTGAAAGTATGGTTAAGGCATCAGAGGTGATTATAAAAATAGTTGAACTTTACTCCCAAAAATAATTATCTGCTGTTGCAGAAACATTTTTATTGATATTGTATTAATAAAATATTATTCTGATCGTCAGAATCATATATTTGCATGATAAAAGAGGCTAATGATCAACTTTCATACACATGGGAATATTAATATAGATGGTATATCTGTTGTTAGTCTTTTTGTTAACCAGGCGGATAAAATTGAAGCCAGCGGGTTTTATAGCATGGGAGTACACCCATGGAACACATCAGATCCAGATGTAGATGAACAGCTCGCAAAACTTAGCGATTACTCCAAAAATGAGAATATAATTGCGATCGGAGAGATAGGCCTTGATCGGCTCCGGGGAGCAGACCTTAAAAAGCAAATCGAAATTTTAAACCAACAGGTTCTGCTGGCCGAAAAAGTTGCCAAACCGGTTATCATCCACTGTGTCAGAGCATGGTCAGAGCTTATTGCCCTTAAAAACAGGCACACATCACCAATAAAATGGGCTATACATGGTTTCAGGGGAAACCCTGAACTTGCCCAGCAGCTCATTGAAAATGAGTTTTTCATCTCCTTTGGCACCGATATTATTAACCCTACTCCCAACCTGGCCGAATCGTTAACTATAACCCCTTTAAACAGAATGTTCTTTGAAACCGACGATTCCCCTATCCCACTGTACGAGGTTTACAGCGCTGCTTCTGATATTCTTGATCTACCTGTGAGCATGCTAAAAGAACAAATTACAAGTAATTTCAAAGAGTTTTTTAGGTAAATCATTTTTAAAAAAGATAAATCAGATACCATTTCAATGCATTGGCTCGAACGGACTGAATTACTGATTGGTAAAGAAAAACTCAAAGCGCTTTACAGCAAACATGTTCTGATTGTTGGGCTTGGAGGGGTAGGTGCTTACGCGGCTGAGCAAATTTGCCGTGCAGGAGTTGGGGAAATGACCATTATTGATGGGGATACAATTCATCTCTCAAATAAGAACCGCCAGCTACCTGCTTTAGACAGTTCACTTGGTCAGCCCAAAGCTGAATATATGAGCAAAAGGCTGCTGGATATCAACCCTGAACTAAAACTACATGTGATTCAGGAGTATATCCGCGATGAGCGGATGAAGGAAATTCTTTCACATCATTACGATTATGTGGTTGATGCTATTGATACCCTTTCCCCAAAAATATTCCTTATTCATGACAGCCTGAAAAATGGGCTTAGGCTGGTTAGCTCGATGGGTGCCGGCGGTCGTGTTGATCCATCAAAAGTAAAAATCGCTGATATTTCCGAATCGCATAATTGCCCTTTGGCTAAAATCCTCCGTAAAAGGCTCCACCGGTTTGGTATCCGGTCAGGGTTTAAGGTTGTATTCTCATCAGAACCAGTACCTGATGAAGCGATGGTGGATTGTGAAGGGGAACCAAATAAAAAATCGGTGGTTGGAACAATCTCATATATGCCAGCCATTTTTGGGTGCTTTCTGGCTTCGGTAGTGATTAATGACCTCATGACGGCTAAGGAAGATTAGCTTACTGCAAGCTGGAATCCGAAGAAATTTGAAACAGAATTAGAATAACAGCTACTATCTTTTAGCGATAAATGGATTATTTTCACTAAAAAAGTTTGTTTTTAAATTGAATAATCTGCTAAATTGCCTTTAAAAAACAGGAATAAAAAAATGCAAAACTTAAACCTTAATACACAGGAACGATTTTTAGTGTTAGCCCAACACCCGGAAAAAGGGAGGTTTGTAATATCTGATATACAGCTGAACTTCGGGATTATTGGTGCAATTCTTCTTGACCTTACGGTTAATGACGAGATAAAAATTGAAAATGATATCCTTACAACTACCGGCAAATCTGGAAGTACTAATAAAAATAGCCATGAGGTATTATCCATCATTAGCAGCTCAACCAAACAAAGAAAGGTAAAAACATGGTTGTCAAAATTAGCCCGCAAATCCCGCTATTTCAAATGGGAAATTATTAAGAATTTAGAAACCATGAATATAATCAAGGTTGAACAAAAAAGATTTTTGGGGTTAATACCTTATAGAAGATGTTACCTTACTGATAAACAATTCCGCGGAGAACTTCTGAATAATTTACGGAACCAGGTTCTTTTTAAAACTGATTTTATACCAGCTGATCTTGTATTGCTCGGACTTGTTGAGGCATGCCAGATGCATAAACATCTGGCAAAGGACAGGCAGGAACTTAAAACAATTAAAGAAAAGCTTAAAAAGATAATTAAGGATAACCCCATTGCTTCCGGGGTAAGCGAAACAATCAGACAAGTGCAAGCAGCTGTGATAACCGGTGTTGTTGCTGCAACCACTGCTGCTACAACTTCGGCATCTCATTAGATCAGGTTAAACTTTCAACCCGAAGATCAGCACATCATCAATCTGGGGGTAATCGCCTTTATAGGCATCAAATGCCAGTTCGAGGATTTCTTTCTGCTCACCCATCGAACGGTCGGCTATTTCTACAAAAAGCTCTTTAAGTTTTGCCCTTCTGAACTTTTGCTGGGTAACCGGGTTTAGCTGATCCTGGTAACCATCGGTAAGGATATAAAGCACATCATCTTGCTGCAGGTTAAACTCGAAGTTTGTAAATATCTTATCAGTAACCAGATGGTAACCAATTGGCATTCTATCACCCTTAAATTCAATAAGTTCACGGGGCTGTGTTTGATTCCCTTCAGGATTTTCTGATTTACGAACTATATACAAAGGATTGAAGGCACCTGCAAACTCAATTTTCATTGTATTAAAATCAATGGCAAATATCGCAATATCCATCCCATCCTTTGATTCGCCCCGCTTACCGGTTTGATGGAGCGATTCAATGACCCTTAACCTAAGGTTATCAAGAATTTCGCCTGGACTTGGGTGTTCCAGCTGGTTCACAATTTCCGAGAGGAGAGCCATCCCCAACATACTCATAAACCCTCCGGGAACGCCGTGGCCAGTACAATCGGCAACAGCGAAAAAGGTTTTATTATTTTTCCTGGCCATCCAGTAAAAATCGCCACTAACAATGCTGCGGGGTTTAAATAAAAGAAAATAGTTTCTCTCAATACTTTCTATCATCTCTGCGGGGGGAAGAAGTGCAGCTTGTATTCGACTGGCATAGTTCAAGCTATCGTTAATATCCGATTGCTGCTTTTGCAATGCCTCGTTCAACTCCATTGTAATATCGAGGTTTTGTCTCAGCTCCTCCTCGCTGGCCTGAAGCTCGTGATTGAGGTTAACCGTCTCATGGTATAAGTTATCCACAGTTTTCTGGGTCTCAATCCTTTCTGCTATCTCTATTTCCAGCTGAACCTTCTGATCAAAAAACAACTTTATCAGCTTGGCTATCTCACCGAATTCATTCTTTTTTGTCTCCAGCTTGTTAAGGTGTTCAATATTCTCTTTATTCAATCCCTCAGTAATCTGATGCAATGGAACGCTAACCCATGCTCGTATTGCAAAAAAGAAAATGACCACAGTTAAAATCAATAACCCAGCAATTATGTATGAGGCGAAATTTGTTGAACTCAGATCTTGCATGAGCTGATTACGGCTCTCAAAAAGAACTGTAATAATTTTATTCCCATCCGGATCAAGATAATCCTTAGCAATTACAATTTTGTTTTCATCAGGTGATCCATTGTTCAAAACATCAGACACTTTCTGAATATGGATTTGAAAATCCATCTCCTGTTCCATTGTTCTGATATAATCTTTGCTCCAGAATTTGGCTGTTAAGAGGTAACCCTGTGCCTGGGTTTTATGTTCATTATCCGTTGAAGGGACAATTGTTGCCCCAGCAACTTCAAATAGTGTATCATTTACCGGCAAAAAGAAATGGCAAAATGCGGTATCGGAAAACAGTTTTTTAATGAGGTCGGCGGAAAGTTCAACGCCACCTGATAAAACCGTTGAATCAATATTTGTGTATACCAGCTTAAGGTTTTTATTAAAAATCCAGACCTGGGAACTTCCATAGGCATCAA
Organism: uncultured Rikenellaceae bacterium; assembly: GCA_964552655.1. GTDB lineage: Bacteria > Bacteroidota > Bacteroidia > Bacteroidales > Tenuifilaceae > CAZKHG01. The sequence goes on from CAZKHG010000042.1 coordinate 6,428, forward strand.
GTATGGTTGTAAGGTTAACATCTTCCCATTTTTTTGTAGGTTTTGCCGCATAGGTAACCATTTCGTCCCAGCAGGAATAATCGTTTGCCGGGGCAGCGATGTTATCAGCTTTAAATGACAGAATATTTTCAATAACCTTTACTTTGGCCTGCTTGTTGGCCTCCATAAATATTTCCAGCTGCCTCTTTTTTATAATCTGATTCCAGATAAGGGCTAATACGAAAACGCTGATAGTAGCGCCAAGTAGGACCATTATACGGGTTTGGATTTTCATTTTTTTTGATTTTCTTTTTAAATCTTCGCAAAGATATAAGAAGATATCACCCCGGAAAGGTTTTTTTCACAAGTTGATTTAACTACTTGACAAAAAGAGTAATTATTCGATTGAATGGTAATATTCGTGATATTAAAAACTAAAGGAAGGATTTTCAATGTTAACAAAGCTAACTTTTATATTTAAATTAAAATATTTTTCTAAACAACCTGCCAATTCATCACGAGCAGAAATAACTGAGTTCAGGTTCTTGTTCTGGAACCCGTCAATCGGGAAAAAAATGTTTGTAGTTGCCGGATCAATTTTACCAATATCGCTTTGCCGCCATATCCAACGCCGGGTTTTTACGCTTTTCCCCCTGACATAGATCAGCTCTGCCGGATCGGGGTTTTCGGCTATTGTAGAACCAAATGGAATGAATGTATCTCCCGGAATGGAAAATCTGACTTCGATATCATCCGGAGAGCAGTCAATGTCATGCGCACCAATAGGAACAATGTGTTTAAGTGATATAGCATTTGCCAGGTCAACCACATTGTTAATTGATGGGATTTGACCTCCCTTTAAAATCCTTGTCATTAAGGCCTCTATAGAGGGCAAAAATTTATTGGGATTAAAACCCAATGCCTGAAAGGCAATCCGGTAGGGTAAAATTTCACCTAGTTCCTTTACAGTGCTGCCCTGAAACTGCTCCTTTAAATGCAAGATGCTACTACTTAATAATTCATCAATCATGGGTATTTTTACCTGATTGTCAACCCCTTTGGCAACCACAACACCAAAACAAACATCGGGGAGCTTCTGAAAAACGACCGGGTGAACAATAAATCTCATTCCAATAAATATTTGAATTAAGTGATCAAAATAGCTGTTTTGAAAAACAAACCCCGGTTTTCCGGGGTTGATGTTACTTCTTTACATCGTAAAAACAACGGATTGGCGAATGAAGCTTTTCCTGTTTTACAAGCTGTTTGATAGCTTTCTCAACATCCTTTTTATCAACACCGGTAGCATCGGCAATTTCGCCTGCTTTCATGGGTTTTTTGGCATCATTTAATGCCTTTAATACTTTATCGGTTAATTCCATAAGTAATAAGATTTGATTCAAAAATATAAAAATTGAACACGGAAAACACAAATATTACAAATAATCACAAAATAATTTTTTAATGACAACTGCAACCTGGTTTTTCCTTTTTCCTTTTTCCTTTCCCACCTACACTTCGTTCCGGCGGGTAAAAACCTTTATCCTTTAATCATTATTCCTGCCCCAAATCTTCCCTTATCCCCTGCCCGTGCTGAGAAAAAAATGCTATTATTACATTTAGTGCACAATTCAGCTATTTCAATGTTTTCGGACCTTATACCAGAATCAATCAAAGTTCTTTTATTTGCTTCCCAGAGGTTAAAAACAAGTTTTGAGAACTTTTTGTTCTCCATTATTAGCCCTTCTGTATTTTTAAATGATTTATGAACCTGATCAATAACTTCATTTCCTACTTCGTAACAACATGGCCCGATGGATGGGCCAATTCCGACAATTAAATCTGATGGGTTGGAATTGAACTCTTTGCACAATGCAGCAACAGTTTCAGCGGCTATCTTCAAAACGGTTCCTTTCCATCCGGCATGAGCTACCCCAACGGCCAGTTTTACCGGATCAAAAAATATTATTGGAACACAATCGGCTGCCTGCGATATAAGGCAGATTTCAGGTGTATTGGTAATCATGGCATCAACATCAGGAAGGTAAGATGAACGCTCAAATGCCCCTCGTCCACGGTCTTTATCACCTATAACAGCCACTCTGTTGCCATGTACCTGTGAGGCAAACACATAGGAATCATTTGAAAATCCAATTTGATCAGCAATGATTTTCCTGTTTTTCAGCACAATCTCATTATCAACCACACCATTTAGGCCAATTGTAAAACAGTTTTCAGTTGAATAAGAAGCCGAATGGTTCCGGGTAGTAATAAAATGGTGGATTTGATCACCAAATATTTTCAGGTTTTCAAAATGATAAAATGGGATACTGGTTTTACTTGACAGAATCATAATTTAATCATAAAAGATGGTCAAATAAAATGATTAGTTGCAAATAAAACAAAATGAGGGGGTAATAAACTTTTTTTATTAAAAGGTTTCCTTTCTTTATGATAATTAAACCATTAGGGCAATGCTTATTTGATGTGTTAAGTCAAACATCAGAGAATAAAGATTATATTTCATTTATACCGATACTTAAATAAGCTAAGCATTTATGCAATTTAGTTAATAACTGAATATCAACACCTTAATACCAAGCCATGCATTTACAATTCCTGATTACTAACTTCTATCTATAACTCTCCCAACAATATACATTATACATTATACATTATACATTATACATTTTACATTTTACATTTTAAATTTTAAAATTATCTCTCCAGCCACTCCTTAAACTCCACAACCCTCTCACGGCTTACGATGATATCCTCATCGGATGAAACAGCAAGTTTTACCTTTAAACGGCTGTTGGAATAGGCAACAATATCATTTATGGATTTAATATTGATGATATATTTTCGGTTAACCCTGAAAAATATTTTGGGATCAATTAAGTCCTCAAGCTGCTCCAGGGTATAATCTATGCTGTAATCCCGGCCAGCGGTTGTTTTGATAAAGGTTGATTTCTCCATGCTGAAGAACGCTGCAATCTCATCAACCTGTACCATACGTAGATGCTCCCCAACTTTAATCAAAAATCTGGATTTGTATGAGCTAGAAAGCATCAGAAGGGTTTTGGCTATTGCATCACTATCAGCGCCAACCTTTTTGCTTAACCCGGATTTAAACTTGTGCACTGCAGCCTTTAGCTCTTGTTCATCGATGGGTTTTAACAGGTAGTCTATGCTGTTGACCTTAAATGCTTTAAGGGCATACTCGTTGAATGCGGTAGTAAATATCACCGGAAAATCAACATGAACCTGTTCGAAAATCTCGAAGCTTAGACCATCCGCCAGCTGTATATCGAAGAAACCGAGACTGGGTTGTTTATTGGCGTTTAGCCATTTTACAGCCGATTTAACCGAGTCGAGCGTTTTAACAAGGGTAAAATCGGGGAATGATCGTGAAATCAGACCCGCCAGCCTTTCGGCCGATAATTGCTCGTCCTCAACAATGATAAAATCCATAGAAATGATCGCTTACCAGCAATATTAATACATATTCGGCTAACTCCGATCAGACTACCCCGGGAATCAGCTTTTTAGTTGTCTTTTGGTAATGTATATAGCTGTCGCCAAACGCTTCAACCAGCAATTTCTCCTCAACCGATATTCGGATTAATATCGAAATAAACAGGGGTATAACTGTCAAAACCAAAGATATAAGACTGTTCATTCCGATAGCAAAACCTGTCATTATCAGCAATAATCCCAGGTAGCTCGGATGCCTGATATATCTGTAAATTCCACCTGTTTCCAGCTTATGATTTTGTCCTATTGAAACATCAACAGTAAACGCTTTCTTCAGTTTAATAATAGAATACCACCTGATAATAAGTCCGGCTGAAATCAGAGATAAACCAATGTATGCAGCTATAAAGTTTACTGAATCCCATACCCCGTAATTTGCAAACATGAAACCAAGGGTAAAGCAAAGGGTAATCATCACCCAAAGTATGATAAGGGTTCCTCTATCCTTCTGGTGTTTGGTTGAGTCTTTCTTTGAACGTTTAACCAGCATTAAAATAAATTCAGACACAAAAAACAAGAAGGAAAGAAATATAATGAGGGTAATCATTTTCATACAGCAACTTTAATATCTTATTTGTATTTTCTCAAAGTAATATTTCTGTATGTTGGGGTTGAGCTGCTAAAATCAACAGCCTCCCCACTCTCTGTAAAGAATAAGCCGGATTTATACTCCCTGAGTTTATTTTCGCCAAAAGAACCTTTCATAAACATTGAATCACCTGATCTCTCAAAAGAGACCTTCAATGGCTTATACCCAAAAGCAAAAGATAACCTGGCATACCATTTAAAATCGAGGCCTCTCTGCAATACCTCATATTTACCCAGGTACTTATTCCACTCAGTTTTAAAAGTCGAATCACACTCACACTGCATGTTGAAACCATCAGCTAATTTCTGGCTTTGTTGATTTTTTCGGAAAGGGTTAAGTCCATTTGTAACAATCGTATCCCTTCTGATTACTTTTTTGTAACTGATAGAGTTCTGAAGAATACCTGAAGCAACCTCAAAGCAGTTTACCGGATTATTGGCTAAAACGACACAACCCAACCCAAACTCAGGATACCAAACCAGAGATGATCCAAAACCAAACCCGCCGCCATTGTGATTCAGGTAGAAGGAACCATTATCCTCACCGATGTAGGTTCCCAGACCATAGTTATCTGAAACGATAGTGTACATTTCTTTAAGTAGCTCTCTTTTCAAGAGTTGTATGCCATTAGCATTCCCAAATTTTAATTGGAACTGGATATACTTAACCAAGTCATCCACCGACGAGTAAACTGCTCCTGAACCAAGTAACGGTATTTTATAATGTTTCACCCTGGTTGCATAAATATGACCTTCTGTTTTATTGGGGGTAGAAAGAAAATCATAATCAGAAATAGTGGTTGAGTTCATGGAAAGGGGAAGAAAAATCTTTTTCTTCAGGTACTCCGAAAACGGCATCCCGCTGACTTTTTCAACAATTCTTGCAGCCAAATCAAATCCAAGATTTGAATATGAGTATTTGGCACCTGCCGGATACTTTAACCAAGTTCTTTCGATACTTTTAATATGATCATCAACAGAAGAGAAATTATAATCGTAATTATTGCCAACCGGGGCTTCATGGGTAAACCCGGCCGTATGAGATAGCAACATCCTTAAAGTAATCTTATTCTCAGGATTTTCTTCAAAACAACTGCTAACACGGAAACCGGGCAGGTAATTGAATATAGGTCTATCCAGCTCAAGAAGTCCTTCCTGCACTGCAATCAAAACTGCGAGTGCTGTAATATTTTTCGATGCAGACTGAATGCTGAAAAGAGTTTTATTATCAACTTTATAACCGTAGGTGCTTTTTCCATAGCTATATTCCCATACAACACTGTCGGCAGTAAATAAAGCCATTGAAATTCCTTTTGTTCCTGTATTTCGGGTAAATTTTTTGATCAACTCCTGTTGTTGCTGAAAAAAATCATGAGATTTTAACCCGGTCGGTTGACATTTAACCATCAAGGTTGACAGAATAAAAAGGGAGAAAAAAATACCGTATTGGGTTCTCATTTGCCTCAGTTTAATGAATAAGAGTATTTAAATTAGATTTACCTGTACCCATCAAGAATAGTGAAGTCAATTATCGGAATCTTTACAGTAAATACATCCTTTTCCCTTTCAATAACCACAGGCTGTCTGGTTAGAAAATCATATTGCTTTATTAAAGTATCAAGCCCAATTCCACCATTCTGGTTGATGGTTTTACGCGTCTGAAGCTTATTCTGAACTACCAGGTAATTGCCTTCCCTGAATATTCTGACCAAAAGTGGTTCATCAGCTGATATAATATTGTGCTTAAAGGCGTTCTCGAGTAAAATCTGGAGAGAGAGAGGAACTATGTTCCCTGATGTATCATCAACTTTGAGGTCAACAATAAGGTTGTCTCCGTGCCTGATCCTGAAAAGGTTAATGTAAGATTTAATGAATTCCAGCTCTGTATTTAATGGTACAAGCTCCTTATCCTTTTGCTCAAGTACATACCTGTATATATCTGAGAGCTGCCTGATAAACTCCTGCGATTTGGCCGTATCCTTTTCCACCAGTGAACTTAAAACACTAAGGCTATTGAACAGGAAATGAGGGTTTACATAGCTCTTGAGGGTTTCGTACTGCATGGAAAGAGCCTCTTTTTTCAATCTTTCTTCATTTATTGCCGATTCCCGCCAGAACTTGAAAAACTGGATTACATAAAAAATGGTTGTAATCAGCATGGCTATGCCAAACTGAATGGAAGCAAAGTAGAAGAAACGTCGAAGGTCATCGAACATGTTGTAGTTAAAAACATAGCTATATATCAGGTAATTAACTATAACAATATCTAATGAGGTATAAATTACTGATGCTGACAGGTGAATGGTGAGCGTTCTGGCTGGTTTATCCTTCCAGGGAAAAAACTTATCAAGGTAGTATCCCAGTATCTGGTTTCCCTTCCATATAGTCCAACCTACAATAAACCCATAAAAAATAGATTTCAGATATAATTTTAGGTTAAAAAACAGATTGGAGCCGGCAAAAAAATAGGTTACAAGTGTTGTAATTAATACCAGAATTACTATATCCCTGATTTCCTGAAGTATAAAATTTTGTTTATTTTTAATTCCGCTCATTATACACCTGCTTATTTTAGTTAGAAGTAAGTTAAAAGTAAAAGGACTGGTGGGGTTGTGAAATGAATCTGATTATAAAATTGATTATTGCTCCCCTACCCCATTTTACCAGCCTAAATATACTTTATTTTTTTAACTGTTTTTATTACAAGTCTCAATCATCCTTTGATTAGACCTTGCACCCCATTTTGGGGTAATTCCGGTTTTACCGTTCTCTTTATCAAATTTTTCTTTGGCTTTCAAAAACTCCGGTAAGGCATTTTTGGCACCTCCACCAAACATTTTTGGGGTAAAGTAAATGTTTTGGGCTAGCAAAAATTGAGCCCTTGGGTTTTCAGGATTTTCCTCAAGTGCTTTTTCCAGTACCTCTGCTGCTTTCTGAGAATAGGTCATACCACGCATCGGACTTACCTGAATCCTACCCTGATAAATAAAACCCTGAAGCGCAAGAAGTTCAGATTTATCTCCATTCAATTCTATTGATTTATTCAGGTTGGTTTCTGCCTGATCTAAAATCTTGTCTTTTGTATCACCATCCCTCTCCCAAAAACTCATATTGGTTTGAGCATAAGCCAAATAATATAATGGCTCCCATCTGGATGGCTCCACCATAGCGATTCTCTGAAATTTGCTTACTGCAGCTTGCATATCGGCCATTGTTTTGGCGCTGTCAAGTAAGGTTAAACCTTCGTTAATTGCATTCTCCAGCGCCTGGTTCTGACTTCGTCCCACGAATGAAGTAGTAACCATAATAATTATAAAAAATAGATTTTTCATGTTATTGAGGATTAAGTTATTAAGATGTTCTTTATTGAGTTGTTAAAAAAATTTTGGTTATTTTTATTCTCGATAGCGGTTACTAAAGGGTAATAAACACACCAATCATAAAGAATCTTTTTGCTTCCGGACGAACAGGTATTGATTCAAATTTGCCCAGCTGATTGGGTGTACTGTAATACCTGTAACTGTAAACATTGTCCCTGCCTAATACATTGCTTAACGATGAGTAAACAATTGTTGATTTATCGAAGATTCGGGTTAAGTAGCTTAAATTAAGGCTTATATCCATATAATCTGCGGTTCTCTCACCCATAAATGTTGAACTATTGGGATTGTTGTAAGGTCTTCCGCTTGCCCAGGTAAATATTACGCCAAACATGGTATTCAACTTCTCAACCCACTTTTTACCAACAACATTGAAAGAATGTTTGGCAGCAAAAGGTGGGGTTGCACTTGTAGGGTAATCCCTGTAATACCTTTTAGCATCAAGAAATGAGTAAGATATCCAGTAATCGAAGAACCTGATACTCTTTCTGTCTCTGAAGAAAATATCGATACCTTTTGAGTAGCCATTGCCGTTATTTTTATAAAAATCAGGATCAAAGTATTGCACAGGATCATGGGTAACCAACCCCGAATACTTTTTATAGTAGCCCTCAACCCTGAGAATCCGGTCGTTTGCTTCATATTGAACATTTGCTATAAAATGCTGGGCTTTCTCATAGTTTAAATCCTTTTTAAATTTCAACAGGCTCTCCTCCGGGGTTTGGTAAAATGACCCGTACGCAAATGATAATTGTACATTTTTGTTTATTGAATAAGCAGCTGATGTTCTGATTGACAAGGCAGGTTGATCAATCACACTGCTGTACTCCCCGCGGATTCCTGTTCTTAGAGCCAACCGGGGAAGTGGGTTAATTTCAGCTTCTGCAAATGCCGATGAGTTGTAATCCTTAAAATTATCCTTAAAAATAAACCCGGCTTGGTTAGCTGCGTACTTCTCATTAAAAACATTTAATACTTCCTCCCCGCCACACAGGAATGAGATACGGTTTGTAAACTTCTTTTTAAGGGTGATTTTCCCCTGCAAATTGGTATTGTAATCATTCACATCAAATGCCTGTAATTTGAGCTTATTTTCATCATAAGTAAATGAAACACCCGATTTTAAAATCCATCCGCCACCCATTGAACCTGAATAGTTGATATTTGTGTAGGTATTCTGGTTATTCAGTGAGATATTTTGCATAGCCCCAATCTGGCTCATATCGGGATACGAGAGTGCACTTCCTCCCATGATAAAATTTGAAAAAACCTTAAGTATTCCATCCTTCCCCATTCTATATCGCCCTGTAAAAGTTCCTGCAGCACTATGTGGATATTCCTCCCAATCGATTCGTTGTTTCACCAAAGAGAAGTAGGGCTGAAGGTTATAGTATTCCACACCTACAGATGCAGCAGCATCTTTTGATTTGAATGTTTGGGTGGCCGACATCCCAACTGTCATTAACCCAATATCGGTTTGTGTTCGCTGAGGGAATGCATTGGTGTTAAGAATTAGCGCCGATGAGAGCGCCTGGCCATATTCAGCGGAATAGCCACCAGTACTGAACATTGTTCCACTGAAAAGAAACGGAGAAAACCTACCGCGCGAGGGCAGATCAGGGGTTGTTGAAGAGTAAGGTTTTTTTACCAGCAACCCATCAATAAAGGTTTTCGATTCGTAACCATCGCCGCCACGAACAAACAGCCGGCCATCCTCGCCCACAACTGTTGCTCCCGGAAGCGATGTTAAGGCCCCATAAATATCGCCGGCAGAACTTGGGGTTGTAACCAGATCGAGTGGTTGAAGGGTAACGCTCTTCTTTTGGTCACCTGCCTCAAACACTCCGGCAGCAATTACAACACTGCCGAGCTGATTGGATTGCTCTTTAAGTTCAAAATTTACTTTTAACTCTTTGCCTGAAATTACTATTTCTTTCTCAAGGGTTGCATACCCTATAAAACTGGCTAATAGTACCTGTTTACCAGTTAGATTGGTTATGAAACTAAACTTTCCGGTTTCATCAGCGCCTGCTCCATCATAGGTTCCCTTTAACATGATGTTTGCACCGGGCAATGGCTGACCATTACTATCAACAACCCTCCCGCTGATGGTCGTTTGCGAGAAAGTCAGATAGCTCAGAATGGTTAAAATTATCAATACAATAAGCTGTCTCATGGTTTTTTTAGTTCAAAAATGATTTCAAATTGTTTAAACATGTTTTCCATTCTTGCTGAAATATGGAACAAAGGTGAGTCGTGTTTGAATTTCAAAAAAGAAAATCCCGATGATCTGTCGGATCATCGGGATGAACTGTGAAAAGGTTAAACCGAGTTGAAATTAGCCCTTCTTGACTAAGTCCAAATAATAGTGATTTTGCTTGTCAATGTAGTATTGTCAATTTGATTCTCAACATCAACTTTCAATGCAGATTTAAGGGTGATCTCCAGGGTTTTTTCAATCCAGCCTGCAATGCGGTTCATAATCAGCTTTTCGTTGGGATGAAATTTTGAAAGCTGAATCACAGCACGTTTCTCGGCACTTTCAATTACCCTGATATCCGCCGGTTGATAGTATGCCGAGAAAATACTTGAAGCTCTACTAAGAACAAAATGAGGTGAACTTACCCTGACGAAAATCTTATAAATCCCTTTAAGAGCTATCTCAGCGCTATACCGGCCTATTTCATGGGCTGCCTTGTTGTAATCGCCATTATAAAAAAGATCACCAGCCTTTTGAGTGGGAATTATCACAGAATCCATCAATGAATACCAGGTTGTGGCATAAATGGGTTGGTCAATTATTTTCCTTGATTGTTCAGGCAATGATTTAAGCCATTCGTTGTATTTTGGCCCAAACTTTTCTTTGACAAAATCGGGGGTTGCTTTTACTGCCGTTCCTTTTATTTCCATAATAAGTTGATTAATAACTATTTATATTATCGTGTTTTATATTCAATGATAATGATTTTTTTTAATTTAAAAAAGTCGGTATTCGTCATTTTGAAAATTTTTGTTAAACAATCAATTTTATACCATGAACAGGGATTTTTTTAGAATTAATACAAAAAGTTAAATACTTTGGTAATCAATTTATGCTAGAAATAGGATAAAATATCACTTAAATAAAAAATACAAACTATATTTGCGATCTGGTTAAGATAATTGATTTACTAACTTTTTAATAATTAATACTGTTATGGGAAAAGGAGATATTAAAACCCGCAGGGGCAAAATTTTTAACGGTTCATACGGAAAGACAAGGCCTAAAAATAAGAAAACAAATGTGGCAGCTGCCCCGGTTGCTGTTGTTGCAAAACCTGAGCCAGCCAAAACAAAAACTTCCAAAAAGAAATAAAAACTCTTAACTTTATTCTATAACCGGGTTTACCTAATCCGGTTTTTTTATTTTTTTAAAAAATTTACATTTGTCTGATAAACTTACAAAATGCTTCTAAGGCTGTCCTATAAATTATTGTGTTCTGGTATTCTTTGTATTCTGATATTACCAATAAACCAATCTTATTCTCAACAGGTTACAGTTAATAAAACTGCCGATAGCGTAAAAATTCAAAAATACCTGGATGTGGTTGACAGTCTTTTCTATTCAAGTAATTTCAACAGGGCATTAGATGAAATAGAAAAAGCGAAGACATATTTTGAGCAGTTCAACCTAAAAGACAACCTCGCTCATATCAATACTCGAAAAGGGTCAATTCTCAGGTTACACGGAAATTATATTGAAGCGCTAAAACTTTTTACGGAAGTTTTAAGCTACTATAAAGCTCAAGGGAACATAAAAGGGCAAGCATCAGTTGAAAATCAGCTTGGTGCTGTTTACCGCCTGCAGGGCAAATACCCTAAAGCACTGGAATACTATTTCAACTCGCTGAAACTATACCAAACTATTGGAGGTAAAAAAGGTGAATCAAGCACACTTAATAATATTGGCATTGTTTACGAGTATCAGAATAACTTCGATAAGGCACTCGATTACTATAACCAATCGTTAAAAATTGAGCAACAGCTCAATAATGAAGAGGGAATAGGGCTATCCTACCTTAATATTGGTGGAGTTTACCTAAAGAAGAACGATTTTAACCAGGCACTTGATTTCTACCTTAAAGCACTGGTAATTGCAAAAAAGGGGAACGATCTTGATGCCATCGGTGTAATTTATAATGAAGTTGGAATAATACAGCTGAAAAAGCATAATTACCAGGATGCAAAATACTATCTGGATCAAGCCCTTTCAACATTTCAGAAAATTGGGAGTAAATTCAGATTAGCCGAATGCGAAGTGTATTTTGGGCATTACTATACCGATTTAAAAGATTATGCTGACGCAATTAAACACTTTGAAATTGCGGCAAAAATTGCTAGAGAAACAGGTTCGATGGAGATTTACACCCAAACCCAGCATCAGCTGAGTAACCTATACGAAAAAGTTGACAACCCTGGGAAGGCATTGGCATACTATAAAATTTTTATCACCTCACGCGATAGCTTATTCAGTAAGGAAAACACCGAGAAATCGATTCAAAGTGAGATGTTATATAAATTTGAAAAAGAGCAGGAGGCGATCAGGATTGAACAGGCTAAGAAAGATGCTATTGCTGAAGAAAAAGCACAAAGACAAACCACAACAAGAAATTTTCTGATCGCAATACTTGCACTTTCAATAATACTCATTGGAATAATCTACATTGCTTACAGGAATAAACGCAATGACAACCTTACCCTTAAAAGGCAAAGGGAAGAGATTCTGGAAAAGAATGAAGAATTAATTCAGCAACAGGAGGAGATTTTGACCCAACGGGATCAGATTGAAGAAAAAAACACAATTCTTGAGAAATCAAAGCAGATTATCGCAGAAAAAAATGAACGGATCATCAGCAGCATTGAATATGCTCAAACCATACAGCAAGCCATTCTCCCCGATGAGGAAATTCTTAACTGCAAACAGCTTGAACATTTTGTGCTCTACCTTCCAAAAGATATTGTTTCGGGCGATTTTTACTGGTTTAATAAAATAGATAACATTGTTTTTGCAGCTGTGGTGGATTGCACAGGCCATGGTGTACCGGGTTCGTTTATGTCGCTCATCGGGAATACCCTGCTCAACCAGATTATTAACGAGTGGCAAACAACCGATCCTGCCCTGGTGCTTGAGTACCTTAACCAGAAGGTGAGAAAAGCCCTTCGTCAGGATGAACAACATAGCAAATCGCATGTTAGTATGGATGTATGCCTTGTAAAAATTGACCTTTCCAGGCAAATGGTAACTTTTGCCGGAGCCCGCAGGCCTTTGTATATAATACAGAATGGTAAATTTGAGAAGTTGCCTGGCGATATTCGCTCGGTTGGAGGTGTTCAACGGGAAACCAAAAAGGACTTCACAAACCACGAATTTGCGTTTACAGAATCAACATACTTGTATTTAACCACCGATGGGTATATTGATCAGATGAACCCGGAAGGTAGAAAGTTGGGCTTTAATAAGCTGTCATCCCTACTTTTGGAAAATCACACTAAACCGATGGAAGTACAAAAGCAAATTTTAATAGAAAGCTTGGAAGATCAAAGTCAGGGAGGGGAACAAATTGATGATATCTGTATTTTAGGGTTAAAATTTTAACCGGTTTTATATTTATCTCATTATCTGTTTTTTCAAAATCACTAAAATGCTGATTGGATTAGTATTATCAACCTTTTTTACATTCACCAACCCAATCCCAGGCCTTGGTATGATGATGATTTTACCACAGTCAAAAATCGATTTATCCGGCAATACCATTGAATCACGTTTTAAAGTTCCTGCAGGTTTTAAAAGAGTTGAAATCAGTGCAAACACATATCCAAACTATTTGAGGAACCTTCCATTAAAACCAAATGGTACACCTGTTAAGCTATATAATGGAAAGCTAAAAGCAAACCAAAATGCTCATATTGCTGTGATTGATCTACAAATAGGTACTAAGAACCTTCAGCAATGTGCCGATGCAGTTATCCGGCTTAGGGCTGAATATTTATTCTCCCAGGGAAAACCGGACAGCATTCATTTTAATCTTACAAACGGGTTTAGGGTTGATTTTACCGAGTGGACAAAAGGGAAACGCGTTAAAGTTGAGGGACATAAGACTTATTGGAAACAAGAAAAAGCACCTTCAACAACCTACGAGACATTTAGAGAATATCTGGATTTTATTTTTACGTATGCGGGGACCTTGTCGCTTTCAAAAGAACTAAAAAACGTGAATATCAATGACATTGAAATTGGGGATGTATTTATCCAGGGTGGTTCACCGGGGCATGCTGTAATAGTTGTTGATATGGCCTACAACCCTGTAACCGGGGAAAAAGTGTTTCTTTTAGCGCAAAGCTATATGCCTGCACAGGATATCCATATACTGATCAATCCCAACGATCCGCAAATTAGTCCTTGGTACAATGTCAACTTTGGTATTCTACTTAAAACACCTGAATGGGAATTCACTCCAAATGATCTGAAAAGATTTTAAACTATATAGGATGTCTGCAAAACTACCAATAACCGATCCAGTAATTAAAAGAATCAGTAAGGAGTTGAAAATCACCCTTACGCCTAAAAGTTCAGATCTGTATTTTGACCTGATTGAATCAATTGTTTCCCAGCAACTAAGCGGGAGTGTTGCTAAAACAATTTTTAACCGATTCCTCAATCTGTTTTCAGATAGGTATCCTGATCCAAAGAAACTCCTCAAATTTGATGACCAAAAACTACGGGGCGCCGGATTATCGAATGGTAAAACTAAGTATATAAAAGCCTTAGCTGAGTTTTCATTAACGAACAATCTCAACGTTGATTTTATTGATTCAATGAGCGATGAGGAAATCATCAGCCACCTAACTCAAATCAAAGGAATCGGTAAATGGACAGTTGAAATGATCCTCATTTTCTCCCTTCAGCGACCAGATGTGTTCCCGTTTGATGACCTGGCAATAAAAAAAGGGATGATTGAACTATACCGGCTCACTGAAACGGGCAATCAGCTAAAAAGCAGGATGATAGATATTGCTGAGCAATGGAAGCCTCACAGGACTTTAGCAACTCTCCTGATCTGGAAATATATGGATAGAAAAAAGCAATGAAAAACTGTCAATAGATATTAAAACTGGTGAAATTCCTATTTGGGAGCTCATTGATATTAATCTTATTGATCTTAGAAAGCGGAGGCCCTTTTTTGCAATGCTCAACAAAGACATGAAGTTTTTCCTCGTCCGATTCGGCTTCAACATAAACGCTCCCATCAGGTAAGTTTTTAACAAAACCTTTCACCCCCAACTCAGAGGCCAGACGGTAAACATGGTACCTAAAACCAACTTTCTGAACTCTCCCCTCTAATTGTATTGAAATAGATTTATTTGACATACCCTGATGATACTATTAAACAGTTATCAAATTTATATTATTTAGATAGCGAATGCGAAATTTTGAGGTAATAATTTAGGGTTGAAAAAAGGTTTTATCTATCTTCGATCAAAAAAAATGGATTACTTTTTAATTGTACTCGCCACAATGCTAATAATACTGGGATTACTGGGATGCTTTCTGCCCATTCTACCCGGACCTCCCCTTAGCTATCTTGGATTGCTTCTACTTTCGTTCACCCGGTGGGGTAATATTGAATCAGCAATTCTGATTTGGATGGCGATTATTGTAGTTTTAGTTACGATTCTTGATTACATTTTACCAGTTTGGACAACCAAAAAAATTGGTGGAACAAAGCGGGGTGTATGGGGTGCAACTCTCGGGCTTATATTGGGATTGTTTATTTTTCCTCCTTGGGGAATAATCATTGGGCCTTTTGTTGGAGCATTTTTAGGTGAAATATCAGCAGATAAAGATAACAGGAAAGCACTAAAGAGCGCAATTGGCTCCTTTATAGGATTCTTACTTGGGACAGGCTTAAAACTTGTTGTTTCAGGAATAATAACCTACTATTTCGTGGTTTTTATCTTCATAAAATAGCCGTATCAACCAACCCGATACACTGGGTTATGCTTCAGAGGTTGGGCTGGATGCTTTGCGGTGGGCATTGTTTACTTTAATGTTTCTGCCCTTAACCTGGGTATCGTTTAAAGAACGGATGGCATTTTCAGCTTCCTGATCATTTTCCATCTCAATAAACCCATACCCTTTCGACCTGCCTGATTGTTTATCAGCAATTATTTTCACACCTGTAACATTCCCAAATGCCTGGAAAATCTCCTTCAGCTCATCGGTTGTCATGGTGTAAGCGATGTTACCAACATAAATAGTCATAGTGAAATAGGGTTAAAATAATCTAAATGAAAATTACGGCGATTTTTTAGTAAACACAAAAAAAAGGCAGCAAAATGCTGCCTTTTTTTGATAATTCTCAGTTTTTTATAGTCCAAGGGTTGCTACCATTATGGCTTTGATGGTATGCATGCGGTTTTCGGCCTCGTCAAATACAATTGAAGCATCCGATTCAAACACCTCCTCAGTCACCTCCATTGCCTCAAGTCCAAATTTTTTAAAAATATCCTCACCAACTACAGTCTCCCTGTTGTGGAATGCCGGCAGGCAATGCATGAATTTGCAATTTGGGTTACCGGTTAGCTCCATGGCTTTTTTATTCACCTGGTAAGGTTTAAGAAGTTTGATTCGCTCTTCCCAAACAGATTCCGGTTCGCCCATGGATACCCAAACATCGGTGTAAAGGAAATCACAACCTTTCACTCCTTCCTCTACCTTTTCGGTTAAGGTAATTTTAGCACCAGTTTCTTTGGCAATTTCACGACATTTGTTCACCAGCTCCTCATTTGGCCAACATGCTTTGGGGGCACACGCACGGAAATCCATTCCCATTTTCGCTGCACCAACCATTAACGAGTTACCCATATTGTTTCTTGCATCTCCCATGTAGCAGAATGCTACCTTATTCAAAGGTTTGTCTGTATGCTCGCGCATTGTTAAGAAATCTGCAAGAATTTGTGTTGGATGGAACTCTGTGGTTAAGCCGTTCCACACAGGTACTCCAGCATACTTTGCCAGAGTTTCAACAATTTCCTGTGAGTACCCGCGATATTCAATTCCATCGTACATGCGACCTAATACCCTGGCTGTGTCCTTCATGGATTCCTTTTTTCCCATTTGTGAACCTGATGGTCCAATATAGGTGATGTGAGCGCCCTGATCCAGTGCTGCCACCTCAAAAGCGCAACGTGTACGGGTTGAGTCCTTCTCGAAAAGGAGTACAATATTTTTCCCTTTCAGCTTTTGCTGCTCTGTTCCGGCATATTTTGCGGCTTTTAGATCAGCAGAAAGATCTAAAAGGAAGTTAATCTCTTTTGGAGTAAAATCCAGAAGTTTTAACAAACTGCGGTTTCGTAAATTGAAAGCCATAGCATTAGTTATTTTAAGGTTATTAATCTTCGTATTCCAGGGTTATTTTGGTTCCATAGCTCATATCTTCAAGCTTGGTGGCCTCTGTAATTACACTCATCTTCCCGCCATTCTCAACAAACTGGAGGCAAGCTCTTATTTTTGGTGCCATATTGCCTTCTCCAAACATTCCTTCTTTCAGGTACTTCTCGGTATCGGCTTTATTTAAAAATTCGAGCTTTTTCTCGCCTGGTTTCTTATAGTTGATATACACATAGGAAACATCCGTTAATATGTAAAACTCATCAGCACCAATCTGGGCAGCAAGAAGCGATGATGCTGAATCTTTGTCTATAACGGCTTCAGAAGGGCGAACATCGCCTACCTCGTCAATATAAACCGGAACACCGCCACCACCCGAAGCAATAACAATAATTCCCTGACGAACAAGCTGGTTAATCACTTTTACATTTAATATCCCGATAGGTTTTGGTGAAGGAACTACCCTGCGCCACCCGCTTCCGGTATCCTTAACCTCTTCCTTAAATATCCATCCTTTTGAGGCAGTTAATTCATCGGCCTGAACTTTATCATATATTTTACCTACCCGTTTGGTTGGGTTTTTAAAAGCTGGATCGTTTTTATCAACAATTACGGGTGTTACAAGGCAACATACCTCTTTATTTATTCCATGTTTGCGGAGTACATTGCGCAACATCCTCTCAATCATATACCCGATTCCTCCCTGTGAATCGGCAACACAAATATCAAGTGGCATTTGAGGAATGCCATAAAGCTGCTCCCCTGCATCATTACGCATCAGAATGTTGCCAACCTGTGGGCCATTGCCATGGCTGATCACCAGGTCGTATCCTTCTTTGATTAAATAGATCAGGTTCTCCAGTGTATCAGTGGTATTTTGTTCCTGTTCTTCGATTGTTCCCACCTGGTTTCCCCGAAGAAGAGCATTTCCGCCCAGAGCTACAACTGCTAATTTATTCATTGTCAAAATATTAATTTATCCGATTTATGAAAGTGCAAAACTAGGAAATTTTTTTCGGATCAACCATCTAAAAGCAACCGGGAATCAATTCTTATTGCTTTAATATCTATATGTTTAATAACATCATTTAAAATATACTTGTGTTAACAACCCGGAAGTTGCATTTAGTCAATAATAGGATCAAAATCTACAGTTCACATTATCCATAAGATTGATTTATACGAAACAAATCATTACTTTTATCGAAATCAAACCTGGTTATGCCAAGATTTACTGCCTGGATATTATTTTTAGTAATCTTACTTTCATCGAGCTGCTGCACAAGGAGTAACCTCAAGAAAGAATTTACCAAGGGGTACATTGAGTATTCCATTTCTTATGATCAGACCACTCCTTTAAAAATTGATGCAGATCTGCTACCCAAGGTAATGCTGATTAAATTTTACGATAACAGCATTTTGAATAAAGTGGAGGCATTTTCCGGGTCAGTTTCTTTAACCTATATCATCAACAAGGAATTACAAAAAAACATTACCCTGGTAAAGCTTATGAACAAGAAGCTTTACTACGAAGAGACCATTATTGAGGGGAAATTCCCCCTTTCCTATAACGAAATGCCCGGCATTGAAATCACTAAAACCGATAAAACATTAAACATCAATGGCTTTCATTGCAACCATGCCATAGGCACCTTACAGGATTCCACTCATTACACCTTTGATATCTATTACACCAAAGAGATTATAATAGATAATCCTAATGCCAACACGCCTTTTGAAGCGATTGATGGCATTATGCTCAAGTTTGACGTGAAGCTATTCAACAGGCTGATGTCTTTATCGGCCACTAAAATAAAAAGAACCGATATCTCATTCGAAGAATTCATGATACCACCTGATTACGAACAGGTAACCGAAGAAACAATTCAGGATGTGATCTCCTTACTTCAGTAAAGGTTTTTCTATTATCAAATAATTCTCTTACTTTGCAACGGACTATTTTTGATCTATATATATTGCATTTTAAGCGATAATGGCAAAAGAAAACAACAAGGATAAAGAACCTCAAAAACCGGCTAATGAAGTTGAAAAAAAGCCTTTCCTAAAGGATGAACGGGTTAGATTTACCATTGGCTTATTCATAGTTTTTTTTGCTCTATACCTGGCGTTGGCTTTTATCTCCTACCTCTTTACATGGCAGGCCGATCAAAGTTTTGAGTGGATCAGCATATTTGCAGGTTCCGATACCCTTGCTGAAAACTGGATGGGGAAAGTTGGTGCATCATTCTCAGTACAGTTCATGAACCGGTGGTTTGGGATAACCTCACTGTTGTTTCCCATTATTTTAGGTTTAGCAGGTCTCAAATTGCTAAAGATTAAAAGCCCGAAATTCCGTAAAACAACATTTAAACTCCTAGTTGGAATCGTTCTTTTCTCGCTTGTATTTGGTTTTTCATTTGGTACCACGGGTGGATTTCTTGGTAGTGGTTTAGGGGGCGCCCACGGACTATTTGTTTCAAAATGGATTGTTACCTTCCTAGGGAAAATAGGAACAGCTTTCCTGCTCATCTTCCTGGTAATTGCCTATTCTATTTACGTTTACCCAAACTCCCTGCATCTGTATAACAGGTTTATCCATTACCTGGTTGAGTCATTAAAAAGAAAACCCAAACCAATTCCCGAAAAAGTACTTGATGATTCAACCGATCAGCATTCCGCTGAAAAAGAGCCTGAACCTTTAAAACCAGATTCAATCGAACAAGTTGAAAGCGGGAAGGTTGCAGAGGTAGTTAACCTTGATCCTGAAGATGATATTGAATCAGCCGATGAGGATGAAATTTTACCTGGTGAAGAAAAACCTGTAAATGAACCGGTTTTTGACCTGGACGATACCAAAGCAAGGCATCAGGTTGAAGCGGTAATTGCCCCCGACAGGGAAGGAGATGTTGAGCTGACCATTGAATCGGTTAAGGAACAAGAAGCAGATTCCAGCATCATCCAGGGGAATGATCAATTTGACCCGACTCTTGATTTGTCGAGCTACCAAAAACCACCCATTGAACTGCTGGAAGAGTATAAAAATCAGGAATCGCCTGTAACCAATGAAGAGCTGATTGCCAACAAGAATAAAATTGTTGAAACCCTGGCAAACTATAAGATTCAGATTGATAAGATAAAAGCTACAATTGGCCCCACTGTAACTCTATACGAAATTGTTCCGGCACCTGGGGTCAGGATAAGCAAAATCAAAAACCTGGAGGATGATATTGCGCTAAGCCTTTCTGCTTTAGGAATCAGAATCATTGCTCCCATCCCCGGCAAAGGGACAATTGGGATAGAGGTTCCAAACCTTAAACCTGAGATTGTATCAATGCATTCAATCATCAAAGCTGCAAAATTTCAGGAAACCAAGTACGATCTGGCTATTGCCCTGGGAAAAACTATCTCAAACGAAACTTTTATACTTGATTTGGCTAAACTTCCCCACCTGTTGGTTGCCGGTGCAACAGGTCAGGGAAAATCGGTTGGTTTAAACGCCATTATCGCATCACTGCTCTACAAAAAGCACCCATCGCAGCTGAAATTTGTACTGGTTGACCCAAAGAAGGTTGAGCTAACACTCTACAGCAAGCTTGAGAGGCATTTTCTGGCCAAACTGCCTGATACCGATGATGCTATCATTACCGATACCCAAAAAGTGATCAATACCTTAAATTCATTATGTATTGAAATGGATCAGCGATATGAGCTGCTCAAGGTTGCCCAGGTAAGGAATATCAAAGAGTATAACGAAAAATTCTCCGAACGGAGGCTAAACCCCAATAATGGCCATAGGTTTTTACCGTATATCATAGTAATAATTGATGAATTTGCCGATCTGATTATGACAGCCGGCCGAGAAGTGGAAACGCCCCTTGCGCGGTTGGCCCAACTAGCCCGTGCAATTGGCATTCACCTTATAATTGCCACTCAGCGGCCATCAACCAATATTATCACAGGTGTGATTAAAGCCAACTTCCCCGCACGTATCGCCTTTAGGGTTTCTTCCATGATCGATTCCCGTACCATTCTCGATCATCCTGGCGCCAACCATCTTATCGGACGGGGTGATATGCTGGTTTCAGCAGGTAGCGAAATGATAAGGGTTCAATGTGCCTTTGTGGATACCCCGGAAATTGAAAGAATTACCGATTTTATTGGCAACCAGCGGGGTTACCCATCTGCATTCATGCTCCCTGAATATTCTCCCGAAACTGGCGATGAAATACTTGATGTGGATTTGAGGAAAAGAGATGATCTATTTGATGATGCCGCCAGGTTAGTAGTCCAATACCAGCAGGGTTCAACCTCGCTGATTCAACGTAAATTTTCCATAGGTTACAACCGGGCGGGAAGAATTATAGATCAACTGGAAGCGGCTGGTGTTGTAGGCCCTTTTGAGGGGAGTAAAGCCCGTCAGGTGTTAATTGTGGATGAAATGTCTTTGGAACAACTTTTGAATAATCTTAATGCTCAACAATAAAACGAATAAAATGAAGAGGATTGAACTTGTATTGATTTCATGTGTATTTTCAATTTACGCATTTTCACAAAATGCTCCTGCCGGTAAGGATATTGTAAAAAATTTTAGCACTAAAATGCAGAATCTACAGAGCTTATCGGCCAATTTCACATTTACCTTGGAAAATCTTAAGGAAAAAATAACCGATTCTCATGATGGCAAAATTGTAGTAAAGGGTAATAAGTACTACCTGGAGCTGATGGGAATGGAAGTATATTTCAATGGATCGGAAAAGTGGCAATTTATTAAGGAAGCCAATGAGGTAACGGTTTCTAAGCCTGAAAAGGTCGAAGGCGGGTTTTTTGATGACCCCACAAAACTTTTTAAGAGCTACGAGAAGAATTTTAAATCCAAATATATTGGGGAAAAAACCGTGAAAGGGAAAGAACTCTACGAGCTCGAACTTTACCCTATAGATTTGAATGCCGCCTATTCTATCCTGAAGCTCCAGTTTTCAAAAAGAACCTTGGAGCCGGAACTCATTAAATATCAGGGGAAAGATGGGAACAACTATATAATTAAAGTCAAAAATTTTAAATCTGATATCCCTGTAAAAGACGATAAATTTATTTTCGATCAGAAAAAGCATAAAAATGTTGAGGTGGTTGATTTACGATAATCGCCTTGATCAATATCTGAAGAATTAAGAAATTAACAATAAGCCACTTACATTACCAAACGGAAATTCGGGTATTATTACCATAATATAATGGTTATTTGTGTTTTGGGTACTCAATTCGTGCGTGGTAAATGTTCATGAGCTTTTTCTTGAAAATCGCCTTGATAGTGGTAATATCCTTAAAGGTGATATTGGCTTCATTAAACTGTTCATCAGCCAGCTGGGTTTTAACCACTTCGTCAACCAGTTCATCAATAATTTTAAAGTTAATATTTCTGATACTTCTGGATGCTGCTTCGATTGAATCGGCCATCATCACCACAACAGTTTCCTTTGAAAACGGACGTGGTCCGGTATAGGTGAATTTACTATCCTCCAGCAGGTCTGTATCCGATTTTCCTTTGTAAAGCCTGTAAAAGTACTGAACTTTATTGGTGCCATGATGTGTCCTGATGAAATCAATGAGCTGCTCTGGCAGCTTATACTTTTTAGCAATCTGAACTCCCTCTGTAACGTGTTTAATAATTATTGAAGCGCTCTCCTCGTACTCCAGGTTTTGATGAGGGTTGTAATCGGGTGGCTGATTCTCAATATAGAATAAGGGGTTAGCAATTTTCCCAATATCATGATATAAGGCGCCTGCCCTCACCAGGAGTGGATTCCCCCCAATTTTATAAACAGCTGCTTCTGATAGGTTAGCAACCTGTAAAGAGTGCTGAAAAGTGCCAGGAGCTACCTCTGCCAGCTTGCGAAGTAACTCCTGATTGGTATCTGAAAGTTCCATCAATGTTGCATCAGAGAGGAAACCGAACATCTTCTCGAAAAAATATACCAACTGGTATGATGCCATCAGGAGCAGTGCATTCCCTGTAAACCAGGCAATGGTAAACCAGTTAATGGCTCTTAAAGTACCTTCCTGGACAATTACCAACCCAATATAAACTATCCAGTAGGTAATCAAAATCAGCGAAATGGAAATAAACAATTTTCCCCGCTTAAACAGGTTAGATAAGCTAATGATTGAAACAACGCCAGCTATAAAATTGATGAAAATGAATTCATACCCGTTTGGGGCAAAAAAGCCTACCAGGAATATGGTTACCAGGTGAGCAAAAAGTGCAACACGCCCATCGTAAAAAGCTTTCATGAAAATGGGAATAATTGCAAATGGCACCACATAAATGCTAATGATATTACTCCTTAGGATAAATGACGAACCAACAACAATTGCCGTAATCAAAATAAGAATAAACAGAATTTTTGAATCATCAGCCAGAATTTCGTTCCTGTTGTTTAGCAAGAAAATGTAAAGTATAAAGAACAGAAATGAGACAATAAGAATCTGCCCAAAAAGTACGCTAAAGAAGTTACGTTGACCAAGCTTATTCTCATATTCCCTCTTTAGTGATTCCAAAATCAGGTATTTGTTGCTATCCACAAGCTCATCGTGGTTTATTATTTTCGTCCCCGATTGAACCATTCCCTTGGTAATGGAAATGGCATTCAACATCTGGTTCTTCAGCTTATCCGTTATCTTCTCATCAAAGAACAGGTTGGGTTGAACGTAAACAGTGTAATCAAAATCCTCCAGGAATTTTGCCACATCCTTACTTTCAAACTCAAGCGGTTTATTTACTCTTTTAGTAATGTATTCAATGGCTGATTTGGTCGTAAACACCTCATCAACGCCTCTCTCCACTGCTGTATTTTTGAGTAAAATCTTAATCCGGGCTGTTTCTCCCGGTATAAATGATTCTGTTCTGTTAACAATTCCTTTTGAGTAAACAAACCTGAAAAGTTCCAGGGACTCTCTTTCTATCTGGTTCTTTTTTCGAATTAAATCGCCCTGATTTACATTCAGATTATTGGTTTGCTGATTTTTTTGAAAAAAGCTATTCCATTCGTTGCTGAAATTGACCTTAAACTGAGCAGAAACAATGTTAACCTGGGTTGAATCGATCCGGTAAATCGGAGCAAAGTTTTTGAGTAATAAATTACGTTCCTCAAAAAGTTCTGCTTCGGTTTTGTAAATAGGAAAATCAAAAGGTGCTATAAGATCCTCGTGCATCCAGGCCTTACCTTTTTGAAACTCGTACTTAAATTTCCCTTCCCTGGGCAAAAAAACAACAATTATGCTGATTGCAATAATAAAATAAAAGAACCGGAGAATCCCCCTGTAGTATAGCTGAATGAACCGTATCAATTTAATCATACAATAAAATGGGTATATAAACCAAACAAAAATAACAACTTTATTATAACGCGTTTAAGAAAAAAGTGTTTAATTCTGCTATTTCAAATATCGAACGTTAAATGTTTCAATAGCATTTACTAAATTTACAAGAAAAAAAGATGAGTTTAGGGATAGTAAACCAATCGTTAGCCGCAGTAAGGAGAGAACCATCGGAAAGCAGTGAGATGGTAAACCAGCTCCTGTTTGGTGAATCGTTTACTATAATTGAAAGCTATAATAGCTGGCTTAAAATTCTCTCCAGCAACGATCTATACGAAGGCTGGGTGGATACCAAACTCGTTGAATTGATACCAGAGGAGCAGCCGACCCCTGGCAATGCCACTTTTCATGTGGCCAGCAATTTATTCACAGCAAAGAAGGAAGGATCTTTACACCCAATCAGGCTCTGCCCCGGTTCAACCGTATATAATTTCAACAAGGGGAGCTTTAACATCGGAAATTCCAGGTATTTTTCCGGTGATATCAAATTCACACCAGAGAAAGTAGTTTTGGGTGAGGAGATTGTTAAAATTGCACAAATGTACGCCAATTCGCCCTACCTGTGGGGAGGGCGATCACCATTTGGGGTTGATTGTTCGGGGTTGGTTCAGGTAGTGTATAAAATTGCCGGTTTTCAAATTCCAAGGGATTCATCCCAGCAGGTTAAAGCGGGTGAAACCATTGATTTTATCAACTTGGTTAAGCCAGCTGATTTAGCCTTCTTCGATAATGAGGAAGGGATTATAACCCATGTTGGAATACTGACCGGTACAGGGAAAATTATTCATAGTTCAGGCTATGTCAGGATAGACAATCTTGATCATCAGGGAATATTCAACATCGAAACCCAGAAATACACGCATAAACTTCGGGTGATAAAAAGAATAGTGCCCGCTTGATATTTTACCTGCATATAGCTATTTTTATTCGCATAAAATTTACCAAATGTTAAAACATCAGGTACTCATTGCTTTCATTTGTATCCTCATCGGAGTTTGGATTGCCCTCACGCTTCGTGAACGCCGTAAAACACGGGATAATGATGAAAATAACAGCTCTGAAAACGAATAACATTCAATGTCCTACTCCTATCAATACCCCCGGATGCTGGTTACAGTGGATTGCCTGGTTTTTCTGAAAGATTACAGCTCTGAAACCAGAATACTTTTAGTTAAACGTAGAAATGATCCCTACAAGGGATTTTATGCCCTACCAGGTGGTTTCCCCGAAATGAATGAACTGCTGGAGAAAGCAGCTGAGCGGGAACTCTTTGAGGAAACAGGCCTTAATGGAGTTCAACTGACACAGTTTAAGGCTTTTGATAAGGTAAATCGCGATCCGCGCGACAGGAATATAGCCATTGCATTCTATGGCTTTACCACTTCTGATAATTCTGCTATTTCCGCTGGGGATGATGCAGAATACGCCGAATGGTTTTCCATCAGAAACCTTCCACCATTGGCCTTTGATCATGAGGATATTATTGGGCAAGCCCTGTTATTCCTGAATCTTTAGCCAGATAAATATTATCCAAGATCTGTTTTGGGTAAGAACTTCCTTACCTGATCCATTAAAAGATCAAACGATTCATTTAGAGGCCTGTTATTGAGAATGTGGATATCGGGTTTGACGGGAACCTCAAAAGGCGCATTAACACCAGTAAAATCATTTATCTGGCCGTTTAAAGCCCTTTTATACATCCCTTTGGGATCTCGGTTAATACATTCCTGAACTGGTGTATCAATAAAAATTTCAACGAAGTTTTGGCCTCCGATGATACTCCTTGCCAGCTCTCTTATCGAAATTGATGGGGAAACAAAACAGCAAATGGCGCAACAACCCGAATTGTTTACTATTCTGGCCACAGATGCCACCCTGCGAATATTCTCCATTCGATCCATATCAGAAAAACCAAGATCGCTACACAGGGTTTTACGAACTTCATCGCCATCAATAAAAATAACATTCTGGCCATTACTTTTAAGTTCATTAAAAAGCATTGACCCCAAGGTTGTTTTGCCGGAAGCCGGTAAACCGGTAAGCCAGAAGGTAAGCATGAGCAAAT
>CAZKHG010000043.1:0-12658 GCA_964552655.1 uncultured Rikenellaceae bacterium
GTTAATTGAGTCCCGTGGTTCTGTCTTTTGAAAACTTGAGCGAAACACCGAATACGGCATGTAAATAGGAACATTTGCTGTGTAGGTTACGCGCTCAACAGTATTTGTAGTACAACCTCCAATTATAGAAACAAGGATTGATAATGAAATTAAAGTTTTAAGCAGGGTTTTCATGGTCCAATAAATTTTAGGATTTTGGCAAATTAATCTTGTACTATTGCCAGATGAATTAATTGGCAAAAAGGTTGCTTATACCAATGAATAATACGCTCCTGTTGGTTTACAGGTGTCTTCTTCCAAATTTATTTTTTATCCATTTTGGAAAAATAATAGCCCCCATCACCAGGTAGGGGTAGTAGCTGATTACTCGCCAAAGAAATGCCATGGCAATAACAACCGAACCAATTATAGCGGATTGAACCGGGATAAAATCACTCAGATACCGGGTAAAAACATACTCTGCAAACCCGCTACCGCCAGGTGTTGGGCTCACAAGCATTATTATCCACATGGCCAGTTGACGACCGAAAAGAAGTATATGATCGTGAACCGGGAAAAAAGCCAGGAGCAATGCATTCACAACCAGGTATCTTGAAGTCCATGACATAAAAGTGGTGCCGAGCGCTTTGACCCAAAATTTCCAGGATTTTTTCCGAAATTCTTTAGAACTTTCAATAATATCGGTACCTGCCCGGTGTGCGCCATGCTTCCACTTCCTTAAAATGGGCAGTTTAAAAATCATCATCATCAGCCATTTTAAGCCACGAGGGTTAATGAATAAACCATAGGAGAGAACAACAATATAGATCAGTTTTACACTGTAGCCGATTAAACAGAACAGAAACAGATCGGTGGCAAATTTCATGGAATCGCCAGCTATTGAGCCAATTTCAAATAAGTTTTTCGATCCGATTATTATTAAAACAACCGGGAATAGAACGATAAAGTATATTTCATCAAGAAAAGAGGTGATCATTACCACGGCAGAGCTACGGCCCACGCTAAGCCCTTCCTTATTAACGTATATAGTTGCAACTGCCGTACCCCCAACCGCCGAAGGCGTTATTGCTGATGTAAACTCCCAGAGCATAATCACACGGAAGAGCTGTCGAAAATCAAACAGTTTTTCGGTTAAAACCCTTAATCTAAGCATATAGCCAAAATCACGAAGAATCATAAAGAGAAAAGCCAGGGCAATCCAAAACACAGAAGCAATGGTAAACCTAAGGGATGAGAAAACCGCCGGGTTAAACTCTTTATAAAACATGAAAGCCACAACCCCAAGCCCTATAAATACGGGTATAAATGCACTTCTTAGCTTGATGCTTTTTAATGGATTATCGGTGATGTCCTTTGTAATTTTGTGCATCTATGAATAAATTTAATAGCAGCTAAGCAAATGTACCAATTAATTGTTACCTATGCTTTATGGAATATTATTTTTGAGCTAAACAATATTTGCCTTTTATAATCAAATTAACTTTGATCTCTTTTACGTATTCAGATGATTGAAAATAAAAAGCTTCGTGCACATCTATACATAATTGGAGCAAATCTGTTTTTTGGGGTTAACTATTCAGTCGCCAAATCAGTAATGCCCAGCTATTTAAAACCCAATGCATTCAGTTTGCTTAGAATTATTGTAGCCTTTTTGCTTTACTACCTGGTTTCACGGTTTACAAGAAAGGAAAAGATACTGAAACAAGATTACTGGAGATTTATAGCTGCCGGGTTTATGGGCGTTGCTTTTAACCAGCTGATTTTTTTGTATGGGTTGAATTACACTTCGCCAATTGACTCCTCAATCATTGTAACCATTAATCCGATTTTGGTGATGATAATTGCATCACTTGCCATAGCGGAAAAGATCACAATAAGCAAGATCGTTGGCATGACGATTGGTGCATTTGGCGCCCTGTTGGTTATTCTTAACAGAGGGATTGCCGACTTTGGGTCAGATCACTTTATAGGGAACCTGATGATTTTTGCAAGTACGTTTTTTTATGCAGGTTACCTTGTTGTGGTTAAACCTTTGATGCAAAAGTACGATCCGTTAACGGTGATCCGGGGAGTATTTCTTGTAGGTTTGATTTTGATTTTCCCTTTCGGGATTGGCAGTTTGGTGCATACAAGTTGGCAAATAATTCCAGCCGGAATATGGGGATCAATTATTTTTGTTTTGATTGGACCAACATTCCTTGCCTACTTGTTTTTAAGTTGGGGTTTGCGCCAAGTAAGAGCCACCACGGTGAGTATATACAACTATTCTCAACCGGTTATTGCATCGTTTGTGGCTGTAATCATTGGTCAGGATGTGCTTGACCCTGTTAAAATAATTGCCGCTATCCTTGTATTTCTTGGAGTTTACCTGGTTAGTCGTCCTTCCAGGAAGGAAGTGTAACCTGTTGACTTATTCATGCTTTCTGTTTTTTCTCATTTTCGTAAAAAAACACCCCCAAAGTTATATATCTAACTTTGAGGGTGCACTTTTTAATTGGAAGAGTTTTTTGATCTTATCTAATAAAAACTACTACTTTTCTTCCTTAGGTTTTTCTTCCTCTTCGGGTTTATTTTCTGGAACCGATTGGTCCAAAGTCTTTCCTTTAAGGTAGTTGGGCAGCTCCATTCCGGCCATTTTGAACAGCTCTTCGAAAGGCGGAATTGAACCAAGCATTCCGGAGAGGAAATTTGCCGTTGCTGGTGATTTACCGTCTTTCCCGGCTGACATGTTATCCCAAACTGTAACTTTGTCAATTTTAAGATTTTTAATGGCTTCAACCTGGGTTTTTACCAGTTCAGGAAGTTTATCGGCAATCATCATCATAACCGCATCGCGGGAGTTGCCGGCTGCTTTTGACAGTTTTTCAAAACCCTCGGCTTGCTTACTAAGGATTTGGTAAATACCTTTTGCCTCTGCCTCCATTTTCATATAAATAGCATCTGCCTCACCTCTTGCATGACGACGGGTTTGTTCGGCCATTGCCTCAGCATCAATCTCAATTTTTTCCTTGTTGATTTGTGCCGGAACAACAATATCAGCTTTTTGTGTAGCCTGCTCACGGCTTGCACGAACAGTTTCAGCTTGTTGTTCGGCTGCGTAGGCTTGCTCCAATGCTTTTGCCTGGTTTACCTTTTCTGCGGATATGGCTTTACGTTCAGCTTCAGCTTCTTTCTCTCTTCTTGTGGCATTAGAATTGGCAATGGTGATTTTGGCGGTATTCTCCCCCTCTACGGCCGTGGCATCAGCAGAGGCAACCTGAACACGTTGATCCCTAAGGGCGTTGGCTTCACCAATAGAACCGTCACGGTTCTTTTCTGCCACGCTCTTTTTGGCATCGTTAATTGCTTTAGCGGCTGCTTCTTTTCCCAGGGCAACAATATACCCAGACTCATCATTGATATCGGTAACGTTTACGTTGATCAGCTTCAAACCTATTTTCTTCAGTTCGGCCTCCACGTTTGATGAAACAGCGGCAAGAAACTTATCCCTGTTGCTGTTAATCTCCTCAATATCCATGGTAGCCACAACCAAACGGAGCTGACCAAAAATGATATCTTTTGCCAGATTGCTGATATCGTCCTGGCTAAGGCCTAGTAAACGTTCGGCAGCATTGTCCATTACACCTGGTTCTGTGGAGATCCCTACAGTAAACCTGGAGGGTACATCAACACGGATGTTCTGTTGACTCAGCGCATTGGTCAGGTTAATTTCAATTGAGAGTGGGGTTAGGTTAAGGAAAGAGTAATCCTGAATAACAGGCCAGATAAAAGCGGCACCGCCATGGATACACTTGGCCGAGCGGGCCTCGGCGCTTTTCCCCTTACCAATTTTCCCATATACAACCAAGACTCTGTCCGATGGACATCGTTTATAACGCTTAAAAAGTGATACTATCAAAATAAAGATAAATACCACCCCGGCGATTACCAACAAAACGAAAAATTGACTCATATTAATTGAAATTTAATTAGTTAATAACAGGTTAAACTTAAATTTTTTTTACGAGCAGAATATTTTCCCCAATCAGCTCAATTATTTCAACCACAGCACCGGTTGGAATATCATTCTCTTCATCAGTGAGTGCATCAAGGGTCATATAACCCTGGTGCTGTACCTGTATCTTCCCAAGCGCCTTGCGTTTTGCCGGGATAAACAGATATACCGAAGCGGTCTTTCCCACAATTGACGACATATTTACATTCCCCGATTCAGTTAGTTTCCCCATGAAATAGAAGATGGTAGCCATTAATACCATCATTATTAGGCCTGAAATCAACGAGATGAAAATTGTTAACCCGATCGACAGCCCTGAATCTATGCAAGCTAATCCGCTCCAACCAAAAATAGTAAAAAATGCTATAAGGTTTTTTAAACTCAGTAGCTGAAACCCGATGCCATGATCAGTATTAATGCTGGCATCGGCATCACCCGTAGCATCCAAATGACCTGAATCAGAATCGGCTCCGATAAAAGTCATGAAGATCTGGATAATAAAAATCAGGGAAAATGGGATTGCAACCATCCAATAGATTTTGGAAATTATGGATAAGCTATCCCACCATGAACCAATGCTAAGTATTTCCATAGTAATGAAAGATTGTTTCTGTGAAGGTATTAATTTTTAAGACAGAGGGATGAATAAATTATGAAATTTTAATAAAGGATTTCATTATTTATTGAAATTTAACTTTCGTTAATTCAATCACCCCAACCGTTTTGCCGGGTTTGCTCCTAACATCCACTCTAAACCTGGTTGGGAATTGGTTTTGTGTTTCGGTTTGCTGGGACCTGGTGATAATGAATTTTGAGTTATTTCCCACTTTTTGAATGGCCTGGGGCATTATTTTATTATACATTTCAACCTCCCAATTTCTAAATTCCAACCCCCAGTCTTTTGTCCAATCGTATGATACTTGCTGGAAATTAATTTCATATTGTCCAACAAAATCAAGATATGGTGTTAAATCCAATTCCAACCCGGACCATTCATTGGTGAATGAGGTTGCGTCCCAGCTCCCAATTACAATTGGCTTAAGTTTTGAAATTTGATGGAACTCATTCTTATTTTTAATAAAAAAAACAGAAAATGATTTAATGATAGGTGGAGCAGTGGCTTTTCTAATTCTTAACCTGATTTTAGTAACGAGAATAGAATCGAAGACGTCGATTTTTTTCGTGCCTATTGATGATCCGGTGTATAAATCAAACCACCTGTCAGAATTGAACCCTTCAAGTATATATTCTCTAACCCTTTGACCGTAAGCGATTTCCTCTTGAATAACAGCATGATTAACAGGCATGGGTTTTTCTAAGGTAATTTCATACACATCGCCAAAACCCTTGGTTGTTGCGATTGGGTTATTAAAACGTTTTTTGATTTCGTCACCAAATGCCTTATAAACTTTTACATGCGATTCTGGAATTAGACCAGATGTGTCAGGAGTTGAATTTAGCAGCATTATTGCACCCCTGCCAACTGTCTGGTAATAAATATCCATAAGTTGATCAGGTGTTAGTATCATTGTATCGGTATTTGGAGCCCAGAACCATTTATGGCCCTTGTTAGCCAGCAAAGGCAGATCAACTTCAACTGGCGCATAAACATCGCCGTCAGGATCAGAGGCCAAGGCAGTTGAAACGCCTGTTTCCAAATCCTCTTTTTTTAAGGTGTACCAATTTGGGTAAGGAGCAATACCATCTTCATTTCCCACCCAGCGGATTGTTGCATTTGGCCCTTGGAAAATAACAGCATTGGAAGCGTACTTTTTAATAATATCACTGACATTTATCACGCAACTGCCATCAAACCAAACCTCCCTGATGGATCCATACCGGGTGAGCACCTCGACCAGCTGTTGTCTGAAAATTTGATTGTACTCTTCCTGTTTTAACGGATCGTTGGTTTTGCCTCCGCTGCCAATCCCTGCTCCCCATTTTTCGTCACCAGGGTAAATATAAATTCCCAAATCCAACCCATATCTCTTACAAGATTTTGTGAGTTCCGCAAGCACATCACCCTTCCCATTTTTCCAGGGGATATTTCTTACGCCATATTCACTTGTTTCGGTTTGCCACCAACAAAATCCACCGGTATGTTTGGCTACGAACAGGATCATTTTTGCTCCCCATGATTTAGCCACTTCGCACCATTGATCGGTGTTTAAAAGCGAGGGGTTAATTTTTGAAAGAGGAAAGGAAAGGTCGTCGTATTCCTTGCCAGTCCATGTGGTTGGATTGAAATGTACGAACATAATCCGTTCATAGTTCTGCCATCGAAGTTGTGGGAGGGAAGGACAAGGTATCCCTTTTACCATTAGGGAAGAGTCGTAAACAAAGGCGAATTCGTTTTTCTTCGGATCATCATTTACACACCCGGATATGAGCAATACGGTAGCATATAATACAATCAAATAATTAGTAAAACTTTTTATCATTCGATGAATATTTAAAAATTCACAATAATGCTGAATGAATTATTTGTTGCATTTCCACTTCGAATGAACCAGAAACTTCAGCTGATCTTTTTCGTCCATTTTCGCCAATAAATTCCCGCAAATCCTTATTTGAAAGAAGTTTAATAATCTTTTCACTTAATTCAGCTGGATTGATATGATCGATAAAAACCATCTCCTCATTCTCTTTGAAAAGTGTATGTAATCCACCAACCTTGGTGGTTATAACAGGGATTCCGAAGTGCATAGCCTCAAGAATTACGAGTGGAAAACAATCGGTTAGTGAGGGTAGAATAAAAACCTCCGATTGAGAAATCAGTTCAGCTTTTTGCTGAGCATTAACCCCTCCCGTAAGTATTACCTTTTTTTGTAATCCAAGGCTTTGTATCAACCGGTTCAGCTTAATTTCTATTGATTTACCAGGAGCCTCACCGGCAATAATCAGCTTATAGTCAGGGTAATTGGAAGTAATTAAAGAGAATGCCCGAATTAAAACAGGGGCACCTTTTATGGGGAAAAGATTCGACAGGAAAAGGATTTGCTTTTTAGGGGCAACTTCAACTTCTGGTATTTTCTCGATGGTGTTATGAACAAAATACAAATTTGAATTTACCAGATTTAACGGGATAATTTCTTTCTCAAGAAGCCACCTGTTGACATGAATTATCTTGCAACCCCTAAAGATAAACCTGTAAAAGGACCGATAAAAGGAATTTTTGGCCTTATTGCTAATCCCTTGGTTGTCTAAGTGCAAAATGGGTATTGAGCAAAACAGCTTGATAATCATCAGAAAAAGAGAATCGCGCCAAAAACCATAGCCTACGGGCATAAAGGAAAAGTAAACCGCTTTGGGTCTAAAGGTAATCAACGCCCAAATCAGCTTAAAAAGGAGGATAATGGCAACAAAGATTTTTTTTACCCGGAATTTTCTCAAATCCTGAATTGAAGATGCGAAACGGATTTTTAACAATTTTCTTTCAAGTCCCGAATTGATAGAATCGCTTTGGTACACCAACCTGTTAATGATGCTTACTCCATGCACAGGCGGCGGGAGTTGTATGAAGTAAAGAATTCGGTTACTCCTGCTAGAATTCAATAGGCTTGAATTTTAATCCTTTATTTGAAATGGCTTCCAACACCCTTGGTAGTGAGTAACGAATACTCCGCTCGGCTTTTTTGGAGTCGTGAAAAACTATAATAGCCCCCGGGTGCAGGTTGTCCAGCACATACTTAACTACTTTTCGCGGAGAAACCCTCTTGCTATAGTCCATACTTAGTACATCCCACATGATCACCTTGTACCTTTTCTTTAACAGCCGGTATTGTGATGGTTTTATCCGCCCATACGGAGGCCTGAAAAGATTGCTTTTTAAAAACCCGTTGGCAAAATCAATATCCTGAATGTATTGGCTGTTTTCCGTTGCCCAACCCTTTAAATGGCTGTACGTGTGGTTTCCAATTGCATGACCCTCAGCATTAATTCTTTCTAAAATTTCCGGGTTCAGTTCTGCATTTTTCCCCAGACAAAAAAAGGTTGCCCTGGCGTTATATTTTGCCAGCTGATCGAGGACCCAGGGGGTAATCCCTTGGGTGGGACCATCATCAAAGGTTAAAAACACAGCCTCCTTCTCATCGGGGAAACACCAGATGAGGTTTGGGAAAAACCTGGTGAAAAATTTTGGAGGGCTGAGGTTAATCATTCAATATGCTAATTGCCTAAGATTGATTTGAATTCGTTGAATTTAGATTCCAGCTCCTTGTAATGTTCACCTTTTTCGTATAGGTAGGCCATTCTGCTCAAATCCTGAAGGTAGGCCATGTTCATTTGCAGATCACTACCCAGGCTCTTGGCCTTCTCGTTAGGCAAATTCACTGCAAAACGAATAAGCCCGACTGATTGATCCATCATCAGTTTTGAATAGTAAACCGCTTTATCTGGTGCGTCTGCCCTGTAATAAGATTCTATCAGATCGAGGCCAAAGAAGTTAAGTGGAATTTTTTCAGCAGGAATCAACTTCATGCAGTAGTCAAGCGATTCGATGGCTTTATCCTTTTGTCCCTCATCAACCAGTTTTTGGGCAAGCCGGGCGAAAATCATCCTATAATTAGAGATGATCCTGGAATTGTTTTCATCCAGGTAAACATCAGGATCGGCAATGCTCCTGAAGCGGTATTTATGCAGAAGATTTTCATACATTGCCTGTGTGTCAGCGGTTCCAAAGCTAAAGCGGCTTTGCTGTTTTCTGGTTTCGATGGGTACGATCCTGTACATTAAACCTTCCATCTGGAAATACCTTTCAAGCCCCTGGAAAGATTCGTTACTAACTGTGGTCCCCATGTAAATCGGGCGATTCCATTTATTTGTAGAGAGAAGGTCGAGAACAACAAATCCTTCTTTTAGGATCATCTCATTGTTAAGTTTCCAGATCATAGTATCAACAATATCATTAGCCTTTTCAGGCCTTACGGTTGAAGTGTTAATGATATTCTGCTTGTCAATTGGAATATACAGTGTAGTTGATGGGAGAAAACAAATCTTCTCACTGGGGTTAAACGGGGAAACAATTTGCGACATTTCATGATCGCTCAGGATAAAGCTGATGGCCTGATCGAGGGGGATTGCCCCCTTTATTCTATCAGCAATCAGGATAACTTCCCTTTTGCCTGAGTAGTATTTATCATGGGTCATGCTTAAGGGTAGGGGATCAGATTCATAGGCCTTTCTTTTCATCTGGTCAATATACCAATCGCCACGAAGGTAGCTCAGGTTTGAAACCCTTACATCGGTTCTAACCCCCTCAACCTCCTGATTGTACCATAGCGGGAAAGTATCGTTATCGCCATAGGTAAATAGTACCGAATTAGGCTCACAGCCAATTAGCATATTGTACCCAAAATCAACTGAGGTATATCGTTTTGATCGGTCATGGTCATCCCAGTTTTCAGCTGCCATAATACCCGGGACAAGGATTAAGCATAGAATTCCTGTGCCAGCTGCAGCAACTGGGTTATTTATTGCTTTTTTTACCAGTTCGAATAAAGCCAGTACCCCCAGCCCTATCCAGATGGTAAAGGCATAAAAACTCCCTGCATAAGCATAATCACGTTCTCTTGGTTGGTAAGGGGTTTGGTTCAGGTAAACAACAATTGCCAATCCGGTAAGAATAAATAGCAGCATGACAACCCAAAAATCGGTTTGCTTTTTGTAAAAATGGAAGAACAAGCCGGCAAGTCCAAGGAGTAAAGGAAAAAAGAAGTATTGATTTCTGGCTTTATTATTTTTCAGGTAATCGGGCAGGGCTTCTTGCGGGCCGAGCCTGGCATCATCAATTGCACTGATACCCGACACCCAATTCCCTTTAATTATATCTCCATGTCCCTGAAGGTCATTTTGCCGTCCGGCAAAGTTCCACATGAAATACCTTAAATACATGTGCCCAACCTGATATTTCAGGAAGAATTTAATATTGTCGGACAGCTTGGGAACATATCGGATTTCCGGCTTCCCGTTTTCATCCCTAATACTAATCGGTATGCCCCGGTAGTTTGTCCACTGTTTGTATGCGGTTACGTGTTGTGATTCGTTGCTATACATTCGAGGGAACACAGACATAAACCGACTGTCGAACTTGTAGGAAAATTTTTTGTATGCAACAATATACTTCCCATTTTCAGGTATGTAGTATGGGCCACCCTCTTCGCGCTCAACAACAGGTGCATTAAATGACTGGCCATACAGCAATGGCCGTTCACCATATTGTTCACGGTTAAGGTAATATAACAACGAGAACATGTTATCCGGATCGTTTTGGTTCATCGGGGTTTTTGCTGAGGCCCGGATAAGAATTACAGCATACGAACCATACCCGATAAGCAAAACAGTGATTGCAAGCAAAACGGTGTTAAAAATTGTGTGTTTGTTCTTATAGGTGTACCTCAATCCAATAATTAGCAGGGCAATAATAGTTGCAATATAGAAAAGTACGCCCGAGTTATAAGGTAGGCCAAAGGTGTTAACAAAAAGCAGTTCAAATTTAGAGGCAAACACCACAAATCCACTGATAACCCCATACATAATACCTATTAGTATAACCCCGGATAATAATAGCGCTTTAACTATGCCCCATTTGGTTATCACATACTTTTTAAAGTAGTAAACCATTACGATGGCTGGAATAGCGAGCAGGTTTAACAGGTGTACACCAATTGAAAGGCCCATCAGGTAAGCAATAAGTATTAGCCAACGGTTGGCATAAGGCGAATTGGCATTATCCTCCCATTTAAGGATGGCCCAGAAAACAAGGGCTGTAAATAACGAAGAAGTGGCATAAACTTCACCCTCCACGGCAGAGAACCAGAAAGTATCGGAAAAAGTGTAGGCGAGAGAACCAACAAAACCAGCAGAAATAATTAAAATTATCTGTGTAAGGTTCAACTTATCTGCACTTATAATTTTTCGGGCTAAATGGGTTATGGTCCAAAACAGGAAAAGGATTGTAAACCCACTGGCAATAGCTGATAATGCGTTTGCGAAAATGGGAACCATTTTTACCGATGGAGCGAACATAGTAAAGAATCTCACCATAAGCATAAAGAATGGAGCCCCGGGTGGGTGCCCAACCTCCAGCTTATAGCCGCTGGCAATGAACTCACCGCAATCCCAAAAGCTACCGGTTGGTTCCATTGTTAGCAGGTAAACTGCTGAGGCGATAATAAAAACCAGCCATCCAGCCAAGTTGTTTATCCTTCTATATGATATGATATCAATGTTTTGCATATAATTGGATTTCTGTTTATTTCAAGCCCAAATGTATAATTTTTTTGAGAGTATAGAAACAAGGTTTGATTTAGAGTACGGCTATTGTTTCGGAATTGGTGATAAAAGATTATTTTTAACCAAATTTTACTATAGTGAAAAGATTTCTGTTGCTGAGTTTTATTTCAATTTCGTTGAATGGCATTAGTCAGGATTTATGGGTGAAATTCAATACACCCCAAACAATTCAACTGGCTGATACCTCAACTTTATATTTTAACCCCAAAACCACGGCCTTTTTTGATGATAAGGAGTATATAAGTGATATTAAGAAGGGTTATACCCTCCCGGGATTTTTTTTTCAACCAAGGCTAGAATATCAACCCTCGTCAAAAACAAGAATTTGCGCTGGCTTTCACGGATTATTTTTTGGCGGGACAGATAGCCTCGAAAAATTTGTCCCAATACTTTCCCTTGAGTATTTATTTAATAAGGATATCCGTATTATTATTGGAACTTTGCATTCAGATCAACTTCACTATTTACCGGAACCGTTGTTTAAACCCGAACGACTTTTCACAGCTACTCCCGAAACCGGATTTCAGATTTTAACAACAACTGATAGAATCAAGGTTGACAACTGGAATAGCTGGGAGCGATTTATTAAGAATGGCAGCCCTTTCCAGGAGGTATTTACAGTTGGGTTAACCGCAATTTACAAGCCAAATACGTTTTCTATTAATGATGGTTTAACCTTTCAGTTTTTCGGTTTGGCTGTGCATAATGGTGGACAGATTGATAGTACCAACCTGCAGGTTACCACCATGTTTAATATCGGGGCCGGATTCGGGTATGCATTGCCATCTTTTGGTAAATCGAACAGTGGAGTGGAGCTGATGGGATTTATCTCCTCCGATCAATCACCAAATCCTGTAAGTAAATATCAGAATGGCAAGGCCATTTACCCTAAAATATTCATCGAATGGCCTGAATTTAGAGTGGAGGCTGGGTATTGGAGATCGACAAAATTTGTGAATCCCAGAGGAGAAGAGCTATTTGGATCCTATTCAACTGTAAAAGCGCAATTTGATGAGAAGTTTAGAAATCTCATTACGGCAAAATTGATCTATTCCAAAATGGTTGCAAAAGGGTTTACGGCAGGCGCAAGATTCGACACCTATTACGACTATAAAGCATCAATAATTGATTGGGCATTCACTATACGTATGTCTTTCACTGGTGATATCAAACTAAAATAATGAAGATGGACTACACAGCATCCCCGGGCCGTTATAACAATTTACCATACAGAAGATGTGGGAGAAGCGGCATTCAACTCCCTCTAGTTTCTCTTGGGTTGTGGCACAACTTTGGGGCTGTGGATAATTTTGAAACCAGTAAGGGGATTTTGCACTTAGCATTTGATCTGGGAGTAACTCATTTTGATCT
>CAZKHG010000043.1:12758-30512 GCA_964552655.1 uncultured Rikenellaceae bacterium
CAAAACCCCATGGTTTTTTGAAGCCCCAGCACATTACCGATGATAAAATAGAAAAAGTTCGCGCGTTAAATAACCTGGCCGCAAATCGGAATCAAACACTGGCCCAAATGGCCATTGCCTGGCTGTTAAAAGACCCGAGAATCACTTCTGTTTTGGTGGGAGTCAGCAGCGAATCTCAACTTAAAGACTGCGTGGATTCCACTAAGAATCTAATTTTTTCAGAACAGGAATTAGCCCTAATAAACAATATCTTAGAAGATTAATAATCTTCCAGGTTGATGAGCTTTAGCCTTTCGGTATAAAGATATTAATTTGAATTATTCCCACAATACATTTTAACCATTGCCCTTGCTGGTTCGTAACCCAGTTCAAGTGCTTTTTTGAAATCCTCGCACCCGCTTGCTTGCAGCTCTTTGATATTCATTCTGGAGATAGCCCGGTTGTAATAGGCTTCAGCGTATTTTGGATCTTTGGCAATGATATAATCATAATCAGGTAAAGCAGCTTTATGATTCCCCATGATTGCATTGGAAACTGCACGGTTGTAATAGGCTTGGGCGAAGTTTTTATCAAGCTGAATCACCTTGTTGAAATCAGCAATAGATCCTTTGTAATCCTGAGTAAATGCTTTAGCGATGCCACGCCCATAGTAGGCTTTTAAATATTCACCATTAAGTTCAATGGCTTTGTTAAAATCTTTCAGCGCCGCTTTGTTGTCCCCTTTTTTAAGGTATGTTCCTCCCCTTACACCATAAGCCAGATCGTACTTAGCATCAATTTTAAGTGCCTTGTTCAGGGCATCTAAGGCCTCGTCAAATTTGTTGAGGTTAAATTTGATCTGTCCAAGGTTGAAATATATTTCCTTGTCCGTTTTATCAAGGGCTTCGGCAGCCATCAGGTCTTTTTCGGCCCCGGCATAATCTTGTATCTTGAGCTTAAAAATTCCCCGTTTCTTATAATTTTCAGCAGTTGCCCCAGAACCTTCAATCATCTTATCATAATCGTTAATTGCGCCCATGAAATCGTTAAGGTGAGCGCGCGATTCACCCCGGTTATAAAATGCCTCAAGGTTGGAGCCATCCAGCTCGATACTATGGTTATAATCTTTAACTGATTCATCAAAATTCATAAGCGAGGCATTCAATAAACCCCTATGGTAATAGGCTTTTGCGCTTGAATCGTTTAATTCAATGGCTTTGTTCAGATCAGCCATGGAATTATCATACTTTTTTTGCTTACGGTATGATATACCCCGATACATATAATAATCTGATATTTTCGAATCGAGTGCGATTGCCTTATCAAAATCAGCAATTGCAATAGAATCCTGATTTAACCCGGCTTTTGCCTGTCCCCGGTAGCTGTAGTAATCGGCAATCTTTTTATCAAGCCAAATAGCTTTGTTAAATTTTATGATTGCCTCAGCATATTTTGATGAGTCGAGCAATGCCTTGCCCTCAGTAAAACGGTTTTCGGCAAATTTAGGCCTTAAAAGCTGAAAAACTACCAGTAAAAGAACAATTACGGCAGCTGCAATTATTATTACTTTTTTCATATATCAACAATGTGTTATGTTATTTCAAGGGGTAAAAATAAAGTAAAAAAGGATGAAATTGATATGGAGAATTAAAATTAACGTATAAAAAGTTGGAGTCAATGCATTCCATCAATGTTATTTTGAACAACCAAACTAAGAGAATTATTTATTTTCTTTTTGTATTTAGATTAACAATGATTAAGAAAAATTCAGAGGCGATTCTAAAATTATTGGGAATCTTTGGTTAACCCCATACCTTAAAATTTACTTTCAATATCAGCTAATTAGCATTGATCTTTTGATAAACAAATTACAAGTTAAAAAATTTGAATGGTGCATACCAAAAATGCAACATTACACTAAATTATTGTTTAATAAACTATATTTGTGGCTTCTCAATATAGGCTTATGGCAGAAAAGAAAGATAAACCAAAAATTTTACACAGGCTCAAAAGTAAGTACCGTTTGAGCATTTATAATGATGAGTCGTTCCAGGAAGTTTGGTTTATGCGCCTCTCCAGGCTTAATGTGATTTCGTTTGTAGGCAGCATTGCCATATTCCTGGTTATCGTTGTAATAGTGCTTATTGCTTTTACTCCTCTCCGTGAGTTTATTCCCGGCTACCCCGATGGCAATACCCGTAGAAATATTTATATCAATGCGCTAAAGCTGGATTCCCTGGAACGTGAGATTCAGTTATGGAAAAATTACTACGAAAATATTAATAATATCCTAAGGGGGGCCGAACCTCAAAGCATAGAAAGCAAACCAGATCCTGCAAAGAAATACCG
The DNA here is from genome assembly GCA_964552655.1 of uncultured Rikenellaceae bacterium. Taxonomy (GTDB): domain Bacteria; phylum Bacteroidota; class Bacteroidia; order Bacteroidales; family Tenuifilaceae; genus CAZKHG01. The sequence continues at coordinate 15,087 of CAZKHG010000043.1, forward strand.
TGAACTCAGTTTTAAACGATCTGCTGAGGATTCTTTGCTACGAATGCAGATTGAGGAGAATGAAGCATTCAACCTTACCGTTTTTGAAAATCAAACCAAGAGTAAAAACATCAATAATATTTTATTTTTTCCTCCGGTGAAAGGGGTGATTACCAATACATTTAATATGCAGCAGGATCATTACGGGGTTGACTTGGTTGCCAAACCGAACGAAGCAGTTCTTGCCGTAGCTGATGGCACCGTTACACTATCAACCTGGACTCTTGAAACCGGTTATGTCATTCAGATTCAACATAGCGATAACCTGATATCAGTATATAAGCACAACAGCAAGCTTTTAAAAAGACAAGGGGCAAGGGTAAAAGCCGGCGAGGCTATTGCAATCATAGGTAATTCAGGGGAGCTGACCACCGGGCCACATCTGCACTTCGAACTTTGGTATAACGGTAACCCTGTTGAGCCCGATAAATATATCAAGTTTTAATGCTTACTAAATCAACAAACCTAAAGCGGAGTTGAAGAAGAGGGTTGCAATATTAGGATCAACAGGATCCATAGGCACTCAGGCAATCGAGGTAATTGCTGCAAACCCCGATCGGTTTGTTGTTGAGGTATTAACTGCCAACAGTAATGTTGAGCTGCTCATCAGCCAGGCTTTACGATTTAACCCCAACGCCGTGGTTATTGGTAATCCCGATAAGTATTCCGAAGTTAAAAAAGCGCTTTCTTCCACCGATATCAAGGTTTATGCCGGTTTCGATTCGATTGTACAAATAGTTGAAATGGGCACCATTGATATTGTTCTAACTGCAATGGTTGGTTTCTCTGGGTTGTTACCCACAATCAATGCAATTAAGAACGGGAAAACAATTGCTCTGGCCAACAAGGAAACAATGGTGGTGGCCGGAGAAATTGTCACAAAACTTGCCCGGGAGTTCAATGTCCCGATTATCCCGGTTGATTCCGAACATTCCGCAATATTTCAATGCATGGTTGGAGAGATCAGCCCTGTTGAAAGAATCATTCTTACAGCATCGGGTGGTCCTTTTCGCACATATTCAAGGGAGCAGCTTAGAAATGTTACCAGGGCCGATGCGTTAAACCACCCCAACTGGTGTATGGGCACAAAAATCACCATTGACTCTGCATCGCTCATGAACAAGGGACTTGAGGTTATTGAAGCGAAATGGCTTTTTAACCTGAAACCGGAACAAATTGATGTTGTTGTCCACCCACAATCAATTATCCATTCATTGGTTCAGTTTGAAGATGGTTCCCTTAAGGCTCAGCTGGGGCTTCCCGATATGAGACTCCCCATACAGTACGCTTTTTCGTTCCCGCTTAGGTTTAAGTCTGATTTTCCCAGGTTCAATTTCCAAAACTATCCGGTTTTTAATTTTGAAGAACCCGATACTGCAAAATTCCCCAACCTTGCCCTGGCACGGGAAGCTCTTAGCAGAGGAGGAAATATTCCTTGTGTGTTAAATGCAGCTAACGAGGTGGTGGTTGAATCGTTTTTAGCTGAAAATATTGCATTTTTGCAGATGTCGGAGATTATCAGGGAGGTTATTATACGATCAGAATTTATTGCAAATCCATCAATTGATGACTTAACCAGCACAGATCAGCTGACCAGAATTTTAACAAACGAAATGATTAAAGTTTATAGCTAAACGTTATGAATATACTAGTACAAGCAGGACAACTATTATTAAGCCTTTCAATTTTGGTGATTATCCATGAACTTGGACATTTCACCTTTGCCAAAATATTTAAAACCCGGGTGGAGAAATTTTACCTTTTCTTCAACCCATGGTTCTCCATTTTTAAGTTTAAAAAGGGGGAAACAGAGTATGGTTTAGGCTGGCTCCCACTCGGGGGATATGTTAAAATCTCAGGGATGATTGATGAGTCAATGGACAAAGAAGCCATGAAACAACCCCCCCAACCCTGGGAGTTCAGGAGCAAACCTGCCTGGCAAAGGCTTTTAATCATGATTGGTGGGGTTCTTGTTAACTTTATTGCAGCAATCTTCATCTACTGGATGCTTCTTTACTCTGTTGGTGAACAGTATATACCAGTTTCCAATGCCAAATATGGTTTATACTATACCGATCTTGGTCATAAAATCGGGCTTAAAGATGGCGATCTGGTTATCAAAGCCGATAATTTCCAAATAGATGGGGTTGAGGATATTGCCAAGTATTTAATTCTTGATGATGTAAAAACCCTTACCATTAAAAGGGCGGATTCAACACTGACGTTGAACGTACCCGAAGGCTACAGCCAGCAGCTCATCGCCGAGGGCAGAAAAGGTTTTGCCAATATTCAGGTTCCATTTGTTGTTGATTCTGTTGTCCCCGATAATAATGCAGCCAAAGCAGGGATACTGAAAGGCGATAGCATTGTTATGGTAAATGGACATCCTGCAGCCTTCTATCATCAATTTGTTGCAATTCTAGGTGAAAATAAAGGTAAAGAGGTTAATATCACAGTTGCCAGAGATACCGCAAGACTTAACCTCAAGTGCCAGGTTTCAGACGATGGGAGGATTGGGATAGGAAACTTACCCATTTCCAGATACTTCATAGTAAAAACCACCCAATACAGTTTCTTTGGAGCTTTCCCTGCAGGAGTTGAAAAGGGATTTGGTATTCTTTTCAGCTATGTAAAACAGCTGAAAAAAATATTTACCAAAGAGGGAATTAAACAGGTTGGTGGCTTTGGTACCATGGGGAGTTTGTTCCTGCCGGTATGGGACTGGGTGGCATTCTGGAGTTTAACCGGGTTGATTTCTATTATTTTGGCATTCATGAATATCCTGCCAATTCCCGCTTTGGATGGTGGTCATGTTTTATTTCTGCTTTATGAAATGGTTACCGGCAGGAAGCCCAGCGATAAGTTTATGGAATATGCCCAGATTGCCGGGATGATATTATTATTGGCGTTACTTATCTATGCGAACGGGAATGATATTTTTAAAGCTTTTAAATAACTTGTGATTAGATTTAACTGATATATTTTTACTAGGTTTGTGAATTATTTAAATTAAGCGATATGACTAGTTTTATTGTTGCCGGGATGATTGGTGGATGGGAGCTGATAGTGATAGCCCTTATGATTCTTCTGATCTTTGGTGGGAAAAAAATCCCTGAGCTGATGAAAGGCCTTGGACAGGGTATTGGTGAGTTTAAAAAAGGGATGAAAGAAGGAGACCAGGTTGCCCAAGATGATAAGAAAGAGGGAAAATCATAAAATCATTAATCAGATTGTAGCTCATCATTTCTTTTCTGCTAAACCTAAACATTGGCGGGTATGGTTATTTTTTATGCCAATAACCTTTTCCGCCTTTTTTTTAGGTTCCATTGGTGGCTTTGCTATTAATCCCCCATTAAAATCAAATCTTGTTACTGATGCAATTGACGGGTTGAACGAGCTGAAAATCTTCCCTGATACTGTATCAGGGAAATCAACTAAGAGTTCCGATTATCCTACTTTTCCCGATCTGGTTTACGAGTTTAAAATTGCTGCAATTGATAAGCTTTCCCCAATCGGGTTCGACTATAACAGCTATGTAAAGAAGTATATTGATATTTATACTATCGAACGTCGCGATCAGGTTGCCCAAATATTAGGTTTATCCGAACTTTATTTTCCCATTTTCGAGGATCTTTTTGATAAATATCAGCTGCCGATGGAATTGAAATACCTCGCGGTCGTTGAATCAGCCCTGAACCCGCTGGCTGTTTCCAAAACCGGGGCGGTTGGTTTATGGCAGTTTAAAATAAACACTGCCAAGATGTTTAACCTTACTGTAAACTCGTATATAGATGAACGCAGGGACCCGGTAAAATCAACTGAGGCTGCTTGTCAGTATCTTCAATATCTCTATAAAATTTTTAATGACTGGAACCTTGCATTGGCTGCTTATAACACAGGACCGGGTGCAGTTAGGAATGCAATTCAGCGATCGGGTGGCGAAACAAATTTTTGGAAAATATACAGCTTGCTTCCCGAGGCTGCCCAAAACTACGTTCCAGCATTTATTGCGGCAGCTTATGTGATGAATAACGCATCTGATCACAAAATTATTCCCGCTAAGGCCATTATCACCTATGCAGAAACAGATACAGTGATGATCTCAAAACCGGTATCCTTAACAGCGGTTTCAAAGCACTTAAATGTACCAGTTGAGACGCTTCGGTTTATAAATCCAATCTACAGAAGAGATTATGTACCCGACCAGGATAAATTAGTCCCCATTTGGTTGCCATCAGGAAAGGTTAAAGTATTTATTTCCAAGCAAAAGAAAATTTTTGACGCTGTTGCTGACACTTTAAATTACCATGATATTCTTGCACAGGCAGGAAGCACAGCAAATAAAATAAAGTTCAAACATAAGGTCAAAGCCGGTGAATACCTGCATAAAATTGCCATTCTCTATGGATGTACCCTTGATGACTTGCTTGAATGGAACCCTGAATTGAATGGCGATTTGAGTGTAGGTCAGGTTATAACTGTTTGGCTTGATAAAAAAACCTACCGACAATTAAAGGACGAAAAACTAATAGATACCCTTTCCGCTGGGAATTAACAATGATTTTGAAATATCAGATTTAGAAATTAATCCTCCAGCCCATCATTTGGGTCGCCTGTATATTCCCTGACAATTCCTCTTTTTGAACCTTTAATGAAATTTAGGATTAAATCACGCTCAGGGGTTTGTGGCATGTTTTGTTCAATATTTGCTACGGCTTGAGAAACATTCATCCCTTTATTGTACAGCCACCTGTAAATCTCCTGGATTTCCGCAATCTTTTCAGGGGCAAAGGCCCTTCGGCGCAACCCAATCAGATTGATCCCGGCAAAAGTTATGGGTTCGCGGGCTGCAATAATAAATGGGGGGATATCTTTATTCACTTTTGATCCGCCCTGAATCATAACATGTGAACCAATTCTTTCGAATTGATGAACCAGAACCTGTCCGCTAAGTATTGCGTGATCATCAATCTCCACCTCCCCGGCCAGCTGTGTTCCATTGCCCAGGATGATATTATTGCCAACTATGCAATCATGTGCAACATGAACATAGGCCATAAGTAAGCAGTTGCTTCCAACAACGGTTTTACCGCGTGATTTGGTTCCTCTGTTGATGGTTACACACTCGCGCATTGTGGTATTATCACCTACCTCGGCAGTGGTTTCCTCTCCTCTGAATTTAAGATCCTGTGGTATCGCTGAAATAACAGCACTTGGGAAAACCCGGCAATTTTTTCCAATTCTGGCTCCGTCAAGGATAGTGGCATTTGGCCCTATCCATGTACCGTCGCCAATTTCAACATTACCTGCGATGTACGCAAAAGGGCTTATTACCACATCCTTGCCAATTTTGGCGTCTGGATGTACAAATGCTAAGTTCTGATTCATTCTCCTTTTTCTTTAACAATTTGTGCCATTAAAATTCCTTCCATAACCAGCTGATCCCCAACAAATGCCTGTCCGGTCATGTTGGCGATTCCTCTGCGAATAGGTTCATTGAGGGTACACTTAAAAATGATTGTGTCGCCGGGTACAACTTTCTTTTTAAATCGAACCTGGTCAATTTTGAGGAAGTAGGTAAGGTAATTTTCCGGATCAGGAACTGAATTGAGCACCAGTATCCCGCCAACCTGTGCCATTGCCTCTACTTGTAAAACGCCTGGCATTACTGGTTCATTGGGGAAATGACCAACAAAAAATGGTTCATTCATCGTAACATTTTTCAGACCCACAACCGATGATCCATCCATAGATAAAATTTTGTCTATCAGCAGGAAAGGTGAACGGTGAGGAAGAATTTTCTGAATATCGAGAATGTTCATCAATGGGGCTTTGGTTGGATCGTAGGGTGGAGGGATTGGCCTTTGGAGCTCCTTTTTATACTGTTTGCGCAATATTTTAGCAAACTCAGTATTAGCCTGATGACCTGGGCGCATGGCCATTATTTTCCCTTTTATCCTTGGGCCAACTAGTGCTAAATCTCCAACCATATCAAGCAATTTATGGCGTGCAGTTTCATTATCGAAATGGAGATCCAGGTTATTTAAAAACCCCTTTGGGCCAACTTTTATATGAGGTTTGTTAAACAGGTCGGCAATTCTGTCAAGTTCTACCTGAGGAACCTCTTTTTCCATAATAACGATGGCATTTTCTAAATCGCCTCCCTTAATCAGGTTGTTTTTTAAAAGAATTTCAAGCTCATGGAAAAAAACAAAAGTTCTGCATGGGGCAATCTGCTGTTCGAAATCTTCCAACCTTACCAGCTTGGCGTATTGATGCCCAAGTACCCGTGAGTTATAATCTATCATAACATCAAGGCTATAGCCATCATCGGGGTAGGCCACGATTTCGATGTTATTCTTTTCATCGGTAAAAACTGTTTTTTCACGGATGGTAAAAAAGTTCCTTTCGGCCCCCTGTTCTACAGTTCCAATCTGGGCGATAGCCTCAACAAAAAACCTTGCACTCCCATCCATTATTGGCATCTCGGGGCCATTTACTTTTATTAGGGCATTATCAACACCCATTCCTGTTAGAGCAGCAAGGACATGCTCAATTGTACTGATCTTAACACCCTTTTGCACAATTGTTGTTCCTCTGGATGTATCGGTTACATTATCAGCAATGGCATCAACCCTGGGTTGTCCGTCAAGGTCAACCCGCTGGAAAACGAAACCGGTGTTTACTTCAGCAGGGCAAAGGTTCAGTTCTACATCAACCCCGGTATGCAAACCTTTTCCGGTAAGGGTAACTGTTTGTTTTAATGTTCGTTGTTTGTCAGCCATAAAAAAGAAAGGGTTTTTGTTCAAAAACCCTGCAATATAAAAAAAATAAATAAGTAACGTCTTTTAATAGCTCTGAAAGCTAAAAGGAGATTCTTAACTGTTTGATAGTTTGTTTTTTAGTTCGTTAACAATTTTTTCCAGCTCGCTGATCTTATTCCGCATTTCGGGTAGGTTTTTATAAACAGCCATTGATCGTCGTTGTGAAGAAATATCGCTAGCCGGACTTCCTAAAAGTATTGCTCCGGCTTTTTTAACATCCCCGGATATTCCAGCCTGTGCCCCAGCCTTAACGCCATCGGCAATTTTTATGTGAGGGGTTATACCCACCTGACCCCCAAACATACAATTTTTTCCAATTTTTGTGGATCCGGCTACACCGCTCTGAGCCGCCATTACGGTATTTTCACCAATCTCAACATTATGGGCAATGTGCACATGATCATCAAGTTTTACCCCTTTATGCAGAATGGTTGATCCCATCGTAGCCCTATCAATAGTAACACATGCACCCAGCTCAACATGATCCTCTATAATTACATTCCCAATTTGGGGGACTTTTTTGTAATTTGTATCTTCCCCTGAAGCGAAACCAAAACCATCTGCCCCAATCACTGCATTGGCGTGTATAACACAATCATTCCCAATTATGCAATCCTCGTATATTTTTACCCCGGGGTAAAGAGTTGTATTATTACCAATTTTAACACCATTGCCAATAAATACATTTGGGAAGATTTTTACGTTTTTGCCCACCTGGGCATTCTCGGAGATGTATGCGAATGCCCCTATGTATATATTATCACCAATTTTTGCAGATTCGTGTATAAATGAGGGCGTTTCAATACCGCTTTTAGGTTGTTTCGATTGGGAATATAATTCTAAAAGGGACGCAAATGATTCGTAAGGATTTGCAACCCTTATCAAGGTTGCTTTGATTGGCGCATCAGCCACAAAATCATGGCTTACCAAAACAATTGATGCTTCGGTGGTGTATATGTAGGGTGTGTATTTCGGGTTTGCAAGGAAAGCAAGTGATCCGGGTTTCCCTTCTTCAATTTTCGAAACGGTATTAACCTTCACATCAGGATTTCCCTCAATGGTACCTTTTAGAAAACCCGCAACAATTTGTGCTGTAAACTCCATGTTAATTTGGCATTAATTTGCACAAAACTAGCTAAATCTTCCCTATTTCGGGTAACACAGGATGTATTTTTTAACCTCCTTCGATAAAACCTGGGTGTTTAGCATATCCGATGCCTCTGTGATGTCCTTTAAATCGCCATTGTTATAGATAATTTTGATTAGGTCATTTGTCGGACTATAGGCATTGTTGCTCACCGAATCGGCAAAAACAAAATAGTCTATATAATTCTCAAATTCCGGGAACCGTTTAACAATATCTGCTTTAAGCTTGGTGAGTTTACTGCTTTCTAAGGGTTGATTTTTAAACTCAATCTTCAGCAATTTCCGGTTTATCAGGTTCTGGGCCAAACGGGATAGTACAAAATCGCTATGGTCGCACCAGACTTTGGCCGCTATCAGGATATCGTTATCGTCAAGTTTAACAAAATTCGACAGTGCAGTTGGGGGTTGTTTGTTTAATCCATAATCCTCAAAATTCTCCGGAGTTATAGTATTTTTCAGGAAATAATATAGAGCAGGTGTGGCAAACAGTTCAACATTGGCAAAGGTAAGCTCCCTGGCACGCTGCAATAATTTCACCAGCATCTGATCGGCAACAACAACTGTTTTGTGGAGGTAAACCTGCCAGTACATCAGCCTTCGGGCGATCAGAAATTTTTCAATGGAGTAAATTCCTTTTGCTTCTATTACCAGCTGGTCATCTACCACCTCAAGCATCTTGATAATTCTATCGAGGCCAATTGTGCCTTCGGTTACACCGGAGAAATAGCTGTCGCGGCTAAGGTAGTCGAGCCGGTCAACATCAAGCTGACTTGATACCAGCTGGTGAAGAAAATGTTTTGGGTATTTATCCTCGAAAACATCAATGGCCAATTGCAGCTTATTGTTGAACTCAACATTCAGCCATTGCATCATAATACGGGAGATATTTTCATGCGAGATGCCCTGGGCAAGACTAAACTCAAGCGTGTGGGAAAAAGGCCCGTGACCAATATCGTGCAGGAGTATTGCCACGCTGGCGGCCTCGGCTTCTTCATCAGTTATACAATGTCCTTTTGACCGTAGTACAGTAATTGCCAGGTTCATAAGGTGTAACGCACCCAGCGCATGCTGGAAACGGGTATGATTTGCTCCGGGGTAAACATAAAAAGTTAATCCAAGCTGCCGGATATTTCTTAGCCGCTGAAACCAAGGGTGTTCAATCAAGTCAAAAACCAATGGGTGCTGAATATTAATAAACCCATGTACCGGATCGTTTACTATTTTCTTTTTGTTGACAGAATCCATTTTTATTTAAAAAAATAAAAATAGTGATAAAATTTATTAATTTCATGTTCGTTTACAAATCTAACCCCAACCTTAAACAATATGAAAATTTATTATCCGGTTTTGCTTTTTTGCCTAATAGTATTTAATATTCAAAACAGTTACTCGCAGGAAGAAAAAAACAGAGAGAAAGCCATCAAAATTTTTTATGATTGTGATTATTGTGATGAAGATTTTATTAAAAAAGAGCTTACCTATGTAAACTATGTCCGTGATTCCAAAGAAGCACAGGTTCATGTATTAATAACTGAACAGAACAACGGAGGAGGTGGAGAAAAATTTACCTTCTTTTTTATTGGCATGAATGAGTTTAAAGGGCAAAATGATACTCTCACTTATTCCTCTCCACCAGATGCTACATCAGATGATATCAGACAAAATCAGCTCAAGATCCTGAAAATGGGGTTAATGCGTTATGTGGCTAAAACACCTTTGGCATCGAGGATAAAGATTACCTATGAGGATGAGGGGAACGAGGAAGATGTCAAAGATAAATGGAACAGCTGGGTATTCGACCTTAACCTTAGCGGGTTCTTAAATGGTGAAAAACTTTATAAATATTCATCTGTAAACTCATCCGTTAATATTACCCGGGTAACCCCGGATCTTAAATTCGAAGCTAATGCCAGGTTGAACTATAATGAGCAAAAGTATGATGTGGGCGATTCAATTATTGTTAATACGAGGAACTCCAAATATTTTGAACATTTACTGGTTAAAAGCATAAATGATCATTGGTCGATGGGTTATTATACTGAGATCAAATCTTCTATTTACTCAAATTATAACCTCAATGTAATTGTTGCCCCTGCCCTGGAATACAATATCTTCCCTTATGCTGAATCAAATCGCCGTCAGCTAAGGTTGCTTTATCATTTAGGTGCAGTTTATTCCCGCTATATTGATTCAACCATATATGACAAAACGAGGGAGTTTCTTTTTGGACAAAAGTTGATAATCGCCACAGAATTTAAGGAAAAATGGGGCTCAATATCATTTGATATACAAGGATCAAGTTACCTGAATAATTTTAAGTATAATAACATTGAGATAAATACCAGTGTTAGAATCAGAATAGTGAAAGGGTTGTCGTTTAGGGTTTATGGAGGCGCTTCCCTGGTGCACGATCAGCTGAATTTACCGAAAGGCGATGTTTCAAAGGAGGATATCCTTTTGCAACGTAAGCAGCTGGCTTCGCAATACAACTACTGGGGCAGCTTAGGCCTAACCTATACTTTTGGCTCAATATACAATAATGTTGTTAACCCGAGGTTTGGGAATTAGAATCCCATTCACCTAACTTTCAATCAAATATTTTGTTATGTTCTAATATTTTTTTATTTTTGCGACGGTTTTGCGACAATTTTCTCAGGGGACGGTGTCCCCTGTTTTGTTACAAATACATTTTTACCAATGATCACAAAGGAAAGAATAGAAAGCATTATTAACCCAAAACTTCAGCAGGACGGGCTGTTTCTGGTGGATTTGGTGATTAGCAGTTCAAACAATATTACAGTTTTAATTGACAGTGAGCATGGGGTTTCAATTGATAAATGTATTGAGGTAAACCGGTTAATTGAATCTGCCTTAGACCGCGATGTGGAAGATTTTGAGCTGGAGGTATCATCGCCCGGTCTGGGTCAGCCCCTGAAAGTGATTCAACAATACCATAAGAACATCAACCGGGAGGTGGAGCTAATACTTGAGAGCGGGAAAAAAGAAACGGGTAAACTCCTGGCAGTAAGGGAAAATGGGATAGATATTGAGGTTAGCAAAGCAATTAAACCTGAAGGAAAAAAGAGGAAAGAAGTAATAAATGAGGTGAAATCTTACCTTTTTATTGAGATAAAAACAACCAGAGTAGTAGTGTCATTTAGATAAAATTATAATTAACAATGGAAAATCTGAATTTAATTGAAACTTTTTCAGAGTTTAAAGAACTTAAAAACATTGACCGTCCAACAATGATGAGCGTTCTGGAGGATGTGTTCAGGAACATGCTCATCAAAATGTACGGATCGGACGATAATTACGATATCATTATCAATATCGATAAAGGCGATTTTGAGATATGGCGTAACCGTGAAATTGTGGAGGACGGAATGGTTGAAGATCCTAACCGCCAGATTGCGCTTAGCGAGGCACTCAAAATTGATGAGGATTATGAGGTGGGTGAGGAGGTAACCGATGAGGTTAAGCTGATCGATTTTGGACGCAGGGCCATTTTGGCATTACGCCAGAACCTGACTTCGAGGATTCTTGAGCTGGAGAAGAATAATATTTATGCAAAGTATAAGGATCGAATCGGCGAAATAGTTACCGGCGAGGTTTATCAGGTGTGGAAAAAAGAAATACTCATTCTTGACGATGAAGGTAACGAGCTTATTCTTCCCAAAACAGAGCAAATACCTTCCGATTATTTCCGGAAAGGCGATACGATTCGTGCCGTAGTAATTAGGGTTGAGATGAAGAATAATACGCCCCTGATTATCCTGTCGCGCACTTCGCCTGTATTTCTCGAGAGACTCTTTGAGCTTGAGGTACCGGAAATATTTGACGGGCTAATTACCATAAAAAAGATTGTAAGGGTTCCGGGCGAAAGAGCCAAGGTGGCTGTTGAATCGTATGATGAGCGCGTTGATCCCGTGGGTGCCTGCGTGGGTATGAAAGGTAGCCGTATTCATGGAATCGTTAGGGAGCTGAAGAATGAGAATATTGATGTTATTAACTATACAACCAATACCCAGCTGTACATCACACGAGCACTAAGCCCTGCCAAGATCACATCAATCAGAATTGATGAAGCATCAAAACGGGTTGAAGTTTACCTCAAACCCAACGAGGTTTCTTTAGCAATTGGGAAAGGAGGATTCAATATTAAACTGGCCGGACTGCTTACAGGGTATGAAATAGATGTTTACCGCGAAACCGATACCGAGGACGAAGAGGATGTCAACCTGGATGAGTTTGTTGATGAGATTGATGGATGGATTATTGATACGCTAAAGGGCATTGGATGCGACACTGCGAAAAGTGTTATCGAAATTCCTTTTAAGGAATTGGTAAAGCGAACCGATTTGGAAGAGGAGACGGTTAAGGAGATTTTAAAAATTTTAAAATCCGAATTTGATTAGTTATTTCGTTACAATAGATTTGCAATTAATTTTTTAAAACGGGAACAACCTGGTATGACAAACGTCGAAAAATCAATCAGACTTAGCAAACTGGCTAGGGAGTTTAATGTTGGAATTTCTACTATTGTTGAATTCCTGCATAAAAAGGGGCATAAAATTCCCAGCGATCCCAACTCAAAGGTTGATATTGAACTATATGACCTTTTAGCAAAGGAGTATGGTGCTGAGATTAACCTTAAAAAGGAATCCCAAAAAGTAAGCTTGAAAAGCTTACGCGAGAAAAAGGAAACCGTCTCGATTGATGATGTTGAAGGGGAGGTGGAAGAGGATATTGATTCAAACGAACCCGATGATGAAATTCTGATTAAAAGTCAGATAACCTCTCATACTACAAAGGAAACACCCGGTTTTGAAAAACCAAAGATAGATATCAAAGTTAAAGGGAAAATTGACCTTGATGCTATTAGTCCTAAGAAGCCACAACCAGAGGCTACTAAAGAGAAACAGGTTAAGGTAACCCCAAAGGAACAACCAAAAAAGGAGGAACAACCCGCTGAAATCAAAGAAAAACAGGTTAAATCCCCAGAGCATATAAAAACAACTAAAGTTCAGGTTGAGCAACCTAAAGTGGTTGGAAAAGTGAACCTTGATCAGCTCAATCAGAAAACCCGTCCTGCACCTGCAGCTGAAAAACAGCCGGAAGAAAAGAAAAAACCAAGGCAGCTGGAGCTTAAAAAGAAAAAGGACCAGGAACCTGTCAAGGAGAAAAAACACAAAGAGGAAGAAATCGAAGATGTTAAGTTAGAAAACAATATAGATGTAATTGAGGAGGTTAAGGCACAGGAAGAGGTTATCTATAGAAGAGAAGTAGAAAAGCTCTCCGGGCCAACCGTTGTTGGTAAAATTAACCTTGAAGCATTTGAGCCCAAGAAAAAACCTCAGCCGGTAGCCTCATCCACTGATGCTGAAAAATCGAAAAAGAAACGTCGTAAGAGGATCAGAAAAGATAACCAACGAGTTAATGTACCTGCTGAAGAGCAAAAAGCACAGGTGCAGAAACAGCAAGGCGTTCAGTTCGATAAAAACAAGAAGAAAAAGAAGAAATTAGTAAAACAAGAGGTGAACGAGGAGGAGGTTCAGAAACAGATAAAAGAAACTCTTGCCCGGTTAACCTCAAAAGGAGGTAAATCAAAGGGTTCAAAATATCGACGCGAAAAACGTGATTTGGTGAGCGCCCGCCAGCAGCAGGAGCTCGAACAACAGGAACTCGACAGAAAAACCCTTAAGGTAACTGAATTTGTATCAGTAAACGAGCTATCGGTTATGATGAATAAACCGGCAACCGATGTGATTGAGGTGTGCATGAACCTTGGGTTGATGGTATCAATTAACCAGCGACTCGATGCGGAAACAATGGCACTGGTTGCTGATGAATTCGGTTACAAGGTGGAATTTGTTAGCGTTGAATTGCAGGAATCCATCAAGCAGGATGAAGACAGGGAAGAGGATCTTGTACCAAGACCCCCGATAGTTACGGTTATGGGTCATGTGGACCATGGTAAAACATCGTTGCTCGACTATATACGACATACCAATGTAATTGCAGGTGAAGCAGGCGGTATTACACAGCATATTGGAGCATATAGTGTTGATGTTGTTGGTGGGAAACGAATCACCTTCCTTGACACTCCAGGCCACGAGGCTTTTACAGCAATGCGTGCCCGCGGAGCCAAGTTAACCGATGTGGCAATTATTGTGGTTTCCGCTGATGATTCAGTTATGCCTCAAACCGTTGAGGCAATCAACCATGCAAGCGCGGCTGGCGTGCCCATTGTATTTGCCATTAATAAGATTGATAAGCCAAACGCCAACCCCGAAAAGATTAAGGAGGAGTTGGCTAACATGAACTATATGGTTGAGGACTGGGGAGGAAAATACCAAAGCCAGGAAATTTCTGCCAAAAAGGGAACAAATATTGAAAAACTTTTAGAAAAAGTTCTTCTTGAATCGGATATGCTTGATTTAAAGGCAAACCCCAAGAAAAACGCAACCGGAGCAGTTGTGGAATCTACGCTTGACAAAGGAAGAGGATATACTGCAACAGTTCTTGTACAAACCGGTACCCTGAAGCAGGGAGATATTATGATTGCCGGAACTTATTTCGGTCACGTAAAAGCCATGTTCAACGAGCGTGGGGTAAAGATTACCGAGGCAGGTCCATCAACCCCGGTTCAGGTAATCGGGTTGAATGGTGCCCCTCAGGCTGGCGATTATTTCAATGTGCTTGATTCTGATCGCGATGCCCGTGAGATAGCCAATAAACGGGAACAGCTTCAACGTATGCAGGGTATCAGAACCCAGAAGCACATCACGCTGGATGAGATTGGACGTCGTATTGCCATTGGCAATTTCCAGGAACTCAATATAATTATCAAGGGTGATGTTGACGGTTCGATTGAAGCGTTAGCCGATTCATTGCTGAAACTCTCTACCCCGCAGATTCAGGTTAATGTTATCCATAAGGCTGTTGGGCAAATCTCCGAAGGGGATATTTTGCTTGCAGCTGCTTCCAACGCTATTGTGCTTGGTTTCCAGGTACGACCATCGTTGAGCGCCCGTAAACTTGCAGAAAAGGAACAAATTGACATTCGGCTTTACTCAATCATCTATAATGCCATCAATGAGATTAAAGATGCCATGGAAGGGATGCTTTCACCAGAGCTGAAAGAGGAGATTACCGGCGCAGCCGAAGTGCTCGAAACTTTTAAAATCACCAAAGTTGGAACAGTTGCAGGCTGTATTGTAAGAGAAGGGAAACTTGTCAGAAACAATAAGATTCGGCTTATCCGCGATGGTATTGTGGTTTATACCGGCGACTTAGGTTCTCTTAAACGATTTAAGGACGATGTTAAAGAGGTTACCTCCGGCTTTGAATGCGGCTTAAACATCGCCAACTTTAACGATATTAAGGTTGGGGATTTTGTTGAGGGATTCCAAGA
>CAZKHG010000044.1:0-5434 GCA_964552655.1 uncultured Rikenellaceae bacterium
TTTAGAATTCTAAATTCAGAATTACAAACCCTCTAGCCTGGGATTGGCCTTATAACTTCTACCCACTTTGGCTAATGGTTTGCCTTCAACCTCTACTATATCTGCAGTAAAATCGTAGCTGCCCTGAACCAGGTAACTTCCCACACCATAGGCATCAACAGGAACGCTAAGTTTTTCAAACTCGGTGATTTTTTCCGGGTTAAATCCACCCGAAACAACAATCTTAACATGATTGTAACCCTCTGAATCCAATGCGTTCCTAACCAGCTCAACCAATTTTGGGTTAACTCCGGTTGGCCTAAAAGTCCCCATCGTCTCAAATAAACTTTTATCAACAATATTTTCAGATGTATCAAGCCTTACTCCCCAAAGCTTATCGCCCATGGCTCTGGCACACTCCAGAGCTGTTTTAACGCAATCATTTTCAAAATCTACAAGGGCAATTAGCATAGCATCAGGATAGGTTTGGTTAAAAAGTTTTACAGCCCTAACGGTATCACCTCCAACAGACGCAATCAGTGCATGAGGAATTGTACCTGATGCACCTTTCCCCCACCATTCTCCCTGCGCATCGGTAGAAATTCCACTTGCCCCACCAATATACGCTGCATACCCATCGCCACCCTGAACTGCCCAATGGTCGAAACGGGCAGGAAAATAAAGAACAGTTTTGCCCTTAGCCGCTTCTACCACCCTGCGAACGTTTGTGGCTATTTTTGTTCTACGGGTTAAAATCCCCAGGTATATGGTTTCCAGGTGTGAGAAAAGGCTGGCATCGCCACGGATATGCATTACCGATTCGTATGGGGAAATCCGGTCGCCATCCCATAAAGCTTGAACGCGAATATCAGCAAATCCATCCACCCATAATTCGTCCAGCTCCTGAGAAAGCCTCATTTTTTCCTCGGTTAGCTGGAGATATTTGGCTTTATCTAACAGGAAATAGGTTCTTGATTGTTTTTTCAGCTCAATGAGCTTATCGAAAAGTGTGTATGCTTTTTGATAATCGGAATAGCGACCGCTGGCCACTTTCAAAACAGATATTGCCTCATCTATCCCACAGAGAACAGCATCCTTTTTTTGGAAAACCTGCATGGTAACATCTGGATGAAGGTTATTTCTTTCCAGCACCAGTTTCTGACGCCAAAAATATATGTCGCTCCGGTATCCCCGGCGGAATTCCTGAACAGGTAAATCAAATACACTGGTATCAAGACGTGTTCTCATTGCTTGAGGTTTTGGGTAAATCTATGAAAAATCCAACTTTAGTTTTAATATAATTGTACAGAAGTTAAATGTATGGTAATAACAACAGGCCTTTTAGCCTGTATAGCTGTTACAAAACAATTTCGTTTTTTTCCTTTGGTTTGTAAATTAAACCGGTGATTGGAACCTTAACAATTTTTTGGTTTGATGAATTAGATTTTATTGTTACAGTTCGGCTGATAACCTGCGGCTTAGGTTCAATTCGGAATTCCACCTTGATAACTCCAGATTTTCCTGGTAATATTGGAGTCTTGGGCCAGTCTGTGATATTGGTTCCGCAACATCCTGTCACCTCGTTAAGGATTAGTGGCTGGGAGCCTGTATTTAAAACCGATATTTCAACTTTACCATGATTTTGGGTTAATGCATTAAGGGGAATCTCTCCAAGTTTAACTGTATCAGGTTTTAATATAAGGTATGCACCTTTATTCTGAGCTACAAGTGCTAAAACAGGTATGGTCAGAAAAAGGATTAATACAAATCTTCTCATTTACTACAATTTTATTTATTAAAACAAAGATCACCTCAAAATTATAATAATATTCCCGAAAAGAATTTAAGATAATTATAGTTTTGTGCCTTGTTATGATTTTTTAACCAAAATGCATTAGAATGTTAAGGGCGGCATTATTCGATATGGACGGTGTTATTGTGGATAACCACCATTTTCATGTTCAGGCATGGAAGCTGTTTTGTGATAAATATAATATCAGTTTGACAGAAAATGATTTCAGGGCAAAATATTTTGGGAAAAACAATACTGACATTCTCTCCGGGTTATTGAACAGGAGTGTATCCCAAACGGAAGTTGATGAGCTGGGGGAAGAAAAGGAAGAGTTGTACAGGAAAGTGTATAAAGATCATGTTAAACCAGTTGAAGGACTGGTTGAGCTGCTAAAATCGCTTAAGGAAAACGGCGTTAAAATTGGGGTAGCCACCTCTGCTCCAGCCAGTAACCTTGATTTTGTTTTTGAAAACATTAAAATCAAAAACTATTTTAATGCAGTTGTTGATGCTCACCAAATTAAAAACGGCAAACCCAATCCCGAAATATATCTAAAAACCGCAGAAATACTGGATGTTTCACCTGCTGATTGTGTTGTTTTTGAGGATTCAGTTTCCGGGATCCAGTCTGGTCAAAGGGCAGGAATGAAAGTAATCTCACTAATAACAACCCACAGAATAGATGAACTTCCCAAAACGGAGCTGGCCATTAACAATTTTACAGAAATAAGTGTTGAGAAAATCAAGCTACTTTTTTAATACTTTGAAAATGTTTTTTAAGAAAATAATGGGGTATTGGAGTTTCGAAGTATTCACACATAAAATCATGCCCCTGGCTTAACCTTAAATTCAATCTTTTACTTCTTTTTAGATTTTATTTTGCTCACATGCCTGAACCGAAAAGCAGACCAATCGTTATCTAAGGCTATCATGCTAACGCCATCATATCCCTGTAATTTTAGAGCGTCCCACCCGGAATCACGTGAAATCTCACAATTAAATTTCTTTGATGTCTTTTTAGGGTAAGCCACCCAAAAAACTGCGTCATCGCTTAATTTTGGGATTACATTTGCCCCAACCCATTCCACATCCTTAATGGTCTGTACAAAAGAAATCACAAAGTTATATTTTACCCCGGGAAAAGGTTGGCATTGAACATCTGCCATATCGGTAAATAATTTCTGAAAATCATAAAACTCAACCGGAATGCCAGTAGCCAGTACAGGGTTATAATTTTTATATTTAAGTTTTTTTAAAATCATTTTGTCATTTTTCTGTTGTTGATCTGATAAAAATATACAATTTTTAACGACCACAACTAAATTTAATAGTTTTTAATAACCAATTCGCAAATCTGCGCTATTTTTTATACTTTTAAGATGAAAATAAAATTATGCTTTTACATAAAACATCCATATACCTGACTGTTGCTGCCATTTTTCTTTTAGAAATTCATGCAAAATCAGAGAAAAAGGATAGCTTGATACAACTAGTTCAATCAGAAAAAAATGATTCTGCTAAAATTAAAACCTACCTTGAATTAGCCCAGTTACTTTACAATGAGCCGAATGACACAGCTGCCTATTACTATTCCAAAGCAATTCTGCTTAGTAAAGAGGCCAACAGGTTAAAAAATGTTTCTGAATATTTAACCGAACTTGGTGGATACTACAGAGATAAGTATAATTACGACAAAGCCATTGATTTTTCTAACCAGGCAGTAGCCATTGCAATCCAGTTAAATGATTCAGCTTTAATAACAAACTCATACAGTGGCCTTGGCAATATCTATCTGCAAATGGAGTATTTCCAGAAAGCCCTGGAAAATCTAAACTACGCCTCACGATACTTGAATCCTGATAAAAACCCTAAAGAGGCAGGCCGTCTGCTGGGCCGTATAGGTAACCTTTACCTTTTAATGGGAAGCGACTACGATAATGCTGAGAATTATTACCTTAAAGCCATTAAGTATTTTGAAAAAGCTAATCTTATTCAGGGCATTGTTGTTGCTACACAAAACTTAGGTATTATTGAGAAAAGGCGAGGTAACTTTCAAAAAGCAATTGAATTTTACGAAAGCGCCCTGAAATCTTATGAGAAAATGAATAACCAGGTTGGTATTGCCCATTGTCTGGCAAATATTGGGAACATTCATTATGAAAAGGGAGAATACAATCAAGCTTTATACTACCAACAAAGCGCCATTAAGATTTATGAAAAAAACAGGCTGTATAATGATATAATCCTGAATTACTCAGAAATAGCCAGTTCGTACAACAAATTAAATAACCCCCGGAAAGCAATAGAAAATCTTAGAAAGGCTGAAGAATACAATAAACTGTATTCCACTGAAAATCATTCATTGTTACTTGTATATAAATCTTTTCGCGATGCTTACATCTTATTGGGCGATACCAGCAAAGCATATAAGTACCTAAGCCTTTATCAGGCCTTAAATGATACCCTGCTTGTGAAAGAATCACAAGCCAGAATTGATCTTCTTCAAACCCAGTTTAACGTTGCCCAAAAGGAAAAAGATATCAAGTTGTTAACTGCTGAAAAAGCTATAAACGAAGCCACAATCAAAAGAAAAAATGCCTTTCAGATTTTTTACCTGTTAATTATTGGGTTTTCACTGATTTCACTCACCACCCTTTACTTCTTACTTAGAATAAAGCAAAAGACCAACCAAGTTTTGCTGCTTAAAAACGCTGAAATCCTTCAGCAAAAAGAGGAAATTGAGTCGCAGCGCGATGAAATTGAGGCTCAAAGGGAGGAAATTGAATCCCAACGCGACGATCTGGAAGTTCAACGCAGCATAGCTATTAAGCAACGCGATGAGATAATGCGTCAGAAACAGCATATTACAGATAGCATAAGCTATGCAAAACATATTCAGACCGCTTTACTTCCCAATGATTCAGAGGTAAATAAAGCCATAGGCAATGGATTTGTCTTTTTTAGCCCGCTTGACATTGTTAGTGGCGATTTTTACTGGGTCAGCAAAAAAGAAAATTCTTCAGTCATTGTTGTTGCAGATTGCACTGGCCATGGCGTACCGGGTGCATTTATGAGTGTTATGGGGATCAACTTTTTAACCAGTATTGTGGAGGAAAAAAATATAACCGATCCAGGTAAAATATTGACTAATCTTAATGAAAATGTTATCGCTGCATTGAGCCACGCCGATGGGTGTATGCAGGATAAAGACGGAATGGATATCTCCTTGTGCCTGATCGATTCTGAAAACAAAATCATCAAATATGCCTGTGCCAGAAACCGGATTCTGGTTTGGAGAAAGGGTGAAATCATTCAGCTTGACGCCGATAAATACTCCATTGGCAAATCGCCGTTTGTTGACAAAATGGTTTATTCCACCTTTTCATTCAGCATTGAAAAAGGAGATATGCTTTATCTCCTGACGGATGGGTATGTTGACCAGTTTGGTGGACCAAACAAAACCAAATTCCTCACAAGCCGGTTTAAAAGGTTATTAATGCAAATCGGATCATTGGAGCCACATCAGCAAAGGGAACTCCTTGAACAAAACATCTTAAACTGGATGGGCAATTCTTATCAAATTGACGATATGCTAATTGTTGGCATTAGAGTTTAAAAAGATGAGATTTGAGTTGCCATAAAACAGTTATCTGTTATCTGTTGT
>CAZKHG010000044.1:5534-28948 GCA_964552655.1 uncultured Rikenellaceae bacterium
TGTTATCTGTTGTCTGTTTTGATTGATTGGAAATCGATCATTGTCAAAACAATTTATACAATGATTTTTTTCTTAACGCCTATATGTTGACTTTTGAACCTTTTTGCCTGAACGATAAAATCAAATCATTATTCTAAAACATAATATTGTATCCTACTAATTATCATTAACATTGCATTAATCCTAAATGTTTTTTATCATTGTGTGCAGCAAAAAGCAATGACTGGTAGTCTATAAAGCAGAATTACATGACCGAAGAGAGTGGAAAATATAAAAACATTCATCAGCAGGTAATTGATAAATGCAGGAATGGCGACAGTAAAGCCCAGTTTGAGCTGTACCGGTTGTACTACAAAGCGATGTTCAACACCTGCCTGAGAATAGTTGGAGATCCACTGGAAGCCGAAGATGTAATGCAGGAATCGTTCTTTAAAGCATTTGATAAATTAAACACATACAGGAATGAGGTTAGCTTTGGCGCATGGCTGAAAAGAATTGTGGTTAACTCATCCATAGATGCCCTTAAAAAACGCAGGGTGACATTTTCTCCCATTGAAACTGCGTATAGTTTAAAGGAGGAAGAGCTAAATGCCGATCTTGACATTGATTCTGTTGACCTGATTAAATCGGCAATTGAAAAACTACCCGAAGGGTATAAAACAGTTATCAACCTGCATCTGATTGAAGAGTACAACCACAATGAAATTGCTGAGATGCTTGGGATAAGTGAATCAACATCAAGGTCGCAACTGGCCAGAGCCAAGCAAAAACTGATTGAAATTATAACAAGAAGTTACCCAAATACAAATACAAATGGAAAAACTTGAGAAGTTTATCCGGACTAACAGAAGTTCTTTCGATGGCGAGGAACCAATACCCGGCCACTTCGAAAGATTTAGGCAGAAGCTGGAGGCGCGGCAACCTGAAAAGAAAGTCAACCTTTACATGGTGGCTGCTGCTGCGGCAATTATCGGGTTGATCTTAACCGGAACACTGGGTATTCTTTACAACAATGCATCGATTCTGAACCTGAACAATAATGAGCTGACCTTAGGAGCAGTTTCAGGTGAATATGCAGAAATGGAAAACTATTACATCAATCAGATCAACCGAAAGAGTGATTTGATAAATCAGCTCTCAAAAAACTCAACCCAAGGGGTTGATTTGGAGACTAAAAGCGTTCTTAACGATCTTGATAAAAGTTTCTACATGCTTAAAATGGATTTACAAAAGAGCCCCAAACAGGAACGAATTGTAAATGCCATGATAGAGCATTACCAGATGAAAATGGATATGCTGGATCAGATCATCGATACTTTAACCAGGGTAAATCAAAATAGAAAATAGGGAATACACATTTGAATAAACTAAAGAATATGAAAACAATAAAATTAAAACCGGTACTTTTACTCATCCTTACCAGCTTGGTTCTCACTGTTTATGCAGGCGATGAGAAAGTAACCAAAACCTATTCAAAAGAGTTCGGGCTAAATTCCGGCTCGAACATCAACATTGAAAATCGTTTTGGACAAGTAAATATCGAAAACTGGGATAATAACAGCGTGTCTTTTACCATTGTGGTTAAGGTAGAACACCCCAATCGCGAAAAAGCTGAAAAAATTCTGAATGCGATAGATATTGAGTTCTCTCAGGATGGCGATGATATATCGGCAATTACAAGAATTGACGACAACATGATGAAGAGCTGGAACAGCCATATCTTCGATAACTCGTCAAAAGAGTTCAGCATTGATTGGGAGGTTAAAATGCCAAGGCAAACCAATCTCAAAATATACAATAAATATGGCGATATTTTTATTAATGAGTTGACAGGGAAAACCGATATAGAACTTAAATATGGAAACCTGAAAGCCAACAAGATTTTACGCGATAACTCCGATCCTTTAAGTACCCTTCAACTTGCCTACGGCAATGCATCTATTGAAGAGGTGAACTGGTTTAAATTTGATGTTAAATATAGTAAAATAAGCATTGTTAAAGCAAAAGCGGTTGTTGCCTTGAGTAAATATTCTAAGGTTAGCATTGATTTAGTAAGCTCAGTTGTTACTGAAACCAAATACGATACTTACGTAATTGGGAAAGTGGCCAACTTTGTTGGCGAAGGTGGTTATACCAATTTCAAAATCACAGAGCTCACCAAAAAACTTGATTTAACCAGTAAATATGGCGATGTGAATATTGAAAGTATTCCATCAACTTTCGAAAGCATCAGGTTTTCTGCCGGTTATGCAAGTATCTACGCTGGGATTGACCAATCTGCATCTTACAATCTCGATGCAAATATTAACTATGGCAGCATTAAATACGCCAGTCCAGCAAAGGTAAACAGAATTGAAACCCCTACACACATTGAGGTTAACGGTTTGGTTGGTGCTAACCCAAATACAAAATCGAAGATCAACCTAAATATCAAGTACGGGAGCGCTAAATTCTGACAAAAAAAATTGAAGACATTTAAAACCCTCAATAAACGAGGGTTTTTTATTTTCCTGCTAAATAATTGATAATACGAATAGTTTCTATGGATAAAGCTTCAGATGCCGATTTAAGGTTTAACAAAAAATCTTCTTCGGTTGGAGTATTGCTATCAACCAGATCGGTGATTGCCTTAATGGCGAAGAAAGGTGTTTTATAGATATTTGAAACCCAGGCAATTGATGCAGCCTCCATCTCTTTTACCACGGCACCGTACGATTCCATCAATTCCAAATCCTTCTCCGTGAAATCCAAAGAGCTTCCTGTGGAAACAACGCCGGTTTTCAAGCCCAGTTCCGATGCCATTTCACGGGTATCAACACACTGGTATGACCCTACCCCATAAGAGTCGAAACCCGGAAGAGGAATTCTGCGATCGTGAAAACAAACCATAGGGTAGCTGAGGTAAACATCGCCAATCGTCCCTCCCGCTTTAATGAACCCACCGGCTGTACCGGCATTGATAATCAGATCAGGCTGAAGCTGGCCAATAGTGGTTGCAGCATTAAGCACTGCTGCTTGCGGCCCGATATGGTCCACATCATGCTCGGAACATTTACCACTGGTAACCATATCTAACCTAACCCCATGAAATACACCTGTATAATATTGCATGGGCAATGGGTTTAGTAAAAAACCACGATGCTCAAGGTTAAGAGAATGAATTATTGGTTTTGCTTCATCCTCCATCGCCATGATCAGGGCTATGCGGTTAAATAATGCCATTGGTCAATTGTTATTGAGTTATTAAATGGACAAATAGCTATTCAATACTTTATTTTTTATTTTTAAAAAAATGAATTGGCGCTGAACAATCATATCACAAAAGGCTTTTTTAAAAAAGTTTGTTTATAACAACTATTCCGATATCACCCCTGAACCCAGAAGCTCATCTTTATCGTACCAGGCAGCAAACTGACCTGCAGTAATCCCCCTCTGTAAATGTTTAAAAACAATATAAAGTCCATTTTCCTTCATATAAAGGGTAGCATGTTGCAATGGCTGTCGGTAACGGATTCTAACAAGTAAGTCTTTAGTATCCCCCGGGGACATCCTTAAATCAGGTCGAATCCAATGAATATCTTTCAATTCTATAAATAGCCCTTTACGGTAAAGTCCCGGGTGGGCTTGTCCCATACCAACGTAAACGATATTCTTTTGAACATCTGTGGAGATTACAAAAAGAGGTTCTGCTTTTCCACCAATGTTAATCCCTTTTCGCTGACCAATTGTAAAAAACTGGGCGCCATTATGTTTCCCAATTATTTTACCATCATCTTTTTGGTAAAAGATAGGTTTTGACATCTCTTCAATAGAGCATAAAGAGTAATCGACCTTATTATATTTATTTAAAGGGATCTCAACAATATCGCCCTCCTTAGAGGTTAGTTTTTGCTGAAGGAAAACCGGGAGGTCAACTTTTCCAACAAAACAGATTCCCTGAGAATCCTTACGATGAGCGGTAACCAGGTTTAAATCCCTGGCTATTTGTCTGACCTCAGGTTTATGTAGATGGCCAATTGGAAACAATGCCCTACTTAGCTGCTGTTGGTTCAACTGGCAAAGGAAATATGATTGATCCTTATTGGGATCCAACCCGGCAAGAAGTTTATAGTAAGATTTCCCATCAAGCTGAAACTCCTCTTTCCGGCAATAGTGACCGGTAGCAACAAAGTCAGCTTCTAGCTCAAAGGCTGATTTTAAGAACTCATCGAACTTGATCTCCCTATTGCATAAAACATCCGGATTTGGAGTCCTGCCTTTGGAGTACTCATCAAACATGTAATCAACAACACGTTTGCGGTATTCAGTGCTAAGATCTACAAACTCAAAAGGGATTTTCAACTTTCTGGCAACCATCTCGGCAAAATTCCGGTCGTCATCAAAAGGGCAATCGCCATGGAGTACTCCAACAGTATCGTGCCAGTTTTTCATAAACAAGCCCACAACATCATACCCCTGCTCCTTGAGAAGGTATGCTGCTACGCTGGAATCTACTCCACCCGATAACCCTACAACAACTCTGATCATGGGTGCAAAGGTAGCAATAATGGAGATAAAACTAAGTGTTTTCAAATCTACAATTCGGAAACAATTAGTAACTTGTCGGTCGAAAATAGCTATATAATCCGGCAATGAAACTCATCAAATCCACCTCAAATTTAGATTTTTACACAGCTGATGTGAGTTCAAACCTTGGCTTACCCTTTGCTGATGGTATCAAAGCCGGGTTTCCCTCTCCCGCCGAGGAGTACATTGAACTTGCCTTTGATCTGAATAAAGAGCTGGTAAAAAATCCCAGTTCAACTTTCTATGGAAGGGTAAGAGGAAACTCCATGGTTGATGCTAACATTAACGATGGGGATATCCTGGTTATTGACAAATCTATCTACCCATCCAATGGGCAAAAAGCTGTTTGTTTTATTGATGGTGAGTTTACCATAAAAACGTTAAAACTATCAAAAGACGGACTTTACCTGATGCCTGCAAATCCTGAATTCAAACCGATTAAGATAACACCTGATAATGAGTTTATAGTGTGGGGAATTGTAACCTACGTAATACATAAGTTCTAGAATGT
The DNA here is from genome assembly GCA_964552655.1 of uncultured Rikenellaceae bacterium. Taxonomy (GTDB): domain Bacteria; phylum Bacteroidota; class Bacteroidia; order Bacteroidales; family Tenuifilaceae; genus CAZKHG01. The sequence goes on from CAZKHG010000044.1 coordinate 10,612, forward strand.
TTGCACTGGTTGATTGTAATAATTTTTATGCGTCTTGTGAAAGGGTTTTCAACCCTTCCTTAGTTGGGAAACCGGTTGTAGTTCTCTCCAACAACGATGGTTGTGTGATTGCAAGAAGCAACGAGGCTAAGGCTATTGGCATTAAAATGGCTCAGCCTGCTTTTGAGATAACTTCATTGCTAGAAAAAAATAAAGTGGCTGTTTTTTCATCAAATTATGCGCTTTACGGTGATTTAAGCCATCGTGTGATGAATACGTTGTCAACTTTTACCCCGGAAATGGAGATTTACTCCATTGATGAAGCCTTTTTAAACCTTCGTGGTTTTAGCCATATTAATTTATACGAGTACGCAAAAAAAATCAAAATTGTAACAACAAAAAACACCGGTATCCCTGTAAGTGTTGGGATAGCGAACACCAAAACGCTGGCGAAAGTTGCAAATCATTTTGCCAAGAAACGACCCGAAAATAACGGTGTATTTATTATAGAAACCGGTGAAAAACGTAAGAATTCACTCAAAGAGTTTGATGTTGGCGATATTTGGGGCATTGGCTACCAGTACGATAGATTTCTTCGAAAATTTGGGATAAAAACAGCCTGGGACTTTGCAAATGCAAACCCGGCATGGGTTAAGAAAAACCTATCGGTAGTGGGATTACGGACTCAAAAAGAGCTGATGGGTATCCCTTGCTATGATCTGGAGATAAGAGCCCCGGCCAAAAAGGCAATTTGCACTTCCCGTTCATTCGGGGAAATGCAAACCGAACAGAAAACAATTGAGGAGGCTGTTTCAACATTTGCATCGCGGTGTTCTTCAAAACTGAGGGCACAAAAAACATTCGCAAATATTATCATGGTTTTTATCAATACCAACCCCTTCCGTAATGATCTGGCACAATACTCTGCAAGCAAAACCATACATCTGCCGGTTCCTACCAATAGCAGCATTGAACTTATTCACTATGCCATCCTGGCTTTTCGCAGCATTTATAAATACGGCTATCGGTATAAAAAAGCCGGGGTAATAGTAAGTGGAATCACCGCCGATAGCAGCATGCAAACATCACTTTTCGATGATATTAACAGGGAAAAACATCAGGGAGTAATGATTGCGCTTGATAAGCTGAATGCAAGGTTTGGCAGGGATGTAGTCCGAATTGCTGCTCAGGGGACAGGTCGTAAATGGAAACTCAGGCAGGAGCAACTTTCGCCATGTTATACAACCCGTTGGAATGAAATGATGACCATTAAAGTATAAAAATATCACCATGGAAAAAGTAATTATCTTCACCATTATCAGCATCCCTATTATCTACTTCTCACGAAAACCTTTACTTAATCTTAAAAGTCATGGGTTTTACCGCTTTTTTGGCTGGGAGGGATTGGCATGGCTACTGGCTAGTAACTACAGGTTATGGTTCTATAACCCGCTTAGCATAAATCAAATAGCCTCGTGGATTCTTTTAGTTATCTCCCTAGTCTTCGTTGTTTATGGTTTCTTGCAAATGAGAACGCATGGAAAGGCCAGCCATCAGCGCGATGGAAAGGAATTGTATGGTTTTGAAAAAACCACCGAGCTGGTTGATAAGGGCATCTTTAGCTTGGTACGACATCCGCTTTATGGTTCGTTAATCTACCTGACCTGGGGTGTAATGCTAAAAAATCCTAACCTTGAAATGCTTTTCATTGCAGTGATTTCTACCATATTCTATTGTCTTACCATGAGGGTTGAGGAAAAGGAGAATATTGCCTATTTTGGTGATCAATACTTAAGATACATGAAAAAGACCAAAATGTTTTTACCATATATTCTATAAATGTACAGCGATCTGATTATCTACTACTTTTCAGGAACAGGGAATGCAAGGGCTGTTAGTAAATGGATTGCCGCTGAGTTCACAATCAATGAAATACCGGTACAAGTATTTGAAATCAAAAAAGGATTTAAGCCCGATGCATCATTAATCACCAAGAATACCCTGATTGGGTTCTGTTATCCTACCCATGGGTTTAATGCGCCACCGGTTGTACTTGATTTTGTAAAGTCCTTTCCAGTAAGTATTAATGCCAGATTCTTTGTTCTGAATACCCAGGCCGGGATGAAAATGTATAAACTTTTTACGCCGGGTTTAGGTGGAATTGCCCTTTTTCTTCCCGCTTTAATGCTGATGCTGAAAGGATATAAATGTGCCAATATTCGTCCAATGGATATGCCTTCAAACTGGATCTCGTTGCACCCGGGCATGAAAGAGAAGGTAACAAGTTCGATCATAAAGCGATGTGAAAGGTTAACCAAATCATTTGCCAAAAAATTAATTTCAAATAAAACCGATTACCGATGGATTCCTGAACTTCCATTTGATTTGATAGTTGCACCAATTGCCATTCCGTATTACTTTATTGGAAGGTTTATGATTGCAAAAACATTCTTTGCATCATACCAATGCAATAACTGTGGATTATGTGCAAAGCAATGCCCAATTCAGGCAATTGAACTTATTGACAACAGGCCTTTCTGGAAGTTTACCTGTGAAAGCTGCATGCATTGCATGAACCATTGTAAACAAAATGCAATTGAAACTGCCCATGGATTTTCATTCCTGCTTTGGTGGGTTGCATTTACGGTTTTACCCATGCTGGCTGTGAAACTTCTGGGAGAATATAATATTGTAAACCTTAAAATAACCCTATCATTTACATTGATATACTCTGTACTTCAGATTTTCTTCGGGTTTATAGTTGTATTTTTCGGTTACAGAATTATGCATTTTCTTTTAAGGTTTAAAGCATTTAACTACCTGATTACCTGGACTTCTTTAACCAAACTCCCGTTCTGGAGAAGGTATAGATTTAGGGATCAGGCTCCCCTATAATTTATTATTTAACCGGCTGGCGAATAATAATTTTCCTATGCACAGGTTTGCATCGTCGCAGATTGCTTTTATATATAACGATGCTACCTGGCTGGCATACATCCAGCATCATTTATAAAATATGCAGTTTTTCAATTATTAAATTTAATGTAACCATAAAGGTTAGATAACCTTTTAAAATCAATTGTTTCTATCTTTTCCTGAAAAATTTTAACAGCCTACGAAAAATTCATTGCCTGATCTTGTTATGTTGCAGCAATTCCAATTAGCCATGATAATGCAATAGCAAAGAAATAAACAGGTACAGCTGTTATAATCATTATAATGTACGAACCTTTTGGTATCTTGATGATCTTGTTTGCAATGGAAATAACCATTGTAGAATAAGGTATCAGTAAGAAAATAGAGGTGTATAAACCAGGTGAAACAAATCCAAGTACAATGGAGGAGAAAATATGTGAGCCAGCGTTAAGAATTGTTACAAATGCTATGATATTAAGTAGTTTAATCTTAAAATAGTTTATCCTCCCTGCTAAAAAAGGGAGAATAGCAAAAGGTAAAACAGATGCAACTATCAGGGCATTTCTAAAAATAACCAATATATTATTAGAATCATATAAATAAATCCTGCCTATAAAATCGGGTATCAGTGATACTATCTGATCTAATCTGATTTTAAATAAAACCCATTCCTCCGCATTATGAACCAGATAGATAAGAGGTAAAAGGTAGATCAGAAAACAGAAAAATTTTTTATAATTCATCGTTTCAAAACACTTGAGATAGCAGGTACTAAATTATTGAATTTAGCCCCAAATTATTCTTTTTATTAGATTTGCAGCTTAATTTTAAAATATGAAAGGCATTTACACTATATTATTACTGATCCTGTCAAATTCGTTTATGACTATTGCCTGGTATGGCCATCTGAAGTTCAAGGAGATGAAGTGGTTTGAGAACCTGGGGTTAACCGCAATTGTATTGATAAGCTGGGCAATTGCGTTATTCGAATATTTCTTCCAGGTGCCAGCCAACCGGATAGGTTATAAGGGGAATGGAGGTCCTTTTTCGTTGGTTGAACTTAAGGTAATTCAAGAGGTTATCACACTGGTTGTATTCATGGGGTTTTCATTTATTGCTTTCAAATCAGAGACTATCAGGACCAATCATATCATCGGTTTTATTTTTCTGATTTTTGCCGTTTACTTCATATTCAAGAAGTAGAGAAGTATATCAACTGTTGGCTAATTATTTTTGGTAATTGATTTTACCTTTTAGTAAAATATTTATCCCTGACATTCAGAGCTACTGATAGTACAAATGCCCCCAAAAAGCAAAGAAGCGTAATAACATCCACAGTTTGGGTTGCAATTTTTAATTTAAAAAATCGGCTAACAATATATGCAATGTATGAATTGGTTTCCGGATCTTTTCCCAGCTTATAGAGCACCTGAAAGTGCCAATCTGTTAGGGGGCAGTATCCAAATCCATAGAAAATTCCAACAACAAACCAGAAGAAGCCAGTAATAAGCAAGAGGATTAAATTCCATATTCTTGTCTTCTTCCAGATCCAACCAAGCAGGTTAAAAAGAGTGATAAAGGTATGGAATACCACAAAGAACCAATCCAGGAAATGGTACATGGGTTTATTAACCTTAAGTGGATCTATATTTTCGGGTCATTTGAAATATCAAAATGACCCGAAGTTTATGAAGTTTAATCGCTGGTCATAATAAATAATGGCTGCATTTCGAAGCTCTTGTAATATGGCCTTAACCTATCGGTATTGTAATAGCGTTGCAGGTTAACCACTTTTTTATGTTGGGCAATAACATCAATGGGCATATTATCATAACGGCCATTTTTTAGAACAACCAAACGACCATGTACACCTTTCTGGATTAGGTCCAGTGCAAGGTTCCCAAAAGCCATTGGAACAATGGAGTCGATAGCATCGGGTTCACCGCCACGAACCAGATAGCCAAGGTTCTGGCTGATAACATTTATCACCTTCCCATTATTAAATTTAGCCGAAAGCTCCTTGATTTGTTTAGATACCAGATCGCCAATTCCACCCAGTTTTGCATGGCCATATGCATCGCGCTCTGTGCCCTGAATAACCATCTCCTCGATACCTTCAAATGTAGCACCCTCCGAAACCAATACGGTTGAATATTTGCTGGGATTTCTATTCCGATCATCAATCAGTAATTCTGTCAGCTTCTCCACATTAAACTTAAATTCAGGGATAACGCATCTGTTTGCAATTCCAGCCATTGTGGGCAGCATAGCGGTAAAACCAGCATACCGGCCAAAAACCTCCATTACCAGGATTCGTTCATGCGAACCAGCAGAAGTTCGAAGGATATCGGTAAGCGCTATGGTTCTGGTAACACAGGTACTGAAACCAATACAATAATCAGTCCCGGGAACATCATTATCCATTGTTTTGGGTATGGCAATAACTTTGACCCCTTCCTGATAAAGCCGTACGCCATAGCTCAGCGTATCGTCACCTCCAATAGGAATAAGGTAATCAATCCCCAGGAAATGAAGATTTTTTAAAACCTCAGGGGTAAGATCATTCTTATCCTTATTATAGGAATTCTTCAAATGCTCAGGTACAGAATCCTTTGCCACTTTGCTGGGATTGGTTCTTGAGGTATGCAAAAAGGTGCCACCGGTTCTAAAAGCTTTGTTGACTCTTTCCTCGGTTAGTACTTCGTAGCAGTTGCTATTGTCGATTTTTTTATCGCGGATAATTTCAATCATTCCGGCCCATCCCCGTTTTAACCCAATTACCTCATAACCTTCGCGTAAAGCACGAATGGTAACGGCTCTGATAGCCGGATTTAACCCAGGAACATCACCACCTCCGGTTAATATTCCAATTACACCTTTACTTTTTTTAGCAGTTGACATAGTAGTAGTTTAAAATATTCGACCCTAAAGATAGAATAAAATGGAAATGATTGTCAAATTAATAAATTGAATTTAATCCCAGGATATTCTGAGTTCGGTTATTGAATCGCCTTTAACCATTGATTTAATTGGGCTGATTTTTACGTTTTTACATCCAGTAACCTCCAGGGCTCGCTCAATCCATCCCAGTATCCGTGCTTCAATCACCTCATGGTTTGAAGGCAATCGGGAGATATTAAGAATTACGTGTTTGGGACCTGTTTCTTTAACTGAAATGTCAGAGGGGTCGTAGTATGAGGGGAGAATTTTACCGGCACGTCCTATGATAAACTGAGGTGTAGCCATCTTTACAAATACCTTGTAAATACCTGATAGCGCAGTTTCTGCGCTATACCTTCCGGTTTCCCACCCGGCTTTATAGCTTTCACCATTAAAAATGAGCTGTCCTACGGCTATTGTGGGATCCAATGCCCCATCTTTTACCGGGTACCAATCTGAAACGTAAACAGGTTTGGACATAATCTTTTTTGCCCCATCAGGCAACAATCTTAGCCATTCTGAATATTTATCAGCATGTTTAAGCTGAACATAATCTTGAATAGATTTTACTGCTGTTCCTTTTACATACATAACCAGGTTGTATTTAAAATTTTTTTAATTTAATACGAATGTTTAATAACACAAAATATTTTACAGAAAACATCCTTTTTGTAAGGTAAAATGCAATTATATTTGATCGAACAACAATTCCTGAGATATGAAATTTATAGTTACACTGCTCCTTCTTTTTATATATAGTGCCAATTATGGTCAGCTTTTGGAAAATCAAGAGCCCGGGAAGCCAAGAAGTTTACCTAAATCTCCTGCTGGTTATAAATACAACACGGATATGGATAATTATGATATAACCTACTACGGGCTTGATCTTGAAGCAACAATTTCTAACAACTTTATTAGCGGGTCAGTGATAGTTAAGGCGAGAGCTAAAAGCGAACCAATGTCAAAGTTCGTGATCCAGCTAATCAATCAATTTAGTGTAAGTAGTGTTCAGCTAAATGGGGTTTCGGTTCCATTTAGCCATTTGGCTGACGAAATTTCTGTTAACACAACACCATCAATTCCTGCAGGAGAGTATTTTACTGTAAAAATTTTTTACAGTGGCAATGCAGGTGAAGGCTTAACCTGTTCACGTTCTACCTGGGGGAACTACGTTACCTGGTCGCTATCGGAATCTTTTCATGCTTATGAATGGTTTCCCGTTAAACAGTCGTTAACGGATAAAGCCGATAGTGTTGATGTATTTGTTACTGTACCTTCATATCTTGAGGTTGCCTCAAATGGTTTGCTTAAAAAAACTGTTTTACTTACAAATAATAAAAAAAGATACGAATGGCAAAGCCGTTATCCTATTGATTACTACCTTATTTCAATTACGATTGCAGATTATATTGAGTATGATACTTTTGCTAATCCCGTTGGGATGGCTTCACCCCTAATTATTCAAAATTTTGTTTATAATATTTCCGGTTGCCTCGATTCATATAAAAGTGTAATAGATCAGACAGATGAAATGATTGAATTATACTCCAACCTTTTTGGCACTTACCCGTTTGCAAAGGAAAAATATGGACATGTAATGGCTCCGTTTGGAGGTGGCATGGAGCATCAAACAATTACAACTGTTGGGTACTTCTCCACTGGGCTGGTTGCACATGAGTTGGCTCACATGTGGTTTGGCGATTATGTAACCTGCGCTACATGGCAGGATATATGGATTAACGAGGGTTTTGCATCTTATGTTGAATACCTGCAACTTCAGAACCAGGTAAACCAATATAGCGCAGATGGCTGGATGAACGATGCACAGTCGAGGGCATTGCTGTCCCCAAATGGGAGTGTTTATATAAATTCCGCAGAAGCAACTGATGAAAACAGAATTTTCAGCTATAACCTTTCATATAAAAAGGGTGCGGCAATTATTCACATGCTCAGGTACGAAATAAATAACGACCAACTCTTTTTTGAAATCCTCAGAGAATACCTGATAAGGTATGGTCATTCTACTGCAACAGGTGAAGATTTTAAAACAGTTGTAAATGATCTTACAAGTAAAGATTTCGCATGGTTTTTTGATCAGTGGTACTATGGATACGGTTATCCTGAATTCAGTTTCCAGTATGGTTATTCCGATAACCATTCGTGGGTTACCATAACACAATCACCTTCAAACATCCAGACCCCTTTATTTAGAACCTCAATGGAATTGAAGCTTAATCACCAGAATAGTACAACAACCCAGCGGGTTTTTATTTCAGAGAATCCTCAAACATTTACCTTTGATACGCCTCCTATTACCTCAATTACCCCTGATCCTGATAAATGGATTCTAAAACGAATTGGTACAATTTCATCAGATAATATAATTGGTAAGGATGATTTTTGGGTAACCATTGGCCCCAACCCATTTTCAGATAATATTACGATCAGTTTAAACACCAATTTTGTTGGTAATTATGATTTCACATTATATGATATGTCAGGGAAACTGCTGTTACAACAGAAAGTAGCCAAAAATACCCAAACCATTAATCTTTCAGGAATTGCCAAAGGCATTTATTTGGTTAAAATAGCCAATGGACAAAAAAGTACATTACGTAAACTGGTTAAAGAATAAGATTACACCACAACCCATGCAGGTTTTGTCTCTAAAACTTCGGGGTTATGGAATACCTTTTTAATATACCTGAACAATAGCCCGCCGTGGTAGGCATCCACAACCCTGTGATCCATAGCAATGCTGAGGGATAAGATTTTTCTTGGAACAATCTGATCATTAACCACCCAGGGTCGTTTATTGGTACTGCCCTGAATCATAACAAATGATACGTTTGAGGTTGGGAATAACGCCGGGTAGCCAATATCCAGGCCAAATGTTCCGATGTTTGACAGGAGGAACGATCCAAAGCTATCTGTTTTCAAACCCAAGGCAGGCATTGAAATTCCCCATCCAATAGTTAATTTTTTATAGATGTTGAAAACCCAACCCCTCAATGGCCAAGGTATAGATGCCAGAAGATTTTTCGATTGCATGGTTTTGTTTTCCGATCCCTTGCGCGAATTATTTATATCTTCTGCCATCAATGTGGATAGTTCGTTTAACGTAAGGGTATCTGCATTATTAATTTTAACTGAACTCATCTGCGATCCCTTTAAAAGCACACTAACAGTAGCATCTATTTGACTTCTTGGGATAATCTTCCCTCTTCTCACATACCCGTTAAGCTCAGGCACTTCTTCCTTAAGGGCTCTTGCTATTGTTAAAATCAGTACATGAGAGATGGTAATTTTAATGCCCTTTTGCCTGCTCCTGACAATGTAGTTTTCAAGATCTGTTACATCCACTTCAACAGTTCCAAGTATTTTGGAATCAACGGGTTTTTTATAAACAACAGAGGCGACCTTCCTCCATGTATTATTGAAATTATTTGTACTGTTCATCTAACAAATATAAAAACTAATCGTTAATTTGCTAAAAGAATCAAAAATTTCGGGTAATCTATGGCCATAAATAAAATCCTGCTTTTAGGAAATCCTGAGCTTTACAGAGTTTCTGAAGAAATAAAAGAAATTGAATTAAATGTAATTAAACCAGTAGTTACAGATTTGCATGATTCGATGATGAATTTCAGGAAAAAATATGGTTTTGGAAGAGCGATTGCTGCACCTCAAATTGGTTTTTTTAAACGTTTAATCTATTTGCACATAGATAAACCTGTTGTGATTATAAATCCCGTCCTAGCTGATTTTAGCGATATAACTTTCGAGGTTTGGGACGATTGTATGAGCTTTCCTGACCTGCTCGTTAAAGTGAGACGCCATAAAAGTTGTAAAATAACATTCAAAGATTTGGAATGGAATGATCAGCAGATGGTAATCAGTGATGATTTATCAGAATTAATTCAACATGAGTACGATCATCTAGATGGAATTTTAGCAGTGCAAAGGGCCATTGACAAATTTTCTTTTGCCCTAAGCAGCGAAAGGGTAAATCTGATGTAGAGTTTCAAATCCTGATTCCTATTACTAAAATATCATCAACCTGTTCGTTTTTGCCTTGCCAATCATTTAAAAACTTCTCCAGGTATTTTTTTTGCTCTACCATGGTTAAGTCTTGAATGGAGAGAAGTATTTCCTGAAATTTTTTGGACTTCAGCTTATGGTAGTTCGGGCCACCAAACTGCGAGGAATACCCATCGGAAAAAATATAAATTGAATCGTTTGGCATCAGCTGAAATTCCTGGATCTGAAAATCATAGATATCATTCGGGTGAACTCCAATGGGCATTCTGTCTGCTTTATACTCAATAAAATCTACGTTGCTATCATTTGGGTTTTTTCGGAAGAGGTACAAGGGGTTATTGGCTCCTGAGTATTGCAACATTTTATTATCCAAATCGATTAGAACAAATGCGATGTCCATTCCATCCTGTGTCTGGTGTTTCTCACTGGTTTGGTGCAGCGATTTTTTTAATCGTTTTCTCAGCTCATTCAGGATCATATTGGGCGGGTTTACATCACGCTTGGAAACTATTTCATTTAGCAAAGAAACGCCCATCATGCTCATGAAAGCACCCGGAACGCCATGTCCTGTACAGTCTGCAGCAGCAATATATACGATGTTTTTAATCTGTTTAAACCAGTAAAAATCACCACTAACAATATCTCTGGGTTTATATACGATAAAGTAATCCTTTAAACTTTGCTCAAGTATTTCTGTGGTTGGCATTATTGCATTCTGGATAAGACTCGCGTAGTTTATGCTGGCTTTTATATTCCGATGAGCTTCCTCCAACTCCTCCTTTTGTTGATTTAGCCTTATATTCTTATTCCTTATCTCATTATTTTTGGTTTGGAGTAGCAACTTTGACTTCTTTTGCTTTTGCTGGTTCCTGTAAATAAAAAATACCACAACCAACACCATTCCAAATGCAGCAACGAAAAGCAGGGTATAAAAACGTTGCCGGGCCAGCTGTTTATCATGCTCAAACTCCTTCCTTTGCTGTTCAGCCAATAGCTGAGACTCCTTTTTTTGGTACTCATAATCAGCTTGTAAAAGTTGAGTTTTTTTCTCCTTCTCAATGCTGATAAGGCTATCGGAGTATGTTTTAAAAAGCTTGTGATATTTTAATGCTTCCATGCCGTTACCTAACTTCTCGTAAATTTCGCTAAGGGTTGAGGAAACATCCATTATTTCATTCGGTGTACCAGCACTAAGGGATATCTGTAGCCCTTTCTTTGCATACCTTAATGCCTGCTGGAAATCATTTATTTCTAAATAGCACTTGGCTAACGAGTTTTTAATATTCCCGTCAAGGGTAACGTTACCAAGTTCGATATTCAGCTTATCAGCCTTATGAAGATATTCAAGAGCAATTTGGAAAGATTTCTTCTCCAGATAAATATTTCCAATCCCAAGTAAAGTAGATGCGATCCCGTTCTTGTCGCCTATTTCCTGCTTGATTGCAAGAGATTTATTGTTCATATCAAGAGCTTCATCTATTTTTCCCTGTCTGAAGTAAATGCTTGATATATTAGTCATGCTACTTGATATTCCCTGCTTATCGCCAATCTCCTCCCTTATTTTTAAAGCCTTAAAATGCATCTCGAGAGCGTCCTGAAATTTTTTCTGATTTTCGTAGATTAGTGCAATATTATTAAGTACAACCGCCATACTTTGTTTATCGCCAATTTCCTCTTTTGTTTTTAGCGATTTTAAGTTCATCTCCAACGCTTCCGGGTAATTACCCTGTTCAAAATAAATTAAGGCAAGGCTGATCTGGTTTATTGATATTCCTATTTTGTCTCCAAGTTCTTCCCTTATCTTAATTGCTTTTGTATGCATCTCAATGGCATCCTTATACATTCCCTGATAGATAAAAATGTTGCCCAAGTTGGAATAGCTCATTGCAACGCCCGGGATATCCTTTATCTCTTCTCTAATCTGCAAAGCTTTATAGTGCATGTCCTGGGCTTCGGGGTAATTACCTTGCTCGGTATAAATTATTGCAATATTATTCGCACTTCTTGCCTGAACCTTTTTCAGGTTAAACTTTTCGGCTATTGTCAATGATTGTCGAAAGTATTTCAATGCATCGGGATAGTTGCTTTTTACCCAATTGTACAAACCTATGCATCTTAACGCTTCAGCGCTTCCACTATTAAAATCTACTCTATCCGATAATTCTTTGGCTTGTAATGCAAAAAACAGAGTAGAATCCGGATTAATACGATGATATTTGTAAGCTAACTCATTTATCAGGTTGATAAAACTGGTATCAGCTTGCTGGCTATTTCGCTTCTGTAGTTTTGCATAAACTTTCCTTAAACTGTCTATCTCTTGCTGTTGAGAGCGAACCTGTATTGTATATAGAATGGTGAATAGAAGTAAAAAACCTATTGTTTTTTTCATTGCCAGGCATTTTTTTCGATGAGATCAAGTTACTATAAGTATCAATAATATCAAATTATTAGATAAAAAAACCTATCCAAATCGTTGGATAGGTCCGCTAATCCTGGCAGGGTATAACTTAAAACTGCATCATTGTTTCAATTTGAACTTTTTCTGATATCTTATTTGCCATGAATACATCTCTCAAGGCATCCATCATAAAATTTTGACTATGGTTGAGATACCAGAAAATTGAATATAAGGCGCTATTCCTTGCTCCTGCTCTTTCCCTGAAAGGAACTTTTATTACTGTAGTTCCAGTTTCAGGTGGCGTTAAACTCTCATCAATCAATAAAATTCCCGATTTCATTTTTGATGCAGTAGATTTTGCATAATTCAACCCATCTGTTGAGGTGATAATTAATACTTCCGGAATCGGAGAACCGGTGTAATATATCTGATATGGTGAAATTATAATTTCCGAAGCGGAAAACCCGACTCCTACAGTAACAGGATAGCTCCCTTTTTTTGTAGCATTCAACCCGGAAAGCATTGCTGCTTTTGCGAAAAATTCTGCAGCTGATTGTATCCCCTCGCCGGCAGATCCGGCAAACATGATACTTACAGGCTTATTCAAATTATTCGCATACTTTGCGGTTACATTGAACTTTTCGTTAATCAGGCTTTGTGTGCTCTTACAGGCTGGAGTAATAAATGATTTTTCTTTACCTGTTACATATACTTTAACAGGCAGGTTGGCTTCTTCTACCATCTTGGAGAGTTTCATTCCGGGGTTAGATTTAACACCATAGCTTGGACAAATCTCCATCACCTCGACCAAAGAAAACCCTTTGGATGAAAACGCATTTGCCAGTGCATCAGAGTAATCGCCAATTCCAATAATTCTCTCAACGTGCGAAGCACCTGCTGCGGTAATTACCTCACACAAGTCAATTCCTCGATTGCTTTTTCCATCGGGAAGTGTTGGCGTTTTAAAGCCCTCAGGGGTGAACTCAGAGGGTTGACCTCCAGTCATTCCGTAAAGAAAGTTATTGTGAACCATTACGGTCATATTAAATCCAAGGTGAGCCGCCGTAATAAGATGTTGCATTCCTATTGTAGCACCGCCATCACCGGTAAATACAATTACCTTTTTATTCGGATTGTTAATACCTGCAGCTATTCCACCTGCCAGTGCGGAAGATCGTCCGTGTAAACCATGAACGGTATGGCAAAGTAAATTTTTATCAATTATACCATGGCAGCCGATATCAGTTACTGCAATCACATCAAGCAGGTTTATGTTCAGCTTACCAAGTGCTTTTTCAAAATTCTGAGCCACCAGTGAGTGACCGCATCCTTTGCAGAATGGCAACTCCCCTCCTGTTAAAAATTTTATATTATCCATTTTTAAGAACCTCCTCAATAATTTCTGTTGGACAAATCATTTTTGCAATGCCATTCACACCTGTAACCCCTTTTCGCCCGGCAACACCATAAAGGAGCTGCCTGAACTGACCTGTTAGGTTTTCTTCGGCTATAACTACCCTTTTATATTTATCGGCAAGTGATAAATAGATTGAGGGAACAGGCATGAGTGTTTTGGCAGACAGAAATGATACTTTCACTCCTTGTTTCCTTAGCTGTTGAACAGCCTCGCGTGATGCCTGTGCAGTAATATCGTATGAAATAATTAACTTTTCAGCTCCTTCCTGCTCATCCAATTCGTAGAAAGTAAAATCATTTATATACTTCCCGATCTTCAGCTGAAGCCTTTTGGTATTTTCAATTGCTTCTGGTGATGTATTCTGGAGTATCCCTTTTTTATCGTGTGTTGATGCGGTAATTCTAACCTGATGTTCATTCTGGCTTACCGATAAAAACTCAGGGACTAAAGAATCATCGGTATTATATGGCTTGTAGGTTTCTTTTGATTTATAGGTTCTCAACTCAACAGGTTTAATTTCAGAAAGATTTGACCAGTCATAGCTAAGTAAAGTCATAACCATCTCTTTCGATGTAAGGAGAACAACGGGTGTTCTGAGCTTAACCGCCATTTCTACTGCTTTTGCAGGGATATTCCAGCAATCATCAATACTGCTGATACATAGGGTAGGTAATGTATAACCACCGGAAAGCGTTCCATTCACAACTGAAAGATCACCTTGTGCCCCACAGGTAGCTGTTCCTGTGGCTGGACCTAATCTTTGTACAAGTATAATTACCATTGGCAGCTCCATCATGTATGCCATATTTATGGACTCAACCATCAAAGCATACCCCGGGAATGAGGTTGCTGTAACAGGTATGCGACCAGCAGCAGCAAATCCAGTCATCCACTGCAAAGTGGTGATCTCATCGGGTGCTGCCAACATGGTAGGGTATCTTTTTGAGGCATACAGGTACAAAAGATTTGCAGGTGTGATCGGGTAACCTACAAATACATCTGCACCAGCCCGGACACATGATTCAGTAATCAGCCTCGATCCATCTATAAATGCTTTCGTTTTATTTTCTTGTGTTGTGTGCATATATGACTTGATTATCGGTTAAACTTTGAATTTTTTCTGCTGAATATCCTAACAAATCGCTTAAAATCAGGATCGTGTGTTCGCCGTAATGAGGCGGAATTGCTAAATCGCTGGTGAACTCGTTGCCATTAAAAGAAAAAGCAACGGTTCTTAGTCCTTTTAAGGGTTTACCATTGTTTTTATTCGATTCTATCAACATCTCCCTTGATTCCTTGACCTCAAAAACTTCCTTCATGTTATAGACTCCACCGGCAGGCACATTTCGTTTCATAAGCGCTTCGAGCAAGGGTTTTCTATCAACTGATCCAATTAATTTCTGAAGTATAGCTTTCAGCTCATCCCTGTTGTTTACCCTGTCAAAATTTGTTAAGAAACGAGGATCTTTGGCCAATTCAGCAAAGCCAAGTATGAAGCAAAGATCAGCAAATTGTTTATCGTTTCCAACTGCTAAAACGATTGGCTTTTCATCCCTCGTGTAAAATATTGTTCCATAGGGGACAATATTGGGATGATCAGAGCCCATCGCATTGGGGATGGAATTTCCCACCAACCAGTTTGTTGCCTGATTTGCCAGCGATGCAATTCCACTCTTAAGTAAACTTACTTCTATATACTGTCCCTTACCAGTTTTTTCCAGCATGAGTAGTGCTAAAAATATTGCCTCTTTGAGCTGGTGACCGGCTAATATATCCATTAATGCCACAGGCATTTTTATGGGGGTTCTACCAGGTTCGCCGTTCATAAAGGTGTATCCGGTTTCTGCCTGTATTATTGCATCGTAGCCAGCTCGTGAGCTATTTAAACCATAACCTGTTATGTGGGCATAAATTATTCTGGAATTAAGGTGATTCAGAGTTTCGTAATCAACCTTCAATTTCTCAGCATCGCCGGGCTTGTAGCTGACTAAAACAATATCACATATTTTGGCTAGATTATAAACAATGCCCAACCCTTCTTCCTTTGTCAGGTCGATGGATATTGATTTTTTGCCCCAATTTACACAACTGAAATAGCCTGATATATCCGAATACTGCTCCTCTGTTGGAAGCTTCCATGTACGTGTAACATCCCCATTTGTCAATAAATTTTCAACCTTTATTATAGTTGCACCAAGCTCAGCTAGTGTTGCACCAACGCTTGGCCCTGCCAGAACACTCGCCAATTCCAAAACTTTAAGATTTTTTAAAGGCAACATAAAAGAAATTTTTTCTAAATTATTTTTTTCCAAAATACTTTCCGTATAGATTTCCAATCACAATGAAAACTATTGTTGCTATGATGCTTGCATAGGTTTTATCTATCTCAAACCATCCCATCTTTCTGGCTATCAGACTTAAAACAATTGATAAGGTACCCCCCACAAACGCAAACTTAACGGCATAATGTGAAATCCAGTTTAACTTGTAAATTCCAAGGAGTATTACAATGGCGCCGATAGCCCGTATTGCATAGCTGAAATATCCTGCATCCAAAACCGCACCCTGTATGAAAATTGCCATTGGAACAGTAATAAGATTGACCAAAATGACTAACCGGCGGGCAGTTTTAAGAACCTTTTCATCTGATGCATTTTTATTGAAAATGGATTGATAAATATCTTTTGTGGCGATTGTAACTATGGCAAAATTCACCGGGCCAATTGTTGAGAGAATTGCTGCCAGAATTGCCGCCAGGGCCAATCCACCCATAATTGGATGAATAAACGATGGAGTCATCAGTAATGTTGGCAATGCCTCTTTTGCATCTGCTATTTTTAATGGATCGAGAAAGAAGCCACTTCTTGCCATCAACCCCAGATATGCTGTCATAATGCCAAATGGTGCAATGAATATTGCAGATAGGAATGCGGCTCGTTTAGCGGTTGATGGACTATTGGCAGCAAATATTGGTTGAATTGATGCCTGAGCGGCCATTCCACCAAATATTCCACCTAAAATCAAACTGAAAGCAGCCGTCCACCCAATGCTAAATGGATTATAATAGTTTGAAGGAGCTCCTGTTGCAACTAATCGTTCTGTTAAAACTGATACACCCCCAATTGCCTTAAAGCCGATAACCAACGCCAACCCAATACCAATATACCTGACAATTAGGTTAATTATTGCAACAATTGTAAGGGCATGCATCCCTCCTATATACATGTAAAGGGTTGTTATAAATGAACCTAAAAGAACCGCATAAACCCAATCAATCTTAAAAATGGGTGCAAGAACATGCGAAAAAGTTGTTAGTTCAACGTAAGCCAGTGTAATGAATGCAACCAGAAAAGCAACGGCAGAAACCGTTCTGGCGTTTTTGCCAAAAATACTTTCGATCATTTCGCTAACCGTATGAACATTCTTTTCGCGATAATGCTTAGCCAACGTAAAACCAAGGATTAACATTCCGATGGCAGTAGAAATATTATAAAGAATAGGCTGAAGAGTTTTTGTTGTAAACGCCTTCTCACTAACACCAATGGTGCTAAGGCCACCTAACCATTCTGCTGCAACCACAATTGAGCAAACCAAAACCCCAAGGTTCCTTCCGGCAATCAGGTAATCAGACGATGATTTTGATGCAACTTTTTTGGTTAAAAACGAGATAGAAATTACGAAAAGAAAATAAAGCAACACTACCCAGATATAGGGGTTACTAAAAATGATCATACAATTATAGTTTTAAAAAATAAGTAGCGAAAATAAATAAAACTATAACTGGAATAGTTATTTTTTAGCAGAAAAATTCAAAATCATGTTGTAAAACTTATAAACTATTACTTAGAGGTTTAGTGAAAACTGATCGGCATCGGGAGAAAAAGGGAAATCGTTACGAATCTTATGTAGGTCCTCAATCAGGATTGTTGAAGTAATAATTTGACTTTCATCAGATTTTGCCTTGGATATTACCTTGCCCAAAGGGTCAATAATTTGGGAGTCGCCACAAAAGCTGGAGTTGTTTCCATCAACCCCAATTCTATTACAGCCAATTACAAAGCACTGATTTTCAATTGCCCTTGCGGCTAAAAGCGTGTTCCAGGCATTTATTCTGGGAGTTGGAAAATTAGCTACAACAAGCATCAGGTCATAATCACTCCTATTCCTGCACCATACCGGGAAACGCAAATCGTAGCAAATCAGCAGCATAATTCTAAACCCTTTCCATTCAACAATAACACGATCCCTTCCATATTCATACTGCTGATGTTCACCGGACATCCTGAACAGGTGACGTTTATCATAGTAAAATATACTGCCATCGGGCTTTGAAAAAATAAACCTATTGTAAAACTTAGTATTTTCTTCAAAAATGATACTCCCCGCTAAAGCCGCATTCTTTGATTTAGCAATACGCTGCATCCATTGAATAGTTGGCCCTTTGGAGTTTTCAGCAAGACGATCGGGAGACATGGAAAAGCCGGTGGAGAACATCTCAGGAAGCACAATTAAATCCACATCATTATCGAGAACGCTGATTTTTTGATCGAACATCTCCCGGTTTTTTGATGGGGATTCCCAGTGCAAATCCGATTGAATGACTGAAACCTTCATAAAATTTATAACAATTTGTGTTGAAATATGAT
>CAZKHG010000045.1:0-28379 GCA_964552655.1 uncultured Rikenellaceae bacterium
TTGTATTGTTATATATTCAGTAAAGTTAATAGTGAATGGGTAAGTACCATCTGGAATATTATTAAACGTTGCTAATCCACTGATATCTGTATAAAGCGTGTCATTATAAAATATTACCTGAGCGTTTTGGATTGGATTTGAGAGCTCATCAAATATGTTGAATGTAACATCATATGGAGAAAGATCGAAAGATGCAAATATTGAATGGTTTGCAATCACGTTAGTGAAAGTATAGGAATTTGTTGGTCCCTGACTTACCCCATCTACAATTACATCAGTTACTACATAATAGGGATTTGCAGTTATTGTGTATGTTTGATCTGTATTGCTAACAACATAATTAATACCCGATGGACTTATACTTCCATTGGCTCCTGCAACTGAATTAATCCAGTATTTACTCCACACATCATTTATCACGGTATCCTTAGTAATGTTCACAATTCGATTATCACCGCTTGCCCATTCACCCTGCATCCAACCAAAATTACGGAAATACTTATATTGAATTTCTCCGGCAGTTAATTGCATAGTTTTAGTCCAAATCATTGATAAACCAACACGCGATAAACTATCATTTAAGTTTAGGCCAGGCATCGTCCACCCAGTCATTGTTCCTGTTATAAAGAGTGTGTCGTTTACAGCATCAAACCCGAGTACATCAGTCATATCAACAGAGAAAGTAACATTAAAGATATTTGTCAGATAAACATTCTTGAGCGAGTCCACGCCAGTTACTGTTATTGTTCCTGAAGCAGGTATGTGACCTGACATGGTTATGCTGTAGGAATAGGTTCCATTTGGAATACTATCGAAAAATGCGTTACCATCGAAATCTGTATATTTTGTACCGAATATATCAAATACAACTTCTGCATTTTGTAAGTTTCCATTGAGATCAGTTACATGGAATGTTACAAGGTTAATATGTGTTAGGGTATCATTTTCAATTTGAGTACCTGAAACATTTATTGTACTTGAATAATCATAGTAGTCGGCATTTGTAATAGTATAAGGGAATGAACCCAATAAAACATTTGAGAAGAATGCATCACCATTTGAATCAGTTGATTGCTGACCAAAGGAACCTAAATCAACCAACGCACCAGCGATGGGAAGTAATGTAATCTGATCAACAACATGGAAAGTAACAGGAAATGATAGCAGGGCAAATGCTCCCATATCAGCCCTTGTACCATCTATATCGTTATACATTGGATCGGGGTTACCGGCATCAATACAAGGCGAACCGGGTTGTAGGCTGTAATCGTTTCCGCCAACATACATGGGGTCAACAAATAAATCGTTTACACCCGGCGAAAACCCAAAGATGCTATCGTTGCCCCAAACATATACATCGTTGTAATTAAAATCAACAGTGCCGCTACCCTCCCAGTAAATTCCGTAAATATTGCTGTGGGTGATAATATTATTGAATCCCTGAGTAAAACCACTGCCAAACAGGTTGATCCCGTTATAACAGGAATCGATTGTATTCCCTGTGATTATCAGGGAGTCCCCGTAGTTGTATTCAATACCATTACTGGTCATGTGACTGATGAGGTTCTTCCTGATCGTCACCTTATTGCCATCGTAAACATTTATGGCTGTCTGTCCATAAGAAATTGAATTGTTATGTATGTTGATATCATATGAACTTCCGGCCAGGTAGAACGGAGTTGGGGAGTGGGTGATTTTTAGCCCCAGAAATTCGAGTTTATATGAAGTAGTGCATTGAGAACAATAGACGTTAAAAATATCCTGACCAGCTTCTCCATCATCTCCATCAATAACAGCAGCACCTGGCCCATCATGGGACATAATAACCAGTGATTTATCATTTATTGATATATTGGAATTCCCTGAGGTAGAAATGGTGTAGGTGCCGGCCATTAACCTCACTGTATCATTCTGCATTGACACATTCACACCTCTTTGTATAGATTGGAAGGGATTCCCAATAGTTCCATCGCCTGAATAATCATCGCCCGTGGTTGAAATATAAATGGATTTGGGCTGGTAGGTTAAATTTACATTTTTTATAACATTTTGATCCACAATGGTTACCTCGCCGGAAGCAGTGTAATACCCATTCCTTGTAACTGTGTAGGAATAGGTTCCAACCGGAGCAACGGGGAACATCACATAGCCCGATTCGTTGGTTGTGTCGATTCCAATTCCGGGAATATTAACCTCAGCAGAGTTAAGAGAATTCTGACCTTCCCTTACCATAAATACCAGCTGGTAGGCTTCGCCTTTTACGCATCTTACAGAGAAACCCGTATTCTTTGGCTCGTAGAATGGATAAACCTGAGAGTTATTATAGCTCATATTAAATCTCCAGGCAGATGAGTAGCTAGATTTGCTTGAAGACCACCAGTAACCATAATCTGATAGGTTATAGAATACTGCACTCATATCAGGAGTTCTCATACCACCTGGTAATGCAGTAAAGCCAAATGCGTCTGTTGCATCGGTATTCGGATCGGTCCAATGCGTAGTGCCAGACTCTTTAAGCAGTCCGCCTGCAACACTTGCCCCTCCAAGAAAATCGAGCAAAGTTGTCCATTCAGGATTAGTAGGTACATGCCATCCAACCGGGCACATCTTTCGGTCATCGGTTGTTGTGTACCAGTTGTATAAAGTTCCATAAGGATTAGCATAAGTTGCGGAATCGTTATTGTAATATGCCCTGGCTCCGGAACCCGGGTATGACCAGGATAGCCCGTCAACAATATTGGGAATGATATCTCCGTTCCTGTACCTGGTAACTTTCAGGTTTTCGCCCATCCATTCCTGTGTGCCAATTACCACAGCGGTGTAAACATTACCATCGATATCAACAACAGTTCCGGGGGTAAAGGAGAGGGTGTCGCCATATACTGTTATCTCGGAGGAATTTAATGATTTAACACAATAATAGTAGGTTACACCTGTGGTTAACCCTGTAAGGGTAACACTTACATGGGCATTATTACTGGTTGTTATTGGGGATTGATCTGCTGTAACAGAACTACCTAAAGCAGGGGTTGTCCCGTATTCAAATGTAACAACTGTTGAGAGCTCGTTGGCGTTTACCTCACCGTTTAGCGTAGCATAGGTTTGTCCTAAATTCGTTGCAGGTAATGTAACAGAAGTGGATGCCTGACCGGTTGTGGTAAATGATCGTATTGCACGAACATATAGTAGATCATTTTTTTGAAAGTAGTAGCGTGAGCCTTCATTAAAATCGAATGACCAGGCATTATTCTCCGGATAATCGAGTGAGTTTTGCGAGGAGCTCCAGTACATATTCGAGGTAAACAAGTTAACGGAGAATCTTTGCTGATAAAGGGTATCCAATTCGTCAATAGTAGGTAAATACCAGTCGGTATAACCATTCAATTTCAGGTTTGCGCAAATCTTTGCTGCAATCCCTGACTCAGCACAGCCGGCAACAATGTTTGCGGTGTTTTGATCGCCGTACCCAAGGGCAGTATTATCTGTACCACTGATATTTGTCCCGTAGCATCCCCATTGTGCGCCAGTGCTTTGATCCTGTTGAGAAACGATAAGCCCGCTTTCGCCGGAAGGACCAACATAGAATACTGTACCACCCTGGTAGAATTCACCGATAAGATGTGATCCAAAAGTTATTCTTACTGTATCGGTAGAAATACCTTCGGAGTTAGAAATGGTCCAAAGCAGCTTGTAATCCCTGCCCATCAATCCTGTAAAATTTGTTGTTGGATTTGTGATATCCCCAAAACTAGCAATATCACCACTGAATATGCTCCATTGCCCAGTACCCCAAGTTGGAGTATTTCCGGCAAGTGAAATAGTGGTAGTTAAAACGTTAAGCTGATCAGGGCCAGCATTAGCCTGTGTTGGAGGACCAACACTTCTTATTGCCCTGACATAGTATGGAAAAGTTTTTATATCACCTGAACTTTGAGTACCATTGCTAAAATCTATATTCCAGGCGTTAGATAGGTCGTATTCGGTTGAACTCCAGTATTTACTGCTTGTAAAGCCGCTAATTCCTGAATTGTAAAGTGCATTCAGCTCATCAAGCGATGGCAGGAACCAGTCGGAGTAACCATTCCAGTATAAAGTGTCGCAGGCGTATGCTGCTCTTGAACCGGATGTGCAATCAGTAATAATATCCTGAGTGTTTTGGTAACCAGTGCCTATTACTGTACCTGCTGCTCCTGAAATATCTGTTCCTTCACAGCCCCAGGCAAATGTGGTGGTACCCCAGTAGTTCAGATCCTGATTAGTACAGATCAACCCGTTAAAACCACCTCCGTCAATATAATAGAGAATTCCACCCTGGTATGTATCACCAACTGTATAAAGGGTAACGTTTTGGTTTAAAGGGCCCATAGATACATAAGCCGATCCTTTTACAGAAAGGTACGCAGGGTAAGTTACCGTGTAGTTATGTAAACCCTGCGGAATGCTCGTAAAAATGGCCTCACCGCTTGCCGATGTAAGCTGTGTGCCAAAACCCTCCAGCGTAACGCTGGCTCCCTGAATGGGACTTACAATCGAACTGTTGACAGTAAAAGTAACTGTTTGAGGTTGTGAAAACGAGAATAAACTTAAAAAGCTGAATGCTAAAACTGTTGTAAGTTTAAACATGGGTTGGGTAAAGGTTTTCATATGCTGTATTTTTCAATTATCAGTTTAATTTGGGAAAAAATAAAGAATGTAATTTACGGCAATGCAAATTTAAAAACAACCGTTTTTGATAAAATGTTATTAAATTGATGTTATAAGCCTTAAGATGGATGGTAAGCAGCTGATTTTCTCTAATCAAGGTTATAAATAATGTGGATGATTTTTTCAACATACTTTTGGGTAGATTTTTCAAAATCAACCCGGATAATATTCTTTTCTTTTCCGGGTATCAGATTCCCATTCTCAACTTTGGAAATTGTGCCATTTGGAAGAAATATATTTACCAGATGTGAGGTTTGGGGCTTGCCCTCCAGCGCTATCGAGAAAATATTCCCGTTTAGCCAGGAGTCAACTACTCTAAAGCCTTCAGAAGTGCTATATGGTTTAGGTTCAGGAACAAAAGGTAAAACAGCGATACCCCCTGAATGCTCAATTTCAATAAGCAGCTCATTCCATATCGGGGCTTCCAGGCTCAAAGTAGTTGTTCTGCTATTGTCATATACCGAAGGAATTGTTTTTTTCCCGTTAATGAAAGTGTTCTTAATTATTGTGCCGGCAGGATAGCTGGTTTTAAAGTAGATGATCTGTTTTCCGCCTGAATTTGTAAGTTTATATATTGTTCTGTTTTTTTCTTTCAACATTGAAAATGATAATTTTTTTGAACCGGTTTTCAGGTTGGTCACCCTTACAGAATCCCAGTCAGCGGGGAAAGATGGGCTGAGGCTGGTTGAATTATTCACAGCATCAGGTTCAAAACCCAGCATTCCCTCAATTGCAGGTTGCAGAACCATAGTTTCTGACCAGCACTGGTGGTTACACACCCCACCGGGTTTATATTCCAGCCCGTTCAGCACTTCATCAACATAGCCTAACCCAAAATTTCTGTAATTCAACAGGTTATTCATCAGGTGTATGAACCCCTGCGATGAGTAATTGTACCTGTACTCTGCAAGTGCTGTCCAGCCGGTGTATAGTGGCCAAACGCTACCGGTATGATATCCCCGGGGGTTGAAAAGCCGATGGCTTTCTTCAACTATTCTTGTTCCCCAATCGGATGTAAACCCATTCCTGGCAAACCGACGGGCAACCGGGAGCATTTTTGAGGAATCGGCAAGTCCAAAAAGCATTGGTATTGACGCCATTATTGTAATTTCGGGGTTGAAGGTATTGTCTTTCAGCTTCCCGTAGTTAAAAAAGTTGGTTTCCGGGTTCCAATAACCTTGGTCAATTATGCCCTGAACAATAATCGCATCTTTCTTATATTTTTCTGCATCCGCTTTAAGACCGATTGTGTTTGCCATATATGATGCTTCATAAAGAGCAGCATCCCAGCAGGAGGCAAGGTAAAGTGTTGTGTGGGCTCCGTATAACCAACCACCTTCAACCCAACCATGACCAACATTAGTGTTCTCAATAAGATGATCCCCATCAGTATCGGTTGAGTAGCAGTAATCCAGCGCTTTTCTGATATTCTGCCAGCTGTTTTTGATGAAACTGATATCGCCGGAATGTTTCAAATACCTTCCTGCCAAAACAATATATAGCGGAGTGGCATCAGCAGCATCGTAATGTGGAAAACCAGATGTGGTGAGTTCGTGGTAAATTTTTCCATTGGGATCCTGAAAATTCTGGTATGTTTCCAGAACACTTTTAACTTTTTTAAAATCGCCATAACCCAACAGGGCAAATGAACTCCATTCGGCATCTCGACCAAAGTACCAGGCGTAACCCGGGCGACCATTCACCCGATGTCCGCCATTCCAACCGTGGGCTGTAGTTGCATAGCCCGCTACCAGTGATTTTCCAATACCGGGAGTGTTCACAAAAAACCTGTCGGTTCCAATCAAAGCCCATTTATATCCCTCGTTAAATGTATTATTGGGAGTGGTAATGGCAAGCTGGTTTCCCAGAAAATTGTTGTAATAATTGCTGGCATCAGAAAAAATATTAAATGGACTTTCAATGGCTTTTTGATACTCTTTAATGGCTTTTTTCATCTTCTCGTTTGTTGAAACAACCACCATGTCCATTGTGCTTTCTTTATCCAGACCAAACTGCAGGTAGCTTTGGACTAATAAAGTATCGGAATTCTGAGTTATCATCTCCGAACCATTCCATTTAAAATCATTAAATTGTCCAATTGAATATTTGTTAGGCAATTTATTTGAACCAACAATTGTAACAAAATCGCCACTTTCATCCTTCCATACCAGTGCGTTTAAATTCTCATCAAAATTATAGTAAATATTTCCAAAAGCTCTCTCAGAGTATGGCCACATCTGCCGCATGTTGGTTTTCAATTTTATAAAAATTCTGGCTGAGGTGTTCCCTTTGTACTCGTAATGAATAACAGCGGCCGGATTGGTAATATCAGCAACAATTATTTCTTTCAGGGTGGCATCAGGTAAGGTATAGGTACGTATGAATGTCTCAGGCCTGATCTCTACATTCGGGTTTAAGTTGTTTAGCCAGAGTATTGAATCTGAATTGGTTACTTGCAACCCAACCTCGTAGTCCCTAAGTGCCATGAATGGATGTGACCAGATTTCTTCTATTCCTCCTTTTTCTTTCCCCATTACCAGCATTCTTTGCCCCGCAACTTCACAGTAATTATTGCTTCCTGCAGGCGATTTAAGCGATAATGGCTGGTCTTTTATTCCCCAATGAACAGGCGATGGTATTTTAATTTCAGGGGATTCACTCTTAAAAGGCAGCACCTGATTTGGTTTGTAGGTCCAATAGGTTACCGGAGTTTTACCAATTGCTGGACTATATAAATAGCTGATAGTGTTGCAGAGAAACTTCTCAAGATGTTTACGGTTCCTGTTCTCATCGGAAAAGTATATATAGGCGCCAATGGCTATTATTTCCCCTTTCCCGTAATTATAACCGATGATAAGCTTGGAGGATTCTTTAAGGTTGATATAAGCCCAATCTACCCCAATCACCTTTCCGCTTGACGGGATTGAATCGCTGAAAAACCCTATTTGGCGGCATCTTTTATCAGCTGTGGGGTTGAAAATATAGGCCCCGCCAAAAAGGCCATCGAAAACCGGATGTCCCCTAAAGCTGTGCAGGCCTAATTTTCTGCCATAGCCATCATCAGTGGCATTTGCATACCGGGTTGGAAACTCGTTTTGTTCAATTTTTAAGGTATTAAGGAATTTCACTGCTTCCATTGTTAGCAAGAGTTTTCCTCCTTTTTGTACATAATTGGTGATTAATTTTAACAATACAGGGTTTTTCTCTTCCTCTGAAAATGCAGAAGAATCTATACGATGTATCCATAGGATATCCAGCCGATCAAGTATTTTTGGGTTATTTAAAATATCGCTATAACGAATCATTTGTGGTTCAATGTTTTTACACGATTTCAGGAAGGTTAATGAGCTGTCAATCTCTATTATCGACTGCTTGCTTTGTTTTACATCGGAAAGTAAACCAACTGCTATTTTGGAATGATTAAGAATAACCAAAAACAATATTATTAGAACCAGGAAAATTGATAATACAATTATTACCCCTTTAGTGAATTTGCTTCTTTTTTCTTTCATGGTAAACGTAATGTTTGAAGTTTATATATTTTCAACAATCATTTTTTTAAACCAAAAATTCCTTTCCCTGAAAATGATAAATTCTATTTCCTTTTAATTTGAGCATCTATAGCGCACCTGAACCCAACGGTTTCATTCCTGTCAAACCCAGGCGAAACGAGTAAAAGCATCTGGGTGATGTTCAAAGGTTGAGGTCCACCCTGAACATACCACCAGCTTGAGGTTGGTTTAAAAAAACTGCCACCTTTAATCATGACAAACCTATATGAGCCATTATGGTAAACATCGTTGGTGAACTGCCATACATTTCCCACCAAATCCATTACCCCAAAAGGACTTTTCCCTTTCGAAAACCTATTCACATCAGTAGAGTTTCCGAGTGCATTATTGCAAAAATTTGGGTTAAACACTTTACCCCATGGCCATAACCTTTCATCGCTGCCCTGTGCTGCCAGTTGCCATTCCAGTTCGGTGGGAAGCCTTTTCCCTGCCCAGATAGCATAAGCCTGAGCATCTTCTAAACTTACATATACTACAGGATGATTTTCATATCCTGGTAAATATTTTCCGTTTCTCCAATGTTTTAGGTAATTCACTGTATCACCGGGCAAATAACCGGATTGGGTTACAAAATCGTAGTATTGCTTGTTGGTTACCGGGTAAATATCAATATAAAAGCCATTAATAAATACTTTTTCGTTTGAGTAGCTGGGGTAGGGAATAAACTTCTCATGATATTCAGGAAAATATTTTATTAATCCTCCAGGCACCATAACCATTCCCATTGGTTTTTCTTTCGGTGGCTCGGTTTTACAGGTTTTGCTTATCAAACGGGGAGTTCCCGGTTTAAGGTTCACTATTCTTTGATCGGCAAGTTCGCCATGACTAAACAGCTGAACAACAAACTTCCCTTCGTAGAAACCAAAATTGTCGGTAAGATTTATGCAGCTGGCTTTTGCAGGAAATATTCGCGGTGATTTTTGATAGGATGGATCACCTGCCCATATTAAAATACTATCACCAGAAGCAGAATTGATCCTTAATGAATCCATTTTGAGGTTGACCTCCAGGTATTTTGGGAAACCGGCGACACACTCAACATTCCCCTCCAGCCGGCTTTTAAGCCACGATCTGTTGAAAGACTGAACCGAAACAGGAAGATACGATTTTCCCTTAACCCATTCTGGTTCAATCTCCTCATTATTCCATAACGAGATGTAGTGATAATCTGGTTTAGTATCAACCTGAAATAAATCTCCATGGTAACCATCGGGTATCAAGCTGAAAATGGTAAAAATAACTTTATTCTGGCCGTTCCACTGGTTTACCCAAATACTATCCTTTAATGTCGAGATTAAGGGTATCCAATCTCCGCTTGTAAATACAGAGCTGTTTTCCCTGAGGATTTTCAGGGTTTTTCCCAGGTACAGGTATTCCTCTTCCATCCATTCCGGCCTTCCGGGGGCAAATGTGTTTATCTCGGTCCCATAGCCGTTGAAAAAGGATATAGAAGTTTCCCGACGGATATTCCCCTGGCTAAGCTGGCACACCCTGAAAATGGCAAAATCGGGTTTAATCAGCTTGTTCAGGTTCAATGGGGGTTGAAAAAATATGGCATCATGCACTCTGCCTGAAACAATTCCGGGCATGTCTTGAGTAACTGCCATTCCTTCGCTGTACATTACCACACCATGTTTGACACTGTCTGCCGCTTTTTGCAATTCATAGCTTGAGCTGCCACGGGTATCGAGCACAACCCCATCGGCCCATGTGGCATTTATGAGTTCGGCCATTCCTTTATATGGGTTTTCCTCTCGGGTACTCTGATCCCAGGGATTAAACTCGATAAAAAATTTAGTCCCTTTTTTTCTTGAGTAATCTGCAAGTTCACGCATTTTTACCAATCCACCCGGCAGGTCACGGTAAAGATCCCATTGGTTACGACTGTCAACCCCAAGCCTTGGCCAAGTAGGCCAGATTCCATAAACATCATAGCCGCCCATCAGCCTTTTCCCTTCTGCAAGAAATTTATCAAAGCCGTAAGATGAAGTTTGGTAATCGTAGTAATCTTTGTCCCATGCATACTGCAGGGTTATCAGGTATTTCTTCCTGATCCACTTTAAATCCTCCCGTTCAAAAAGCGAGTTGTCAAATGAATCCAAATCATAAAGCCATCTGTCATGAAACATCAGCTTAAGACCATTTTGCCACTCACCTTTAAATAGATCTGCATAAATAGTATATGTAACAGTACCACCTGGCGCTACAAATGTTCTGTATCTCCTGAAAACTGAATTTTCCCATTTAATTCTTCGGGAAATTGCACAAACAGAGTATTCCCCATCAAGTTCAACTGAACAGTACCCCATTTCCCAGGCATTATCGGGCAGGTTAACTCCTATGGAACCTAATCCCGGACGGAAAAGCCTTGCCCTGGCCAATTCCATCGGACCAGATCCGGTAATGTAGATATGATCTGGTAGTTGTCCCAATGGAACCATGTTAGCCAGCTCAACAGTATCCCTTGATTGATTGGTGAAAATTATTACCCCTTTATACCCTTTTGCAAATGTTGGATCGCTACTAACAGTAAATGTAATTCCATGGCCTATTTCAAAAATCTTTCCATCGGATGTTTTTGAGCTGCTGGAAGTATAGCTAATGTTATCCAGATCAACTGTAAAGAGTGGGATGAGCTGATTGCAATTAATATTTCTGTTATCGGATGTGATTACCTGATTCAAATCCAGGTTATTTTTGAGGTTCAAACTTTTAAGCTGTTGTGCATAGGATGAACCCACAAAAAAAAGTGAGAGAATAGCCTGGATTAGCATTTTTTCCATTTTGATCTGATTTATGTCTTTTTAGTGCAATTTAGCTAATTGACGGATAATATCAACATTACAATTTAATGATGTGGTTCAAAATTATCTGAAGTCCAATTAACAAGCACTTTCAATGGTAAATTACTTGGTCAACAACCTAAACATTCATTTATCTTTTTATTATTTGGACAGCTACTTCCCTGGATTTCGTAACCTCAAATCTTTCTGGTCAATAACCTGTTAATATGTTGATGCAATAAGAAGGGGGAAACACTCGTTTTTTTATTAATTTGCGCAAAAATTAAGTCATACAATATGAATATTCTTTTAATATTACTTCAAACCGGAACGGTTGCAAACCAAACCGGTGAGCTACGGATGAACTATTGGGATTTAACAATGAAGGGTGGTTGGATAATGATCCCCCTGGCAATTATGTCGATTATTGCTGTTTATATTTTTATTGAGCGATACCTGGCAATCAAAAAGGTTTCCAGGGAAGATGAAAATTTTATGAACCGTATCAGGGAATATATCCACGAGGATAAGATTGAATCAGCCGTGGCCATGTGTAAATCTAAAAACACCCCGGTAGCCCGAATGATCGAAAAGGGCCTCCAACGGCTTGGTCGGCCTTTATCCGATGTAAATACAGCCATTGAGAATGTTGGAAACCTCGAGGTTTCGAAGCTGGAAGAGAGTTTGCCCTGGCTGGCAACAATAGCCGGTGGTGCCCCAATGCTAGGTTTTCTTGGCACAGTGCTTGGAATGGTTCGCGCATTCTACGATATGTCCATGTCTGGGAATGATATCAGCATGAACCTCTTGTCAAACGGAATCTACACCGCCATGATCACAACCGTGGGCGGATTAGTGGTGGGCATTTTTGCATACTTTGCCTATAATTACCTGGTTGCAAGGATTGATAAGGTGGTGTTTACTCTCGAGGCTCATACCACCGAATTCATGGATCTGTTAAATGAACCCGTTGCATAAAATTTAAGAGCCATGGCACTTAAACGTCGATCGAGAATAAACCCAACATTCAGCGTAGCATCCATGACTGATATCGTTTTTCTATTGCTGATTTTTTTCATGATATCATCAACGTTGCTTCGTCCAAACACCAATGCCCTCAAGCTGCTTCTCCCTCGTAGCACCAGCCAGATACCCGATAAACCGGTTACCCGGATTTCCATTGATGCCCGGCTGAACTACTACTTTGAAACCACACCGGTAAGTATAAAGGAGTTGGAAACAATACTGAAACAAAGACTTGCAGGGGAGAATGAACCCATTGTCTCGCTCAGCGTTGATAAATCAGTGCCAATGGAAGAGGTAGTAAAAGTTTTGAATATTGCCAAGGATAATAAATTTAAACTGATTTTAGCCACTCAACCGCTAAATAGGTAAGAATGAACAGCATATCAACTAAATGGGGCGGTGTTACAGGGACAATTATAGTCCATGTTCTTGTTGTTTTGTTACTATTCCTTTTTGCATTCACAACCCCATTGCCTTTACCCGGTTCAGGTGAGATTATGATCAATTTTGGCACCGATTTGGAAGGTTCCGGGTATCAGGAACCCAAAAAGGAGATCATTCAGGAGACAACCCAGAAAAAGCAGGAGGTTAAGGATAATGCGAAAGAGGAACCCCTTACCCAGGATAATGAGGAAGCCCCGGCTGTAACAAAAAAGAAGAAGGAGACTAAAAAAGAGGCGGTAAAAACCCCTGCTGATAAAACCCAGCAACAGGTTACCGATACAAAAAAGGAAGAAACAAAAGAGGTAAATAAAAAAGCTCTTTTCCCCGGCCAAAAAACAGATGGCGGCCAAACTGGTGAAGGTGAAACAGGTAACCCAGGCAACCAGGGCAACGAGGAAGGATCCCCTGATTCTAACAACAGAACCGGTTCCAATGGTTCAGGGTTAGGCGATGGAATTGGCTTTGACCTCGGTGGCAGAAGCGCGTTGTCTTTACCAAAACCCGACTACTCCAAGCAAAAAAGTGGGACTGTTGTGGTTCAGGTTACTGTTGATAAACAAGGAAATGTAACCAAAGCCGTTCCCGGCTTTAAAGGATCTACCACACTCGATAACGATCTTTTAAAAGCAGCTGAGAAAGCAGCCCTTCAGGCAAAATTCGATGTTAGTAAAAATGCACCTGCCTATCAGGTTGGTACTATTACCTATGTATTTAAGCTAAAATAGCAGAAGTTTTATTGCAAAGATCAGAACGACAACCAGCAGGAACCACCTGATAAATTTAACCCCTTGTTTTACTGCAATATGGGCGGCAATCCATGCGCCAAGCATGCTCCCGATTCCAAGTATCAATCCAAGTGTATAGTTTACCTGATTGTTCACTATAAAAACTGCCAGGGCTACAATGGTAAAACCTGTTACAATCATAATCTTTATGGCGTTGGCTTTTAGCAGGTCAAACCCTGCGCCCATAACCAGCCCTGCCAACAGGAAAAATCCTACGCCAGCCTGAATAAACCCACCATAAAACCCAATTGCAAAAAAGATAATCAGCTGAAAAATTGATGGTTTGGCTCGAATTGTTCCCGCCTGTTCTTTTAGCCATTTTTCAGGATTAACCAGGATGATGACAAACATACAAACCAGCAAAAAACCAATCAACCTGTTCATCAATTTTTCATCCAAATCTACGGCTACCAATGCGCCAATGAATGCACCAATTGTTGCAGGGATAGTTAGCCAGACACCTTCTCTCCACTCAAAAACCTTTTTATTTTTGAAACTTCCAGCTCCAACAATACTTTGCAGCAATATTGCTATACGATTTGTTCCATTGGCAACATTTGCCGGTAAACCGGCAAATATCAAAAGCGGTAGGGTGATTAAAGAGCCACTACCTGCAAGGGTGTTGATAAAACCCGATATTACTCCAACTAAAACAATTAATACGTATATGTACCAATCCATTAATCAGCACTAAAATTTTAATAACAATCGCTTTGAGATTTATATTCTTGATACTTAAACACAATCTTGTTTTTTTACCCTTTACCCTTTCTCCTTTACCCTTTCTCCTTTTTCTCTCCATACTTTATAAAATCTGCAATTTCAAGTTGAATCCCTTTGCTTTCAACAAGTAAGGACAGCTTTTCTTTGATCTCAATAACCCTGCTGTATGGCAACCAGCTGATCCGTACGACCTTCTTTCTCCCGGATTTCTTATAGAATGCTATATATGCAGGGCCAAGTTTTACCTTTTTAATGGAATCCCAGATAATTAAATTTTTATCACTTTTTATCAAGCCAAATTTGTACTCAAAGCAATAATCGTCAGCTTTAATAAATAGCTTTGCTTTTAGGGTAATCCAGGCAAAGTAGATGTACAGGGCTAGGTAAACGGCTGTAACAAGAAGGATCCACTCCAGTGAATTCTTTGTAGTTAAAAAGATAGATAACGATGCAAGAAAAAGAGCAGTAACTATTAAAGCCTCAAAAACCAATAGCCTTACCAGCCTTGGCTTTTTAGATGACAATTCGTTTAAATCGATGTAGAATGATTTGGTCAATTGCTGCAATTAAACCACTAAGATATTAAAACCAGAGTAAATATTTACCAATTGATTATTTTATATCTGTATTGGTATGTGGCTAATCAGTTCTATGATAAATTATAGTTTATGTCTATAAATTTTGATTTCAATAAAGATTCCAGTTTTTTCAATCTGTCAATAAATATCTTTTTTAATCTTTGGTTTGATTTTTAAAAACTTAACAACATTAACCATGAGTAACAGAAGATTTCATTCCGATGGCCCTTCGGGTGCCATTTACGGGTTTGGTTTCATTGGTGCTGCAATTTACTACATTTCCTTGGCTACCACTTTTTGGATGGGAGTGCTGGGATTCCTGAAAGCCATCGTTTGGCCGGTATTTCTGGTTTATGGTGCTCTGAAAAATCTGGGCATGTAAAAAACCCAAATACCCAGTGGTGTATTAACTTGCCTTTATTTTGCACGTACCCATTTTAAGGGCTATGCTATTTTCACCCTTAAACTGAGGTGTTGATTTATTGTACTGAACAAAAATCAGGCTTAGTGGTTTTTTCTAAATAACCTGAAACAAAAATTAAAATATGAAAAAAATGAACCCTGTGGTACACTTTGAAATGCCTGCTAAAGATATGAACCGGATGACTGATTTCTATTCCAAAGTATTTGGTTGGCAAACCCACAACCTGGGGGAGGAAATGGGCCATTACGTTACTGTTTCAACTACCAAAACCAACGAGCATGGTCGTCCTGAAATGGCCGGAGCCATTAATGGAGGGTTTTTCCCCATAAACGATGACAGGGAATCGTATTACCCCTCCATTGTTATCGCAGTTGATAATATCTATGAATCAATAAAAAACATAAATGAAATGGGAGGGAAGGTGCTTGGCGAGCCAGTTCAGATTCCCGGTGTGGGAATATTTGCCTCTTTTATCGATACTGAAGGAAACAGGGCCAGCATCCTTCAGCCAATTATGTAGTAAATAAATATGGTATTAAATACCCAAGCTTGTAAAAAAAATGATGAAACCCCTTAAGATGATGATTCAACTTAAGGGGTTTCGCATTTTAAAACGGGTGTATTATATTATAATCTGATAAGTAAATTTATAAGTATTTGAGAATATGTTTTGATTTTTTGTTTTCTCCGTTTACCTACCAGGCAAACAACGGAAAATCCTTCATCAGCTTATTTACTTCAACCCGAACTTCAGCAATTACTGAATCATTGTCAATATTGGATATCACCTTATCAATAAAATCAACAATTAATGCCATGTGGTTTTCTTTCAGGCCACGGGTAGTAATTGCCGAGGTACCAACTCTTATGCCGGAAGCCTGAAAGGGCGAACGTGTATCAAACGGAACCATGTTCTTATTAATGGTGATATCGGCTTTTACCAGCGTATTTTCAACCTTTTTCCCGGAAATATCGGGGAATTTGGTGCGGAGATCAATCAACAATAAGTGATTATCCGTACCACCGGAAACCACCTTGTACCCTTTGGCTACAAAAGCGTTGGCCATCGCAACGGCATTCTTTTTCACCTGTAGCTGATATTCCTTAAATTCAGGGGTAAGCGCTTCTCCGAATGAAACCGCCTTGGACGCAATTACATGCTCAAGCGGACCACCCTGTGTGCCGGGGAATACGCTGCCGTTGATCACCTGTGACATCATCTTTATCTCTCCTTTTGGAGTGGTTAACCCCCATGGATTTTGAAAATCCTTGCCCATCAGTATTATACCACCTCTTGGACCACGTAAGGTTTTATGTGTTGTTGATGTTACAATGTGAGCGTATTTTACAGGGTTTTCCAGCAATCCGGCGGCGATTAATCCAGCTGGATGCGCCATATCAACCATTAAAAGGGCGCCAACCTTATCGGCGATATCACGCATACGCTTATAGTCCCATTCCCTGGAATATGCAGATGCGCCGCCAACTATAAGTTTTGGTTTATGCTCAATGGCCATTTTCTCCATCATATCATAGTCAACCAGCCCGGTTTCTTCTTTAACCTGATAGGAAACGGCTTTATACCACAACCCCGAGAAATTAACAGGCGAACCGTGGGAGAGGTGACCGCCATGCGCCAGATCCAGCCCGAGAAAAGTATCGCCAGGTTTCATAACGGCCATAAAAACGGCCATATTGGCCTGGGCCCCTGAATGTGGCTGAACGTTGGCGTAATCAGCGTTAAAAAGTTTTTTTAACCGGTCAATGGCCAGCTGCTCGCTTTGGTCAACAACCTCGCAACCACCATAATACCTAGCTCCGGGATAACCCTCAGCGTATTTATTGGTGAGAACAGACCCCATGGCTTCCAGCACCTGGGGGCTAACGAAATTTTCTGAGGCAATAAGCTCTATTCCATGCATCTGTCTATTTCGTTCTTTCTCAATTATGTCAAAAATTTCTTTATCGCGTTGCATTTTGATTGTAGTTTGATTTTGGGCACAAAAATAACCCTTTTTGATTTCAAAAATCAGCATCCTGCTGAAAAACAGTTTATTTTTAGTATTTGATTTTGCGTTTAAACGTTTTTTAACAGGATCAATCCAATTAATTGTCAGGCAAATTCTAACTTAGCTGTTTTGTAACTGGTTAACGGATTGTTAAAGTTGATACATGTGCTGAGAATTCTATGGGATTATTTGATTTTTCGCCTAAATTCGAAGCCCAGAAAAGGGTATGGGATTCATTCACCATTCCTTTTTGAACTTTACACAAAAGTTATTGATGCTGAAATTCAATCCGAGTTCTTTGATGTTATTGAGAATACCCGTAAAGAGTTGAAAAATAGTACCGATTATATCAATTCTTTCCAATTTGGTGCAGGATCAAATTATAAAAATAACACCCATAGGGTAAAGGATATTGCTAAAGCTGCGCCTGTTTCTCCCAGTCTTGGCAAACTGCTTTTCAGGTTAGTTAACTATTTTAAGCCTGAGAATATTATTGAGCTGGGAACATCCCTGGGCTTAAGTTCACTTTACCTGGCAGCAGCCAATCCCGATTCTAACGTGTTTACCATTGAGGGAAATAAAGAGTTGAGTGCAATTGCACAAACGAATGTCAAAAAGGTTGGTTTAGAAAATATCAGTTTTATTTGCGGTGATTTTTCCGATAAATTCCCTGAGTTATTGAATGGAATTAACAGGGTTGATTTTGCTTTTATTGATGGCGATCATTCCGAAGAATCAACAATTAAGAACTTTCATTTGTTGAAATCAAAATCATGGGAAAATACTGTTATTGTAATTGATGATATTCGTTGGAGCAGAGGGATGTTCAAAGCCTGGAAGTTGATTGTAAGTGATAATGATGTAGGCATTTCGTTAGATCTTTTTCGATGTGGGGTTGTTTTCTTCCGTAAGGGTATTGTCAAGCAACATTTTAATTTACGATTTGGGCCATATTAAAAATAATAGTACAGAAAAGTAATTTTTATAAAACACGAATTGACATGTCAAATTTGATTACACTTAAAAACCTGAAGAAATACTACAAGGTTGGAACCGTTGTTGTTAAAGCGCTAAAAGGGGTTGATTTAACAATCAATAAGAATGAATATGTGGCTATAATGGGGCCATCCGGTTCGGGCAAATCCACCCTGATGAATATTATTGGTTGCCTCGATACACCAACTGATGGTGAATACATTCTCAACGGGACTAACGTAAGCAATATGGACGACGACCGTTTGGCTGAAATCAGGAACAAGGAGATTGGGTTTGTTTTTCAGACCTTTAACCTGTTGCCCAGGTATTCAGCACTCGAAAATGTGATGTTACCCCTGATTTATGCCGGAGTTGGTAAAGAGGATCGGGTAAAAAGAGCTATTGAAACACTTGGCAACGTGAGTCTTGGTGACAGGATGGAGCACAAACCCAATGAGCTCTCTGGAGGTCAGCGCCAGAGGGTGGCCGTAGCGCGGGCGCTGGTTAACAAACCCTCCATTATCCTTGCCGATGAGCCAACTGGTAACCTTGATTCCAAAACCTCGGTGGATATTATGAACCTTTTTGAGGAAATTTATGAACTTGGGAACACCATAATTGTTGTTACACACGAAGAGGATATTGCCCGTCATGCACGTCGGATTGTCAGATTGCGCGATGGGATGATTGAATCCGATGAAATTAATCCAAATCCAATTCTTATTCAGAAAGTTGATTTAACAGTTGAAGAGAACAATAGTTAATGAAGATATACACCAAAACGGGGGATAAAGGGGAAACCTCCTTAATAGGAGGGAAGCGGGTTCCAAAATATCACCAAAGAATTGAAGCTTACGGAACAGTTGATGAACTAATCGCTTTCACTGGTCTGCTTCGCGACCAAGGTATTGATGAACCAATCAAATCATTTCTGGTCGAGATACAAGACAGGTTGATGATCTGCGCATCTATTCTTGCGGCAGATTGTGAGGATTGCAATGTTAAATTACCAAGAATCTTACCTGAAGATATTGAAAGTGTAGAAAAACAGATTGATGCAATGGATAATGAGCTTGCTCCATTGAATTCATTCATCCTGCCCGGGGGGCATCAGGCGGTTTCCATTTGCCATGTTTGCCGTACGGTTTGCCGCAGGGCTGAAAGGATAATAATTAAACTTTCCGAAAATACACCTGTACCGGAACTTCTTATTCAATACATCAACCGCATCAGCGATTATTACTTTACCCTTTCCAGAAAAATTGCTAAAGATTTAAAAGTGCAACAAATAAATTGGAAACCCCGTTTGTAGTATAATAATTTTTTTATATTTGCAAATAATTCGGTTTTTAATCAATTTATTGGTTATCAATTAGTTAATAATTTTTTTGCATTATGTATTGGACACTTGAACTTGCATCAAAGCTTGAAGACGCCCCTTGGCCAGCAACCAAAGAGGAGCTAATCGATTATGCTATCCGATCAGGCGCACCAATGGAAGTAATTGAAAACTTACAGGAGCTTGAGGAGGAAGCTGAAGTTTATGAGAGCATCGAAGACATCTGGCCTGATTACCCAACCAAAGAGGATTTTTTCTTTAACGAAGATGAATATTGAAAAGAGGCCGTAAGGCCTCTTTTATTTTAATAGATGGAGTTTTATTAACCGACCAACGATTTAAGAATGATGTTTTGAGTTCAAAAATCAGAAATCTGTATTCTTGGTTTATAAAGGATTTTTTAAAATTTACTTTGACATTGTTGTAAATATCAACCTCTTTTCCGCCTTTTGCAGCTCCTTTGAAGCCACCTTTTTAAAGCCCCTGGTTTTTACCAGAACTTCTTCCAGGCTGTTTCTGATAAACTCATACCCATCCTGATTATAGGTTTGAAGTTTCTCGAATTCCTCAGTTTGGGCATTTGCCTGAAGGGTTTCCACACCAAAAGGTTCAGCGCATTCAAATTCATCGTCAATTTCAATGACTTTATTAACCATATTTTCGGCAATGTAGTAGCTGTCTTTAAGCAAAACCCTTTCCCCGCTTGCAATGTAGTAGATCAAACGGACGTAACAAGGTTTGTTTGCCCTCAGATATATTTTGAGTTTCTCGCCTTCGGTGAAAAGCAGGTTGTCGTCCCCTTTGTTTGTCCAAACCTCAACGTTCAGATCACCCTTAACCAGCTCGTTTTGACCAAAAACCCTCATTTTCGATGCTGCCTCTTCAAAGTTCTCGGGCATATAGTTTACATTGTTATTCTGAAACCAGGAAAGTGGTATAAATGCTTCTGCAGTTGCAATTATTTTACCACTCAAATCTTTCATAGTTCCAATGATCTTGATTTCATTAGGCTCTTTCCAAAAGGTGCCGGTGAGCACATAACCTTTAGCTCCTGCGCTGCTTTCTGTTTCAACTGCATACCCGCTTTCACTTACAAGTTTTGATGCCAATGATTGGCTAAGCCTTCGGGAAAGTTCACTGGCCATTTTTGTGTCCTGGTATGTAAAGTTGGTCAGGAATACTGGCGATGGAACTTTACCGGTCTGGAGTTTTAATCCGCGGGCAAGAAAGAAACTTGCCTCATCAGCAGTATTCCCTGCACTTTTTTGAGCACTACGGATAATATCTCCGGTAGATGTACTAATCATCGCTGATCGCTGATTCTGAATATCTGCTTCGGTAACATTTCCGGCTTTAAGTGCAAGTAAGATCTTCTGTGCCTGCTCAATGCCTGGTAATGCATTACTAGCCTCGAGGCTTGCTTTAAGTGCACGTTGAACATCATTATTTGATAAAGCGGTTTTTGCCTCTTCAATTTTTTGCGTAGCTGAAGTGAGCCCGCTCTCTATCAACCCTTTGTAATAGGTATAAAGATCATTCTTTTTTGCATACGCAATTGCATACCCTGTTTTGGATTTCTGGTCATAAATGGTTTCAATTTTTAACCCGGTAAGCTCCATCGAAGAGGAAGCGGAGTAAACGCTCGAAAACTTTCGTTGAAGTTTCTCATTGTTTTCTGTTACCTCCTGGGTTGCCTGACTTTGTACCTTAACCTGAACATACTCAATCAGCTGACCTTTTGCGTAACCTGAAATGCGGTTTAGGATATCCTGCGGGTTTTCATTATTTGAATTTTTCTCTGTTGCGTACCCAACAAGGTATTCATTATCGGGGTATCGGAGCTTGCGTTTTGTATCATCTGCCCAATCTGGAATTTGGCTATAAATGATGTAAGAATTGAAAAGCAGTATGCAAAGAAATGTACTTTTTACCCAAAACTTTTTCATGGCTGTTTAATTTAGATTCGGATAGCATAAATTTATAAAAAAAAAAGGAATAGAGAATTCCTCCGATCACATTTTCTTATTTCAGATATCAAATTGTAATTGTATATAGTAAAAAAGTTAATGGGGTAACAAGCCCTATGATTTGATAAAATTCCTTACCAACGTCTCGGCTTTGGCCAGTGAATCGTTAAGTTTGTCGTTGATAATTATTTCATCAAATTTATCAGCATAGGTCATCTCCTCAGCGGCTTTTCCAACCCGCTTGGCAAGCGATTCAGGTGTTTCGGTACACCTGGCTTCTAATCGTTGCTTTAAAATCTCAAGAGAGGGCGGACTTATAAAAACAGCAAGTGCTTGCTCCCCGAATATTTTTTTCAGGTTTACCCCACCCTTAACATCAACATCAAAAACCACATGATGATTCTTATCCCAGATTCTTTTTACTTCGGATTTTAAGGTTCCATAGCAGGTACCCGTGTAAACCTCCTCCCACTCAATAAACTCATTATTTGCAACCCGTTTTAAAAAATCATCAAAGGAAATAAAGTAGTAATCCTTGCCATCAGTTTCATTTGAACGGGGTTTGCGGCTAGTAGCGGATATGGAGAATTCCAGATCAGGAATTTTGCTCAGGATATGCTTGACAATAGTGGTTTTACCAGAGCCTGACGGAGCGGAAAATATGAAAAGTTTGCCATTCATTACTATTGTTCAAAGTTTATAATTCAAAATTCAAAGTTAAAGGCTAAAGTTTAACGGTTAAAGAACCCGGAAATTCATGTATTAAAGTATATTCAACACCTGTTCTTTTACCTTTTCCAGCTCATCCTTCATAAGCACCACTACTTTTTGGATGTCGGACTGGTTGGCTTTTGAACCCAGCGTGTTAATCTCCCGGCCAATTTCCTGGGTAATAAAACCCAGCTTTCTGCCTACCGGTTGATCCTCCTTCATGGTTTCAATGAAGTATTTACAATGGTTTCTTAAACGCACTTTTTCCTCGGTGATATCCATTTTTTCCAGGTAGTAAATCATTTCCTGTTCAAGCCGGTCGGAATCAATTTTAATTTCATTTTTAATACTGGCCAGATTTTCATTTATTCTACTCCTGATATTCTCAATTCTTTGAGATTCGAAGGGTTCAACCTTGGTCAGCAAATTTTCTATCTGTTTTATCCGCTCTTCAATATCTTTCTCCAGTGCTAAACCCTCCTGTTGCCTGAATTGGGTGATTTTTTTAATGGCTTCTTCTATCCCTTTAAACAGGGATTCCCACTCTTCGTCGCTAACACCAATCCGTTCCACTTTAAGCACATCGGGCAGTCGAAGTATTGCCTGAACAAGCGGCTCAGAGGAGACAGACAGGTTATTCTCCTTTGATATTTCGCGGATCTGATCGAGGTAGGCCTTAAAGATGGCCCCATTTATAGGTGATGCGGTGGTTTCCCTTTTTTCCTCAACGTTAATATAAAAATCAACCTTACCGCGGATGAGTGAGCTGGATAATTTATTCCTGATCTCATACTCCTTATCCCTGTATGTATATGGAACCTTTACGTTCAAATCTAGCTGTTTGCTGTTTAGCGATTTTATTTCGATGGAAATAGTTTTACCGTTAAACTGAACTTCGGCTTTTCCAAAGCCTGTCATAGATATCAACATAGAATTGTTTTTTACAAAGGTAGTTTTTTTATTTTTAACGCTAAGTTGCTACACTGCAAAGATTTTATTCTTAGCGCCTTTGTGTCATTGCGATTGATCTTTATTTCTGTTCCACCTCTTTTATAGATAGCTGTATTCTTTTTCGGGCTACATCTACCTCAAGAACTTTAACCATCACATGTTGATGCAGTTTTACCACATCATTCGGGTTGGAGATGAATTTATTGGCCAACTGCGAAATATGCACTAACCCATCCTGTTTAACCCCAATATCCACAAACGCCCCAAAATTTGTGATGTTTGTTACTATGCCTGGTAAAACCATACCAGGTATAAGATCATCAATTTTATAAATTCCATCAGCGAATTCAAAAACCTTAATCCCTTTTCGGGGATCGCGTCCCGGTTTTGCCAACTCCTGAAGAATATCATTGAGGGTTAGGATCCCAACTTCATCACTTACATATTTTTCGGGTTCAATTTTGCTTCTCAGCGTTTCGTCCTTTAGCAGATCTTGGATTGTGCAACCAATGTCTTTCGCCATTCTTTCAACAATATGGTAGCTCTCTGGGTGAACAGCGCTATTATCTAACGGGTTTTTGGCAGCAGGAATCCTTAGAAAACCGGCACATTGTTCGAATGCTTTTTCACCCAAACGTGCTACTTTTTTAAGTTCTGTCCTACTTGTAAAAGGTCCATTTTTGGTTCGATGTTCAATGATATTTTTAGCGAGTTGTGGTCCAAGTCCGGAGACATAAGTAAGTAAATGTTTACTGGCGGTATTAAGGTTTACCCCTACGTGGTTTACGCAGCTTTCCACAACCTGATCAAGACCTGATTTAAGTTTATTCTGATCAACATCGTGCTGATACTGTCCAACACCTATCGATTTTGGATCGATTTTAACCAGCTCTGCCAGTGGATCCATTAACCTTCTTCCAATTGATACAGCCCCACGGACAGTAACATCGTACTCAGGA
This sequence comes from uncultured Rikenellaceae bacterium, assembly GCA_964552655.1. Classification (GTDB taxonomy): domain Bacteria; phylum Bacteroidota; class Bacteroidia; order Bacteroidales; family Tenuifilaceae; genus CAZKHG01. The sequence continues at coordinate 23,951 of CAZKHG010000045.1, forward strand.
AATTCTTCCCGGGCTACTGATGAAGCCGAGTAAACCGATGCTCCATCCTCGCTTACAACAAAGACCCTAACATCACGGTTAAAACGGATATGTTTAATCAAATTTTCAGTTTCCCGACCGGCGGTGCCATTCCCAACGGCAATTGCATCAACTTTAAAAGTTTCAACCAATGACGATATTTTGCTCATGGCTTTTCCCGCTTCGTTCTGGGGTGGGTGAGGGTAAATGGTTTCGTTGTGAATGAGGTTGCCCTGCGGATCGAGACAAACCAGCTTGCAGCCAGTTCTATATCCAGGGTCAATGGCAAGTACAACTTTTTGTCCCAATGGAGGTGAAAGCAGGAGTTGCCTTAAATTTTCTGAAAAAACCCTGATAGCTTCTTCATCAGCTTTTTCTTTAATATCTGAGGTAAATTCGTTCTCAATGGAGGGTTCTATCAACCGTTTATAGCTATCCTCTATGGCAAGCCCCACTTGGGTTTGTGCTTCCCCTTTCCCTTTCACAAATGACCGTTGCAGCTCATCAATCACATCGCCTGAGGGTGGCGTAATTGACACTTTCAAAAATCCCTCTTCCTGTCCCCGCCGCATAGCCATAAACCGGTGCGATGCACACTTTTTTACCTCCTCCTCGTAGCTGAAATAATCGGTGTATTTTACCCCTTCGTCCTCTTTATTCTTTACAACCTTTGAATGAATAATTGCACCCTTTCTGAAATGACGGCGAACAATATTTCTGGCTTTTTCATCCTCACTGATCCATTCAGCAATAATATCACGGGCTCCCTGAAGTGCTTCATCAACATCTGCAACCTGATCATTAATATAACTTTCAGCTTTTCCAACAATATCTTTCTCAAGCTGTTTATAAATGATTTCTGCCAAGGGTTCTAACCCCTTTTCCTTTGCAATTGTAGCTTTGGTTCTGCGTTTGGGCTTGTAGGGTAAGTAGATGTCTTCTAGTTCAGTAGGATCGTAACAGTTAACAATTCTGTTTTTCAGTTCATCGGTTAGCTTCCCTTGTTCCTCAATGGTTTTAAGAACCGTCTCCTTCCTCTTGTCCAGTTCGAGGTATTTAACCGATAATTCCCTGATGGAGCTAATCTGAACCTCATCCAGATTAGCGGTTTGCTCTTTCCTATACCGGCTAATAAATGGGATGGTTGAACCCTCGTTGAGCAGCCTGATCGTATTAGATACTTGTTTATAGTTGAGCGATAACTCTCTTGCAATTATTTCTATGTGTTTACCGATATCGATAGTTTCCATTGAGTTTGTTTTGAAATACAAATGAACAAAAAAGCCTCTGAAAAGTGAAAATATTCGTAATAAATAGATATAACGGAACATTATTCCAGCGCTTATAAACATTAAATATTTATATTTACCCTCAATTCCAAATACTAATTTTGAATTTTCAATTGTAAATTATAAATTATAAATTATCAATTATATATGGCCGCTTTTCATGCATACGATATCCGTGGCATCTACAATAAGGATTTTAACAAGGATGATGCCTATAAAATCGGATTTTTTCTGGTTGATTTGCTGAAAGTTGATAAAATTCTGGTTGGTCGCGATGCCCGAGTTTCGTCCGATGAGATTTTTGAATATCTTTCAAAAGGAATAAATGATGCCGGGGCTGATGTATATAACCTAGGGTTAGCAACAACACCAATGGTTTACTATGCCACTGCAAAAAACGGTTTCAATGCATCTGTTCAAATAACCGCCTCGCACAACCCGCGTGAGTACAATGGAATGAAAGTTTCCAGAGAAAATGCCCTGCCGGTAGGATACGATTCAGGTTTAAAAGAGATTGAGGCTAAGATCAAGAATAAGGTGGAGATTAAGATTGAGCCTAGGAGAGGGAAGATTATCAATTTGGATATCAAGCAGGAGTACCTTGCATTTTTAAAGGGATTTAAAGGGGATTACTCCAACCTAAAAATCGGGATTGATTGTTCAAACGGAATGGCTGCTCTGCTTATTAAAGAGTTACTTGGGAATGATCCAGTTTATATTTACGATGAATTGGATGGAACCTTCCCGAACCATGAGGCAAATCCACTTGTACCAGAGAATGTTGTAGATCTGCAAAATTTAGTTCGAAAGAACAAATGTGATGTAGGTATCATCTTTGATGGGGATGGCGATAGGGTGATGTTTGTGGATGAGAACTCCCGTTTTATTTCACCGGATTTGATGATTGCTGTTCTTGGCCACTATTTTCTGGAAGAAAAAGGTTTGAAAGGTAATGTTTTACAGGATATCAGAACTTCGAAAGCCGTTGGTGAATATATATCACCAATGGGCGCTACCATGAATACCTGGCGTGTTGGTCGCGCCTTTGCTGCCCATAAGCTGCGCGAGATAGACGGAATCTATGGAGGCGAGCTGGCAGGGCATTACTACTTCCGCGATTTCTACTATTCTGATTCAGGTTTACTGGCTTGTTTGCTGATATTAAATGTGATCAGCAAAATGAAAAAGCAGGGAATTGCTGTATCAAAGCTAATATCAGGAATAGAGACCTATGCCAATTCTGGAGAAATTAACTTTAAAATTGAGAAAAAGAGAGAAGCGATGGATGCTGTAAGAGATTATTTCCTAAGTGAAGAGAAAGCCACCGCTTCGTTCGATTTTGATGGTTACCGTGTTGAATTCCCCGATTGGTGGTTTAATATTCGTCCTTCAAATACTGAGCCTTACTTGCGTTTTATAGCAGAGGCAAAAACAAAGGAAATGCTCGATGAAAAAGTGAATAGAGTCAAAGAAATAATATCAAATCTTAAGCCCTAAAGATAATTTAACCACAAAGAACACTAAGTAACCTTAGAGCCCTTTGTGGTTAAAAAATCATCTGTAATTTTAAAAAAAAAATTAATCTTGTTTTATTGGATCAAGCTCTTCTTTATTGCTTTGCATTGTTTTCTCAACAGGTGGTTCAGAGGTAATGTTACCAAACTTATCAACATAAGCAATCATATTCTCGAAACTTTTCCCGGTTGAGTTCTCCTTCCGTTCCTGTTTCTTCTGCTCTTTTTCCTTACGTTTTTTAAGTCGCAATTCGGTTTTTTGCTTCTTAATGTACTTGTTGTTTGGTCCTGCCATGTGTTGATAGTTTAATTTATAAAGGTAATAGCCTTCCCTGATTCACCAGCCCTTCCGGTTCTGCCAATCCGGTGTATATAGCTGTCCATATTCTTTGGCTGCTGGTAGTTGATTACGTGCGATACATTTGAGATATCTAGCCCTCTGGCCGCAACATCAGTGGCAACCAGTACTTTAATCTTCTGAGTCTTAAATGAGTTTAACGCGTTAATCCTATAGTTTTGTGATTTATTCCCGTGAATCTCATCGGCTTTAATGCCTGCTCTGCGCAGATCACTGCAAATCTTGCTTACCCAGCGTTTGGTTTCTGCAAAAACAAGCACCTTTTCAAATGATTCATCATTGATCATTTTAAGCAGTACATCCATTTTTCTTTCCCCGCTCTTTACCATAACAATATCCTGGTCAATGGTATCAGGGCTGATGTTGCCATCTCTTACACGCACCTCCACCGGATTTTCCAGCAGATTATCAATTAGCTTGCGCTGTTGCTTTTCTTCTGTGGCCGAGAACAGGATGGTTTGCTTACGGCTTTTCATCCCGTCAACAAGGCGCTGAATATCCCTTGAGAAGCCCATGTCCAAAAGCCTGTCGAACTCATCGAGCACTAGTACCGAGAAGTTGTTTAGGTTTAACGCCCTTTGCCTTACCATATCGGTTATACGGCCAGGGGTGCCAATAACAATATGGCTCGATCGCCTTAAATTGTTGATATCCCGGTGAACGCTTGTTCCTCCTATTAAACAAGTGCTGTAGAGCTTCAACCCTTTGGCAATGCTTACAAACTCGCTTTCAATTTGCAGGGCAAGTTCCCGGGTAGGTGAAATAATCAGCACCTGGAATGCAGGTTTTTGTTCAAGCAGGTTGTTGATCATTGGGATCAGAAAAGCACCTGTTTTCCCTGTTCCGGTTTGCGCCAGGCCCATCAGGTCGTTACCGCTCATAATAGCTTCTAGGGTCTTGTCCTGAATCTCAGTGGGTGATTCATAACCCTTTTGCAAGAGATTATTTATAATACCCTGATTTATTGGCAGATCTTTGATAAGACGAGTCGCAGTGTATTTATGATCTTCTTTCAGCTCGGCTTTTTTTACAAACATGTTCGGGTCTATCCCGTTGGTCTTAATTTTTGTACTTGCAGAATACCTGACATTGGCAGGGTTTTTAAAAGTAAAGTACTGTTTTCCCCTGTTTCCGGAGAATCTTCTTTTTTCCATTTTTATTTTGGTTAATGCCGCTGATACTAACATTAACCACATATCTGTTCAAAGGGGTAATGTTTCTTTGGCGTAAATATTATTCAGCGTAAACTA
>CAZKHG010000046.1:0-23578 GCA_964552655.1 uncultured Rikenellaceae bacterium
GTTGATTTTTATCTCACCATTATATTCACTCCTTATAGCAAGGTTAAAAGCACCACGTGTTGGGTTTGGATAGGCGCTGATTGCTGATACCACAATTACTTCTTCACTATCAACATCGAATAACTTGTTGGGCACTTTAACCAAATTAATTTTGAATGGTACACTTACTAATGTAATACCTGTAAGTTGGGAATTAGAAACCTTAAAATAGTAGGTACCTGTATCTGCAGCGGCAACATTGCTTAATGTAAAAATACCTGAAACAGAAGATCCCTTTACCAGCTTGGTTCCTTTATACAGTGAATAGGTATTGCCTGAACCTAAATTTTGAGTTGATAAATTAGTTACATCCAGGGTTATATTATCACCTGTGTTAAAGCCAAATGCTACTGTGGATAAACCAAATGGTTTCTGGGGGTTGTATTGGGATGAAGTAAAGAATTTGGTTTTGATCGGGATCAGTGAGCTGAAGGTTAAGTTATTATTCTGAACATTCAACCCGGAACCGCTGGTCATATCAAAATTGATATTTGTGACATCAGGAATAGATGTAAAATTATTGTACGATAAATACAACTTTTTCAGCTTAGTTAAGTTTCTGATCTGAACTGGTATTTCACCAGACAGGTTATTATTACTCAGGTTTAAGGTTTCAAGTTTTGATAAATTGCCAAGTTCGGCTGGGATATTTCCAGTAAGCTGATTCATATAAAGGTTAAGCTCAGTCAGGTTAACCAGGTTACCAAATTCAACGGGTATTTCACCAGATAAGCTGTTATCGGTTAAACCGAGTGATGTTAGCTTGGTGAGATTCCCCAACTCCCTTGGGATTGATCCTGTCAGGGTATTGAATGAAAGTACCATCCTGGTTAAGCTGGAAAGATTTCCCAGTTCAGATGGTATTGATCCTGAAAGCTGATTATTTGGAAGCCCTAAACGGGTTAACCTGTTTAAATTCCCCAGCTCTTTGGGTATGCTTCCGGTTAGCTGGTTGTTGGATAGAACAAGTTCAATTAAATTGGTTAAATTACCGAGTTCACTTGGAATTTCGCCTGATAACTGGTTATAAGCAAGGTGCAGGTTCGTAAGATTGGTTAAATTACCAATTTCTGCGGGTATTGAACCAGTCAATTTATTATTGTTCAGATTTAAATATGATAATTTGGTTAAACTACCAATTCCGGATGGAATTTGACCAACAATATTATTCTTTGGTAGATTTAAATAGGTTAGTTCAGATAATAATCCAATTTCAGCAGGGAGAGAGCCAGTTAAGGCATTGGATGGTAATGAAATCTGGGTTATTCTATCTTCTAAATCGATTCCATTAATTGGATCATAAGGGCCGACAGTTATTCCTGTCCATGGCGCGCTTGAACTTACACTGTTTGATAATGTATCCCAATTATTTGTCCATGTATTTCCCCCTAATGATTTATAAAGGGTCTTAAGAACATTAAAGTCTTGTGGTATTACACCAAGAGTTACTAAAGTTATTGGATTATTAGTTGTTGAACTTATATTATAAATTTCAGCACCGGGGTTGCCATGATACTCCAGAACCATGGTTTGATATTTAGTATAAGGTCTAAGTCCGCTTACTGTTACTGAATTTTCAGAACCATTGTAAACACAATACCAGCCGGTTGTTCCAATTTGGGTGCCTTGTCCAAAAACAGAGTTGGCATTGTAAGTTGTTCCATTCGAAGGAACAGCAACATCAGGTAAATCAGATTTTTTAACAAATACTACCCGTTTATCCCAATACCCAACATTCCAGCTTATGGTCATGCTCTTGGTCTGATTGGTTAAAGTTTGTACCTGGGATGCCTGAGAGGCAGGGTCAGTTCCACAATCAGTGTTGGCGGTAATTATAACTGGAGCACTGTTTACCTGCGACGGACTTACACAGCTGGCGTTAGATGATAGTCTCACATATACCTGATCGTTTGTAACTAAACTGTTATTCTGATATAAATTACTATTGGTACCAACAAGGTTTCCGTTTAAGTACCATTGATAAGAAGGACTTGACCCACCATTCACAGGGGTTGCTGAAAAAGTAACCTCTTTGCCTTGACAAATTACATTACCCGGATTTGCTGCTATAGAAACACTTGGAATTACGTTGGGGTTAACAGTCATTGCTATACTGTTACTTAATGCACTGGTACTAAAGCACAGAGCATTTTGTATTCTCAATATTCTGTTACGAGCATTACCATTGTAGGTTGTAAAATCACCTGAAGCAATAATTTTCCCATCACTTTGGAATGAAATACTATAAACTGATCCGTTAAACCCAGTTCCTATAATGAAATTATTATCTATTGAGCCAGTAGAGGTAATACGAACAATTCTGTTTCTACTAATCCCATTATATGTAGTAAAATCACCACCAGCTATTACCATATCATTGGTTTGTACAACTATACTTCTAATTATGTTGTTAAACCCAGTTCCTACTGCGAATGTGTTATCAAATGAACCATCTGAGTTGATACGTACAATGCGGTTTATAGAAGTAGTATTGTATGAAGTAAAATTACCTCCAGATAAAATTTTCCCATCTGTTTGAACTGCCAAAGCATATACAGTTAAATTAAAACCAGCACCCGAAGTAAACGTATTATCAAGGGTACCATCATAATTTAACCGGGTAATTCGGTTACGAACATTGCCATTGTAACTTGTGAAATCACCCCCAACAAGAATTTTTCCATTACTTTGTGCAGTGATCGTATAAACTGTTGAATTATAACCTGTACCTACAGAGAAAGTATTATCGATAGATCCAGTGGGGGCTAATCTGACAATTCTGTTTCTAGATGTCCCATTATAGGTGGTAAAATCACCACCGATGACCACGTAACCGTTTGTTTGAACATAAACGGCCCAGGCATCATTATTAAACCCTGTCCCAGTGATAAATGTATTATCTAGGCTACCATTGGAGTTTAGCCTAACAATCCTGTTTATAGAAATGCCGTTAAAGGTGGTGAAATTACCGACAACAATGACTTTCCCATCAGGTTGAATTGCTAATCCATGCACAATTCTGTTAAAGCCTGTACCAATGTTAAAAGTATTATCAACACTGCCATCAGCATTAAGCCGGACAATTCTATTTTTTGTTGTACCGTTAAATGTTGTAAAGTCACCTGCAATAATAACTTTTCCATCAGGTTGTATCACTTGTGATGTTGTTGTTACATTTAAACCGGTACCTATAGTGTATGATGCATCTAAAGTTCCTTGATTACCCGGCACTGCATTTGTTAGCAAACATGAAACAACATCATTATTATTTAGTGTTGAGGTTGAATATGTATTTAAAGTTCCACTTTGCTTAGAATTACCATTAACTAAAAAAGTGAAAGTTGGATTTGAGCCAGCATTTATTGGTGTGGCCGTAAAGGTTGTTGAAGTACCCTGACAAATATTTGTGTTGTTTGCACTTATAGTTATTGTTGGAGCTAATGTTGCAGAAACCTGAACTACAGCTATATTACTACTTACCGTCTTGGGTTGTGCACATGTAGCATTAGAAGTTAGCTGAACAGAAATCTGATCATTATTATTGAGGTTGTTATTGAAATAACTGGCAGTATTAGAACCAACAGGTGTGCCGTTTAAATACCATTGATAAGTTGGATTTGTGCCTGGATAGGTTGTTGTGGCATCAAATGTAACTGTTGTTCCTGAACAAATGACCTGATTTGGAATTGCCGCAATTGAAACCGTAGGTGATACACTTGTTGATACACTCATTGTAATTGTATTGCTTTGCACTTGGGCAAACGATGCACAGGCTGCACTAGAGGTCATGAGAACCTTAATCTGGTCGTTATTAGAAATTGTGTTATTGGAATAAGACGAAGAATTTGAACCAACAGGGTTATTATTCAAATACCATTGATAAGTTGGGCTTACACCACCATTTGTTGATACTGCATTGAAAGTAACATTAACATCAGAACATATCGAGTTGCTGGGTATTGCTGAAATTGATACAGATGGCGGACAAACAAATGCGTCAATCTTTGAGATATTCTTAGAAGATACACCATTATAATTAGCGAAACTTCCACCAGCATAAAGCCAACCATTGCTTTGAAGCGAAAAAGAGTAAACTGCTCCTGAAAAACCTGTTCCAGTAACTAAATTGGGATCAATGCTCCCATCAGGGTTTAATCGCGAAATTCTATTTTGGGTGGAGCCATTATAAGCGGTAAAACTACCTCCGGCAAGAATCAACCCATCAGGTTGTATTGCAATTGCTCTTACTGTGTTTGCAAAACCTGTTCCAATAGAAAGTATATTATCAATGCTACCACTTGATGCTATGCGAACTATCCTGTTTCGTGAACTCCCGTTATACGAAGTGAAGGAACCACCTATGATAAGTTTACCGTCTGGTTGAACTGCAACGGCAAAAACCTCCTGGTTAAACCCAGTGCCAATAGCCAGAGTGTTATCTATAGTCCCGTTTGTGTTAATTCTTACCAACCTGTTTCTTGCAGTTCCATTATAAGATGTAAAATTTCCTGCAGCAATAACTTTGCCATCAGGTTGTAAAGATATAGAGTTAACAGTGCTGCTTAAGCCAGAACCAATGCTAAATGTATTATCAATTATCCCGTTTGAGTTAATTCTAATAATTCGGTTACGGGTTGTCCCGTTATAGCTGGTAAAATCACCGGCAAGTATTACCTTGCCATCTGTTTGGTATGCAATTGCATTGACATTGTTATTACAGCCAGTACCAACGTTAAAGGTGTTATCTATACTTCCATTGGTATTAAGTCTGATTATTCTATTCCTGGTTGTACCATTATAATTAGTAAATACACCTCCAACAATCACTTTTCCATCCGGTTGTATGTAAATTGCATTTACTGATCTGTTAAAACCGGTACCAACACTAAAAGTATTATCAAGTGTTCCGTTAGTGTTTAAACGGGCAATTCTATTAATCGAAGTACCGTTAAAAGAGGTAAAATCACCGGCAACAATTAACTTACCATCGGACTGAATGGCGGTAGCACGAACCAAATTATTAAAACCAGATCCTATAACAAATGAAGGGTCTATTGATCCATTTTGAGCTTGAACACTAAATTGAACTCCTATAAAGTAAATGAAAAATAAAATTATTAACCTGGAACCAATCTTTCTCATAGCCAAATTTCTTCTTGAATTACAAATAATGAATATTAGTGTTTTGTAGAATTAACGTGGTTCTAAGAAAAAGGTTCTGCAATGGTAAAAAAGATTAAAGCCAATGGATATATTAGAAAATATTTTATATGTCTGAATTTATGTTAGTTAATAAATATTATTTTAGAGATTATCGTATTTATCAATTTTTTTAAATTTTAAAAATTGACAAACAGGCATATTTTTTTGATAAAAGGATTCAAAAAAACACCTATAAAATATCCAATAGTACCTTCGAAAATGAGAGGTTATGTTACTTTATATGGTACTTCTTTAAGTGTGAACTATACTTCTTGTCTGATATTTTAATATGGTTGATCAACCAGTCGCCCAGGAAACTGATCACATCAACCGAAACGTTTAGTTTCTGGTGTTTGATGCTTTTCTTAAACTCGTCAACTTTTTTAATGAATAGTTCATGCTGGAGAACATGGGCAGCCATTTCTGGGTAGTTGGTAGCCTTAAAAAAAAATTCCTCCCTGCGGAAGTGAACTTTAGTGTAATCTGTCAACTTATCTACAATCTCATTCAGTATCTCATGCCCCTTTCCCTGCGACATTGCCCCGTATAGCTGGTTTATCAGGTCAAATAACCCTTTATGCTCACTGTCAATACTCTCTATATCAACACTGTAGCTGTCGTTCCACTCAAATATATTCATATCAGTCAGAATTTAAAGCTCAAAAATATCAGAAATATTTTATATAGCTATAAAGATTATGTAAATTGAAATCTAATATAATCTAATTTAAATGCTGTTTTACAAGCTTTTAATAAATTCCTTAACATTAATTTAACATTGCGCTAATGTAAACATAATAACCAATTATATAAACGGATTCTAACACTTGCTACCTTTGTCATCATAAATAAAAAAAGATTATGGATACATATTACCTGGTGCTTGTAGTGATCTTAATACTACTGGCAATATCTGACCTAATAGTTGGTGTTGCCAACGATGCTGTCAACTTTCTGAACTCTGCAGTTGGTTCAAAGGTGGCCTCAAAGTACGTCATTTTAGGTGTAGCCTCGCTTGGTGTTCTAATCGGATCTTTATTCTCCGGAGGTATGATGGAAGTTGCCCGCAAGGGGGTATTCAGGCCTGAATACTTTTACCTGAGCGAAATCATGGTAATTTTTCTGGCTGTTATGATCACCGATATATTATTGCTTGATTTTTTCAATACCATTGGTATTCCCACATCCACTACTGTTTCTCTAGTATTTGAGCTGTTAGGTTCAGCAGTGGCCGTTTCAACCTTTAAAATTATTGCCAACGGGGAATCGTTCACGAATATTGGAACTTACATAAACAGCGGGAAAGCTCTAGCCATGATATCGGGTATATTAATTTCAGTAGTGGTTGCTTTTGTTATTGGAGCCATTGTTCAGTACATTGCCAGGTTTCTCTTTTCGTTTAACTATACAAAAAGTATGGGCTATATCGGAGGGATATGGGGTGGCATTGCGCTAACAGCCATCACCTATTTTATATTGATGAAGGGTCTTGAGGGCTCTTCGGTTATCAGTGAATCCATGCTGGCATATATTAAGGAGCATACCTGGAGAATTCTGTTCTATGGATTTATAATCTGGGTTTCGATCTTTCAGATTTGCATTAGTATTTTCAGGCTGAATATACTCCGGTTTATTGTCCTGGCAGGAACTTTTGCCCTGGCATTGTCATTTGCCGGGAACGACCTGGTTAACTTTATCGGGGTATCCATGGCTGGTCTTAAAGCGGTGGAAATTCATATCGCCAATCCGGGGGTTCCGGCCGATCAGCTGCTGATGACCGATTTAGCCAAGCCGGTTGCCGCTAATGTTTACTACCTGCTGGCAGCAGGGTTTATAATGCTGATTACCCTTTGGATATCAAAAAAGGCCCGAAGCGTGATTGACACCACCGTAAACCTGGCTCGTCAGGATGTTGGTAGTGAACAGTTTGGCAGCTCGCAGTTTTCCAGATCACTGGTGAGGGTTGCCAGAAAATTTGGGGATGATACCGGCAGGTTAATCCCCAGGCCGGTTAAAGAATTTGTTGCCAGTAGATTTGACACGTCAAAAGCCCCAAAATACAAAAATCTAAAAGAGGCACCGTCATTCGATCTGATAAGGGCATCGGTTAACCTCACGGTTGCCGGTATTCTGATAAGCTCAGCCACATCCCTAAAACTGCCACTTTCCACCACCTATGTAACCTTTATGGTGGCAATGGGTACTTCCTTATCGGACCAGGCTTGGGGAAGAGAGAGTGCTGTATATCGTATCACGGGTGTTTTAGCAGTAATAACCAGCTGGTTTTTTACGGCGTTAATTGCTTTTTCCGTATCGTTTGCAATGGCCGCTGCCATTTACTACGGAAAGGTTCCGGCATTAATCATACTCCTGGCCATTTCAGTGGCGTTACTAATCAGATCAAGCTTTATACATAAAAAGCGGGTTGCCATTAAGAATGCCGATGCCAAAGCAGAAGAGGATTACGGGGATGAAAGCATTGTTATTAAATGTACCAACAATGTTATCAAATCGCTCAGGGATGTTATAAACACGTATAAACAAACCATTGATGGGTTATCGAATGAGAACCGAAAAATGCTCAAGAAGGTGAACGCCGAGGTGGATGATTTGAACTCCGAGGCAAAAAGGATCAAGTACAATGTGTATAATGTGCTTAAAAAGCTGCACGAGGATTCCATTGAAACCGGTCATTACTATGTCCAGGTGGTTGACTACCTGCGTGAAATTGCCCACTCCCTGAAATTTGTTACCGGCCCCAGCTTTGAACATATCGATAACCATCATAAAGGGCTTCTTAAAGAGCAGAATGAGGAGCTGCAGGAAATCAGCAAGCAGATTGCCATTTTCTTTGATCAGATTATAATGATGATCAAGGAGAACGACTACACAGACACCGATAAAGCCATTAAAAAGCAGCAGGATATTCTTGAATTGCTCAACAATGCAAGAAAAAAACAGGTTAAACGTATAAAGTTGAATGAATCGGGAACCAGGAATAGCGTACTTTACATGGGTTTGCTCAACGAGATTAAGAACATTATGCTTCAAACCCTAAACCTGCTCAAAGCACAACGCGATTTCATTTTAAAGAATACTGATTAGATCAGATAAAATAAATTAAGAAAAAAAGAGGCTTAAAAGGCCTCTTTTTTAATGTACAAACTTATACCCCACACCTTTTACGGTTTTGATGTGATCCTCCCCTATTTTTTCGCGTAGCTTGCGGATATGGACATCTATAGTCCTATCACCAACGATAATGTTATCGCCCCAGATGATGGAAAAAATCTCATCCCTGGTAAAAACTTTTTGCGGGCGGCTATATAAAAGAGCAAGCAGTTCAAATTCTTTTTTAGGCAGGATGATCTCCTCACCATCCTTAAAAATTAAAAACCTCTCCTTATCCATCAAGATGGATGATTCACCATCACTTTCATATTTTTTTATTACACCAATATCTTTAATATCTGCTCTTTTAAGTATAGCCTTTATTCGGCTAACAAGTACTTTAGGCTTAATTGGTTTAGTGATATAGTCATCCCCTCCGGCTTCAAAGCCAGCAATCTGGCTATAGTCCTCTCCGCGGGCCGTGAGAAAAGCCACCAGAATATTCTTAATCTTCGGGTTAGATCTTATTTCATCACAGGTTTCGATGCCATCCATACCGGGCATCATAACATCCAGCAGGATTAGATGGGGTTGAATTTTTTCAGCCAGCTGAATAGCCTCACGCCCGTTGGAAGAGGTGTAAATTTCGAATCCCTCCTTTTGAAGGTTATACTTAAGGAATTCCAGGATATCCGGCTCATCATCAACCAAAAGAATCTTATAATCTTTAGCTTCCATTTTAATTTTTAAAATATCTACAATTTTATTAATAATAAGTGATAATCAGATTAAATAAATATTAAGATAGGTAATGAATTTAGCCGCTAATATTAATTTTATGTTAACTCTAAATTAATTGTCCACAATTTAAGAATTAAATTGATTTTTTTAGATAACGTATATATCTAAATATCTGATTTTTATATAATCAAATCAAAATTAATATAAGCATAATATTCCGATAAAGCTCTTATAATAATTACGGCATACATTTGTGTCATCAAATTAATATCAAATATGAAAAAGATTTTATTATCAGTTATAGCTATGGTTGTTTTAAACGGCCTGTTTGCAAACCCTGAAGGAAAGGAAAAAACTTCAGCTAATTCAGAACCTTCCACTGCCACCGTTTCCATTACCGGTCAGGTTGTAGATAAAGAAACCGGTGAAGCTTTAACAGGAGTTTACGTACAGATTGAGGGAACTGAACTTATCGCCTATACCGATTTTGAAGGATCTTTTTCCTTTAAAAACCTTAAACCGGGCACCTATACTGCTTGTGCTACTCTGATATCCTATGAGAAAAGCAAAATAAACCTGCAAACAACCTCGAGTAAGAACTTAAAGATTGAGCTGGAAACGGCAAAGAATAAATAGTTTTTTCCACTATAAATATTACAATTCACGGGTAATATGATGTAACAATCATGTTACCCGTTTTCTTTAAAATAGTTATTCAATAAACTTATATCCTAAACCCTTCACTGTTTTAATATGCTGTTCGCCAATCTTTTTTCGTAACTTTCTGATATGAACATCAATTGTTCTTTTACCCTGCTTAAACTTTTTCTCCGGCCAAACGGAATTAAAAATTTCAAATCTTGTAAAAATCTTTTGGGGGTCTGATCTCAGGAACGAAAGCAACTCAAATTCTTTTCTGGGTAAAAAAATCTCATTATTACCATTTAGTATTAAATATCGCTCATTGTCTATAATGAGACCTTGTTTCAGGTTATCTTGCGGAGAACTCGCGTTGTCTGTTTTAATATTCCGCCGTAATAACGCATTAATCCGGCTTATCAGAAGTTTAGGTTTTACCGGTTTTGTAACGTAGTCATCGGCTCCGGCTCCAAAACCGGCTACCTGGTTGTAATCCTCCAGCCTCGCAGTAAGAATAATAATGGATGTTCTGCTTAAATTATCTGATTTTCTAAGCTCTTCACAAATCTCGATCCCATCCATTCCGGGAATCATGATATCCAGCAAAATTATGTCCGGTTTAATACTCTTAGCTTGTTGCAGCGCCTCTTGTCCGTTAAAAGATGAATAAACCTGGAAACCTTCCTTTTTCAGGTGGTATCCAAGGTATTCATGGAACAAATGGTCATCATCAACCAAAAGTATTTTAACTTCTTTGCTTAACATCATCATGTTAACCAATCTTAGACTTCTTCAGAATGCAGAATGAAACATGTAATAATACCGCATAGGCTTAAATTATATATTAATACCATGTTAAATTGATATTAATACTTTCAACAATTCTTAATATAGGATTAATTAAAAATTAACGGTTAGTTCTGATTGTATCTCTTATTTTGCAGTCAAAATAGTAGAAATAATGGGCAACAACAGCAAATTAAACAAGTTCAGTAAAATGTTCAGTAAACAGGAAAAAAAGTTTTTTGCAATCCTTTTTGTTCTAAGCGTTTTGCTCCTGATGAGCAAAATTTCCTTTTCACAAAAAGGGACAATAGAGGGGTTGGTAATGGATAAAACCAGGAATGAAACCCTCACCGGGGCGAATGTTATAATACAAGGCACAAATACAGGTACAATAACCGATTTTGATGGTAAATTTTCTTTAGGGAATTTAATACCGGGTACCTATAATATAATGGTATCATTTATATCATATAACACTGTTATTGTTGAGAAGGTAAGGGTTGAAGGGAATAAAATTACGAATTTAAAAGTGGAACTGGAAGAGGTTTCAACCGCTCTTGAAGGAGTTACAGTTGCTGCAACCCGTAAGTCGGGGACTGAAATATCAATGCTGAGTTCGATAAAATCAAGTCCTCTGGTGATCAGCGGAATTTCCGCACAACAAATTACCAGAACCCAGGACAGGGATGCTTCAGAGGTTATCAAAAGAATTCCCGGTGTAACAATTATTGATGATCGGTTTATTGTGGTAAGGGGATTGCCTCAAAGGTATAACAGCGTATGGTTAAATAATACAGCAACTCCTAGTTCCGAAGCAGATATAAAGGCTTTCTCATTTGATGTGGTGCCCAGCTCAATGATTGATAACCTTTCAATATTCAAATCCCCTGCTCCTGAGCTACCCGCTGATTTTGCCGGGGGATTTATTAAAATAAATACCAAAAGCATGCCTGAAAAAAACAGCATTATAATTGGATTCAGCCAATCTTATGCCCAAGGGACAACGTTTAATAATTATTATATGTATCAAGGTAGTAAGACTGACTGGTTAGGTTTTGATGATGGCACACGTGCACTTCCTGACCAGATGCCATCGCATTTAAGCGTTTACGAAAATTCACAGAATCCAGTAATCCGAGAAAAAGTGACTGAACTCGGTAGGGCATTAAATGAAAACTGGAAATTAAATACTACAAATGCGATTCCAGACACACGCTTTTCAATAAATACAAATCATAGGTTCTCTTTTGGGAAAAAATCCATAGGTACAATCACATATTTAAACTATAGTCATACCCGCGATTACAATGACCAGAGCAATATTAATTATACAACCTATGATTTTGTCAACGACAATTCACAGTTTACAGATAAAATGACCGATGATCAATATACAACAACTGCTAAAGTAAGCCTGATGCATAACTGGTCGTTCTTTCTGGGGAATGGCCAAAAGATTGATTTTCGCAACCTGTTCAATCAGATCGGATGGAGCAGATCTACTATTAGAGATGGAATTGATGGGTACAATGATAGCAGGGTTTACAGATCATATGAACTAAGATATTTAAGCAGAAGTACTTTTAGCAGTCAGCTTGGAGGTGAACACTCATTTAAACAAGGAGCAACCGTTATTGATTGGAATATAGGTTATGCGTATGCAAATAAAAAAGAACCTGACCTTAAAAGATACCGCCAGATAAAGAGTACAACAGAACCTGATCAATGGTTAATGCTCTTTTCCAACCCCGGTATTCCTGATCTTTCATCGGAAGCAAGGTACTGGCTTGTTATGTATGAAAGAATTATTACAGGTGGAGTAAACTATACCCAAAAGTTTGCATTTGCTGGTTTTAAACCTACTCTTAAAGCTGGATTCTACGTTGAGAAAAAGAACCGGGAATTTGGCGCAAGAAATTTTGGGTATGCAAAAGGCAGCGATCAATCCACTTTTGGAACAACCACGTTACCTGCAGAAGAGGTTTTTGCTGATGAAAATATTAACCTTACAACCGGTATTAAGCTAATGGAAATAACCAGCAAATCCGATTCTTACACTGCAGGTAACGACCAGCTTGCTGGTTACCTGGTATTAGACATACCTGTTACATCCAAAATAAAACTTTACACAGGATTGCGAATCGAGAAGAATAACCAGAGTTTATCGAGCTATTATCAAGGGACCAGCACAAGGGTTGATGTTTCAAGGGATACGCTTAACTTTTTCCCATCGGCTAATCTTACCTACAATTTTAATGATAAAAATTTGATACGATTGGCTTATGGTGTATCAATCAACAGACCTGAATTCAGGGAGATTGCCCCTTTCTATTTTGTTGATTTTGATCTAAATGCCGGGATTAAAGGAAATCCCAATATCAAACAATCATATATCCATAACTATGAGCTGCGTTATGAAATGTATCCCACACAAGGTGAAAATATCTCTATTGGTGGGTTTTACAAGAATTTTAAAACCCCGATTGAGTTTATTCTGAACTCTACAAGCCCTACACAATATACATTTGATAATGTTGAATCTGCAACCAGCTATGGTTTGGAAGTTGATCTACGTAAATCCCTTGAAAATATAAGTGTTTTGAAATATTTTAGTGTCACATTGAATGCATCATTAATTAAAAGTGAGGTTATTTTTGATAAGGGTTTGCTATATCGTGACAGACCATTGCAAGGACAATCCCCATATATAGTCAATGCCGGTATTTTTTATCAAAACCAGAATAAAGGGATAACAATATCAACTTTATATAATATAATCGGAAAGAGAATTACTGCAGTGGGTCGTCCATCTCCCATTAAATGGGAGTACACACCTGATATCTACGAACAACCTCGACACTTAATTGATCTTTCCATCTCGAAGGAATTTGGAAAGTATATTGAATTTAAATTTGCTGTAAAGAATTTGTTAAATTCAAGTGTGGTTTATAAGCAAAATATCGATACTGATGTTGATATGTCCTATTATACCGGAAATACTACTGCTGAAATAAAACACTTTTCCCGGGAGCAAATTACAAAATCCTATAAACCAGGCAGTTATTTTACATTCGGGTTGACAGTTAAAATTTAACATCACTTCAGATTTTCTTAATATATCCCTAAGAATCAGTTAATGTATTAGTTGAATTTTTGCATCATGAAATTTTAACTAATCACTATAAACAAATCAAAATGAAAAGAAAATTACTTAGTATTTCGTCCTTGCTAATTGCAGGTTTGATGTTTTTAACATCATGCGAAGATAAGGATGTAAAAGTTGAAAGCATAGCTTTCAATAAGACAACTACTTCGATTGAATTAGGTGCAACAGAAAAACTTGAAGTGGTATTTACACCAGTAGATGCTACAAACAAGAAACTCGTATGGAGTTCGAGCAATGAAGCTGTTGCAACTGTAAACGCGGAAGGAACTATTACTGCTGTTGCTCTAGGAACATCTGTAATCACAGCTACCTCACAAGAAAGCACTGGCATTAAAACAGAGTGTACTGTAAGTGTTATCCCGGTATCTGGAACAGTTTATACTATTTCAGGTAATATTACTACCAATACAAGATGGTACGGCAACTCAAAGTATATGCTCAACGGGTTTGTTTATGTTCAGGATGGTGTTACACTTACAATTGAGCCAGGAACTATTATAAAGGGTGTTGTGGATTCAAAGGGTACTCTTATAATTATGAAAGGTGCCAAGATTATGGCCGAAGGAACAGCAACTGCCCCGATTGTATTCACATCAGCTAAACCTGCCGGTCAGCGCAACTATGGCGATTGGGGTGGTTTAGTTTTATGCGGAAAGGCTCCAACCAACAAGGCTGATGGAGGTGTTGCCGGGAACGGAATTGCTGAAGGAGGCATTGATGCAACCTATGGTGGAAATGATCCGGCTGATAACTCAGGTATTCTTAGGTATGTTCGCATTGAATTCCCAGGTATAGCTTTAACTTCAACTGCAAATAGTGAAATCAATGGGCTAACCCTTTACTCAGTTGGCTCCGGAACACAGATTGATCATATTCAGGTGTCATACTCTGGCGACGATTCATTCGAGTGGTTTGGGGGTACAGTAAATGCAAAATATCTTGTTGCTTTCAGAGGTTGGGACGATGAGTTTGATACCGATAATGGTTTTAATGGCAAGGTTCAGTTTGCTTTTGGTTTACGTGATCCAAATGCTTCAGACCAATCGGGTTCAAATGGATTCGAATCTGATAATGATGCAAACGGTACCACAACAGCACCAATCACCAAGCCCATATTTAGCAATGTTACCTTGCTGGGCCCATTGGCAGTTTCATCTACATTACCTGCAAACCATCTGTATAAAAGGGCAATGCACCTGAGAAGATCATCACAACTTTGTGTTTACAATTCAGTTTTTGCAGGATATCCAAAAGGATTATTGATTGATGGTGAAAAGGGTAACACACCTGCTAAAGCAGAAGATAATACCTTACAAATTGAGAATTGCGTAATGGCAGGCATGACCGCAAATTATGAGGTTTCAACTGCTGCAACTCAAGCTACTCCCTATACGCTTAACCAGCTTGAGGCCTATTTCACAGCAACAACCAGAAATAACTCAACTTCAGTTACTTTAGCTCAGGTTATTGGCAATAACTTAATAAGTTTAACCAACCCAAGCCTGCTTCCACCAACCGGATCACTCATTCTTTCCGGTGCCTTATTTACAAACAGCAATCTTTCAACAGGTTTTACTTCTACTACATTCAAAGGAGCATTCGGAACTGAAAACTGGACCTCAGGATGGTGCAACTGGGATCCGCAAAATACTACTTACTAAAATTTATGGTTTACTAATTGAGAGCTTCTCTTTTGAGAAGCTCTTGTTTTTAGAAACATAACCATAAATATAACGTAATAAAGCAAAATGATTAATTTTACCGCAATCAAATAGCACAATGATGAACAAGTTTACCATTACAATTATTATCCTTTTTACAACTCTTGCCTTGTCGGCACAGGATAATACCGTCAAAAACGAAGGGATTATCCTGGATAATAATGGAAAACCTTACAATGGTATTTACATCGAGTATTTTCCTTCAGGAAAGCTAAGATCAGAATCTAACTTGAAAAACGGGATTTCTGATAATATCACCAAAATCTATTTTGAGTCGGGTCAAATCAATGAAATAAGATCATACAAGGCTGGTAAAAAAGATGGAAAGTGGGAAACTTGGAATCAGAACGGGGTAAAAATAGCTGAGGCCAACTTTACCGAAGGCTTGAAAAATGGTAAATGGTATATTTGGGATGAAAAAGGTACGTTAAGATATGATATGACCTATACAAACGGTGAGAAAACAGGCAAATGGGTAATCTTCGACGAAAACGGTGCACAACTTTCGGTAAAAGATTATAGCATTAAATAATTTTTTTATTGATCTTTGCTCAGGTTGAAACTTTGTTTCAACCTTTTTTTTATTTAAATAATACCTAAATGATAACATTCAAAGATAAGCTG
The DNA here is from genome assembly GCA_964552655.1 of uncultured Rikenellaceae bacterium. Taxonomy (GTDB): domain Bacteria; phylum Bacteroidota; class Bacteroidia; order Bacteroidales; family Tenuifilaceae; genus CAZKHG01. The sequence continues at coordinate 16,030 of CAZKHG010000046.1, forward strand.
GTTTGGGTAACCGGTGCTTCATCAGGCATAGGTCAGGCTATGGCAATTCAGCTGGCTGCACAAGGTGCCAAATTAATCATTTCCGGGAGAAAAGTGAATGAGCTGGATCGGCTTAAAACAGAGTGTTTAAAGGTCACCTCATTCTGCGAAATTGTTCCATTTGATCTATCTAACCCCGATGATGTGCTAAATGCAGCAAAAACAGTATTGACCAGATTTGGTGCTGTATATGGTTTGGTAAACAACGGTGGGATAAGCCAACGATCTCTATCCTATGAAACCCCGGTAGAGATTGACAGAAAGATAATGGAAATAGATTTCTTTTCATACATCACATTAACCAAATCACTTTTACCCTCCATGATGGAGAAGAAAGAAGGGTTTATTGCGGTTACCAGCAGCATTACCGGGAAATTTGGTTTTCATCAGCGATCTGCATATTCATCGGCAAAACATGCCCTACAGGGCTTTTTTGAAACTCTCCGGATAGAGCTGATTCCCTTCAATATCGCTGTAACCGTTGCTTACCCGGGGTTTGTAAAAACAAACATCTCCTTTAATGCCCTTGAAAAGAATGGACAATCGCATGGTATCATGGATTCACATCAGGATAAAGGGATATCAGCAGATTACTGTGCTAAAAAGTATCTTAAAGCCATTAAAAAAGGGAAAGCGGAAGTGATTATTGCCCAAAAAGAGTGGATTATGGTTTACCTGAAGCGTTTCTTCCCCAGCTTATTCTTTCATTTTGTAAGTCGTGTTAAACCTACTTAAAATCATTAAACCGTATGGAAAAAATTATTTGTGGAATACAACAGATTGGTATTGGAGTTTCTGATCTTTATGAAGCCTGGCGTTGGTATAAAAAGTTTTTTGGTGTTGATTTGCGGATTTTTGAAGATGATGCAGTGGCAGAATTGATGCTCCCTTACACCGGCGGGCAACCCCAAAAACGTCATGCAGCATTTGCGCTGAATATTCAGGGTGGAGGTGGTTTTGAGATATGGCAATATAAAGGCCGTACACCAGTAGCCCCCAAATTTGAGGTTAAACTTGGGGATTATGGAATATTTTCTATCAAAATAAAATGCAAAAACGTTGATACTGCCTATGAATTTTTTACCCGAAACGGAGTAACCCCATTAACCAAACCACAGCAAAACCCCTTCGGTGTAAATCATTTCTTTGTGAAAGATCCTTTTAATAATACCTTTGATGTTTATGAGAGCACCTCATGGTTTAGCGATGAAGGAAAACCCACAGGTGGAGTTGCCGGCGCAATAGTTGGAGTGAGCAACATTGAACAATCTTTAAACCTTTACTCAAACCTCCTTGGTTACGATAAAATACTTGCTGATAATACCGGAAAATTTGAAGACTTAAATGGTGTTTCAGGGGGCAGTGGCACTTTCAGGAGAGTTCTTCTCTCCCACTCTCAGCCACGAAAAGGGGCTTTCAGTAAAATGTTTGGAATGACTCAGATTGAACTTTTTCAAGCATTAGACAGAGCGCCTGAAAAGATGTTTAAAGACCGGTACTGGGGTGATTTAGGTTTTATCCACCTGTGTTTTGATGTTAAAAACATGAACAAGCTGGAGGAAGAATGCAACGCATTGGGCTTCCCCTTTACTGTGAATTCAAATATCAAGCACAACGAGCAGGGTAGTTTCGATATGGGTGAAGCTGCCGGCCATTTCTCCTATATCGAAGATCCGGATGGGACCTTAATCGAGTTTGTAGAAGCCCATAGGATACCACTTTTCAAGCCCCTTGGGTTACAACTTAACCTAGATAAACGTGATCCTGAAAAACCCCTGCCAGACTGGATCATTAAAATGATGAAACTAAAAAGGGTAAAGGAGCTGTAAGCTCCTTTTTTCTTACAATTCAACTATTATATCGGAGATACTTAACCTTTTTCTGGGGGAACTTATTCGTTGGTGTAAAGAATCCGGCAGGTTTTCATTACTTCCTTTTTTCCCAACAGCAATAACCGATCCCAATAGAAAGTCATTAGAAATTCTTAGATTTTCTCTGGCAATCACATGATCAAACCCGCCCATAAAATGGGTAACCAATCCCATGGCCTGAGCTTGCATAGCAAGGCTAAATGATGCCATTCCCAGATCATGCATAGCATGATAGTTTTCTTTACCATTCCTCGATAAAATCTTATTGGTTACGGTAAGGATAAGAAGTGAAGCGTTTTTAGCCCATTCCTGATTGCCAGGAGCAAGAGTCGATAATATTTTTTGGAAAGAATCCGGGTTTTTTCTGTTCCCCAGGTAAAATCGCCAGGGTTGTTCGTTAAACGCCGAGGGTGCCCAACGGGCCGCATCAATTAGTGTTTCAATAACTTCATCATCAAGAATCAGGGGAAGAAATGAAACTTCACTCCTCCTTTCAGCGATTACACCTAAAATTTTACTATCTGATTTAATCATTTTGTTAAACTTATTAATCTGCAATACTAAACAGATAGATGCATTAAAAAGTTCATTAAACAACCTGCAATATCTACAACCAACCTTTATTTTTTTCAGTTAACTTTAATTTTACTAACAAGGGTTTTTAACTTTCAACTCTTAAATATATTTTTACCAAAATCAGTATATTGAAAAAACGATGCAATTCCATCCTCCCTTTTCCGATCCGGTAGTTGTTTTTGGAATTGTACTTTTAATTATCCTTATTATACCCTTGATATTCTCAAGGTTACGAATTCCAGGTATAGCAGGGTTAATCATTTTTGGGATGCTGATTGGGCCATCCGGGTTTAATTTGATCTCAAATATTGGAGGCATTGAGCTACTGGGGACTATTGGGCTTCTTTACCTTATGTTTCTGGCGGGTTTAGAACTTGATATGCAGAACTTTGCAAAAACCCGGAATCGAAGTTTAATATTTGGTGCATTAACGTTTTTAGTTCCTATAACCTTGGGTTATTTTACCTGCAGATACCTGTTAAACCTCAACCAGTTGGCTTCATTGTTAATTGCCAGTATGTTCTCTACACACACATTGATATCATACCCAATAGTCAGCAGGTTTAAAATTACCAAAATTGAGCCCATCGGTGTAACTATTGGAGGAACCATCATAACCGATACCTTAGTATTGTTTTTACTGGTTGTGATTACAGCGTTAGCAAAAGGGAACCTCACACCAGTATTTTGGGTTAAATTGCTGATATTCACCTTTCTGTTTCTTGCATTTATCGTTATCATCTTCCCAAAAATTGGCAAATGGTTCTTTAAAAATATGACCGGGGAGCCAATATCGCAATATGTTTTTGTTCTGGCTATGGTTTTTGTTGCAGGGATACTGGCTAAATTATCAGGTATAGAACCAATTATAGGTGCTTTTTTAGCAGGTATTATTTTTAACAGGCTTATACCAAAATCATCTCTCCTGATGAGCAGAATAGAATTCATTGGTAATGCCTTGTTCATTCCCTTTTTTTTGGTTTATGTAGGCCTATTAATCGACCTAAAAGTGTTTATTAGCGGCTTGGAGGCAATTAAAGATGCAATAATCTTAATTTCTGTGGCATTAATTACAAAGTGGATTGCAGCTTATATAACACAAAAAGTATTTTTCTATAAACCTGTTTATCGGCAGCTGATGTTCGGGTTAAGCAGTTCGCATGCTGCTGCCACCATTGCTGTTATTCTTATTGGTTATCAAATGCAAATAATTGATATTAATATATTAAATGCAACAATAATATTGATTTTGGCAACCTGTATGGTAAGTTCATTTGTAACGGAAAATGCATCTAAACAGATCATAGTAAGCGAAAACATTCACCCGGTTATAGAAGAATTTAAAGAAAGAATCCTGGTGCCTATTTCTAATCCAACAACTATAAATACGCTGATTGATTTTGCCACCTTTCTTAAGACGCAGCATAGTCGCGACCCCATATATGCACTGCAAGTTGTTAAAGGGGAAGATGATATAGTTAACTCAAATTTGATGTTGGGCAAAGCCATAGAAACCCGATCGGTAGCTGATGTAAAAGTTGAAATTGTAACACGAATGGATCTGAACATCGCATCAGGTATAATCAGAGCTTCTAAGGAACTTATAATTTCCGATATTGTACTTGGTTGGAATGGGCAGTTTAGCCCAAAACAATGGTTGTTTGGATCGTTACTGGAAAATATCCTGACCGAAACAAAACAACCTGTGTATGTGGCAGGGTTAAAACACCCGGTAAACACATTCAGTCAGGTAATAATTTTAATTCCTGCACTTGCCGAATTTGAACCTGGTTTTACCCATTGGCTTAAAATAACCAAAAACTTCATGATACAGAGTAAAGTGAAGCTCAGCATTTTCATTCCCTCTGAAAGCTTTGAGAGTATTTCGGTTGCAATTGATAGCCAGAAACTTAAAATTAAGGCATCCTATGAAAAAATTTCCAGTTGGGATTCATTTTTCACGATATATAATGATCTGCCTTTAACCAGCCTATTAGTTTTTATCAGCGCACGAAGAGGTTCAATTTCCTATAGTTCTAAACTTGAAGGAATTCCACGATTTGTTTCCCGTAAGCTAAAAGAAAGGAGTTTTGTAATAGTTTACCCTGCCCAGCAAAACCTGGCTTCTGTAGATTCAAGAACATTTTTCAGTGACTCAGGTAATATCACTGAAGCCTAGCTATTTGATATTTTTCTAGTTATAACCTGTAAATCGTCCACATTTAATAATAGAAAATGAACACCAGAAAAAGGAAGCACTCTTTTATAGCTTTCATGTTAAAGAATAACCTGCAATAAAATTCCTTTTATTCAATCGAAATAAATGCCAATCTAATAATCTTTGGCAAAGTATTTGAGATTTATTGTTATAAAAATCACACCTATATGAAATCATATCTAAAATTAGTGACAGCTTTACCAATGTTGGCAGTCCTATCATCTTGTTACACACCAAAAGCCGTAATCAGGGTAAAACCAGAAGAAACCAACACCACATGGGACAAAGGGAAAGAATATGTCAGCTATAAAAAAGGTGCTTATCAGGTACATTCTTCATTTAATGGGTATAATGACAGGTACCTTATTTTTGATGTTGAGATTGTTAATATCAGCGGGGAGGATATTCTGGTTGCTCCTGAGGAAATCAAACTTTACACGGGGTATTGGAATAACAAATCCCAACAAACCGAATATAGTCAGGCTGCTATCAATGCGCTGGATCCTGAACTTCAACTCCTTAATATCGATTTAGCCCAATCGCGTGCCGAGGCAAACAGTAAAAATTCACAGGTTGCAGCCACAGCATTTCTTGTTGCAGCAATACCACTTTCAATTGCAGCCGCCATAGCCGATGGAAATAACTCGAACTATGTGGAGGAAAACGTTACAAATTCAGAGCTGGTTGATGCCGGTGTTAATCTCGCCATTGGTGCCAGTGCTGTGAATGGGGCGGTTCAGGAAGGTAAAATTATATCGTTGAATGATGATAAGTACACCTGGCAGGAATCAGCTCTAAGAAAGACAACTCTTACAGCGGGTTATTCTATAAGAGGTTTGGTTTACTTTCCAATTCCTTCGCTTAGTGTAAGGAAAATTCGCCTTGATGTTCCGGTTGGTGAAGATAAAATAAGCATTGATTATAATATTATTCTTTATTACCCTAATGATTACCCACAAACAAACCCATAGAAAAATTTTATATAATAAAATGTTTTAGAGGAATGATGTTATTCATTCCTCTAATTATGTGAAATTATATAATATACCCAGTAGTTTTCTTGATTTCATTTCTTTTCATATTAAATTTTTTATGGGTTTTTAATTGAAAATGACCATAAATGATTTTTTTAGATGTTTGATACTGGGAGTTTTCACTTTTTTAAACCAGCTGTTTGTGAAAAAGATAAAATTGTTACCTTTGCAAACGCAATTTCAAAAGCCCAGATGGCGGAATTGGTAGACGCGCTAGTTTCAGGGACTAGTATAAGCAATTATGTGCAGGTTCGAGTCCTGTTCTGGGCACTGCAGGAAGCAGCGACCAATTCAGAATCGGATCGCAAGAATATAAAATGAAAGCCCGGTTGGTTGTGGTTCTTTTAAAAGTTGATAACAATTAAGTTTAATTTATTAAACCTTATTCTTATCCCCAAATGCCCAGGTGGTGAAATTGGTAGACACGCCAGCTTGAGGGGCTGGTGACCGCAAGGTTGTGCAAGTTCGAGTCTTGTCCTGGGCACCAATTCAAAATACAAACCCTTGTAAACGAATAGTTTACAAGGGTTTTGTTGTATACAGGGGTCTAATCAGGGGTCAATTTAATCACTAACTTAAAAACTAAAGCCAATGAAAACTGTAAACAATTTTTTCTCAATTGTTTGGTTAAACATTAATTTTATGAACTTTAACCATGTACAATCCATCAAAATGAATTCTTTTGTGAGAAATGATGATTTTTTTGAAAAAGATTTTAATAAACGATGTCAATACTCAAGTAAACTGAATTCAAGCATAACGAGAGGTGAAATTATTCCACTCTACATTGAATATTATGAAAAACAACTAAAAAAGTTAAAAAAACGAGGATATATTCCAACTGCACAAATCATTATTAATACTAATAGATATATTGATTGGTTAAACAGCCAATTACCAATTGATGAAAGAGATTTAAAAGATTTGAGATTAAAAGTTAATTGCTCTACAGCAACCTTTGGTCACATTATTAATGAATTAATATATAGAGACTATGTTGAAGCCACAAAAAGCACAAATGGTGAAATAAATTTCAATTCAACAGCAAGGATAATTCAAAAAACTTTTTTATTGCTTCAAAAAGATGGTAAAACAGAAGTTAATTTTAACCATTTAGCATCCGAAATTAGGAATTCTACATTATCTGATGATAATAAACATATTATAAGACTACCTTCAAACAAATAATATCTGAGCGAACAAGTTAAATAATAATCACTATAAAAGGCTATCTTAGAATAAGGTAGCTTTTTAAATTTTATCTATTTTGACTCTAAATTCTTTCTGTAAATTATTTTATCTTTAAACTTATATTAAATTGTATATCAATATTATATAACTATTGCAAGAGTAAAAAAGAATAAAAAAGAGTAAATTCTACATAGCTTGCCAAAAATTCAAAAGCTATGAAAAGACAAATCACTTTAGATTTTCCAATTGAGGAATTAGCTGAACAAGTTGCCTTAAGATCAACAGAAATAATTCTAAAGAAGTTAGAAGGTTCGTTTAAGTTAAAAACGGACGAGCCACAAAAAATCAAAGAAATCACTAGAAAAGAAACAGCTCAGTATCTAGAAATTACACCACCTACCGTAGATACATACACAAAAGAAGGATTGCTAGTAAAATATGGTATTGGGAAAAGAGGCAAATACCTTCTCCATGAGGTTGAAGCAGCTAAACCAGCAATAATGGCTTCTCTACACAAATGGAACACACCTTCTAAAAAGGTTAATTCAAAATAAAACCCCTACCACGCCGCCAAGCATTAATAGGAGTTTATAAAACTTTTAATACGCTATCTTATGTCT